>JAVBVW010000004.1:0-7803 GCA_036677745.1 Bacteroidales bacterium
TTTATAATGTTCGCTCGAACCGTAACTCTTATTTCTTAATTCAAAAGAACTAACGCTCTACTCTTTATTGTACTGTTAAAATTGTACTTGTCTTCCAATATTTTCAAAGATCCTATTCTCTATCGCCCTTCTCAGGACAGCCCCAGCGTTTGGGGAGTGCAAAGGTACACATCTTTTCTAAACTAACAAATATTTCTGCAGTATTTAGCAAAGAATTATTCAAGCCCCCTCAAAAAAGGCTATTTCACAGTAAATTCAGCTGAATATTCGACCGGATTCCCGTCAGATGTTATACCTTCAATTATAATATAGTATTTACCGGGAAGCGAAGATGTATGAATATCAATCACTTTAGATTTCCCTGTCTCTATGTTTATCTGTGGATTCCAGTAAAGAAGCGATCTCATATCCGGAAAGTTATCTGCTTTAGTAACAGTTGATGCTGTAAACTTTGAGGGATACAGAGCTCCATTGAAATCAATTATTCTGGCGTTCTTATTAAATGTCAGGCCAGGATAATCTCCCTTATATGTATTTAATAGCACCAATCCTTCAAAACTGGCGTATCCTACAAAAAACTCAGCACCATATATGGATATCGATTTCACCTTAAGCGGATCATAGTTAAAAATCCGGGAATGGTCAAAGACCGGAATTCCATCAAGAAGAACTAATGTATTACCTCTTGAGTATGCCAGTGATTTATAACTGTCTTCCCATCTCATTTGCAAATCATGCCTGCCTTCGAGTTTTCGGAATCTAAGTTCTGTAATATATTCAATAATTACCTCCTGCATTACGGGGAACCTTGTGTAGTCATCCAGTTTATAAACTACCGGCTTTGTTCTCAGAAGCGGGTCGTTATGAAATGGCAGCTTTTCAAAAAGTGTATCTATTCTGAATCTCCTTCCCAGTTGCATTTCAATACTTCTTTCATTCAGAGTTTTTTCAAAATTTTTATCAAGACTGAGTTTTGGTAACTCTCCACCTGTTTTTTTGAGGAAAGGATCATTAATCTGGTATGTTAAGGAAATATTTGAGTCTGCAGAAGGTACCTCCAGAACTATTTCCCTGTCACCGAATATTGAATTTGTGTAAAAACGGAAGTGTCCGGTACTGTCAATAACTGATGAATAAACCTCTGCATTTTCTCCTACTGCAGAAAGGAATATTACTTTATCCCACAGTTTACCGTTTCCGTTATTCGTCTGAACTGATCCGTCAATTATTTCACCTTCGTATTCAGGAATATAACGATTGTTATAGCTAACAGACTCTCTTTTTAAAGATCTTGTAAAGTTGCCGATACTCGCCTTATTATCATAAGGTAATGAATCTGCCTTTACTACAGACATGTTTATTGAAGAAAACTTACCGGTGTTATTTGACAAAGTTACAGAGACGGTACTGTTTAAAGGCAACACTCTTCCTGACGGTCCGAAGTTGATCTCAACAGACCCCTGTGAACCCAATGTAGAGAGGTTAAAACCGGATGTTCTTTGCAATCCCTGATTATACTCAACAGAGTCGGCAACTACATCTACATTTCCCGGTACTCTTTCAGTAGACAGTACGTTAAATATCGGTATGATTTTTTCGAAAAGCAGGGGATTATCTTCGTTTAGCATCTGTCTTGTATATGCTACAAGTTTATAATTTCCGGTAGCAAGTGAAGGGGGTATCAATATATTACCACTCCCCCTTCCCTCTATCAGATAAATCTTTGCAGTCAATACAACAGAGGCAGGACTCTGTATCTCGACATAAGCAACACTGCTAAGAGATGATAGTTTTAAAGAGTCGGACAAATTCATACAGTACACAGATAGCCATAGATTCTCTCCGGCAAGATATGAACCCCGGTCTGTAGAGACATATATTCTCTCGGCGACCCTCTCTTCTGCCCTGACATTACTTATATTAAATATAAAAATAAATGTTAGCAGAGCTGATATGTATTTTAAACGGATAATATTCATTTTCTGATATATAAATATATTATTATCTACTATTTATGATCTGTAGGCCAAAACCATGGTTTTTGTTTTGTTCCCAAAATCCTGCAGTCTACACATTTTTTAGTGACCCACAAACTTTCGTTGTCCATCTCTGAGTAGTACGCAATATCAAAACCGGAGTCCCAAAGATCTTCCAGAGGAACTCTGTTTTGCGCATTCACAAGAACAGTCTCACAATATTTGGGATCTTCGTAGATATCTATCGCCTCTGCATTGGCAAAAATTCGCTTTTTTGAAACAGAAGATGCACTTATGTAACCCAGAACTCTCTCCTTGGGATTTGTAACACACCTTAAATTTCCTCCAATTTCACTTGGTTGCGGGGCAAAAATCCCACCAATGTCATCAGAATTCTTTCGAATATTTTCCCAATATGTATATGCATCTTTTGTAATTGCTATCTGAGAAAGTTCCATCGAATACAGATAGTTTATCCTGAGATCAGAAGAGCCCATAGAGACCAGTGGTTTCTGATATACATTAGCTGACGAAAGATTTTCTGTTGTAGCAATGAGTATAGAAGATGAAACTCCGCTACCCCAGCAATAATATCTGTTTTCATCCATCTCGATATCATAAACTTCTTTACGATCTCTGTCATACCTGACAAGAGACATATACTGACTCTTAAACTCCCAGTCTTCTGTGAAATTCCATTTATAATATTTAGTATTCCCGGATGGGTCATGAGTATTAACATAAAATGTGACACTTTTTCTATCATAATCAGCATGATAGCCTATTGAGTCGATCTCCGGTGCCATTAATATGGGAATCAAATCTGATTCATACCTGTTAGATCCGATATTAACGCAGAGTTTATATTTTAAAGCAGGGTTGAGGCCAATGGTGTTAATATGGTATTCAATCTTTTTCCCCTGCTTGGTTTCATAACCCATATATTTTACTCCATTTTGGTTTTCAACCCAAACAACCGCTCTTGAGATATAATTAATTACATTATCTGCGTTAAGTGTAAGTGATCTGCTTACGGTAACTTTTGTGACATCGTTCTGCAGTATGTTCCCCTCAATAACAATCATATTGTCAATGGCCTTAACCTCCTCCGGTTCAAATGGAGTAATACACCCGCCGACGAAGAAAGTTGCTATTAATATTGTTACTGCTATATATATCTTTTTCATCTATGCTGTCAGAATTTAATGTTGTAATTGATATAAGGTATGGGAGCTCCAAAAATTGATAATTTATATCCCTGAATTTTTGTTCCGTTATTTGTATCATAGTATACCGAAAAAGCATTTTTTCTTCCTGTTAAATTGTATACTCCGAATGTAATGGTACTGTGCGTCCACAATGTAAGATTATGACTAGGTTCAATATTTATTGCAAAGTCCATTCTGAAATAGTCGGGAATCCTGTATGCATTTCTGTCTGAGTAGTAGAGTCGATAACCATCTCCGTAATAATATTTGCTAATAGGAATTGTTACCGGCCTTCCTGTAGCATAGTCTATATTAAGCGAAATACTAAAACGTTGTGTGAACTTATAATTTCCGATTAACTTAAAATCATGAGGCTTGTCATAGGATGCCGGATACCAGTCGCCGTTGTTTATGCTGTAACTCTCCTTTACTCCGCTCTCTTTGAGCATTGTCTTTGAGTAGGTATAAGCCATCCACCCATTTAGTTTACCCAGAGGTTTTTTTGCAAGGAATTCTATTCCATATGCTCTACCTTGAGTTTTGAGTACATCTCTTTCAATGTTTTCATTCATATTCAAAATAGCTCCCCCTTTATAATCAAGGTAATCATACATCTCTTTGTAGTATCCCTCAAGGGAAATCTCGATTCTTCTTTTAAGAGCATTTCTGTATATTCCGAATGCAGCCTGCCATCCTTTTTGTGGTTCTATATTGGCATCACTCAACTTCCAAATATCTGTTGGTGATACAGCAGATGTGTTGGACAACATATGAATATTTTGTCTCATGCTGTTGAATCCGGCTTTAACAGAAATATCATCGTTAATTGAATATCTTGCTGAAACTCTCAGTTCGGGGCCATGATAAGGCTTAATAATTTCTCCCTTACCTGCGTTTACGGTTTCTGTAATTTCTGACTCTCTTCTCTCTTCACTAAGGTATTTGTAGTATGTTTTCGGGCCTAATGCGGAGTACAGAGAATATCTCAAACCAAGGTCAACAGAGAATTTGTCGTGTATATTCCATGTATCACTTATGTATAGAGAGAGTTCCGCCGCATTTTCATCATCCAGCCGTTTTGGAATAAGAAGTGATTGCTCTCCTACAGGTGTCAATACTCCCGGTGTAAGATTATAATACAGGGCATTAGCTCCATAATTAATTGAGTGCTTCTCGTTCATCAGCCAGTTGAAATTAGCCTTTACAAACATCTGCCTGATATTAAACTTCATATCGTAAGCATTAACAGGGTTACCCTTCTCCTGGGTCTTATAATTATATTGATCATAACCACTGCTAATAACAAGATTGTGCTTATCGCTTATTATATTTCTCCACTTGAGTGAAACATTTATATTACTGTACGTATAACTTGTATCCGGACTGAATTTAAAACCGTCTCCTGAATAATAACCGTATAAATAGAGTGTGTTCTGGTTGCTGACCTTATGACTTAAGCCAAAGGTGAAATCCCTGAAAGATGCTGAACCATTTTTATAACCACTTTCCGGGGGCAGAATACCAAGAATCCAGTTGGAATATGTGGTTCTGAGACCAGCAATGAAATTTGTCTTTTCTTTAACAATCGGGCCTTCCAGGTGAATCTTGCCGGTAAGCAGACCAAGTCCCGCAGATCCTGTAATTTTGTTACTGTTTCCGTTTCTGCTGTTAATTTCAAGAACCGAGGATATTCTTCCTCCAAATTTAGCCGGAATAGTACTTTTGTACAATTCAATGTCATTTACAATATCCGGGTTAAATGCAGAAAATAGTCCGAAAAGATGCGTAGGATTGTAAATTGTTCCTTCATTAAAAAGAATGAGGTTCTGATCTGTGGCTCCTCCCCTTACATTAAATCCGCCGGAAGACTCTCCAACCGACTTAACCCCTGGTAAAGTAAGGACAATTTTCATAACATCTGCCTCGCCAAAGGCTGCCGGAACATGTTTTATCCTGTCTATCCTTACTCTCTCCAAACCCATCTGAGTGCTCCTCATCTTTTGAGTACTCTCTGCAGTGAGGACTATCCCCTTAAGAGGATAAACCTTATCTTTCATTACCACATCAAGCTCCCCGTCACCATACACATCAAGCATCAACCTACTGTCTTCCAAGCCATAGCCCTTAAGAACCAGATCAAAACTACCGACAGGTATTAACAGACTATAAAAGCCAAATGCATCTGTAATTACAACCGTATGAGGCTTTTCAATAAAAACGGATACACCTGAAAGCGGTTCTCCTGTTTCCAGATTTTTTACATAGCCTCTTAGCAAAGATCTGCCGGATGTTTTCGGTGAATTCGGATCTCCTATTTTATATATTTTATTCTCTGACTTTGCTGTATTTTCGGTTAATGATACAGCTTTAAGGTGTTCCTGCGATGTATCTCCGGTTTTATTAACTGCAAAATAATTATCCGGAAGCTTGTACATAATTCCAACTCCCTTCAGGACAAAAAGGGAATTCCCGATTTGTGATAGTGAATACTCCTTTTTTTGTAGCTCTGCAGAGATCTCATTCAGGAAGTTTTCATATGTTGAATTAATTGTTACAAACAGCGTATCCTCTCCCTCCTCTACGCTATAAAACAGATCCATACCTGTTACTCTGAATACCTCCTTGCGAAGTGAGTCCATCTGAATCTTTTCCAGTGATATCTTGTTCTGAGTTTGTGAATAGCAAACCGATAAATCAAGAATGGCAAATGCCAATGCAATAAGGATTATCCTTTTCATTACTTTTTAGTGGGGTTTGTGAATTCAACAAACTTTATGATCTCTTTAAATGCGTGGTCACGATCTGCTTTTTGATCAAGATTTTTCTCTCTGATCAATTGCCTGATCTCTTTTCTCAGTGACGGGTATAATTTGATTATCTCTCCAACTCTTTTAATAGATTTTACATTTTCTCCTTTAACCAGATAGTAGTTAAATGAAGCGATAAAAAGCCTCTCAACCTTGCTTTTAGTCTCTGCATTTACTGCCTGATTAATGCGTTCTGCATAGGTTTTTCTTATTTTTTTATAGAGGATCAAATCATCTTTTTTGTATAGCACTTCGTAGTATCCGGGCGAAAGCATATCACCTTTACTCCCTTTCATCTCCCTGATATGCCGGAATTCCCGCTCGCCCATTTTGAAGTAATCGACGTAAACTTTATTAAGAACAACATATCTGCCTGTATGCTTTATAAAGAGGTAAAGCTCATCAAGATGGCTGTTGAGATTTAGTTTGAGATTACTATACAATTTATTGTTATACTTTACTATGCCATCCATAAAATCGGCAGAATAGGCATAGTATGTGCCTGTATGTGTAAATTTATATGCAAGAGGAGCAGTACCTCTGTAAAGGTTTGAATAGCCTTCTGCACTTTCTGTAAAGATTTTATAATCTCCTCCTGTTTGCGCTAAAAGCGGGAGGAGGATAAGACAAAGCAAAGGGGTCAGTATGAATTTTCTCATAATTTATAAAAAGGGTATTGAAGCCAAATGTGTAAATGGAAAATGATTTGCACAATCTGCGAGGTGCAAATATAACAAAGATTTCATTCCGTGTATTGTGCTTGTATTCTTTCTGTTTAAATTTATGGCGTCTATTACAATTAGACTATTATTTTAACATAAGGTTTGATGGCTTAAATAAATTTTTTATTGTTTTTGAAATAATGTTTATAAAAGAAAATATTGAAAAAGAGGGTCTTGATAAAATTGAGGGTGTTCTTAAATATTTAGAAAGAGAAAGTATACAATATAAGATTTGGTATCATCCTCCTTTGCCTACTATAGAACTTGCAATGGAGTACTGGAAAGATATGCCCGGAACGCACTGTAAAAATCTCTTTTTTAGAAATCATAAAGGTAACAGGCACTATCTGGTTATATTCGAGTGCTCAAAGGAGCTTGATATACACACGTTAGAGAAAAGTTTGAATCAAGGGAAATTGTCTTTTGCATCTGCTCAGAGAATGAATAAATTTTTAGGTGTTGAGCCTGGGTCTGTAACTCCGTTTGGATTGATAAACGACGTCGAAAGTCATGTCTCTCTTTTTATCGATAGTAGTCTTAAGAGTGCTGAGGAGATTAGTTTTCATCCAAATGATAACAGGGCAAGCGTTGTAATCAAGACGGAGGATTTTTTCAGATTCTTAGAAGATCGGGGTAATCAATATTCCTTTATTGATGTATAAGATCTCCGCGCCACTTTCGTGTATGTAGCTGTTTAGATACTACTAGAAATACAGACTTCAACGAGAATACCTTTGTAAATTCTTTTATAAAATTGAGTTTTGGAGTCAGCCTATCTCAGTAATTTTAAGTTGTTTCGCAAACAGTTGATTTAATTGTATATACAGAATTGGCTTAACTGTTTTCAACTCTGTCAGTTTTGTATATCTCACTTAGACTGCAAGTTATGCAGACACATCACTCTACTCCGGCAACAGATTGTTTTGAGGTACCCTCAAATTTTCCTGGTACTTTTCGGCGACTGCGGAACTCCTTCCTTTGGTCGTCAAACAGTCCTCGTCGTTCCCGAAAAGTAGCCGCGGAAAATTATCGGAAAACAAATGTTGCCTTTGAGTAGAGTGATTGGTGATCTTCGCGCCACTTTCGTGTA
>JAVBVW010000005.1:0-549553 GCA_036677745.1 Bacteroidales bacterium
TTTCTACTTTGCGTATTAAAGGATATTTCAATTCTTATTCTATCTTACAGTTACTTATAGCTTCATTTTCTTGAATGTTTTTCGTTGTTAATTGTTTCTTCAAATTACCGCCAACTTGTTTATAGCTGTATAAAAGTTACGGTTAGCTTCTGAAATATGGTTGGCTAACCAAACGTTTGTGGGGGGTTATTTTTATTATAAATCAAAATCGTCTGTGGGATTTTTAATGTTTTTCAAGCCGGTCATACTAACGTGTGTATATATTTCTGTGGTTTTACTGCTTTTGTGGCCAAGCAACTCTTGAATGTACCTCAAACTGACTCCGGCCTCTAAAAGATGAGTTGCGTAGCTATGCCGTAGGCAATGCAGCGTAAAATTATGATTTTTATACACTTTACCCAAATATTTGTAGAAAATTTTTTCAAGACTTGTCTCGCTGTAATTTTCTCCCTTAACTTGACCCTCAATCAGATAATGCACTGGCTTGTAAAGTTTGTAGTATTTAATTATCAAATTCATCAATTTTTGGCTTACCGGAAGCACTCTATCTTTCTGTCCTTTTCCTTTTTTTATAGTGATTGTTAGCCGTTTAGAATCAAGGTCGTTTAGCTTTAGGTTTATCAATTCTCCTCTCCTTAACCCACAAGCATAAATAATTGTCAATGCTGTTTTGTGTTTTAAATTTGGAATTGTTGTGAGCATCTTCTCAATAGCCTCTTTTGGTATAACTTTTGGTAATGGGCGGTACCTTTTAGGCCTTTCAATCTCGTCTAATGATATTGTCCTATTTTCTACTTTAAGATAAAATAACTTAATGGCATTTATTACTTGATTTTGGTATGATGCTGAATAACCTTTTTTAATTATAAAATTTCTGTTGAATAACACTAAATCGGTGTTGGAAATTTCTGACGGGTGTTTTTCACAGCAGTAACTAAGAAAGACTTTTATTGCCTCTGTATAAGTTTTAATTGTACTTTTGCTGTATCTTCTGCTTTCCAGCCATGCTTTGAAATAGGCAATCTGATCATGTTTCTCCTGCTTCATATCTCGCTCCTCCTCAATTTGTGTCAATTTAGCAATATTAACTCAACAAAACAATGCTTATATTGCTTTAATTACTAAGTGCTCCGGCTAAATAGAAAGCTCTTTCATAAGCCACAACTTCAATACCGGGTCGGCTAAAGAAATTTGTTTATTATCGATCTCAATTAGTTCCTTTTTAATAAGAGCTCGTTTTATAATACTCACATTTGCAGAGGATCCTAATTGGTATTTTTGAAGAACCTCCTGTGTGGAAAATTCACTTTTAACGCCATCTACTAATGCTCTTAAAAAATTCATCTGATATGAAGAGAGATTCTCGGTCTGCTTTTCAAACAAAGGAGAATTTTGAACAATAAGATCTTGCTGTGCATCTGCAAAATTTTGTTCGGTTGCCTTTTCCTTAGTTTGAATCCATATCAGCCATGCCAATTGCTGAACATATGACGAATGATTATCTACTGTAAGGCAAATTCTTTCTGCCAACACTTTTGATATTGATTTCCCGGTATATTCAAAACGCTCACATATATATGAAATCCAGTCATCTGTTGATATTTTTGGGAGATACATCACATCTCCAAACTTGTAGAATGGCAAGCTTCTCTTTTCAAAAAGCTCGTTCATCAAGTGTTTCTTGCTACCAAACAGGCAGTATGAGGCTGACTGTTGAAGTTGCCATACCGAACGCAGACGCTTCTGAAATGATTTGGAATCTTTGAATTCAGCTATTTGCTGAAACTCATCAATACAGATGACTATTCTAATACCCTTCTTTTTTGCAATCATCTCCGGCAATTGCAAAATCTCATCAACATCATTGTTTTTTTGATTTAACTCAAATGATATTGAAAAGTCTCTGATAGGGTCTGGACCGAAAGTAAATTTTGGACTGATGCGAGATAAAAAATTCTTAGCATATTCCATTAAGTCTTCAAATTTTGAGGAGGTCTGTTTTAAAACAGAAGAAGCGAAAGCAGTGTAAAACTCATTATCTGTTCGGCAAGAGAAAATGTCTAAATAAACTATTTTCAATTGGCTTGACTGAGCTAAATTGCATACTTTTTTTACTAAAGAGGTTTTACCCCACCTGCGAGGTGAGATCAAGATTGTATTAACCCCATGTGTAAAATTTGAGAGCAATCGGGCTGTCTCCTTTTCTCTGTCTGTAAAGTTGTCTCCCGATGTTGCTACCCCAAATATGAATGGTTTGTTTTCCATAATGATTTGAATTTTTGGTTCAGTAAAGATACATAATAAATTTATTAGTAATAACATTATTAGTAATAAAATTATTAGCAGCAGCGCTTCTGATGTCTTTCCAGGATTATCTCCCTCAGGTCGTTGATCCTGGAACGGTCGGCAATACAGCCCAAGGCCAGGATTACCTCCCTGCGGTCGTTGATCCTGAAACGGTAGGCAATACAGCCCAAGGCCAGGATTACCTCCCTGCGGTCGTTGATCCTGGAATGGTCGGCAAAACAGCCCAAGGCCAGGATTACCTCCCTGCGGTCGTTGATCCTGCAACGGTCGGCAATACAGCCCAAGGCCAGGATTACGTCGCTTTGCTCCGTGATCCTGCAACGGTCGGCAATACAGCCCAAGGCCAGGATTACCTCCCTGCGGTCGTTGATCCTGGAATGGTCGGCAAAACAGCCCAAATACCCCCAAACTCCAGTCTGCTTTGCAGACTGTTTTTTTATGTTTGCTTCCTTTCAAAAGCAAGCTTTTGACGGGTGCAAACATAAAAACGCCCTGCTTGTAGGCAGGGCGTTTGGTATTTGTAGCGCGACCCAGGATTGAACTGGGGACCTCATGATTATGAATCATGCGCTCTAACCATCTGAGCTATCGCGCCGGAATTGGAGTGCAAAAGTAATACTTTTTTGTAATGTGACAAATTCTTTTGAGCGATTTATATACCTTTGGGTGCTATGAGAACTTTTAATCTTCTGCTTCAAGGGGTTTCCCGCATTTGGCGAGGGGGTTGTGTATCTTTATGCAGACGTGATGTATACGTAGTTATTGCAGACAACAGGTTAAAAGCTATGTTTAGCGTTTTATCTAAAACCAGGGGGAAAATTGCTTCCGTAAGTGTGGTTAGCCTTTCAGCCGGGATTGCTGTGGTTGTGGCGGCTTTATTGGTGCTTTCGTGTGGTAATGGCGGGGTGTTTGAGCAGAGGGTTGCCGAGAGTGTGGCGCTACAGATTAGTCATTACCCTGATTCCCGGCTTGTTGATGTGTACAAGAACTTTTTTCATGACAAGTTCGGTCCGGGCCATATGATTGCGGATTCGGCTGCTGCGGGGGCTTACCTCAGAATGGAACTTCAAAGTGTGACCGGGCCGTCACAGGTTAGTCGTGCCGAGGTTACTGGCTGGGAGGGGAACTTTGTGCGGGTCGATCTGGTGGTACTGAAGGATGGAGTTGTTGATTATTCTACATTTATGGAGGCTTTTATGGAGAGTGCACAGGGTGTACAGATGCCTTCTGTTGAGGAGTGGAGGGTAGAGTGGCGCAAAATCGAGAGGGTTATAAGGAGGCTGTACCCGCAATTGCCGGATTTCGATAAGGATTCTAAGTTTCTGGATTCTCTGCTCGCAAAGGGCAAGTATGTGGTTCACCACAGTGAGATTTACTCTCAGCAATATGACCCGCACTACCGTCTGTTCCGCAAAGAGGTCTACGAAACCCGTCTGCAACCACTGCTTGATTCAAGTCATTTTATAAGCCGCTAAATATATGCACTTTACGCTCATGATTCCACAAGTTTAATACACATCTATACCGGAACAACCTATTTGTCTGAGACTTATGCTAACAACTCAAGTCTTAACGTAAATCACTGAATAAATGCTCCTTACACGAATCACCCCTCAAGTTTAAGGCACATCCACATTGTAACAATCTATTGGCCTAAGACTTACACTATAACTTAAAATCAACCATTTCTTAATGTAATTGACCATTAATCTATTTGCAAATAAGAGTGCAAAAAACCCTACACCACTTTTGTTCTACACCCTGTAAATTAACACTTTACAAACTAGGCTTTATGAATATTAACATTTCTGAACCAAAGTCTGTTTGGCACACCGCTAGTAATCAAGCATATACACCAAACTGGCGCGGAGATTTTGCCCGTGTTTAGATTTTCTCAAGCAGGACGGTTGCGTAGGCCTCGATGCCCTCTTCTCGGCCAACAAAGCCGAGGCGTTCGGTTGTAGTAGCTTTTACTGAGATGCGGTCTGCTGTGCATCCGATTATGCCTGCCAGCAGGGTACGCATTTCAACAATGTGTGGGGCAAGCTTTGGGCGCTGCAGGGCAATTGTGATATCGGCATTGGCAACTCTGTAGCCGTGCCGGGCAATTAATGTGCAAACCTCTTTGAGTAGAATTTTACTGTCTATCCCCTTGTATTGGTCAGAGGTGTCGGGAAAGTGCTTTCCAATGTCGCCCAGGGCCAATGCCCCAAGCATTGCATCGCACAAGGCATGAATGGGTGTGTCCCCGTCTGAGTGGGCAACACAGCCTTTTTCGTGTTCAATCTTTATCCCGCAGATCCAGAGGGGGAAGCCAGTTGCCAGCGAGTGAACATCATATCCGTTTCCTATTCTGTACATGTCTATGCAATTTAAATTAATGCCACATTAGAGTTTAGCTTAATCCTTGTGGTTAGACTTAATTGTCATATGTAACACAAAGCTAAAACAAAAATCCTATATTTATTGTTATCTTTGTTGAGATAAAATTAGGGTTATGGGTTTAAATTTTAGCTTTTTCAAGACTCCTAAACACAGAGTCTTCAACTATCAGCCCCGCTACTATGACCCTCGCAAAGAGGCACTCGAAGAGAGAATTGCCCGTGCAAGGGAAGAGGAGAAGGGAAAGGAACACGACTATGTACCGGGAAGAAACATCAGGACCAATTTTCGCAAGGCAGTGTACGAGAACCGCAAACAGGCCGGCTCTCCCTTTGTCATGAGAATTATTGTTCTTATCTCCATTGTAGGACTTGCCACAGCCCTCTATTTCTTTGCCAAATCAATCGGCCTGTTCTTTATTTAGAACTCGCCTTTCGTAAAAATTGCACATGATAAGAGTACTTCCGACTCATATTTCCAATCTGATTGCAGCAGGAGAGGTGGTGCAACGGCCGGCCTCTGTAGTTAAAGAGCTTGTAGAGAACGCTGTTGATGCCGGCGCAGAGAACATTCATGTAATAATCCGGGACTCGGGACGCACCTTGATTCAGATTATTGACGACGGTTGCGGGATGTCTCCCGAAGATGCAAAAACCGCATTTCTCAGGCACGCCACTTCAAAAATAGAAACCGCAGAAGATCTCAGTCACATAAACACATTCGGATTCCGAGGAGAGGCACTTGCCTCTGTCTGCTCGGTTGCCGAGGTTACCTTACGCACAAAGAGAGCCGAGGATGAGACCGGTTTTGAGATAAAATTTGCAGAATCTAAGCAGGTATCGCAGGGCGAGGTTTCCACGCCAAACGGGTCTAACTTTATTGTCCGAAACCTTTTTTACAATATCCCTGCAAGAAGAAAATTCCTGAAATCAGACTCTACAGAGTTCAGGCAGATAGTAGCCGAATTCTCACGAATAGCCATTACCCGCCCTAACATCCACTTCAGACTCTCTCACAACAGTGGAGAGATTCTCAACCTGCCACCGGCAACCCTTAAAAAACGGATTCAGGACACAGCCGGCAAGGATATGGGCAAAGAGCTCGTAGAGATATCGGTAAAAACCTCGATTGTAAACATAGGCGGCTACATTGGCAAACCGGAAGATGCCAGAAAGACACCCGGCTATCAGTACCTCTTTGCCAACAACCGCTACTTTAGAAGCCCCTATTTCCAAAAGGCATTGCTAAAGGCTTACGAAGGTCTGATCCCCGAAGGAACCCTACCCTCGTTCTTCATCTTTTTCGAGACCGACCCTCAGAAGCTGGATGTAAATATTCACCCATCAAAGACTGAAATTAAGTTTGAAGATGACTCGGCAATCTTTGACATACTCTACTCAGCTACAAGAGAATCTCTCGGCAAAAACTCATTTATGCCAAGCATCGATTTTGACACAGAGGGGGCTCCAGAGATTCCAAAAGTGAACACAAACTTTTACGTTCCTCCTCCAAAAATCAATTACGACCCGCTATTTAACCCCTTCAAAGATCTTGGCGGAGAGAGCACCGAGGAGATTGACCGCAGATTTCACTCTGCAGATAATACTGGATCCGGTCACGCCTTCTCATACTCATCAAACGAAGACTCAAACCCACTCTTTAACGACGAGGCAATCCCTGCCAAACCGCTCATTCAGATTGCTGGCAAGTATATAATGACAACGATCAAAAGCGGAGTAATCCTGATTGACATTAAAAGAGCCAGAGAGAGAATACTTTACGAAAAATACACAGATACACTCCGTGACGGACAAGGAGTAATTCAGCAATCTCTCTTTCCGGTTAGTGTCGAGGCAGGATTAAACACAATATCAATTTTAAAAGAGAATGAGAGCGTTCTTAAATATCTTGGATTCGACATATCCATTAACCAGGAGGGGATAACAGTAAGTGCACTTCCAGAAGGATTTCCCGATGAATTTGAATCAATGGAGGAAATTCTGGACAATCTGGCAGAGATGCTTTCAGAAGGTGGAGAAGATTTTGGTAAAAGATCTGTAGAGCAACTGGCTGCTAAACTGGCTAAAGCAGGTAGTTCAGGAAAAAATGAACCTCTGAACAATCTTGAGGCACAAACTTTGGTAGATACACTATTTGCATGCAGAGAACCAAATTTTACACCTGCAGGCAACAACTGTCTGAGAGTAATAAGCGTTGATGAGATATTTGCATTGCTAAACAGATAGTAAGAAGATACAAAAACAGCAACCGTTAAAAAGATAATTACAAACTTAGAAAACAATTATCATGTATATAAACAGAGGATCCGGCTTTTTGGGCAATATGCCTCCGGTAGTAAAAAATCTTGTAATACTTAATGCGATAATGCTTTTGATAAGCATGCTCACCGGAGATTTCATGTATGAGAAGTTTGCCCTATTTTATTTTGACTCTCCGCTGTTCAAACCTTATCAACTTGTAACGCATATGTTTATGCACGGGAACTTCCTGCACCTCTTTTTCAATATGTACTCCCTGATAATCTTCGGGATAGTACTTGAACAGGTATGGGGCAGCAAGAAGTTTTTCATCTACTATATGGTTACAGGGCTTGGAGCCGCACTGCTTCACTCACTTGTTCTCTTCCTTGAGGTATCGGCTCTGGAAAACGCATACGAAGCAGGAAATATGATGGCAGCAAACAGCATTCAGATACTTAATATGACTCCAACGGTTGGTGCCTCAGGAGCAGTTTTCGGAGTTCTGCTGGCCTATGGAATGTTATTCCCTAACAATGTTTTACAGCTCATTTTCCCGCCTATTGCGCTAAAAGCAAAATGGTTCGTAATGATATTCGGAGCAATAGAGCTCTACCTTGGGTTATCAAATCAGGGAAGCAACATTGCCCACTTTGCCCACCTTGGAGGTATGTTATTCGGCTACCTTCTAATTATATACTGGAAGAAAAAGAACAGAATGTACTTTTAAAAAACCCTGAATGGGAAGCAGAAGAAAAAGATCACCCTGGCCACTGGCCCTTCTTTTCCGGCTGACGGTTGTTACAGCGGCAGTTGCCCTTATTATGTCATATATCTCACTATACATCAACCCCTCAGTCACTTCCATCCCTCTCTATTTCGGATTATATTTCATTCCGCTAGTCTTGGTGAACCTGTTCATCCTCCTGCTTGGGATACTAAGAAGATCCGGGGCTGTCTGGATAACCTTCGCTGCACTTCTGCCGTCAATCCTGTTTGCAGAACTGTTTGTCAGGTGGGGAGATGTAAACATCGACAAGGAGGGAGAATCTCTGAAAATCTGCACCTACAATGTTGGTACATTCACTCAGGGGCAAAACAAAGAGAGAACTTTTAACATAGAAGGGATCAGCAGGTTTATAAAAGAGGAGAACCCTCATATCGTCTGTTTCCAGGAGTTTTACATAAGAGATACTTCAGAAATTAATGGAATCCTGAGCCAGTATCCATACAGATATTACCACCTTTTTGGAACCAGAAGTAACAGAAAATTCGGCAACATTACCTACAGTAAATACCCGATAATAGATCAAGGCAAACTTGTTTTCAAAGCAAGCACAAACCTCTGTATTTATACAGACATTCAGCTTCAGAACAAAACCATAAGGGTATACAACACCCACCTCGAATCACACTCAATATCATTTACTGCACTGGTTAAAAAAATGAGAGAGAGCAGCAATGTTACAGATGAAATCTATGAAGTTCACGACAGAATGGCAGGAACATTCAGAAAGAGAGCCCAACAGGTCGATTCTATAGTTTTGCACTCTAATAGCAGCAACTATCCGGCAATTATTTGCGGAGATCTCAACGACACACCAATGTCGTACACATACAACAAATTAACAAAAAACAGAAAAGACTCCTTCCGGCAGGCCGGAAAAGGGTTCAGCGCAACCTACTCCCTCTTCTGGCCTCTGCTTAGAATTGACTACATTCTTTATCCGTCACCTATCTGGAGCCTAAGCCACAAGACCTCCAGGATAAGATATTCCGACCACTACCCCGTTGTAACAGAGATTATTATACCTTAAACAATGTACAGGATCGGATTTGATGCCAGACGAGCATTAAAAAACTTTGGGGGGTTGGGCAACTACAGCCGCTCTGCCATAACCTCGTTAACCCACTTCTTTAACTATAACGAATATTATCTCTACACCCCGCCATATAAAGATCACCCGCAGTTCGCCTTCAGGAACAGTCCAAATGTGACACTTCGCACCCCAACGGGACTTCCGGCAATCTCCACAGCCTTATGGAGAGCATACTCAATTAAACAAGCCATAGAGAGAGACAAATTAGACCTTTACCACGGACTTACCGGCGAACTCCCGCCCGGCAAAACAAATATTCCACAAGTCGTAACAATACACGATCTCGATCACCAAAGATACCCCATGTATTACCGGGCACTAGACAGACTACTTTACACAAACAGAGCATCCCGTTCTATTAAAGCTGCCGACCGTATTATTGCTGTAAGCAAACAGACAGCAGACGACATTGTAGAGTTTTTTAAAACAGACCGCTCAAAAATCGATATAGTACACCCAAGTTGCGATCCACAATTTTACACACAGGCCTCTGCCGAAAAGATTCAGCTTGTAAAAGAGAAATTCAGCCTCCCCAAACGCTTTATAGTAGCGATGGGAGCAATAGAGGAGAGAAAAAACGTAGTGAGCATAGTTAAAGCACTTCCAAGACTACCCAAAGACATTAAGCTATACTGCTTTGGCCGATGGACACCATATGCACTTACCATTGCCGCAACAGCAGAATCACTGGGGATAAGAGACCGCGTGATAATGATACACGATGCCGATTTTTCACTTATGCCAGCAATATACTCGCTGGCTGAGGCTTTGGTCTATGTCTCACATTCAGAGGGATTCGGCATACCGGTACTTGAGGGAATAACTTACGGAGTTCCTGTTATAACAAGCGGAGGCTCATCGATGGCAGAGGCCGGAGGAGATGCAGCGCTTTATGTAAATCCTCTTTCGCCAAGCGATATAGGCGACAAAATAGAGATGATACTCTCTTCACCCACTCTTAAGCACAGTATGAAAGAACGAGGATTCGACCACGCCAGACTATTCAGGAACGATAAAACTGCCGAAAAGTTATTTGAAATTTATACCAGGACAATTAACGAGTACAGAAGATAAATCATAATTTTGCAACAAACTTGAATTAAACAGAAACGCAAAAAATGGAAGCTCAAATCAGGAAAGCAGTAGAAGAGGCCGTTAAAGCACTAAAAGAGGGTGGTTTAATTTTGTTTCCCACCGACACCGTCTGGTCACTTGGTTGTGACGCCACAAATTCAGAGGCCGTTAAGAGATTAATCTCGGTATCGGGAGTCAGCACCAATAAAGGGATGACACTTCTGGTTCCGGATATGAACAGTGTATATAAATATGTAAAAGAGGTACCCGAAATTGCCGAGGAGGTGGTAGAGGTCTCAGATACCCCCCTTACTGTTATATACCCAAAAGTTATGAACGTAGCTCCCGAAATTGTTTCAGAAGACAAATCCGCTGCAATCCGAGTTGTAACCCATCCATTCTGCACCGCCCTACTAAAAAAATACGGCAGAGCAATTGTGACAGCAACCGAAAGCTTCACAGACAAGAAATACCCCTCTCTTTTTGAAGAGTTTGAAGATGAGGTTACCGAAAAAACCAAATGGCAGGCAGACCCGGAGCTGGAAGCCGGATTTACCGGAAAACCATCGTCGATTATCTATCTGGGAGATGGAGGAGTTGTTAAAATAATCCGCAAATAATGAACTACCTGCTGCTAATCGTTGGATTCGCCCTTCTTATCGCCGGAGCCGATTACCTTGTAAGAGGTGCCTCCTCAATAGCTAAAAGACTTAAAGTTTCCGACTTGATAATAGGTCTTACAGTTGTTTCAATCGGAACATCTGCACCTGAATTATCCGTTAACATTATTGCGAGTCTCGACAATGCCCCGGGTATGGCGATTGGCAATGTAATAGGAAGCAACATCTTCAACTTTCTTGTTATTATAGGGTTTACTGCAATTATAAGCCCAATCGGACTAAAAAACTCTCTTGTAAAAATCGAGATTCCCTTTGCAATTCTGGCCTCGCTTGCACTAATTTTTGTTGCATCAGACACATTTCTCGATGGCACACCCGGATTAATTACCCGAAGTGACGGAATAATTCTGTTGCTATTCTTTGCAATCTTTATGTACTACATCTTCTTATCTGCCAAAAAAGGGGAGATTAAAGAGGAGGAGGTTACTGAGAATGAAAGCAGCCTTTCTGTGTGGTTATCTCTGATTTATTTAGCCGGAGGTTTAGGAGCACTTGTTTTTGGAGGAGATTTGATTGTAAGCAGCGCAACAGAGCTGGCAATCGGCTGGGGAATGAGCGAAACAGTTATAGGACTCACAATAGTGGCTATGGGCACCTCGCTTCCGGAACTGGCAACAAGTATGGTGGCAGCCTATAAAGGTAACAGTGATATAGCAATCGGTAATGTTGTCGGATCAAACATCTTCAACATATTTCTGATACTTGGAGCCAGCTCGGTTATTACTCCTCTGCCATTTGCTGCGAGCAGCTCAATTGACGCACTCGTAGCCGCAGCAGCCACCGGCGTTGTGCTCTTTTTCGGCTACCGTGGCAAAGGTCTCAAAATTGACCGCAAAGAGGGCATCATTCTGGTAGTCATGTACGCCGCCTACATCACTTACCTGCTCGTCTGATCTAAGCGATCAATAATCAATCAGCACATGTAATATCAATCTGTGATTATTATAATCACAGAGTCTGATTTGATTAATAAAAAATAATTACAAAGAGTTCAGGTAAACCGCAGTAGTGGCGGTGAGGGCGGCGGTTTCGGTACGCAGGCGGGAGCTGCCCATATGAATTGTAATAAAACCGCTGTCAATTGCACTTTGAATCTCTTCGGGCGAGAAATCACCTTCGGGACCAATCATTATAAGAATTTTTGCGTTTTTAGCCGCCCGGTTTTTAAGAACTAAGGGGAGAGCCTCTTTACTGCCTTCACGGCAATGGCCTATAATTTTCAGGTATTCACCTTCAGAAGAAAACTGCTTAATCAACTCTTTTGCAGAGACTAAGGGATTAAGAACTGGCAGCAGAGGTTTCAAAGATTGTTTAACGGCAGACATTATAATCCGCTCTCCCCTCTCTTGTTTAAAATTACGCTTTTGGGAGAGATCTCCGTAAATGGGGGTTATTTCATCTACTCCAATTTCAACAGCTTTTTCTATAAACCACTCATATCTGTCCGGGTTCTTAACCAACGAAACTGCCATATGCAAATAATACAGCCTTGGGGCAGGATCTCCCAGCACCTCAATTATTTTAAGAAGTGCCTCCTTACCTGCAGATGTAATTTGGGCACTGTAAAGAGAGCCCTTTCCATCGGTAATTGTTATTACGTCACCGGGCTTGTTTCTGAGAACCTTAATACAGTGAGTTGTCTCCTCAGGTCCAAGAGATGCTGTTTGCCCGTTTATGATATTTGCAAAAAAGAGTTCCATATTAAAGACAAATATATTTAAAAAGGTTATTTTTGTCTATAAATGATTTAAAAAATGGAGAAAGTTGTTACTAACAGATACACGGCTCTTGACGTACTAAGAGGCATGACAATAGCCGGAATGATACTCGTGAATAACCCCGGAACATGGGGTAAAATATTTCCTCCGCTTAAACACGCTGCCTGGCACGGATGCACCCCCACAGACCTTGTATTCCCGTTTTTCCTCTTTATAGTAGGCGCAGCACTATCTTTTGCCTTTGCAAAGTACAACGACACTTTAAACAAAGAATCTGTTAAAAAGGTCATAAAGAGGTCATTTCTGATTTTTCTTACAGGTCTGCTTCTTAACGCTTTTCCATTTTATAATACAAGCCCCTCTCCGGAACTGACCTTTGGAGAAAACTGGCTGGTTTATATTCAAAACCTCAGAATATTTGGCGTTCTTCAAAGAATTGCACTTTGTTACCTTGTTGGTGCTCTGGTTGCATTATGGCTACATAAACCCAAAAAGATAATCGTTGCAGGGTCAGTACTAATGTTACTTCACTTGCTGATACTTGTAATCTTCGGAACAGGAGATCCTTTTTCAAAAGAGGGTACTGTTGCAGGCAGTATAGATGTTGCGCTTGTGGGGATAACCCACGTTTACAAAGGGTTCGGAATGCCGTTTGACCCCGAAGGACTGCTTGGAGTACTCTCCGGTTCTGCCACTGTACTGTTCGGATATCTTATTGGCGGGCTAATCCGTAAAAGCAGCAATAAAAAAGAGGCCGTCGGAGATCTATACACAATAGGGCTTATCGCACTTGGGGTAGGAATTATTCTTAGTACAGTTATCCCAATCAACAAACCCTTGTGGACCCCATCTTATGTCTTTTATGCAGGCGGATGGTCGGTACTGATGCTGGCATTTTTCATCTACTTCATTGATATAAAAGGTAAAGAAAAAATATTCTACCCGTTTAAGGCATTAGGGTTAAATCCTCTGTTCGCGTTCGTAATGGCCGGGGTATTTGCCAAAACTCTGGGAAGAATAATTAAATGGCAGACAACTGTATTGCAGGATGACGGAACATTCAGAGAGGTAACAACAAATGCATCGTCATGGATATACAACAATTGCTGTGTTCCACTGCTTGGCAACAACGAATGGGGGTCACTATTATACGCTCTGGGATATGTTGCAATTTTCACTACTATGGCGATAGTCCTCTACAAAAAGAAAATCGTAATTAAACTCTGACAATAGGAATGCCCTTAATAGGACTGCTATCTGACACACACTGCTACTTTGACGACAAGCTTCGTGATTTTTTTGCAGAGACAGACGAAGTGTGGCATGCCGGAGACTTCGGCAATATTGCCGTATCGGATGCAATATCTGCAATAAAACCATTAAAAGGAGTTTACGGCAATTGTGACGGGCACGATGTAAGACTTGTTCATCCATACATTCAGCTATTTGAGATGGAGGGTATGAAATTTCTGATGACGCACATTGGAGGATACCCCGGGAGATACGATTACAGAGCTCTGCAACTGATTCACGCCCATAGGCCCAATGTCTTTATTTGCGGCCACTCACATATTCTAAAGGTTATCAATGACAAAACCAACAACCTTATCTGCATAAACCCCGGAGCAGCAGGTATTCAGGGGTTTCATAAGGTCAGAACCGCTATCAGGTTTCGTGTAGAAAACGGAGCACTTCATGATATGGAGGTTGGGGAGTGGAAATACTAATCTTTACAGATTGATAATAACTACCAAATTATACAAATTATGACAAAAAAATCACTGTTTATTCTTGTGCTGTTATTTACAGGGTTGCTCTGCAGTGCACAGCAGACTCCGGTAACTACAGCAAACTACGAACTAGCTGCCCGCTTTTCACCAAAAAGGGTTAACAAGCTGGTCTTCACTACAGCAGTTAATCCTAACTGGTTTAAAAACTCAGACAAATTCTGGTACACCTACCAAACACCCGAGGGAACCTTTTACTACATTGTTGATCCTGCAACAGGTATTAAAAAACCAATCTTTGACAACGCAAAACTTGCTGCTCAGCTAACAGAAATCGTAAAAGACCCGTTTGATGCTCAAAATATTCCAATTCAATCCTTTAAACTTGTCGATGATATCAAATTTACATTTGAGATCAGGAGCACGGTTGACATAGAGGTAAAGGACGAGAAGACAGGGAAACCTAAAAAAGAGAAGAAGGCACATGGCTTTGAGATAGACATTGCTACAGGCACCCTTACAGAAATCAAAGATTACAAATCACCTAAGCCATACCCAAGGTGGGGCAGCGTTTCTCCTGACAAAAAATATGTAGTATTCTCAAGAGATTTTAATCTCTACTATATGGATATGGAGAACTTCGAGAAGGCACGAATAAACGATGAGGACACCACCATTGTTGAATATCAGCTTACTACCGAAGGCACATCCGATTTTGGATTTGGTTCTGGTGACAATGACTTTTACGTTACCGAAAAGGATAAGAAAAAGAGAACAGGTGCATTTATTGTGTGGTCTCCCGATTCTAAGAGATTCGCGATGATCCGCAGTAACACTTCAAAGGTTAAGGACCTTTGGGTAATTGATGTACTTGCAGAGCCAAGGCCTAAGCTGGAAAGGTATAAATACCAAATGCCCGGCGAATCAGGAGCACCATCAAGACATCTGTATGTTTACGACATGGAGTCCAAGATTGCTAAAGAGATAAAGATGTCCGCCTTTAAGGATCAGGAGATAAGAATCAGCACCACACCTCAGCTAAAGAAGAATATGTTTGATGAAATCAGACATAATGTATGGCTTGGAGATAACCAAAACTTTTATGTTTCAAGGGTAAGCCGTGATCTCAAAAGAACTGACTTATGTCTTGCAAATATAAATGCCGATACAGTTAAAACACTTGTAGAGGAGAGACTCAATACCTACGTTGAGACACGTCCTGTAAGAACTGTCAATAACGGGAAGGAGTTTATCTGGTGGTCTGAGAGAACAGGATGGGCACACCTGTACCTTTATGACGGTGATGGTAAGCTAAAAAATGCAATCACCTCGGGAGAGTACCATGTTGAGGATGTTGTTGCTGTTGACCCTGTTCAGAGGGTAATCTACTTTACCGCAAATGCAAAGGAGAAGGGAGAAAACCCATACTACACTCATCAGTACAGAGTTAACTTTGACGGCAGTAATCTGAGACTTCTCAATCCGGGAGACTTTAACCACGAGGCGAATGTCTCTGACAACGGCAAATACTTTGTTAACAACTACTCAAGAGTAGATACGGCTCCAAAATCAGCACTGTACGACAATAACGGCAAAAAGATTGCCGAACTCGAAGAGACAGACCTTTCACAACTCTTTGCAATAGGTTACAAATTCCCTGAAAGATTCACAGTTAAAGCCGGCGACGGTAAGACAGATCTTTATGGAGTGATGTACAAACCATTTGATTTTGACTCAACAAAACTCTATCCGATAATCGAATATGTATATCCGGGTCCCCAGACAGAGGCTGTAAATGCATCCTGGACAAAGAGTATGGACAGGGTTGACCGTCTTGCTCAGTTTGGATTTATTGTAATTACAGTGGGTAATCGCGGAGGACACCCCGCAAGATCTAAGTGGTACCACAACTATGGCTACGGAAACCTGAGAGATTACGGGCTGGAAGACAAAAAGGTGGTTGCAGAGAAACTTGCTGCGAAACATAAATTCATTAACATCAACAAAGTTGGTATTCACGGTCACTCCGGCGGAGGTTTTATGTCAACAGCCGCTATGCTTGTTTACCCGGATTTCTTCAAGGTTGCTGTATCAAGTGCAGGAAATCACGAAAACAACATTTACAATCGCTGGTGGAGCGAACAACATCACGGAGTTCTTGAGCAGATAACAGAAAAGGGTGATACCACGTTCAAATACAGCATTGACAAAAATTCACAGATTGCCAAAAATCTTAAAGGACATCTTATGCTGGTTCACGGTGATATTGACAATAATGTTCACCCCGGAAACACAATAAGAATGGTAAATGCACTTATAAAGGCAAATAAGAGATTCGACATGCTTATGCTGCCCGGCCAGAGACACTCATTTGGTGATATGACCGAATATTTCTTCTGGAGAATGGGCGACTACTTTAGCAAGCACCTTATTGGAGATTCGCGCGAAGAGAGAGAAATTCCACAGATGAATAACAACTGATTTTGAATAAATAACAGTCGTAAAGATATCCCGGAGAATGAGCAACACGCCTCTCTCCGGGTTTTTTATTTTCACTTTTAAAATTGTAGAGTATAATTTTAAAAATTTGATTAATTGCCATTTGCATATTTTTCCAATTTGGAGTATAATGTATTCATATAAATATTAGATTTGTTGCGTTTTAAAAATTCTAATTATGAAACTAAGAAAACTATCACTATTAATGTTGGCTGGTTTAGTCAGCCTGAATCTAATGGCAGAGGGGTATCAGATAAACTCACAAAGTTCCCGTCAGGTTGGTATGGGACACCTTGGAACTGCACTCAGGCTGGGGTCAGAAAGCATGCTGTTCAACCCTGCCGGACTTTCGTTTATGCAGGATAAAATCGAACTCTCATTCGGTGCAAATACAATCTTTTCAAAGGTTAAATTTACAAACGGTGCCTTCTCAACAGAGTCAGACAACCCGATAGGAACACCAATATTCGGATATGCAGGCTTCAAACTAAGCGATAAGTTTTTCGCCGGTATAAGCATTACAAACCCTGCAGGGAACTCACTGGTATGGCCGGATAACTGGGCAGGTGCTCACCATGTTCAGAACATCTCCCTTAAAGCATTCTCGGTTCAGCCTACCATCTCATATAAAATAAGCGATCAACTGAGCATAGGAGCTGGTCTTATGGTTGACTTCGGCAATTTTGCTCTTGAAAAAGCTCTTACCAGAATGGGGGCACTGGCACCTATAGGTCTCTTGGTTCCAACATACAAACCAATACTTGATATGTATGCAAATGTGCCTTCAGTTACTGCCAAGCTTGAAGGTGATTCCGAAATCGGAATCGGATTTAACGCAGGTATCCTTTACACACCTAACGACAGGTTGAGTATAGGTATCTCTTACCGCTCAAAAGTAATGATGGAGGTAGGTGCCGGAACAGCAAGCGTAGCCTATGCAGGGCCCGAAATGCAGGCTCTTATAACAGGAATCAACACAATGATGCCCGGAACAGTTCCAATCCCTCCTATCGATGGTAAAAACTTCTCAGCAGCACTTCCAATCCCTTCAAACCTGAATGTAGCTATTGCATACAAAACAAGCGAAAAACTTCTTCTTTCGGCAGAGGTTCAGTATGTCGGCTGGAGTGCTTATGAGAACCTGACTATCCAGTTTGGTTCAGATGTCGGAAATCTTAAACTTGTTTCTGACAAAAACTTTAAAAACGCTGCCATTTATCGTTTTGGAGGTGAATTATATGCAAGTGAGAAATTCACATGGCGATTTGGAGCAATTTACGATACCACACCTTTAGACAAAACTCTCTACTCACCGGAAACTCCAGGAGCAAATAAGTTCAGCTTAACAACAGGTATGACTTACAAAGTAAGCGATGCTATTGAAATCGATACTGCTCTGCAAGGTCTGTGCGGACAAAAGACTAAAGGATATGTTCCCGAAACCTGGAATCCAAACGTAAACTTCTTTGGAGAGTACAAATCAACAGCACTTATTCCATCACTCGGTCTAAAGATCAATTTCTAAAAATTCACTACTTTTGTGCAGGGAATTAAGTCTATGCCAAAAGTTATAAGTACAGAAGAGTTTTTGAACCTTTCAAAAACGATTCCAACAATAGATGTGAGATCCCCGGGAGAGTATGACCACGCTCATATTCCCGGGGCTCTTAATTTACCCCTCTTCTCCAATGAAGAGAGGGCAGAAGTGGGCACAATATACAAACAGAGAGGTCGTGTTAAGGCTGTCCAAAGAGGTTTGGAAATTGTTGGCCCCAAAATGTCGCAATTTTCGAAATTTGCTCTCGCGCTCGATAGTCAAAAGGTACTTATCCATTGCTGGAGAGGAGGAATGAGAAGCTCGTCAATGGCCTGGCTCCTCGAAACTTTAGGGATTGAGTGCTATCTGCTTGAGGGTGGATACAAAAGTTACCGCAACTATGTTTTGAACAGCTTCGAAAAGGGGCTTAAAATAGTACTACTTGGAGGATTCACAGGATCGGGCAAAACAGACCTCCTCACAATACTCAAAGATTCGGTAGAACAGGTTATAGACCTCGAAGGTCTGGCAAATCATAAAGGTTCTGCATTTGGCTCCATAGGACTTCCCCCTCAACCTTCAAACGAAATGTTCGAAAACCTGTTATCACAAGTCATAATTGCAACCGACTCTGAAAGATTTGTCTGGATTGAAGATGAGAGCCGAAACGTAGGCAAGGTTTTTATTCCTGAGAAACTATGGCTGCAAATGCGAAAAGCTCCACTTATAAGAATCGAATCATCATTTGAGGAGCGACTCGAAAGGCTTGTCAGAGACTATGCAACCGAAGATTCTAAAAGACTCGAGGAGTCAATTGCAAAAATTGAGAAGCGTCTGGGATATGATAATTGTAAATTTGCACTTGAAGCTTGCCGGGAAGGAAACCTCAAAAGAGCAGCCGAGATCTGCCTTATCTATTATGATAAAGCCTATGCAAGTCAACTAAACAATAGGTTTGGAGAAGAGTGGGAAAAGTTGCCTTTTTATAAATACAACTCAGATAAAAAGGCACAAGTGGCAAATGACCTAAGAATTTTGGCAGAAAGTATGCCCATCAATGAATATTAAAAAGGAGCAGAATATGAGAAATGAAATTAATTCAAAAATTGCTGTTGTAATAAGCCGTGAAGGTATGGGAGAGGCTCCTGCGGAACTATCCCTGAAACTTGTAAAAACCTATCTTGAATTGCTTGCGGAGGAGAGAAAAATTCCTGCATATATCTGCCTTTACGGAAACGGAGTTAAACTCATTTGCAAAGGGTCACCTGTGATTGACCAATTTAAACAACTCGAAAATGATGGCAGCAAAATTGTGATTTGCAAAACATGCCTAATCTTTAACGATTTGCTTGACAAGACAGAGGCAGGCACAATAGGAACAATGGCCGACATTATTGATATTCAGCATAATTGCACAAAAATTATAAATCTGTAAACAAAATATAATGGAAACGATAAGACTCACTCAATTCAGCCCCGGTGCAGGATGCGGATGCAAAATAGCACCCAAAGATCTTGAGGAGATACTTAAAAACAGCCGCTCCGGACTGGTATTCGAAAATCTGCTTGTTGGCAATGACAGCAAAGACGACGCTGCAGTATATGACATAGGAGACGGTAAAGCGATAGTAAGCACAACTGACTTTTTCACACCAATAGTTGATGATCCCTTTGATTTTGGAAGAATTTCAGCCACCAACGCAATTTCAGACATTTACGCAATGGGTGGCAGACCCCTTATGGCACTCGCCATTCTTGGCTGGCCCCTGGACAAACTCCCCGCAGAGATTGCCTCAGAGGTAATTTCAGGAGCAAGGGCCGTGTGCGATAAAGCGGGAATTCCACTTGCAGGCGGACACAGCATAAACAGCTCCGACCCTATCTTTGGCCTCGCCGTAACAGGAATCGTAAGCAGTTCAAAGGTAAAACAGAACAACAGTGCAACAGAGAACTGCATCCTATACCTTACCAAGCCATTGGGAATAGGTCTGGTCTCGACTGCCGAGAAATTTGGAGTTGCAAGAGACGAAGATCGCGCAGAAGCATTAAGACTAATGACTACTCTCAATACTCCGGGAATTAAGTTTGCTGAGAGGCCTGAGGTTAAATCCATGACAGATGTTACAGGATTCGGTCTTCTTGGCCATGCTCTTGAGATGGCAGAGGGGAGCGGACTGAAGGCTGTAATTGAGTTTGAAAAGGTTCCAAGAATTTCAGGTGTTGACTACTACATTAAACAGGAGTGCATCCCCGGCGGCACAAACCGAAACTTCAGCAGTTACGGGCATAAAGTCTCGGAGATGCCTGCCGACAGGAGGGCTCTGTTATGCGACCCTCAGACAAGCGGAGGCTTGCTCCTAGCAGTGGAAAAAGATATGGCAAAAGAGTTTGAGAGATACGCTGCATCGGAGGGAGTTACACTTACAGAGATCGGTTATTTTGCAAAAAAAGAGGGTCAATTCCAGATTGAGGTAGTTTGATGTTTGGCCGATTTGTTATCTTTATCCCCGGCTAAATTTAATTTTTAACTAACCCTTTTTACAATTATGAAGAAATTTTTAATGCTTGCCCTGATGGTTTTTCTTGGCTTATCGATTTATGCACATGGTGTTAAAACCGGAGCCGAGTCTGTTAACGAATACCTCCCTCTGCTAAAAGGCAAGAAGGTTGCAGTACTAACTAACCAGACAGGCATAATCGGAAAGACCCACCTTGTTGACTCGCTTGTAAGCCTTAAGGTAAATATCGTGGCAATCCTGTCACCGGAACACGGATTCCGTGGAGATGCCGATGCCGGAGAACACGTGGCAAGTTCGGTTGACCAAAAGACAGGTATTCCAATTAAATCATTATACGACGGTAATACAGGCAAACCATCTGCCGACCTCATGAAACAGATTGATGTCTTAGTCTATGATCTTCAGGATGTAGGCGTAAGGTTTTATACATATCTCACAACAATGGCCAGAATGATGGAGGCATGTGCAGAGAATAACGTTAAAATGATTGTTCTTGACAGACCTAATCCTATAGGTTTTTATGTAGATGGTCCAATCCTCGATATGAACTTCAAATCAGGCGTTGGCTGGCTTCCTATTCCAACTGTTCACGGAATGACTTTGGGCGAACTTGCAGGAATGATTAACGGAGAAAAGTGGCTTCCAAACGGAATTCAGTGCGATGTAACAGTTATTAAATGCAAAAACTATACTCATGCAACCTTGTATGAACTTCCTGTTAAGCCCTCGCCAAACCTTCCAAATATGCGCTCTATCTACCTCTATCCATCTACATGCTACTTTGAGGCAACACCTGTGAGCCTCGGCAGAGGAACCGATTATCCGTTTCAGGTTTACGGACACCCGAATATGAAGGGTTACGACTTTAAATTTACCCCGAGAAGTGTACCGGGTGCTAAATTTCCTCCTCAGCTAAATAACGAATGTTATGGTGTTGATCTTAGCAAAGAGCCTTCAATAGAAGAGATAAACAAAGCCGGCATCAACCTCGAATATGTAATTGATGCATACAACAATCTTAACCTGGACGACCACTTCTTCCGTTCGTTTTTCGAAAGGCTGATCGGTCGTGACTATGTTCGCAAAATGATAAAAGATGGGAAATCTGCCGCCGAGATTAAGGCAATGTGGGCAGACGATGTAGAGAAGTTTAAGAAACAACGTAAACCTTATCTTCTTTACCCTGAGAACTAATCTTCAGCAGAGCCGAATGTGAGCTCCCTGTAATGGTTATTAAGAACAGATATCTGCACTTTGAGAGTATCATCGGGCAATATCTGTTCTACTTTTTCCGGCCATTCAATAATACACAAATCACCGCTGTACAGGTACTCTTCAAATCCGATATCAAGGGCCTCTGCAATACTCTCAATTCTGTAAAAATCAAAATGGTAAACCGTCTCTCCCGAAGCAGTGCGGTACTCATTTACTATATTAAATGTAGGGCTGTTAACTCCATCCACAACTCCCAGCACACTGCACAATGCCTTTGTAAAAGTGGTCTTTCCGGCACCCATCCCTCCATTCAATGCAATAACAGTGCTCCTGCCCTTCAGCTCCAGAAACTTTACAGCTGCACTCTCTATATCCGACAACCCCCTAATAATAATCTTGTTAACCATCTCCTTCCATTATAAGACTCCGCAAATTTACAAAAATCGCCAGACCAATCACTCACACATTGCTCATAAGGGAATAATTTCTTCAAAACATTTAATTATAAGCGGTTTGGTCTAAAAAATAAAAAGTGTAAAATAAAATGCACTATTGACTACTACAATTAATAACTTTAAGAAACGAGTGTAATTATTATTTTAAAGAATTCTGGCAATTTACTCAATAACAAATATATAAATCTGCATTTTATATTTGCAAGTTAAAAATTCTATAATTACATTCGGAGGCTCTTGTAATTAAATCCCAACTCATTATGAAAATATCTCTAATAATAGTTATTCTTTCTCTGTTTTCTTTGTCAATGAACGCTCAAATGGTAGAAAACAATTCTTATATGGAACGAAATCCGGGACAGTGCACATATAGTTTTGTATTCTACGAAGCCATATTCCAAAAAGGAGAACTAGTAAAGAAAAAACTAGTATATAATGTAGAAACTATCCTAATTTATAATAGAGATAGCCTCCGGTTTAAAATATCAGAAAGATCAGCGAATTTATATTTAATGGAAAATCTATATAACAAGAATACAGAATTTATTTTTACTAGTAATGGTTATGACACCTTAAAAACGAAAAGGAAAATAGAGTCACCCTGGTTAACATTTGATGTTTTTTTGACAAAAAAGAAAAAAACCTATAAACCTTAAATTGATTATAACTGCAAGTAAATGAATAAATCATTACTTACAATATTTCTGCTAACTGTTTTATCTGTATCTTATGGACAGGTAATAACAAACAAAAAAGTTTTGATTTCTCCTGAGAGTCTTCCTTGTATAAATATTGAAATAAATGATGCAGAAACCGACCTTCCTTTGGAGGGAGCAGTAGTAAGACTAGTCTTTGCATCTGGAGATACTGTTAGTTTAATAAGCAATAGATTCGGTTCGGTAAATTACTTAAAAAAAACGCCAAAAGACTCAGTAAAAATTATTATCAATTATTTGGGATATGAAGAAATTCGGCATACTCAAATGATTAACCAACCTCAAATATATCTTATTGCAAAGCTTAAGATTGACCCGATAAACATGAACTCAATCATTATTCAAGGAGAAAAAATTGCAATGGTGATACGAGGAGATACAACAATTTATAATGCCGGAGCATTTAAGACAATGGATGGAGATCCTATGTATGAACTGCTTAAAAAACTTCCGGGTGTGGAAATTCAAAACAGCAATGTTTTTGTTAATGGTCAGATTATTAAACGCATACTTGTAAATGGGTCACCAATCTTTGCAAACAACACAAAAAGTGCAATTGAATTGATCAGAGCAGATAACATTGAAAAAGTAAAAGTATATGAAGAGTATTCTGCCAAAGACAAAGCATTGGGAGATACCGTTAAAACAAAGGATCGCGTTCTTGATGTAACCACTAAGAAAAAAGTGAGTAGTGTTAAACAAATATACCTACAAGCTTCATATGGAGTTTATCTTGAAGAAAATGATTCCAAAAACCCTGAAAGCCTTTATAGCTTACAAGGGCAATACGACCGCCATCAGGTTGGAAACAACCTTATTGTTATGTTTGGATATGGGGAGAAATCAACTTTTTCTGGAAGCCCTACCGGAGCATTTGGCAACGATATTTCCGGATTACTGAAATGGGATAAAAGCTCAAAAGATTATAAATATAACATACAATCTGCTACCAAACTGATAAGTAATAAAAAAACTGAATTTTCAAGTTCAGAAAAAGTTTTCTCTCCTAATACATTACTCTCTTCCCGTCAGGAATTTCTTGATATGACCTCCAATAATTTGTTATCAAATTTCACAAGTGCTAACGGCTTAACTATAAGATTTCACAAAAGGCACAGGCTTTCTATTAGCATGGGATTAACAGGTGCTCGTAAAGAATTTAATAATAGTATTTATAATAATATATTGTTGAATGGTGTCACTGCATACTTATCTAATATGAAAAGGCATGATAATATGGACAATATCTCTTTAAACTCATCTATTAAACATAACTATAACTTAGGCAAATCAAGAAGAGATCTTACGACACAAATCTCATATTCGGTCGGAACCGGCTTTGGCAACGGATGGAATATTGATACCTTGGCGTCAGGAACACAAAAAATTTTTCTATCCAACAAAAAAGATAACCATAACTACAATTTTAACGGTGGAATATCCTATACCGAACCTTTGACAAAGAGATCTTACTTATTTATTCAATATGTAGCTGAGAAAATAAATAACAAATCAGAAATGATAAGTATTGATCGGATAACAGGACTTAGCGATCAAAATAATACCTTTGATTACACCCAAAACTATTTATCGCATAAAACATCAACACGTTTCTTATACAACAGTAATGAGATCAATTTAAATATTGGTATTGGAGTTCAATTAATACAGCAAGATATTAATGACAGACTCCCAAATTTTCTTGATAAATCAAGGAGTTATACAAATTTGACACCCAATTTGCTGTTAAAATATACCAAATTGCCTCATCTATTTGAATTAGATTACTCAGAAACAGTTTCACTTCCTTTTGTTGAGCAATTACGAGATGTATTATACACCTATAACTCACCCATATATATTACTGGCAATCCATCACTCAAGGAGACAACCCAACGCTCATTAAATCTTAAATACTCAATTACAGACTTCAAAACTTTTAGCTCATGGATATTTAATGTTAAAACAGATTTTTTTCAGAATGCAATTGTTTTAAAAGAAGAGTTTTTTAATAGGAGTACCATAATACAAAAATACAGAGATTTCGAATTTCCAGCCGGTTCAACTCTTCAAACAACTGAAAACGCTATGGGTAGATTCTCATTTAATTCTGATATAAAGTATTCTTCAAGATCAAAATTACTCAACTCTCGGGTCACGATAGGACTAGACTATTCGTATGATAAGATTCCTTATTATTTAAAAGAGACATTACTTAACAATAATATGCAAGTAGCCGGTCTGAATATCGGAATTATATCTGATTTCTCTGAAAAATTAGAATTAATGTTGTCTTCAGAGACTTCAATAGGTTATTACGAAAGAGATGAAAATACTGTTTTGAAAGAGGTAAGAGGGTCAATAAGCAGCAACATAAGATGGAATTTGTGTAAGCGATTTTGGTTTAATGCAAACGGAATGTTTAGAACTAGAAATACAAATGTACCGGGAACATCATTGAACGAGATCATAGTGAACACAGAGTTACTTTACAGATTTGGTAAAGACTATAATGGGAATATAAGCTTGAATTTTAATGATATTTTCGACCAGTACAAATCTTTTAATGTTCTATTGAAAAACGACTATATTCAGACACAACGAATGTCTGTTTTGGGTCGCAATTTATACTTTAAAATATCATATGCATTTTAATAAAGGTTAATTTGGTTATGTAAATCCCGGCGCTACATTCAGTCAGATAATATACTAACCATACAATCTCCCTTCGTAAAACTTACAAAATAACATTTCTATGATTTACATTTACCCTATAATTTATCTATGTTTGCTTACAGCAATATCATTTTTTGTTTTGTCTTTTTTGATATTCATACTCAAAAAACCTCTGGTAATTAATTCCATCTGTGTTCCATTAATATTTAGTATCGGTTTAGTTTTCTCATATTCATTTAGCATAATAAAAACACCTGCCTTATTGAATTATTTTCCAATTTTTTTGTTCTTAATTGCTGCACTAATATACTCTGGATTTGCGAGGAAGGGTATCATTGTATATGGAGTTACATATGCTGAACTGACTGACAAAATTATTGATTATTTAACCATCAATAAGATAGAATTTGAGCAAACACAATCAACTATCATCATTAAACCCCATAATATTATAATATTGTATTTTCATAATGATAGATATGCTTTTGCACGCCTAATGTTCAAAGGAAAAAACACAAGACAATTTATTAATAAGATTATAAATGAACTCCGTCAAAAGGATATAAAAGTTAATAAATCTTATTCGTTAGTTGCATTAATTACTGGTATCTTCTTGGTAATAACTTATTTTTTTGTAAAAAGTATTATCTCGCTTTAATTTAAAAGTCTGAAACATTTATAATACCCTGTACTGAATCGCCTCGGCAATATGGCTGACGGATATATTTGTGCTGCCATCAAGGTCGGCGATGGTGCGGGAGAGTTTGAGAATTCGGTGGTAGGCGCGGGCCGAGAGGTCAAGTCGTTTGACTGCAGTGGCAAGCAGACTCTTTTCGGCAGAGCCGAGTTGGCAGTGCACTTTTATCTCGGGCAGGGTCATTGTTGAATTAGTTCGCTTTGAACTGCCAAACCTTTTGAATTGTATCTCCCTGGCCCGCCGTACTCGTGCTGAAATATCAGCCGAGCTCTCTGACGATGTTGCCGACATTAGCAAATCTCCCGGAACCGGGCTTACATCCAGATGAATATCTATTCTGTCAAGTAGTGGCCCCGAAATCTTTGAACGGTACCTTTGAATCTTGTATGGCATGCATTGACATTTATCACCCGGTTGTCCGTAATAGCCACACGGGCAAGGGTTCATCGAGGCAACAAGCATAAAGTTACATGGGTAGCTCACTTTGTATTTTGATCTTGAAATGTTTATGATCTTATCTTCAAGCGGTTGCCTGAGCAGCTCCAGCAGCTCTCTCGAAAACTCAGGTAGTTCGTCTAGGTAGAGTACTCCGTTATGTGCAAGCGACAATTCACCAGGAAGAGCCTTTGCACCACCTCCCGTTACCGCTACAATTGATGTCGAATGGTGTGGCGCTCTGAACGGTCTTTCATGCATAAGCCCGGCACTCTTGCCGATGTTTGCAAACCGCCCTGCCACCGAATAAATCATACTTGTTTCAATAGACTCCTCCCTTTCAAGTGGCGGCAGTATGCCCGCAAGAGCCTTTGCCATAAGACTCTTCCCTGAACCCGGAACTCCGCACATTAAAATATTATGCGACCCGCTTGCAGCAATCTCCAACCCTCTTTTGACATGCTCTTGCCCTCTTATCTGGCTAAAATCAGGGATTTTTCTCTCTTCAAGGGTTCTTGTATCAAAACTCTTTACTGGTTTTATCGGAGAGAGGCTCCCATCCTCAAGCAGAACACAGATAACCTCCGAAAGGCTGGTAACTCCATAGACATCTATACCCGAAATATCGCAGGCCTCCGATGCCGATTCAAGCGGCAGTATTATCCCTTTAAACATCTCTTTTGCTGCATGAATTGCCAGAGGAAGAGCTCCCGAAACAGGCCTTAATGTTCCGTCAAGTGCAAGCTCCCCCATAATCAGATAACTGCTTAAAGAGGGAAACTCATACTGACCCGAAGCTGCAAGGATTCCTACGGCAATGGCAAGATCGAAAGATGACCCCTCTTTTTTCAGATCTGCAGGTGCCAGATTGACCACAATCCGCTTACCCGGCATCTTGGCACCAATTGTTAAAAGCGCTGTTGTAATCCGCTGCTGGCTCTCCCTTACAGCACTATCAGGCAGTCCTACCAGGTAGAAACTTATACCCTGCGAAACATCAACCTCTACCGTAACGGTTATTGCCTCAATCCCCAGACAAGCACCGCAATATGTTCTGCACAACATTTTCTTGTAAAACTATGATATTTCAATCTGTAATGAAAAGGTTCAGTTCAGGTTTTTACGATGTTGAATTTTATTTATTCATTGTTAAAAATCCCCTTTTAAATTTTAACTTTGCACCAATGGACAACTTAAATCCGGCTAAACTTATAGAGTGCGCCTCTATTGAGGATATACCCTCCCTGTTACATTCAGAGAGGCGTGTTGTTGTCATTATAGATCAAACAGTCAAGGACTTATACGGCAAATATTTTCCTTTTGAACAGATTACGGTTGAAGCCTCAGAAAAAAATAAATCTTTACAGATGGCAGGAGAGATTTCTGCTATGCTTATGGATCTTGAGGCAGACAGAGATACTTTCATTCTTGTAGTTGGAGGAGGAATTCTAACCGATCTTGGCGGGTTTGTGGCATCAACTTACTTCAGAGGCTTAAAGTGCGGTTATGTCCCTACAACTTTACTTGCTCAGGTAGATGCCTCGCTTGGAGGGAAAAACGGTGTAAATCTGGACGGGTATAAGAATATTCTTGGAGTTATCAGACAACCGGAGTTTACTGTTATTTGCCCGGCTTTTCTAAAAAGTTTGCCGCTGCATGAGGTAAACGAAGGGCTCTCAGAGCTTCTCAAGACATTTATCCTTTTTAGCAGTGACAGCTACAAAGGTCTTGTAAATTCACTGATGAAGGCCAGATCGGGGGCAACAGATACAATGTCTATGATTTCTCCTTACATTTCAGAAGCAGCACGGTTCAAAACACAGCTCACTGCACGTGATCTTTATGAAACGGGCGAACGCAAGCTGTTAAATCTTGGGCATACATTTGCGCATGCCATTGAAAAAGAGTGTGGCATTTCCCACGGCGAAGCTGTTGCCGCAGGAATTGTACTGGCAGCAAAACTCTCTGTTAAGCTATCTTTAACAGGAAAATCTACAGCAGAAAAGATAGAGAATGATTTCAGGCTTCTTGGCCTGAGAACAGCATCGCCTGTAAACACAATGACACTGGCAGATGCAATTAAACGTGACAAAAAAAGATCGGGGGATAACATAACTTTTATATTAATTGAGAAGATTGGCAAATGTGTAACATATCCTTTGCCGGTAAACAGACTGGAGGAGTATTTGTATGATTTGTATTAGCATTGGTTCAAAAGGGTCAGCTGCGGTAAACGAGGCCCTTTCCAAAGCTCAACTTGCAGAGATCAGACTTGATCTTGCACAGCTGAACCGTGAGGAGACGGCTGCAATTTTCAGATCTAAGAAAGACCTGATTGCAACCTGCAGAGCCTACGAAATTTCGTATGCCGAAAGCAGGAAGATGCTTCTTTGGGCTATTCTGGGAAGCAGAACCAAAAAAAGTAAGGGCAAAAGGTATATCGATCTCGATTACGACTCTCCCGAAGAGTATAGAAACGAACTCATTACAGCCGCAAGAAAAGGTGGCTTCAAAATAATCTTATCATACCACAACTTTAACAATACCGAAAGTTACGAAAGGCTTTGTGAGATATACGAAAACTCTCGTGAGAGAGGGGCCGATATTGTGAAGCTGGTTACAAATGCAAAAACAATTCAGGAGTGTTCAAGGCTGACAAGACTCTACAAACAGTATCCAAAAGAGACTCTTGTGGCCTTTTCTATAGGCGATGAGGGCAAATTCACAAGACTGCTTTCACATTCCATAGGGGCTCCTTTTATCTACTGTTCTGCAGATGAAGATAGTCGCACTGCACCCGGCCAGTTTACGGTTGCCGAGGCAGAAAGACTTATCTCAAAAAAATATTACCCTCATAATGTTAACCGAAAAGGTGTAATCAAAAAGATTACCGCTCCCGCATCCAAAAGCCATGCACAGAGGGCTATTCTTGCTGCTGCGTGGGCTAAGGGGAAGAGTTCGCTGTACGCGTACACACCTTGCGCCGATACTGAGGCTGCCCTAGAACTTGTGAAGAGTCTGGGTGTTAAGGTTAAATCCGAAAAATGCAAGCTTCCTAAGTTCCGTCTTGAGATTACAAGTCCCGGAATTGAAGAGATTTCAAAAGGGCTTGCAAAAGAGGAGATCTTCTCAAAGAATATTAAAAAGGTAGAGCTTAATGTTGGAGAATCGGGTTTGCTATGCCGTCTGATGCTACCCACTGCCGGCCACCTACCCGGGAAGAGTAAGGGTGTCGATGATGTAACCATCACAGGAGAGGGAAGTCTTAAAAAGAGAGAACTTTTCTCAACAGATGAACCTTTAAAAAATATAGGGTTAAATGTTACTACAACAGAGGGTAAGCTGCCGGCTGTTGTCTCCGGCTCCATTAAGGGGGCTGCCTTTAATATGTCTGGCAAGGGAGGCTCCCAGCTATTGTCGGGTATGCTTATGGCTCTTCCGATGTGCGAAAAGGGCAGTACCATCACGCTATCGGAGCCAACCAGTACGCCATATATCGAACTTACTGTTAAAACACTAAAGGAGTTTGGGGTTACTATTACCAACGAAGACCCTCTGGAGTTTAAAATCCCCGGCAGACAGCGTTACAAATCAAAATCTTTTCTCCCGATAGAGGGTGACTGGAGCGGAGCTTCGATGCTTATGGTGGCCGGTGCTATAACTTCCGGGATCACCATTACCAACCTGCCAATAAACTCAAAGCAGGCAGATGAGAAGATTATGGATGTTCTTAGGGGTTGTGGTGCCGATATTAAAATAACTGAATATCCCAAATATTTGGTAATGTGCGGCAATGAGCCCTGTGCCTTAAAAGATGACAACACTAAAGAGATAATATTGGGGTCAAAAATAGAGATTCTGCCACCTAAGGGCAATCTGATGCCTTTTGAGTTTGATGCTACCAACTCGCCGGACCTCTTTCCTACCCTTGTGGTTCTTGCCCTTAACTGCACAGGAACAAGCCGGATTAAGGGCGTAGGAAGACTCTCCAATAAAGAGAGCAACAGAGCAGAAAGTCTCTTCTGTGAATTTACAAGGCTGGGGGCAAATATTGATATTGACGGGGACTCAATGATTGTAGAGGGAGGAGAGCTTCACGGAGGATACTGTTCATCTCACAAAGACCATCGTATAGCAATGTCGCTCATAACAGCAGCGCTTAATATTAAAGAGAAGGTTTATGTAGATGACCTTAACTGCATCTCAAAGTCATTCCCCGATTTTATTAAGAATTTTAAATAACCAGATCATGAATGAATTTGGAAAACTATTTCGTGTTCAGCTTTTTGGCGAATCCCACGGGCCATCAATAGGTGTTGTTCTTGATGGCATTCCGGCAGGATTACCTTTGACACCCGAAGAATTTCGTGAAGATTTATTAAGAAGATCCGGCGGAAAAAAGGGGGGAACTCCCCGGGTAGAGGAGGATAGCCTTATCTTTTTGAGCGGAGTCGTTCAAGGAATCACCACCGGCTCACCGTTGGCTGTTATTGTAAATAATAAAAATACCATATCTTCTGATTACGAGTCTTTTAAAAACACTCCGCGCCCAGGGCATGCAGATTTTGTCTCTCGTCAAAAGTTCGGAGGTTTTTCAGATGCGCGTGGTGGCGGACACCACTCCGGAAGAGTCACCCTTGCTCTTGTTATTGCGGGTGTGATTGCAAAGAAGTTACTGGCTCCTGCTCAAATTACAACCAAAATTCTTGAGATTGGTGGAGAAAACCCATGGGATCAAAAACTTGAAACAGCAATTCTGGAGGGAGACTCTCTGGGGGGAGTTATTGAGTGCAGAGTATCAGGTATTAAAGCGGGTCTTGGAGAGCCCTTCTTTGATTCACTTGAGTCTGTGCTATCACATATTATTTTTGCGATTCCTGGTATAAGGGGTATTGAGTTCGGAGACGGTTTCAGTGCTGCAAAAATGTGGGGGTCAGAACATAATGACCCAATTGTTTCGCCGGAGGGCACAACATCAAAAAATGGTTCAGGTGGTGTAAACGGAGGGATCTCCAACGGTAATGAAATTGTGTTGCGGGTAGCTGTAAAACCGACATCCAGCATTTCAAAGGCCCAGAGAAGTATAAACCTGAGCACAGGAAAGGCAGAAGAGTTTAAGGTTACAGGCAGGCACGATGCCTGCTTTGCACTAAGAGTTCCTGTAGTGCTTGAGGCTGCTGTTTCAATTGCCCTTGCCGATCTTCTTTACCAGACATCTGCGCCTCATATATGGGGCCATGGGATAGTAGTCAAATAATCTCTGAACCGATTCATTATTCTCCAGCATAGGGTAAGAGACCAGTTTTTTCACACCATACTTCAAGTACTGAATGTTAAGCTGGTGGAATATAATTGCATTTATACCCTTATTATGATACTCCGGTAATGCTCCTATTAAATTCATCTCCATTTCACTGTATTTGCTTAACGCTCTCTTTAGGTGTATAAAGCCAAAAGGGAGGAGTGTTCCTTTAGCTTTCTGCAGAGCCTCAGCGATAGAGGGCATTGTAATGGCAAATGCAGCTAACCGATCTTTTTTATCCAGAAGAATTACTACAAAATCCTGATTTATTACCGGGATAAATTGTTTTACAATCAATTTGTACTCTTTTTGTGTTAAAGGAGAAAAGCAGTAGAGAGATGCAAATGCCCTATTGTAAGTCTCAAATAACTCCATGGCATATTTATAAAGATCTTTACGAGTTACCCTCTCCAGAACCCTTAGTCCATATCTGTTCTTAACAATCTGAGAGTATTCTGCAATTTTCTCCGGTTTAGTTTCAGGTACAGTAAGCACTCTTTGAACCCAGTCAACCTCCTTGGCATAACCCAGTCTTTGCAAATGAGCTTCGTAGTATGGGAAATTATAGATTGTATTTGCTGTTGCTCTCTTTTCAAACCCCTCAACCAGCAAACCCTGCTTGTCCATATCATTGAATCCCTGTGGCCCGCTAACCTTTTCCATTCCTGACCGGACAGCCCACTCCTCTACCTTAGCAATTAATGCCTCTGAAACAGAAAAATCATCAATAAAGTCGAACCAGCCAAATCTCATACGTTTTTCGTTCCAGATAAGGTTTGCCTTATGGTTTATTATGGCAGCAACTCTTCCAACAACTTTGCCTTTTAAATATGCCAGATAAAGGCGTGCATCACAATAGTCATAAGAGGGATTTTTATCTTTTTTAAGAATGTTAAGTTCGTCAAACCTCAAAGGGCAGACCCAGTTAGGTTCATCCTTGTAAAGTTCCTCGGCAAACTTAACAAAAGAGAGGTACTCCCTTGCGGAAAGTACCTCTTTTATTTCAATCTTCATATTCGGATTTCATCTATTATAATTCCATGAATTAACTCATGAATTTTCACCGGATTTTTCCTGAGTATCTACTTAACAACAGAACCTGCAACTGCGTTTGCAACCAGAGCTCTTAACCTAACAACACTTCCCTTATCTTCCGGGTGTACTCTGTTTGCCAGGAGAATTACAGCAGTTTTCGAAACAGGATCTATTATGATTGAAGTACCGGTGTACCCGGTATGACCAAATGTTCTTGTAGGATGAAAGAGATTTCCCTGATTTGAAGCATAAGACGAATAATTATCCCATCCCAAAGATCTACCTAACTGTTCTACATCTTTTGGTACTCTGGTCATTGTCTCAACAGTAAGAGCTCCCAAAATTCTTTTTCCGTTATACTCACCTCCATTCATAAGTGCTGCAGCAATTATTGCCATATCTTCTGCATCGGAGAACAATCCTGCATTACCCGAATTACCTCCGTTTAAAAGCCTTGCAAGAGGATCGTGAACTTTACCCAAAATAACCGTGCCATCTGCCTGCTTTTCTGTTGGAGCAATTTTGGCATACATTTCGGGCTTAGGATTGAATGTTGTGTTCCTGAGACCCAGTTCATCAAAAACATATTTTTTTGCATAATCCTGTAACTGCATTCCGGTTACGTTCTGAAGTACATTTTGCAAAGTGATAAAATTGAGGCAACTGTACTGAAATTTTGTTCCGGGTTTAAAATCTCTTTTACACGTCGCAATATACTCTATAAGCCCTTCTGGAGACGGGGAGCCATATTTTGCCACCAGTTCTGCAGCAGGTGCATATGGAGGGAGTCCTGAAGAGTGGGTTAAAAGATCAACTATTCTTATATCTGTTGGTCTGCCACCCTCCGGGTTTTCATATCCTTTAAAGCCCGGTATATACATCGAAACATTATCTGTAAGGCGAATTTTACCCTGCTCAACCAACTGCATAAAAGCAATCGCAGTACCAAGTGGTTTCGAAACTGAGGCGAGGTCAAATACAGTGTTAACATCCATCTTTTCTACTTTAGGATATACAGATTTGTTGCCATAACTTTTGAGATAAACCATCTTCCCGTCTCTTACAACAGCCAGTACTGCTCCCGGCACTTCGCCAATTTTAATTGAATTTTCAATAATAGCATCAACATTGGAAAGTCTTTGAGGATCCATACCCGCTTTATCAGCAGTAACGCGTGGAAGAGGTTGAGACAAAAGAGCTGTAAATGTAAAGATTACAGATAGTGAAAGAATAAACTTTTTCATTTTTAAAGTAGTTTAAGGGTTAGAAAAAACGTCCTTGTCGTTTTCTTACGCAAATGTAATAAAAAGAGTTTAATCTCCGGAAATGAGTATATTCTCAGCCAACATTCTTTTAATTCCTAATTACCAATACTATAACTCATAAATTCAAGGCAAATTAATCACTTGCAATGCGAGATGAGAAAAGTATTACTTGAGATTTCAAACAGACAGAGGTTGTTGAACGCTCTGGTGATACTACATATATAAATAAAAACCGACAGCTGAAGATTCAGCTGTCGGCTTTTAACTTAATACCAGGGCAGATTACTCTGCCTGCTCTCTGGAGGCGTTACGACCTCTGTCGTTACCTCCGCGACCTCTACCGCCTCTGCGATCTCCGCCTCTGTTATCTCTTCCTTCTCCGCGTCCTCCTCTGCGTGGTCTGTCACCTCTTCCGCCTGACTGTGGTGCTGCAGATGCTGCTGCAACGCCTGAGTTAGGTGAAAGGTCTCTTTTTCCGAATACCTCACCGTTACAGATCCAAACTTTTATACCGATAACACCTACTTTGGTATGTGCTTCTGCATGTGCGTAGTCTATGTCTGCACGGAATGTGTGAAGTGGAGTACGACCCTCTTTGTAAAGTTCTCTTCTTGCCATCTCAGCTCCGCCAAGACGACCACTGATAAGAACTTTAATACCTTCTGCTCCCATTCTCATGGTCGATGCCATAGCCATCTTGATTGCACGACGGTACGAAACACGTCCTTCAACCTGACGGGCGATGTTATTTGCCACGATGTTTGAGTCAATTTCAGGTCTCTTTACTTCAAAGATATTTATCTGAACCTCTTTGTTAGAGATTTTCTTTAATTCCTCTTTGAGTTTGTCTACCTCCTGTCCGCCTTTACCGATAATGATACCGGGACGTGCAGTGTGAATGGTTACTGTAATCAGTTTAAGCGTTCTCTCAATCACGATTTTCGAAAGGCTGGCCTTTGCAAGGCGGGCGTTAAGATATTCGCGGATCTTTGAGTCTTCAAGAATTTTTGCGGCATAGTCTTTTCCACCGTACCAGTTAGAGTCCCAGCCACGGATAATACCAATGCGGTTTGATATAGGATTTGTCTTTTGTCCCATTTTATTGCTCCTCTTTTACGGTTTTAGTTTTTTTGCCAAGCACAATGGTAATGTGGTTTGAACGCTTGCGAATTCTTGCCGCACGACCCTGAGGTGCTGTTCTTATACGCTTGAGTGAACGACCCTGACCAACCATAATCGATTGAACACATATATTGCCATTCTCCAACTCTTTGCGGTCTGCTTCGTTTTTAGCTTCCCAGTTGGCAATTGCCGAACGGAGCAACTTTTCCAAACGAATTGATGCCTCCTTTTTGGTATATTTTAAAATATCCAAAGCACGGTTAACCTCCACCCCTCTAACGAGATCTGCAACCAGTCTCATTTTTCTTGGAGAGGTAGGAACATCATTCAGCTTTGCTATAGCTGTCTGCTTTTTTATCTCTTTTAGCCTTTCGGCTGATTCTCTTTTTCGAGCTCCCATTATTGTGAATTTGTTTTACTCATTAAAATAAATTAACGATTACCCGAGTGACCTTTAAAGGTACGAGTAGGTGCAAACTCACCAAGCTTGTGGCCTACCATGTTCTCGGTTACATATACCGGAATAAACTTGTTCCCGTTGTGAACCGCGATGGTGTGACCTACAAAGTCCGGTGATATCATACTGGCTCTTGACCAGGTCTTGATGACCTCTTTCTTGCCAGTCTCATTCATGGCAAGTACTCTGTTTTCGAGACTTGCCTGTATGTATGGTCCTTTTTTAAGTGAACGACTCATAATTCTATCAGTTTAATTCCGTTATTTTTTCCTTCTTTCAATGATGAATTTCTTGGTTGTCTTCTTAGGGTTACGTGTCTTGTAACCTTTAGCAAGCAAACCTTTTCTCGAACGAGGGTGTCCTCCTGAGGCACGACCTTCACCACCACCCATCGGGTGATCAACAGGGTTCATTGCAACACCGCGGGTTCTAGGTCTGCGACCCATCCAGCGGTTTCTACCTGCCTTACCTGATGATTCAAGGTTGTGATCAGGATTAGATACTGTACCAACTGTAGCACGACAGGCAATAAGCACCATTCTTATTTCACCCGAAGGTAATTTAAGAATTGCGTGATTTCCTTCACGTGCGGTAAGCTGAGCGTATGTTCCGGCACTGCGGGCCATTGCGGCACCCTGACCGGGACGAAGCTCAATGTTGTGAACTAGTGTACCTAGTGGAATTTCTGACAGAGGAAGAGTGTTCCCTATCTCGGGGGCAACTCCGGGGCCTGATGCTATAACCTGACCCACTTTAATTCCGTTAGGAGCAATAATGTAGCGCTTTTCTCCGTCTGCGTAAACAACCAGAGCAATACGTGCACTTCTGTTAGGATCATATTCGATGGTCTTAACGGTTGCTGTGTATTTGTCTTTCTCTCTGAGGAAGTCAACTACACGGTACATCCTTTTATGACCACCACCAATATATCTCATAGTCATTTTACCCTGACCGTTACGACCACCTGACTTACGAATAGGCTCTAAAAGAGACTTTTCAGGAGTAGCGGTTGTAATCTCGGTAAATGCGCTAATTGCCTTATGTCTTGTACCGGGTGTAACCGGTTTGAATTTGCGTATTGCCATGGACTTAAATATTACTATAGAAATCTATCTTATCTTCACCGGCAAGTGTCACAATCGCTTTTTTGTAGTGATTGGCACGGCCTGACAATAATCCCGCTTTAGTGAAGCGGCTCTTACGTTTCCCGTGGTAGTTAATGGTATTTACATCCAATACCTTAACACCGTACATCTGCTCAACCGCCGATTTAATCTCAATCTTATTGGCATGGCGGTCTACAATAAAACCGTAACGATTCAACTTTTCGCCCTGAATCGTCATCTTTTCTGTTACTATAGGCTTAATTAAAATTTCCATCGTTCTACGGTTTAATTATTTCCATATTGTCCTTGCAGGATATCCTGAACACCATCAACAAAAATTAATGATGTTGCGTTAACCACATCGTAAGTGTTAAGTTCATTAACAGTAATAACCTTAACGTTTTCCAGATTACGCGAAGACAAATAAATATTATTCATATTCTCAGGAAGAACAAATAACACCTTTCTTGAATTTACCTTCAAACCATCAATAATTTTAATAAAATCTTTGGTTTTAGGTGTTTCGAGGTTAAAGTTCTCTACAATTGTAAGAGCTTGTTCCTTTACTTTGTATGAAAGTGCTGAGAAACGTGCAAGTTGTTTGAGTTTTTTGTTGAGCTTAAAACTGTAGTCTCTTGGTCTTGGACCAAAAACTCTTCCACCACCAACGTAAATGTTAGCTTTGATACTTCCGTGACGAGCACCGCCTGAGCCTTTCTGACGAATGACCTTTTTGGTACTGTAAGCTACTTCCCACTTCTCTTTTGTCTTGTGGGTTCCCTGACGCTGATTTGCAAGATATTGCTTTACATCAAGGTAAATGGCATGATCATTTGGTTCTATTCCAAAGATACCTGAGTCCAGAGTCACCTTCTTTCCAGACTCTGTTCCGTCAATTTTGTAAACTGATAATTCCATATTCGCTTACTCCTCCACGATTACATATGAACCCTTAGCACCGGGAACAGATCCCTTTACTATCAGAAGATTATTCTCAGGAATAACCTTTAGAACTCTCAGGTTCTGGATTTTTACCTGATCGCCACCCATACGGCCGGCCAATCTCTTTCCCTTAAATACTCTTGAAGGCCAAGAAGAGGCACCCATTGAACCGGGAGCACGTAATCTGTTGTGCTGTCCGTGAGTTTGTCCTCCTACTCCACTGAAACCATGGCGTTTCACAACCCCCTGGAATCCTTTACCTTTGGTAATTCCGGTTACGTCTACCCATTCTAATGCTCCGTGGCCGAAGACATCATCAACGGTGATAGTATCACCCAGCTCGAACTCTTTGCCAAAATCATTGGCAAACTCTACGAGTTTACGCTTAGGTGTGGTATTTGCCTTTTTGAAGTGGCCAAGTTGGCCAGCGCTGGTGTGTTTTTCTTTTTTCTCGTCATAGGCAAGCTGTACAGCGGCATAACCATCTTTTTCTTCTGTACGAATTTGCGTAACAACACACGGACCAGCCTCAATAACGGTGCATGGAATATTTTTTCCATCGGCACCAAAAACAGAAGTCATTCCGACTTTCCTTCCAATTAATCCAGGCATTGGTTTTTAATTTGGTGTTTTTTAAATAATTAATAATCCCGCATAAAATTTGCGGGCTGCAAAGATACAATAAAATCTTATAAATCCAAACGGTAACTCAAACTTATTCACACGATATCAACACAAAATCTCACTGGATTCAGTTAAGTAAAGAGTGCAGATTCGCAACAATAAGTTTTACGGCGATTGCCAAAAGTATAATCCCAAAGAATTTTCTCAATACATAAATACCTCCCTTACCAATTTTACGGGAAATGATATCAATGTTACTAAGAACAATATATACAATCAGAATATTAAGAAAAAGCGAGATTATAATATTAATGAGTTCGTACTCAGCTCTAAGAGACAAAAGTGTTGTAAACGAAGCTGCTCCTGCAATCAATGGAAACACTATAGGAACAATTGTAGCCGATTCTGTTGGTCCGTCATCCTTGAAAATCTGAATACCAAAAATCATCTCAATAGCCAAAACCAGAAGAACCAGCGCACCGGCCACAGCAAAAGACGAAATATCTACGCCAAACAAACCAAGCATAGCCTGCCCTACAAACAAAAAGCCTGTTAATATTGCAAAGGAGATCCACGCCGCATTAAAAGGGCTGAACTTTTTCTTCTTCTCCTTCATTCCCACAATAATAGGAACCGAACCAAGGATGTCTATAACCGCAAACATCACTATAAAGGCACTGAATATCTCTTTAATGTTTATCATGACAGCTATATTACAATTCAAGTTAGTATGTAAAGTTAGTTTATTTAAAGATTCATAAAAAAGAAAAAGGTTGATAATTATGAGTTAAATAACTACCAACCTTTATCTGGTACTCGGGACGGGAATCGAACCCGTACGGGCATTTCTGCCCACAGGATTTTAAGTCCTGCGTGTCTACCTATTCCACCACCCGAGCCCGCGTCAACCGGTATTCAAACGGATTTGAAATTCCGGTGGAAATCGTGAAAATCAATATTTCAATTTATTCAAAAAAACCTCTCCGCCGGCGGAGAGGTTTTGCAGAGCGGAAAACGAGACTCGAACTCGCGACCCTAACCTTGGCAAGGTTATGCTCTACCAACTGAGCTATTTCCGCATTTGGGACTGCAAAAGTAATAAAATTTTTGCAAGCTCCAAAAAATTTAAATCACAGTTTCAAATTCCTTTAAGAATCTTATATCATTTTCGAAATAATGACGCAGGTCTTTAACCTGCCACTTGAGCATTGCAATTCTTTCTATCCCCATACCAAATGCAAAACCCGTATACTGTGTACTATCTATTCCGTTAGCCTCCAAAACATTCGGGTCAACCATCCCGCAACCCATAATTTCGAGCCAACCTGTGCCTTTACATATATTACAACCTTTACCCTTACATATATTGCAGCTTACATCAACCTCGGCACTTGGTTCGGTAAAAGGAAAGTAAGATGGTCTCAGGCGAATCTGAGTATCTTCGCCAAACATTTCGCGTGCGAACAAAAGAACAGCCTGTTTGAGATCGGCAAATGATACCTTTTTATCTATATAGAGCCCCTCTACCTGATGGAAAATACAATGTGCTCTCGCCGAAATTGCCTCGTTACGGAAAACTCTTCCAGGACATACAATTCTTATAGGAAGTTTCATCTTTTCCATAGCCCTCACCTGAACAGAGCTGGTATGAGTTCTCAGAAGTACCGGATTGTCACCAGATGTTATAAAGAAAGTATCCTGCATATCTCTGGCGGGGTGTTCCGGTGGAAAATTCAGAGCCCCGAACACATGCCAGTCATCTTCAATCTCGGGACCTTCTGCCAGAACGTATCCGAACTTATTGAAAATTGAGAGAATTTCATCTCTTGTAACCGAAATAGGGTGTCTGCCTCCCAACTCCACAATATCACCCGGTTTTGTTAGATCATAAGAGCTTGTTGACTCACCCGGATTCTGTTCCAAAGTTTCTCGAAGTTCGTCTATCTTCTGAGCTGCAGCAACCTTAAGTGAGTTCAGAACCTGCCCCAGTTCGCGTTTTTGTTCAGGCAAGACATTCCGGAAATCGTCAAACAGTTGGGTTATGCTACCCTTTTTCCCCAACAGGCGGATTCTCAGCTCTTCTATCTCCGACTCCTTCTGAGCGGTAAGCTCAGCGATTTCGGCCATTAATTTTTCAATTTTCTCTTTCATTGTTCTATTTCTTCTTCCATCTGTTTACAACCTACTTAGCTTACAAACAGCTTACTGTTTTTATTTTTAAGCCCCAATCTTAATACTTTAATTTCTTTGGTTCTTTCAAGTCATTAAGCACCACAAAGGGATAAAAACGGCTACAAAGGTAATAATTCTTTTATTGCTCTCTCAAGTTGAGGGTCTTTTGATTCAATACGATCTTTAAAGGTGTTTTTTATATAAATATCCGGGGCCACCCCTTCAAATTCAAGATCCTTACCATCAAGCGTATAGCAGCCCCACGCAGGCAGTCTAACACTAGAGCCGTCAATTAAACGGGCAGAAGATGTGAAAATTATCCAGCGGTATGTTTCGGTTCCTACCAGTTTAGCAAGCGAGAGTGTTTTAATTCCGTTCGAGGTCACCTCTGCATCACTCAGGCTTCTCTCATTAATCAGAACGATTATTGGTTTCTCTGCAGGAGTTACATTCGGATGCGATATCCGAGGATTATCTCTGTGGCTCCAGCGGAAATGCTCTCTTTGAGCAAGCATATCTATAACCTCTTTATGAACATTACCTCCGTTATTAAACCTGAGATCAAGAATAAGTGCATCTTTATGGACGGCAATAGTATTCATCTCTATGTAAAACCTCTCCAGTGATTCAGGAGACATATCGCGCATATGCAGATATGCAATTTTACCACCTCCTGCGCTATCGACATAAGATCTGTTCCAATCTTCCCATTCAGTATACAACAGGGATCTGAGTTCCGGTGTTGACATTGTATGTATTTTAACATCAAACTCCTTACCCTCCCTGGTAAACTTAAGTACAACTTCGCGTGGCGCAGCTGCTGTGGCAAAGTAAAATTCACGGTTTTTAATATTATCTGTTCTTACTCCGTTAACTGCAACCAGAATATCGCCGCTCATTAAAGGATTACCGGAATAATCCGCTCTTGATCCAGGCACTATCCTGTCGAGGGTGTAAGGAGATTTGTTATTAAACATAAGGCCTGTGGCTATTGTAGAATATCTTGCCGGTGACTCTTCATCTTTACCAAAAGTACTGAATCCCATATGAGAAGAGTTAAGCTCATTAAGCATATCATTCAATAGTACACGCAAGTCATCTCTTGATTTAACATATTTCAAAAAACCGGCATAATAGTCCCTCTTTGAACGCCAGTCAACACCGTGAAATTTAACATCATAAAAATTTTGTTCAAGAACAGCCCACACCTCATAAAACATCTGTCTGAATTCGTCTGATATGTTTTTAACAAAATTATGTTTGATATCAATTTTTGTGGCTGTTGCCGAGGTTAAATCAATTTTGTAAAGAGCCTCCCTGTCTGCTGCAAATAACTCCTTTCCGCCATTACTGTAGGCAGAGGCCATGCCTATGCCTTTTACCTTTTGAGGTGGTTTCTGATCCCACTCCTTAAGTTCAGTAACATACAGACCCCAGTCACCTTCGTGATTGGAATTGAACAGCAGATAACTCTTTTCGCCACGTGAAACGGTGAACAATGAGTGTTGTTCGCCTCTGTTCATTACTCTCTCGTACCTTCTTTGTATTTCGGCCGGATTTAGTCTGACAGACGAGTCTCTCTTATCGCGTGATGCAGAGAAGAGTTTATCGTACTCATCAGCAGCAAATGGAGCAACAACCTTATCAAGAGCAACTTTGTAAACCTGAGTCCCGGCACCTCGTGGAAATGCAGAACTTATTCTGTTTGAAAGGATATAAAGGTATTTTCCATCAGGAGAGAATACCGGATCGTTTTCGAAATTTGCCGAATTTGTGATGTTAACAGTTGATCTTTTCTCAAAGTCATATACAAATACATCTCTTTCGAAAAGATTTACAGCAGTATAAGCCAGATGCTTCCCATCAAATGAAAAACTCAGCGGATAACTCTGAAATGCCCAGAATTCATGATTCTGCAGTACCTCTGCAACCTTAGTTGCAGTATTCAACATCATAAGAGAGTTACCCCCATTTACAAACACAATTTTATCACCTTTAGGAGACATTACCAGCGACCTTACCGAAGCTTCGGGAACAAAGAGAGGTGTTTCAGCTGTTTTCTGATCTGCAGTCATATAGTACAGTCCGGTCCACCCTCCATTGGTTCGGGTATAGTAGATCCCTTTACTGTCAGAAGCCCAGATAGCCTCATCTGCTCTCTCAATTGAAGGAGTGCTGAGTTGTTTTACAAAATTACCTTTTGCATCAGAGACAAAAAGTGACCCTCTGTAGGTAAATAACAGTTTTTTCCCGTCAGGAGAGATCGCAAAGCTTTGTGGTCTTCCCACAGGAACTGAGATGTCATTAAGAATGCGATTGTCTGCAAGTTCAATTTTCGGTTCAGATGTCTCTCCCGTTTTGATATCAAGAACATTTATTCTGTAACCTTTAATAAAAACTATTTTAGATCCATCGTAGCTAATTGAAGGATATTGTATCGACTCAGTGAATGAAGTCAGATATTTTTTATCCGACAGTCTTACAATATTTGCCTCGCCGTTACCCTCTTCAGATACATAATAGATGCTACCCTTGCTGTCTGCCATTGGCCAGATATCCCTGCCTCTGAAATCGGTAAGCACTTTGAACTCCTTGGTCTTTTCATTCCACAATTTAATATCTGGATTATGATCGCCTCGATATCCTTTTCTTGTGGCAAATCCATAACTTTCTGTTGATTCATTAAAAAGATATTCGCCACTAACAGGGTTCACAACGAGATTTACAACGGTGTTAAAATAGTTTGGAAAAAGACGTACCGGCGTTCCTCCTGAAACTGATACGCAATAGGTAGTTCTTGTATTATACCTGTTTGATTCAAAGAAAATACTCTTTGAGTCTGCTGCCCAAGAGACCGGAATATCCGATGCATCGTGAAAAGTGAGCTGAGTAATCTCTCCTCCGTCAACCGGAACAACATAGACATTATTATTACCCTGTTCGTTAGAAGAGAAAGCCATATACTTCCCGTCAGGAGATACTCTGGGATTGGATTCAATCCCTCCCATTGAAACTACCTTTAGGGCCAGACCTCCGTTTGAGGCTACTTTAAAAATATCTCCTGAATAGGAGAAATATATCTGGGATCCATCCGGGGTCAGTGCAGGTTTTGAGGCAAATGTGACCCCCTGAGCTTCTGCCCCGGCACACAGCAGGAGCACAGCCAAAAAAGTTAGAGCCTGTTTTAACATATCTGAATGATTAAATTGTTTTCTGAATAGTCACTACCATTTAACAGAGGACCTTCTGAGCGGCATTGTCATACACCTTGCACCACCCCCTCCTCTTGGCAGTTCAGAACCGTCTATTGTTACTACACATTTTTTAATTTTATGAATATCCTTCTTACCCGAGATAACATCCCAGGCAGGAATAATTTCATAACCGTATTTATCAAGTTCGTTAAGTGTGTGTACATTTCGTGCATATGCCATAACCTTTCCCGGAGCAAGTGCAAAAAGATTTGCACCACTGTGCCACTGCTCTCTCTCCTGATTCCACTCATCTGCACTACCTCCGCATATAACAGTTTCAATCTCCATTCCAAGTTTTTTAAGGACAGATGGTATGTTATTAACCGATTTGATTTTTGAGACCCTTCCGTTTTCAACAACCATATGAACTGTCTGGAACTGGTTCTCTCCCAGTATCAAAGGTTCAAAAACCATAGCCATATCCTTGTCCAGCAGAGTAAAGACCATATCAAGATGTATAAACGACTCCGGAGATTCCGGCAGTTGCTGTACGATTATATGTTTTTTCTCTGTACAACCCGAACGACAAAGGCGGTTAATAAGCATATCTATCCCCTGACTACTGGTCCTTACACCATTACCTATGAGTAAAATATCTTCTCTGGCAACAAGAATATCTCCCCCCTCCATATAAATGTCATTATTGCCGGGTTGAAAATCGTGAGCGTTCAGCACATCTCCGTTGAATACTCTTTTATTTCTGAAGATTGCTTCACAAATCAAAGACTCCCTCATTCTGACTTTACTGGCCATCTTGCAGACCAGAACTTTGCTACCTATCGATACAGAAGCATCTCTTGTAAAATAGAAGTTGTACAGAGGTTGCAAAGCATAATAGTCATCTTTGAGGTATGCGGTGAGTGTATTGATTCTCGCCGGAAGTCCCTCAATAAGAACTTTTGCCAATGCTCTCGAGGACATATCCATCAAATATTCGAAATAGTCTGTTACCCCCTCGCTTACACAGATTTTTCCAATCAGAGCCTCTCTCTCTTCATGTTTGTCAAGAAGTTCACAGAGAAGGTCTGCCACCTGATATGTTTTCGTGAATTTATTCAGAACTCCGGATAGCTGCTCATACTCTTTTTGAGCAATGGACAGGTTTAAAATATCACTATATAGTGCGCGTTGAGCATTCCGTGGCGTCATGTTCTCAACCTCCGCACCAGGGGTATGCAACATTACAGCCTCCAGCTTTCCTATCTCTGAATTTACCTCAATATTAAGAAGTTTTCCCGTCATATAATTTTTATTATTGGTACTTGCTAAGTTCGTTCAAAGGCAGATCTGTCATTATAGATTTATAAACAGACTCATCCCTCGGACATATCAGAATAACATCGTTTGTATTAATTATCATAAAATTTTCCAGTCCTGCAGCCACAATCAGTTTTTTATCATCCTCCGATACAACAATAGAGTTTTTCACATCTCTGAGTAGTGTAAGGTCTGCATGAACAATGTTCTCCTTTCCTGTCACCGAGAACTGAGAGTAAAGAGACTCCCACGTTCCCAGATCTGACCACCCGAAAGAGACAGGATAGACTACCGCCTTTTCTGTCTTCTCCATAATACCGTAATCGATAGAGATGCTTTTACACTCTTCGTAAACCGTATTAATAAATTGCGGCTCCTGCTTTGTGTAGTATTTATCACTCCCCTCCCCAAAAAGCGTTGCAATTTCGGGTTGATGCTCCTCTATCTCTTTTAGGATTGTTTTAAGGTTCCAGATAAAAATACCTGAATTCCACAGAAATTCTCCACTGTTAACAAATACCTCTGCCAACTGAGCATTAGGCTTTTCGGTAAAGGTTTTTACATTGTATGCAACATTACCGTTGATATTAAAAAAATTGTGTTTGTTGGCCTGTATATACCCATATTCGGTTTCAGGCCTGTTTGGTTTAACTCCGAGTGTAATCAGAACATCATTATTTTGCGCATAATTAAGTGCATTATTTATTGTGTTAAGAAACACATCGTCGTTCTGAATAAAATGGTCCGCAGGAGTAACCACCACTGTTGCATCTGGATTACGCGAAAGTAGCTTGTAGGTGGCATAGGCCATACACGGTGCGGTATTTCTTCTGTATGGTTCTAGGAGTATCTGATCCGGTGTAAGTTCCGGTATCTGCTCATGAAGAATATCTTTATAGGCAGATGAAGTAACTACCAGAATATTCTCTTTAGGCATAATGTTAACAAACCTTTCATAGGTCTGCCTTACGAATGTTTTACCCGTACCCAGTATATCCAGGAACTGTTTTGGCTTCGAATTTCTGCTCACAGGCCAGAAGCGGCTTCCAAGACCGCCGGCCATAATAATACAATAATGATTTTCAGCCATTTTATTTGTTTTTAATGTTTACCACTCCGGTGCAAATGCATTTGGAAAATACTCAATATCAACCCCCCCGTCCGCTTTGAATGTCACAGAGACAATATCAAACTGAACATCCAGCAGTATATTATTTCTGTATATATATTTTGCTGCAGCAGAGATAACCTTTTTCTGTTTAGACTTATCAACGGTTTCAAAAGGTAACTTAAGAAGTGGTTCCGACAACGACCTTACCTCAATTATATGAACTGTACCTTTTTTATCCGCAGACGGTCTGCTCTGCATTATCAAATCTATCTCCCTGTGACCGGCTCTGAAATTTCTTGCCAGAAGAGTCAGCCCCCTTTTAACTAAGAATTCCAATGCCATATCTTCTGCTAATCTCCCTCTTTGGGGCCTCCCCTTCATGCGTGAAAAAGAGTCTTTTTCACTATCCATCTGCTCAATATTTAAACAAATTTAACAAAATAAAATAAAAAAGCTTGTCCGTTTCCGGACAAGCTTTAATGTTTTAATTTATTCTTATTCTAGAAGATAAATCTAACTCCGAACAACATACCCCAGGTACTACCTGTAGTAACAGATTTAATCTGTTGGTTCTTCGAATCAAAGTTAGCAATATCAGAAGCATTCAGTGTGAATGTTGGAACACCTGCCGAGTTTACACCTTTGTAAGTTAGAGGCATAATTACGTCATACTGGTTAGCAAGACCGCTTCTTGTAAAGTGACCCCAATCTTTGTTAAGCAGGTTACCTGCGTTAACTATATCAAGGCTGAACTGTAGTGTGTATTTACGATCACTTCCGAAGTTAGTGTAGATATCCTGAAGAATCTTAACATCCCAACGGTTTCTCCAAGGGTTAACACCTGCAAATCTTTCAGCATATTTACCCTTTCTTGTGCTAAGATATTTATCTCCTTCTACATATTCCCAGAATTTCGCTGATTGCTCTGCTGCAGTCATTTTACCCGGCACATCAACAAATGTCAGTTCGTTTGCATCATTTGGAACATAGATAAGATCTGATCTTGCTCCGTCTCCTGTCATGTCACCATTATAAGCATATGATGAGCGACCCATAGCTGAACCATTGTAGTACAACGAGAAGGTTGTAGCAAGGTGTTTGAAATACTCAACTCTGTATGAAATTGAACCTACAACTCTGTGAGGAACAGCAAAGTTTGAGTGACTAAGCTGAGGATTATTAAGATCGTATACATCAAGGTTACTTGTCCATGCAGAGTATGCAGATGAACCAGGGTTTGAAGATACATCCTTAGAGAGGTTGTATGTATAAGCTAACATACCAGAAAGTCCGTTAGAGAAGTTTTTGGTAAGCTGAGCTGTTAACACAGTCTGATAGCCTTTGCTTGAGTTAGCTAGAACCATTGCTGATGAGACAGCACTAACCACTTTGTTTCCTGACCAGTATGGCCTGTTATCCGGACCAAAGAATACCTTATTTGCACCAGGAAGGTTCATGTTTTTCTGAACTACGGCGTTAACATCTTTTGAGAAGAGAGCTTCCAGAGTCAGGATCATATTACCAGGCAACTCTATATCTGCAGCAAGATTAGATCTCCAGATTCTAGGCATCTTAAAGTCTTTGGCAACCTGAGCAAGGGCTGCACCTGAAGCAAGAGTTGTACTTACAGCCTGTGGGAACAGTCCAGGATATTTTGCAATCTGTGCTTTGGCATCCGGATTGAATCTGAAGTCTGCAGGAATATTTGCACCGGCTAAACCGATCTCAGGGCTTTGAATTGTTCCTGAAGAGGTAGGCTGGTTTGTAAACCATACGAAAGGAAGAACTCCTGTAAAGAGACCTGTACCTCCGCGAACCTGAAGGCTTCTGTCACCTTTAACATCCCAGTTGAAACCTACTCTAGGGTTAACCTGAAGTTTGGTGTTTGGCCATGTGCTTACGTCAAATTTGTAACCATCCTTGAACTTAAGCGCAGAAATTGCAGGGTTGTCCATAAGTGAGTTATGGTACATCGGATACTCTGCACGAATACCGTAAGTCAGTTTGAATTTCTTATTCATAATCCACTCATCCTGAACATAAAGGCTACCAAGACCAAAGCTCATTTCAACACCCTTAGGGTCAGCACCGTTATAACCATAAGTAACACCAAATCCGATAGGTTTTGCGTTATTGATAAAATCGTCAAGTGAAGCATATCTGTAGTAGCTTGTACCTTCACGGATGTATGAGTTGTTTACGAAAATGTTATCGTAAGCTATACCTGCAGTAAGAGTGTGCTTGTCAAGATTAATCGAGAGGTTATTAACAACTGAGAATGTGTTATTAAGAACCTGATTACGATATGTGAAAAGCTCATAACCAAATGACATATAAGGGTCACCATCTTTGTAAATATCTACAAACGGGAAGATGTCACTGTTACTGGTTCTTCTAGGGTCCATAGTTTTTGTATAAGAAACCAGGAATTTATTAGAGAATCTTGTTCCGAATGTTGAGTTCAATTCACCGGCAAAAGCATCAATTGCATTTTCATTTCCGTAGAATGCATTCGAGAAAGAGATTGAATACTCACCAACACGGCTATAATTACTTCTTGGAACCGAAGGAGGGCCTGATGTTGCGTTGGTAAGGCTGGTGCTGGTATTTCTTAGTCTGTTGTACCTTAATGCAAATTTATGGTTTCTTGCAATGTTCCAGTCCAGACGGGCAAGAATCTTATAGTTCTCAGAAGGGAATGCACTAAAGTTCTGATAGTCACCCGGATCGTAGTTATAAGCAGAGAGAAGGTGATTTTTTGCTCTCTCAAGATCTGCTACTGTAGTCCTTGATATTCTGTTTGTAAGATCTGCAACACCGTTTGTACTTGGCTCCCATGCGTTGCTTGGAGAGTTTTCTGTTTCATACTCGTAGCTGGCGAAAATAAAGAGTTTGTCTTTAATAATCGGACCACCAACTGTAATACCGTATGTCTGAGAAGAGTTGTTTCTTGCTCCTGATACAATAGACTCGCCTACCTTCTCACCGGTAAATGATTTAGGTCTCTGGTATGTGTAGGCTGTAACTTTAAGTCTGTTGTCACCCGATTTGGTAACAGCATTAATAGAAGCACCTGTAAACTGAGAAAGACGAACATCATATGGTGCAAGGTTAACAGACACCTGCTCAATAGCATCGAGTGATATTGGCTGAGCAGATCCACCAGGCATTGCACTGCTTGATAGTCCAAAGTTGTTGTTAAATGCAGCACCGTCAATAGTTACTGTATTGAACCTTCCGTCACGGCCGGCAAAAGAACTACCGTTTGACTGAGGAGTCATTCTGGTGAAATCGTTCAAACTACGGCTGATAGAAGGAAGAGAGGTCATCTCTCTTGAGCTGATGTTCATTGATGCACCTGTTCTGTTGCTGTTAAGAATCGGATTAACAAGACCGGCAGAGATAACAACCTCAGAGAGGGTCATAGCCTCCTCTTTAAGCTGTGCATCGTAAACGAAGGTTTCACCCAGACGAAGAACAATACCACCTGTTTTTACTGTGCCGTAGCCGAGAAAAACAACTTCAACCTCGTATGGACCACCCACACGCATATTCTGGATGCGATAGTTACCTGCATTGTCGGCAACAGAGTAATACTTTGTACCTGATGGAGCATGTACAGCAACCACTGTAGCACCAGCAATGGCTGTTCCATCAGAGTCGGTAATACGACCGCTCATTGATGATGTTGTTACCTGAGCAAAGAGGCCTGATGTTACAAGCAAGCTTATAACCATTAGGGCAAACTGCTTAATTAATTGTTTCATAAGTATTTAAATAATTTGTTAAGTATTCTGAGGCAAAAATAAGAAATTCCCCTCTATTCCACGTAATTATTATCATTTTTTTAACAAAAACGTAAATTGTGTTCGATTTTTTCACAACACTCATTATCTGTACATTATAATTTTATCTGATAACTATTGTCAATATTTGGTTAATAAGTTTTTTTATAATAATTTTGCAGCCGATTGTGGAGAGATTTGACTGCTTGCAACCACACTAAAAAATGCTAAAACGATCTTACGGATATTTTTCCCATTGTTTTTGCATTTGGCTGCACCGGCTGAACCTTCACGTTCGGTTTGTGTTTTTATTGTTCAATTAATACTAACTATTATGTCATATTTATTTACATCTGAATCTGTATCAGAGGGACATCCCGACAAAGTTGCAGATCAAATTTCAGACGCTGTTCTTGACGAATTCATAAGACAGGACCCCGAATCCAAAGTTGCCTGTGAAACCTTTGTTAGCACAGGGCTTGCAGTCATAGGCGGAGAGGTCAGTTCCAGAGCATATGTAGATATCCAGAGCGTGGCAAGAAGGGTAATTAACCGCATCGGATATACAAAAGCAGAGTATATGTTTGATGGTAATTCGTGCGGGATACTGTCGGCGATTCACGAGCAATCTCCCGACATTAACAGAGGAGTTGTAACAAAAGAGAGAGAGGAGCAGGGAGCCGGAGACCAGGGGATGATGTTCGGTTATGCCTGCAAAGACACCGAAGAATTTATGCCACTTGCTTTGACGCTTTCGCATATCGCGCTTATCGAACTTGCAAAAATCAGGAAAGAGACCAATCTGATGCCATATTTAAGGCCAGATGCAAAGTCGCAGTTTACCATCCAATACAGCGATGAGAATAGTCCTGAAAAGATCCATACTATAGTAATCTCAACTCAGCACGATGAGTTTGACACCGACGATGCAATGCAGTTAAGAATCAAAAGTGATGTTAAAAACATACTTATTCCCAGGATTATAGAAAGGCTGCCTTTACAAACCCGCAAATTGTTTGAGTCGGATTATATACTACATGTAAATCCAACCGGAAAATTCGTAATTGGGGGCCCTCACGGTGATACCGGTCTTACAGGAAGGAAGATTATTGTAGACACCTATGGCGGAAAGGGTGCTCACGGAGGTGGTGCCTTTTCGGGGAAAGACCCAAGCAAGGTTGACCGGTCGGCGGCATATGCTGCAAGACATATTGCTAAGAACCTTGTAGCTGCCGGAGTTGCTGACGAGGTACTCGTTCAGCTTGCATATGCAATAGGAGTAGCAAGGCCTGTAAGTGTTTTCGTTAACACATACGGAACCGCCTTCAGAAGTTTCCCTGAAAAGTTAATGAGCGACGGAGAGATTGCAGAGATTGTGAACAGAATATTTGACTTGAGACCTGCAAAAATCATCGACAGATTCGGACTTAAAAAACCCATTTATGAGGTAACGGCTGCTTATGGTCATATGGGAAGAGATCCTTTTGAAGCAGAGGTCGAACTTGGCAATGACAATGGAAACGGACCAAAAACTAAAGAGATGGTACAATTTTTCTCATGGGAAAAATTGGATTCGGTAGATTTGATTAAAGAGGCTTTTAATATTTAACTCTCCCTTTTCCAGAGTAGTTTTTTACCAAAACCCAATCTGTTATCGGTAAATTTTAACTCTGAAACCCTAAGAATCCACAGATCACCACCTTTAAGAATTGCATACGGAAATCGCCTGAGATAACTCAGGCGATATCTGTTTACAAATGCTTCTGTACAAAATTCCATACGGGCTTTAAACTGAACTCCTCTTATAAGACCTATCTGTTCTGTCTCGAGACCTATTGCCCCGGAGATTATCTCTGATCTCCCTTTTTTTAATATCCCTATGTGCCTGGTCTTCTCTTCTGAGGTGATAACAAAGCTCATCTCATCCTCCAAAAAGACATAGAAAGCATGCCAGCTCCAGATATCCTCTCCGTCGGTTACAGCAAGAGCGGCCAAATGGTGCTCTTTAATGAACTCCGCTATTCTGCTGTCGGTTCTATTAATCAGCTCTGTCATACTATCTCCACAAATAAATTTTATCACTCCTTCTGAGTCTGATTCCATCCGGAACAGGAAGAGAGCAGTACTCACCCTTTACACTTTTTAGAACAGGCTCAAGAGCAACCCTTATCTCCTCAACTTTATGTTCAATCACTCCTGTTGTTGGGCCGATAATTAGCAACTCATCCCCAACATTAATTTCGCCTGTCTCTACCAGTACCTCTGCCACAGAGAGATTTGTAAAGAAATTTGTAACCTTGCCAACATAGATTTTCTTTTTTGTGGCCTTGTTACCATAAACGTCGCTCCACTCACCAAGTCGCGCCCCCTGATAGTATCCGTCCCAGAATCCTCTGTTGAACACTGTGGATAATCTTTTTTCCAACTCCTCCCCCTTCTCTTTTGTGAATAGTCCGTTACATACAGCATCGGCAGCCTCTCTGTATGTTGCTGTGACTGTTTTTACATATTCGGGTGCTCTGGCTCTTCCCTCAATTTTAAAGACTCTGATCCCGGCTTCAATTATCAGATCTGTAAATTTTATGGTTGACAGATCCTTTGGAGACATTATATATTTATTATCTACCTCCAGAGACATCCCTGTCTCAAGATCGGTAACTTCATAGCCTCTTCTGCAAAGCTGATAGCATGAACCTCTGTTTGCAGATGCATTATACTCATGAAGGCTGAGATAACACTTTCCCGAAACGGCCATACAGAGCGCACCATGACAAAACAGCTCCAGTTTAACCAGCTCCCCGGAAGGACCTTTAATGCCCTCTTTTTCTATAGTACCATGTATGGATTTTACCTGCTCGAGAGAGAGCTCTCTTGCAAGAACTATAACATCTGCAAACTGAGCATGGTATTTAACGCTATCTATATTAGAAACATTGAGTTGTGTAGATATGTGTACCTCCATACCGACCTCCCTGGCATAGAGAATTGCAGCCATATCCGATGCTATTATTGCAGACACACCTGCCTTTACAGCCCTATCAACGGCCCTTTTCATAGGCTCAATATCCTGGTCGTATAGTACAATATTTAATGTAAGATATGATTTAACTCCTGCCTCCCGGCATATTTCAACAATCTCTTCAAGCGAATCTTCAGAAAAGTTATTAGCTGAATGCGATCGCATATTAAGGTTGCCTATTCCAAAATAGACAGAGTTTGCACCCCCTTGTATTGCAGCCCTCAGGGATTCAAAATTCCCTGCCGGTGCCATTATCTCTATATCTTTAGGTAAAATCTTCATCAATTAATCCGGTTTCTCATCCACTACTACAAACGTCCCTCAAAAAAGTTGAGAATTTTTTCTTCTACCATATCAATTGTTATCTCTTCCAGACATGCATAGTCTCCCCTGAAGCACTCTTTCTTACCAAAGACAGAGCATGGTCTGCACTCAATATCACTCTGAACTGCCATTTTAGCACTTTGGCCCATTCCGTAAAAGCCTGCATACATATGTGTCGCACCCCATACTGAGATTACGGGAACCTTGAGACAGGAGGCAAAATGCATATTGGCAGAGTCCATACAAACCATAAGGTCTGTCTTTCCGATAGCTTCAAGCTCCTCCCTGAAGCTGCATGTACCTGCAAACGATTTTACTCCTGAATATTTTTGCTCCCATCCCTTTAATATGGCTATTTCTCTTTTACCCCCTCCAAAAAGATAGATAGAGAATCTTTCATCACTGCTCAATCTTGCGGTAAGCTCTTCCATCTTCTCAATGGGCCATATTTTCCCTTTGTGGGTAGCAAAAGGTGCAATTCCTATAATGTAATTTTTAAGCCCAAAACCTCTTTTGGGAATTTTAAGATCTGAATCTTCCGGTCTAAGGCCGTATTTCAGATCGCTTAAACCAAGTTTTGTGAGAACAATCTCATATCTCCTTACTGTAGGAATCAATTGCTTTAACACCTTTCCTCTTTTGGCCGTTAAAGCTCGCTTCTCTCCTCTTCCTTTACGCAGATATGCCAGAGGAATCAGTCTTAATGTGAAGAGAGCCCTGAGAATAAATGTCCTTAATACAGAATTTATATCTGCCACTTTGGTTGGTTTCAGCGCCATCAGTTCACTGGATAGTTTAACCATCCCTCTGAAACCTTTGTGTCTGCCCTTTAGGTCAGTTGCAAAATAGGATAGATTAGTCTCCCCCTCAAACAAAGGCTCAAGCATTGGAGATGAGACCATAGTAAATTTTACATCGGGATTGGTGCGGGCATACTCTTTAAGCATCGGAGCTGCCATTGCCACATCTCCCAAAGCTGAAAATCTTATGACAATAATATGTTCAGGAGTTTTTCCCGCCATAAAGCACCGGATTAAGTGAAGGATCGTTGTACATCTTCATCTGTTTGTAAAACTTCATGTACTTTTTCCCTTGCTCAATATCGTTAAGCAGAGTATCAATTGCTGCTGATAAATCTGTGCGCTGAGTAAGAAGTGTTTCCAGTTTTTTTGCACAACCGTTTTTATGTTCTTCAGATGCATCAGCTCTTTCAGCCTCTGCCCTCATATGGTAAATTTTCAGTGCCAGAATAGAGAGTCTGTCTATTGCCCAGGCAGGGGTCTCTGTATTGATCACAGCATCCTCGGCAACCTCTACCCCGGAATATTTTTCCATAAAATAGCTGTCTATTAACTCCACGAGATCTGTCCTGGCTTGATTGGAAGAGTCAATTCTTCGTTTTATCTCCAAAGCTTTCACAGGGTCAATAGATGGCTCTCTTATAATATCCTCCAGATGCCATTGAACAGCATCTATCCAGTTTTTCGAATAAAGATGCCACTGAAGACTTCCTTTGGCATATGGGTTGTATTCCGGCGCATCTACGTTATCGTATTTATGGTAGTCTGTTACACATCTGTCGAATATGATGTTGCACTCCTGGCTGAATGTCATAAGTTTATTTTTTAATCTGTTATTATCTTATTTTTCTCTGTCTGTAAGGTTTCTGGCAAATTCTGCGAGCTGATTTATCTGATCGGTATTTAGTCCGCTATCACGCAATGACTCCATTGCTCTCTTATAGTACGATTCAACTGCCTCTTCTGCCGCTGATTTAATTCCAAGATTATGGTATATTTCAAGAACTTTTTTAATCTTATTTTCGGCCTGATCTGCCGGTGTTTTTAAAATATTATATAACTCTTGTCTTGTTGATGCGTCTGCTCTTTTAAATGACTCCACAAGCAACCATGTCTTTTTCCCGCATAAAATGTCGCCGCCAATCTTCTTTCCAAATACATTACTATCTCCAAAACTGTCAAAATAGTCATCTTTTATCTGAAATGCAAGACCAAGATTGTATCCATAATTGTAAATAGAATCTGCCGTTCTACCATCAGCTCCCGCGATTACTGCACCAATCTTGGCCGATGCTGCAATTAACACTGCAGTTTTAAGGCCAATCATATTTAAGTAATCTTCCATTGTTATAAAAGGTACAGATTCGTAATTCATATCAAACTGCTGACCCTCGCATACCTGTGCGGCTGTTCTACTGAATATCTCAAGAACATCCTTTAAAACACCTGCCGGTGCAAATGACATGTACTGATATGATTTAATACACATCACGTCACCTGAAAGTATGGCGATATTGGTGTTCCATTTTTTATGAACAGTGGTACGGTTTCTTCTGAGGTCTGCATTATCCATAATATCGTCATGAATAAGGGTAAACCCGTGGAAGATTTCAAGTCCGATCGCAGGATACATTACAGAGTAGTCAATTTTGTCAGAAAACAGGTTGTATGCAACCAGTGCCAGCTTTGGTCTGACTCTTTTCCCTCCGATTGCTATAAGATACTCTATAGGACTATACAACTCTTCAGGTTCTCCTTTAAGGTCTAGGGAATATATCCCCTTCTCTACCATAGAATCAATCTCACTTATGGTAAACATATCTAAAAGAATTAATTTTGACAAAGCTAATCCAATTTCTACAATTTTGTATCTTCGCGGCCGTGGAAAATAGAAGAACAGAGCAAGGGACTGTAGTAAAACACACAGGAAGTCAATATCTTGTGAGTAATCTCCCCCATTGGAACATCGTGACATGTGTTCTTAGAGGCAAATTAAGGTTAAAAGATTCCCGTACCACAAATCCAATTGCTGTTGGAGATAATGTCGTTTATGAGACTGAGGATGGCAATACAGGTGTAATCACAGAGGTCCTCAAACGTAAAAATTATATTATCCGTAAATCAACAAACCTTTCAAGACAGGCACATATTATTGCATCCAATCTCGATCAGGTGTTTCTTGTTGCAACTTTAGATTTCCCTAAGACTAAGCCGGAATTTATTGACAGATTCCTTGTGACATGTGAGGCTTATAAGATTCCGGTTACCATTCTTCTGAATAAATCAGACCTGTATACTGCAGAGTATAATGAGGAACTTGAGAGATTCATTGAAATATACTCCCACAGCGCAGGCTATGAAATAATCCTGACCTCGGGTCTTACAGGAAAGAATATAACCCTGCTGAGAGAGAAATGCGATAACAGACTCACCCTCTTTTCGGGAGTTTCCGGTGTTGGCAAATCTTCTCTGATAAATTCACTTGATCCCTCTCTCTCATTAAAAACAGCCGGAATATCGCAATATCATAAAATGGGACGCCACACAACCACTTTTTATGAAATCCACCCGTTAAAAAGCGGAGGTTTTATAATTGACACTCCGGGCATTAAGGGGTTTGGACTCCTCGAAATGGAGCCCCAGGAACTGAGTCACTATTTTCCGGAAATGTTAAGGCTTCTTGACAATTGCCACTTTGCTCCGTGCACACATACTCACGAGCCTGGTTGTGCGGTAAAAGAGGGTGTAGAGAATGGATTAATCACACAGGAGCGTTATTACTCTTATCTGAGTATGCTCGAAGGGGAGGAGAAATACAGATGAACAAAAGAGTTTTAAAGCTTGCCGGGCCGAGCATACTTGCAAATATAACAGTTCCGCTGGTTGGCATGGTAGACGTGGCTATTGCCGGCAGGCTTGGTGATGCAGCCAGTATAGGAGCAATAGCAATTGCCACCATGTTATTTGACCTTCTGTACTGGAATATGGGCTTTCTGAGAGTTGGTACCGGCGGATTTGCTGCGCAGGCGTACGGACGAAGGGATTTCAAAGATGCTTTCAGAATTTTGGTTCAGGCAGTGGGTACAGCACTTTTATCTGCACTTGTCATATGGATAATTCAGCTGGCATTTCTTGAGGGTGCATTTCTTGTAATAGACTGTTCTCCTGAGGTAGAGACTCTGGCCCGAAAATATTTTTTCATAAGGATATGGGCGGCACCAGCCACGCTCTCTCTTTTTGCATTTAAAGGGTGGTTTATTGGTATGCAGAATACTTTAAGTCCGATGGTGGTGGATGTTTCAGTAAACCTTCTCAATCTGTCTCTTAGTATATTGTTTGCAATAGGGCTGGGAATGGGGATACCCGGAGTTGCCCTGGGCACTCTTGTTGCCCAATATGCAGGACTTATAATAGCGCTCTCGCTTTTGTATATCTATTACAGAAAACTGTTCAGGTATATTCATATCAGGGCGAGCCTTAAGCTAAAGGAGATGAAAGACTTCTTTGTGCTTAACGGCAATCTGTTTTTAAGATCTCTTTCTCTTCTTCTTGTCTATTCGGGATTTACAAGCATAGCTGCCCGTTATGGGGATAACCTGCTTGCAGTGAGCACAATTATGATGAAGCTGATGTTGCTTTATTCATATTTTATAGATGGATTTGCATATGCAGGAGAGGCACTGACAGGAAGATTCGTAGGGGCAAAAGATCTTAAATCACTAAAAAGGGCCATTGCCGTACTTTTCCGCTGGACTATTGTTGTAGCCGCTGTATCAACAGTGGCATATGCTCTGGCAGATGAATATCTGTTCAGACTTATGACAAATAACCACGAAGTGCTTGAGGCAGCAGCAGAATACTTACCGTGGCTTTTGATTGTTCCGCTTTTAAGTTGTGTAGCATTTATACTGGATGGCATATTCATAGGAGCAACCGCCTCAACTGCAATAAGAAATACAATGCTTCTATCTGCTGCATCGTTCTTTGCAACATTCTATCTTATGGAAAACACGATGGGCCTGCAGGCACTTTATCTGGCCTACATGGCACACCTTGTTGTACGTACTGTTATGATGACTTTCCTTATAAAGAGGGAGGTCCTTTTAAAAGCGACAGCCTAATACCTGGCCGAAACAATATCCCAATCAATTATATTCCACAGAGAGGCAATATAATCAGCTCTCCTGTTCTGATAATCGAGATAATATGCATGCTCCCAAACATCAAATGTAAGGATTGCAGTCAATCCGTTCTTAACAGGCGTTCCGGCATTACCCTCCTTTATAATGGAAAGTTTACCCTGTTCATCTTTAATCAGCCATGCCCAGCCTGAACCGAACAGCGTTAAAGCTGCATTTGAAAACTCACTCTTAAAGTTGTCAAATGTACCCCACTGGTCATTTATTGCAGAAGCCAGAGGGCCCTTTGGAAGACCTCCGCCGTTGGGTTTAAAGGAGTGAAAATAGAATGTGTGATTCCAGACCTGCGCTGCATTATTGAACACGGCACCATCTGAACGTCTGACTATCTCTTCGAGATTCATCTTCTCAAATTCTGTCCCCTTTATAAGGTTATTAAGATTGGTAACATAGGCCTGATGATGTTTTCCGTAATGAAATTCAAGCGTTTTGCTGCTGAGAACAGGGCTCAGATCTTCTGTTTTGTAAGGAAGCTTTGGCAATTCAAAAAACATATAATTCAAATTTTTTTGGATAATTATTATTTATAACTTTGGCTAAACAATTGTAATATGCGCATTTCTCTTACGGTTTTATTCTCCCTCATCTTCATCTGGTCAGGCTTTTGCAGTGCACAAAGTTACTATGCGCCTGATTCAATAATGCCTGAGTCAGAGAAGTCATTCACGCTAATTTACACAAAAATTCATAATACAGAAAGGTTGTCTGAATTAAATGCCGGATTTTCAAGTTATCTGTCCAGTCATAAGATCCCATCCAGAGTAAGAACACTCACAGTTGAAAGTTCTGGAGAGAGCACATATTTCAGCAAGTTGAACAGATTCAGACAGATCCTCAATACACCATTCGTTAAATTTGCCACAGATGTAATGGTGGCAACAGATTCAGAAGCTCATAAACTGCTGCTGGATTCAGACACACTTGTCCCCCGTCACATAATAAAACTTTCAGTAGTTCATGAAGGATCCAGGATTCTACGATCTAACGGAATTTCAACAATTTCTGCAAGATTGTATTTCAAAGAAAATGCAAAACTGGGGCTTCGTCTTTTTCCAAACACAGGAAACATTATTGTTCTCACGGATGAAAGTCCGTACGGGGAATTGGAAAACACAATTGCTGCAGAACAACTGGGAAGGAGTATAGATAACATACCGGTACAATACATGAAGGTTTCCAAAAGCAAGTTCAATGAGTTTATTGAAAGACTGACAAGCTATCCTGATAATACAATTATTATACTATCTACCTGGCAACTTGATAATTATGGCAATTATAAATTTGGAAATTATTCAGAACCATTTTTAAGCAGAATTGACAAGTTCCCTATACTGGCTACGCAGCACCTTTCAGTAGGTTCAGGCGTATTGGGGGGGTACACAGTTTCGGCATGGGATGTGGGATATAAAGCGGCAGAGTTTGCAAACAGTCTGGATAACAGCATAAGCAGGTATGACACTATCAAAGATTTCAGACTGGTATTTGACTATAATGTTATGAAACGGTGGGATCTGGTCATGAAGGATATGCCAAAGAACTCACATTTTATAAACCGTCCGGATTCATTACTTGAAAATTACAGACTGGAGGTAAATTTTATTATCGCACTGTTTTCCATTATGGTGCTTTCACTGCTTGTCTTTACTATGTACCATATTCGACACAGACAACTCGCCGGTGAAAACGAAAAACTTGCCTTAGAAAGTTTAAAGAGAAAAATACTTCTTGACAATACCCTCTCCGTGATGTCGGAGGGTGTGGTCTCTCTCGACAGAGATTTTAATATTATTGAGATAAACAAGAAGGCCAGGGAAATGGCTCTGTTATCTGATTCGTTTATTGGCAAAAGGTTCGAAGATGTATTTAACTTATCACAGCCGGCCGGGAAACCTTCATTTGAAAACTTCTTAATTCTGGCTCTTAAATCAGGAATTCCTCAACAGCTCTTACCCGATTTTGTGCTTAAAGGCCAAAATAATGAATACAGGTTTATTTCAGGAGAAATTTTTCCCGTGGTTGAAGATGAATCAGGCAAAATAAGACAGTTGGTATTTGTTTTCAGAGATGTTACCGAGCTTTACAGGCTCTCCCGATTTATAAGAACGGCAATGGAATCTGCAATGTTCTATACCTGGTATTACAATCCCGCAGAAAACCTTTTCAGATTTGAAGAAAATTTCAAGGTAATTGCAGGTAGTTCATTTGGAAGTATAAATACACTTGAAGACTTTATTCAAATAGTTCACCCTGACGACAGAGATGAACTTATTAACTACCATAAAGACTCCGAAACAAAGAACACTTCTCAGGAGATAACCTCGGCTATTTTCAGATTAAAAAGAGAGGGGAAGTATGAGTGGTGGCAGCGGCGAAGCATAATTCAGTTTAACAGAGACGGAGAGACAGTTCAGAGTTATGTATACGGAATGGATATCAATATAAATGAGTACAAAGAGAGAGAAGAGGAGTTGATAGAGGCAAAAAGCAGAGCTGAAGAGTCGGACAAACTTAAAACAGCTTTCCTTTCGAATATGAGTCACGAGATAAGAACGCCTCTTAACGGAATTGTCGGCTTTTCTGCTCTGCTTTCAGATAACAGCTATTCAGAAACCGAGAAGTCTGAATTCTCCGATATTATCAACTCCAATGCTAAGATGCTTCTTGCCCTCATCAATGATATCCTTGATCTGTCAAGAATCGAATCCAATACAATAAAGTTTGAATTGAGAGAATTTTCTCTCAACAGACAGATTGAAGAGGTAATAACTCTGCAGCAACGTTATGCTAAAGAAGGAGTACAGATTGTCTCCGATCTTGGAGATGAGGAAATTACACTGGTATTTGACAAACTCAGAAACTACCAGATTATTAACAATCTGGTAAGCAATTCAATAAAATTCACAGAAAAAGGTGAGGTTAGAATTGGAGCCAGATCATACCCTGAATATACTGAGATATATGTCTCTGACACCGGTAAGGGTATGGACGGGAATCAGGTAGAGAAGGTATTCAGCCGTTTTTATAAAGCTGACGAGTTCAGTACAGGTTCCGGTCTTGGCCTGGCCATTTGTAAGGCACTTATTGAATACTTTGGTGGCACAATAAGAGCAGAGTCAGTACCGGGCAAAGGCACAAAAGTGACCTATATCATACCTAGAAAAAACCTGACCGAAGATCAGAAAAAAGAGATACACTCCACAACCAGACAGAATATGGATCATAATACATTTAACTCACAGAAAGAGCAGACAGGCTCGGTTCCCACTATCCTGATAGCCGAAGATCTCGAAAGTAACTTTATACTGCTGAAAATAATTTTATCAAGGCATTATAATATTCTCTGGGCAAAAAATGGAATTGAAGCCGTATCCATTTTCAAAGAACAGAACCCCGATCTTGTCCTTATGGATATAAAGATGCCTCTAATGGACGGGCTTGAAGCTACAAAAGCCATAAGGGAGGAATCTCCGCATGTACCAATAATTGCTCAAACCGCAAATGCTTTTGAATCCGATCATATTCAGGCAATCGAAGCGGGATGTAACGATGTAATCACAAAACCTATAAAATCAAAAAGGTTGTTGGAAGTCGTTGATATGCAAATTAATAAAACTACTGCCGATTATGAAAGATCTTAAATATCTGCGCCTTCTTGCTAAAAGTTTCCCTACCGTTTCGGATGCCACCACAGAGATAATTAACCTTGAAGCAATTCTAAATCTTCCCAAGGGGACTGAACACTTTCTGACAGATATTCATGCAGAACATGAGGCATTTAGCCATGTACTAAAAAATGCATCGGGTGTAATCCGAAAAAAGGTTGAGATGATATTCGGTCACTCACTCAGGGAATCAGAGAAGAGAGAGCTCTGTACGCTTATCTACTATCCCCAGGAGAAATTAAGGCTTATCCGAGATAGAGAGGGGAAAGATATCGATGAGTGGTACAAAATAGTTCTTGTAAGACTAATGAGGGTGTGCAGCAATGTATCATCAAAATATACAAGATCAAAGGTACGTAAGGCACTGCCCAAAGAGTATTCATATATAATTCAGGAACTCCTCCATGAATCACTGGCCGAACCTAATAAGCAGGAATACATTTCGGCAATTATTTCAACTATCGTTTCTACGGGAAGGGCAAAGCATTTTATTATTGCCATATGTAACCTGATTCAGCAGTTAACAATTGACTCCTTGCATATTATCGGAGACATATATGATAGAGGTCCGGGCGCACATATTATTATGGATTTGCTCTGCAATTATCACAACTTTGACATTCAGTGGGGCAATCACGATCTGGTCTGGATGGGAGCAGCTTCGGGAAGTGAGGCCTGTATGGCCAATGTTGTGAGAATCTCACTAAGATATGCCAACCTTGCAACACTTGAGGAGGGTTATGGTATTAATCTTATGCCACTGGCCACATTTGCAATGGAGACATACGGAGATGACCCTTGCACTCTTTTTAGGCCAAAGATCGGGCAGGACGAACCTGTAAAGAGTAAACATATAAAGATGATTTCGCAGATGCATAAAGCGATCTCAATTATTCAGTTCAAGCTCGAGGGAGCTATCATTGCACGAAACAAAGATTTTGAGATGGATGACAGGCGATTGCTTCATCTTGTAGATTATAAAAAGGGGACAATTGTTATTGACGGTAAAGAGTACGAACTAAAGGATAAAAATTTCCCTACAATAGACCCCGCAGATCCTTACAGATTAACCGAAGAGGAACAGGAATTGGTTAACAGTCTGATGCACTATTTTCTTACAAGTGAAAAACTGTATAAACATATGAGGTGTATGTACAACCACGGATCTGTTTATCTTGTAAGAAATTCCAATCTTCTGTATCATGGATCTATGCCTCTGAATGAAGACGGCTCACTAAAGAGTATTCGTATTGCCGGAGAAGAGTATTCGGGGAAAGCCCTTTTTGACAAACTGGATAAAATGGTGCGGCAGGCCTTTTTTGAGGAGAGAGGCAAACCTAATAAGCATACAGCAAAAGACATAATCTGGTATATGTGGTGCGGCCCATATTCTCCCCAGTTCGACAAAGAGAAGATGGCCACTTATGAGAGATATTTTATTGCAGAGAAGGAGACTCATAAAGAGAAGAAGGGCTACTATTATTATCTGAAAGACAATAAAGAGGTTTGTGAAATGATTCTCAATGAATTCGGAATTACTGATCCGCAATCACACATAATTAACGGACACATTCCAGTCAAAACCGGCAAAGGAGAGTCTCCAATCAAGGCCGGAGGCAAACTTCTTGTAATTGACGGAGGTTACTCCAAAGCATATCAGCCCGAAACGGGAATTGCAGGATACACACTTATATACAACTCTCACGGCCTCTTACTCATACAACATCAACCATTCGTTTCAAGACTGAAGGCCATAGAAGATGGCGATGACATAATTTCTGAGACCACGGTTGTTGAGTTCAGTAACAAGAGGAAGCTCGTACGGGATACAGATATCGGAATTGAACTTCAGAAACAGATCGACGATCTGATTCATCTTGTTTCGGCATACAGGAACGGACTAATAAAGGAGAGCTAAACGAATATCTCTGCCATCATACATCTGGCAGAACCACCTCCGTTATTTTCAATAGTTGTAAGCTCAGGAGATACTATTTTGCAATATTTCTCAAGCGTTGCAATCTGACCTCTTTCCAAAGACCTTTTTGCTCTTGCGGACATCACCAGCAGGTGATCTCCCTTGCTGTTTTTGACCTCAAGCATATTTCCGGCAAATTCGGCCATCTGCTCAAGAGAGATTTCGACAATCTCTTTGTCTCCCTCCTCAAGCAGAGCTATAAGATTCATCCTGTCATCAAGATTGCTGACAGCATCCAGACACACCACAGCAAATCCTGTTCCTATGCACATCATTACATTTGTATGATATATCGGATTACCTCCGGAATCGGCAGCATCAAACAGAAAGTAGTCAAAATCAAGCTCATCGCAGAATTTTTCAAGAACAGACTCCTGAGTCCTGACCGAACGACATGCAAATGCAAGACAGCTGTCTCTGTCCAGTATCATACTACCAGTTCCCTCCAGAAAGAGTCCTTTGTCTTCAAAAGATGAGAGATCAACAACCCTCTTTATCTTAAAGTTATTTTTTAAAAGATTCAGAACACCCTCTTTTCTCTCAAGCCTCCGGTTTGGGGCAAACATAGGGTATAGAACAAGAGTCCCTCCCTCGTGGGTAGAAAACCAGTTATTTGGGAATACAGAATCGGGAGTATGAGGATCCGGAGTATCGTTAACAACAAATACATCAACACCTTCGTTACGCAGTAATGTGGTAAATTTGTCAAATTCGGCAATAGCCTTTTCGTTTGCTCCTTCACTGAATCCCTCTTTTTGAAAAGCATTATTTGATGATGTCTGGACGTTAAAGGTAAAGTTGGATGGCCTCACCATCAATATCTTATTAGTCGATTGCATATATATTATTACAAAATTAAAATCTCGTTTTTTGTATTATTGCCTTATAATCAGTTTTCAAGTGATTTAATTGATTTTTTGATAATATCAATGGCCTCCATAAGTTCATCTTGGGTAATAACCAACGGAGGAGCAAACCTGATTATGTGCTTATGTGTAGGTTTTGCAATCAATCCGTTCTCTGCCATTTTCACGCATACATCCCAGGCCTCTTTTCCATTGTATGGCTTGATGACAATTGCATTAAGCAACCCTTTACCCCTGACAAGTTCAATAAAAGGAGATTGAAAAGCTCTCATCTCTCTCCTGAATATCTCTCCAAGATATTCTGCCTTTTCGGTTAACTTCTCCTCCTTTACAACCTCCAGTGCAGCTTTTGCAACCTGACATGCCAAAGGGAATCCCCCGAATGTAGAGCCATGCTCTCCAGGCTTTATGGTTAGCATTATATGGTCATCCGCCAATACAGCCGAAACCGGCAATACCCCTCCGGATATAGCTTTGCCAAGAATTACGATATCGGGACGTATTCCTTCATGGTCACTGCATAACATCTTTCCTGTGCGGGCAATTCCTGTCTGGACTTCATCTGCCACAAACAAAACATTGTGTTTTTTACAAAGCTCATAGCATTTTTTAAGATATCCGTCATCAGGAACAAACACTCCGGCTTCTCCCTGAATAGGCTCTACCAGAAATGCCGCCACATACCTTCCATGCTCTTCAAGTACTCTCTCCAGAGCATCGGCATTGTTGTATGGAATCTTTACAAGACCGGGGGTGAAAGGGCCATACATGGCGTACGAATCAGGATCTGTTGAAAGAGAGACTATTGAAATTGTCCTGCCATGAAAGTTTCCTTCGCATCCTATAATCAGAGCATTATCCTCAGGAATACCTTTTTTGGTATATCCCCATCTTCTTGCAAGTTTGAGAGCTGTTTCAACTGCCTCGGCACCGGAGTTCATCGGAAGAACCTTATCAAATCCGAAATAGTTGTGAATATACTCTTCATAAGGGCCAAGCCTGTCGTTGTAGAAAGCTCTTGATGTAAGGCAAAGCTGTTGAGCCTGAGAGATTAGAGCATCAACAATTTTGGGGTGGCAGTGACCTTGATTTACTGCTGAATATGCAGACAGAAAATCAAAATATCTTTTTCCGTCTACATCCCATACAAACGCCCCTTGTCCTTTGGACAATACAACCTCCAGGGGATGGTAATTGTGTGCTCCGTAACGATCTTCCTGTTCAATAAATGATTTGGCTCTTTGAGAAATTTTCATGATATGACGATATTGATTTTTATAATGCGACTAACATAGCAAATTTAGGCTATATTTCCCATATAAAATGTTGATAAGTTGTTTGTAATTAAAGAAAATAATCTTACCTTTGCAACCCGTTTTGTATAACGGAAATAGTTAAAGTTAAGAATAACAACTAATTATGCCAACAATTCAACAGTTAGTTCGCAAGGGCCGCGAGGTTATCGTAGAGAAGAGTAAATCTCGTGCACTTGACGCATGTCCTCAGAGACGCGGAGTATGTGTACGTGTTTACACAACAACTCCTAAGAAGCCAAACTCAGCAATGCGTAAGGTAGCTCGTGTGCGCCTCACAAACCAGAAAGAGGTAAACGCCTATATCCCTGGTGAAGGACACAACCTCCAGGAGCACTCAATTGTGCTTGTACGTGGTGGTCGTGTTAAGGACCTTCCGGGTGTACGTTACCACATTCTTCGTGGTGCACTTGACACTGCAGGCGTTGACGGACGCAAGCAAGGGCGCTCGCTGTACGGTACTAAGAGACCTAAGAAGACAGCAGCCAAAAAGTAATTATCAATTCAATTTTTAAGTAAATGAGAAAAACGAAGCCTAAAAAGAGGATTCTACTTCCCGACCCAAAGTTTCACGATGTTACTGTAACAAGATTCGTGAATAATTTGATGTTGCAGGGTAAGAAGAGTATCGCCTACCGCATCTTTTATGATGCACTTGACATTATCGGCGAAAAGATGAAAGATTCTGAAAAGGCTCCTCTCGAAATCTGGAAAAAAGCATTAGAGAACGTAACCCCACAGGTTGAGGTAAAAAGCCGCAGAGTGGGTGGTGCAAACTTCCAGGTTCCAACTGAGGTGCGTCCTGAAAGGAAAATTTCGCTTTCGATGAAGAACCTTATTATGTACGCACGCAAAAGATCTGCACACACAATGGCGGATAAACTTGCCGCAGAAATTATGGCAGCTTACAACAACGAGGGTGCTGCATATAAGAGAAAAGAGGATATGCACAAAATGGCAGAGGCCAACAAGGCATTTGCACATTTCCGTTTTTAAGCACCAAAGCACCACAGATCAAATAGATGGCGAGAGATTTAAAATATACCAGAAACATTGGCATCATGGCTCACATTGATGCCGGAAAGACGACTACATCTGAAAGAATCCTGTTTTATACAGGTAAGACCCACAAAATAGGTGAAGTACACGACGGTGCTGCTACCATGGACTGGATGGTTCAGGAGCAGGAGCGCGGTATTACTATCACTTCGGCTGCTACAACAGCTTTTTGGAACTACAACGGGAACCAGTATCAGATCAACCTGATTGATACTCCCGGCCACGTAGACTTTACAGTAGAGGTCGAGAGATCACTGCGAGTTCTTGACGGTACTGTTGCAACATTTTGCGCAGTAGGTCGCGTACAGCCTCAGTCTGAGACAGTATGGCGTCAGGCCGACAAGTACCACGTACCAAAGCTTGCTTATGTGAACAAGATGGACCGTATCGGAGCTGACTTCTATGCGGTAGTAGAGGAGATAAACAGCAAACTTGGGGCAAATGCAATTCCTATTGCACTCCCTATAGGTGCTGAGGATAAATTTGAAGGAATCATTGACCTTGTATCAAAAAAGGCATATTATTACGACCAGGACAACAAAGATCTTGTTAACTACGTAATCAAAGATGTGCCTGAAAATATGGCAGAAGAGGTAGATGAGTGGAGAGGTAAACTAGTAGAGGCAATTGCTGAATACAATGATGCAATACTCGAGAAGTTTTTTGAAGACCCTGATTCAATTTCAGAAGATGAGATTATAGCTGCTTTACGTAAAGCTACCATAGATATGGCAGTAGTACCTGTAGCCTGCGGATCTTCTTTCAAAAACAAAGGGGTTCAATATCTGCTTGACTCAATAATGCGTTATCTTCCTTCTCCGCTCGATATCGGAGATGTAAAAGGGATTAATCCTAACACAGAAAAAGAAGAAATTCGCAAAACTGATATTAAGGAGCCTTTCTGCGGACTAGTATTCAAAATTGCAACAGATCCTTTTGTAGGGCGTCTTGCATACATCAGAGCTTACTCAGGCAAACTGGAATCGGGCTCTTATGTTCTAAACACAAGATCAGACAAAAAAGAGAGGGTTGCCCGTCTTTACCAGATGCACTCTAACAAACAGAATCCTATAGAATTTGTTGAGGCTGGAGATATCTGTGCAGCAGTAGGTTTTAAAGAGCTTCGTACGGGTGATACAATCTGTTCTGATAACCACCCTATTGTTCTTGAGTCAATGACATTCCCTGATCCGGTTATCGGTCTGGCTGTAGAGCCTAAGACTCAGAAAGACCTTGACAAGCTGGGTATGGCACTTTCAAAACTTTCAGAGGAGGATCCTACATTTACTGTTCGTTCAGACCAGGAGACTGGCCAGACCGTAATCAGCGGAATGGGTGAACTCCACCTGGAGATTATTGTAGACCGTCTGAAGAGAGAATTCGGAGTAGAGATTAACCAGGGTGCACCTCAGGTTAATTACAAAGAGGCTATCCGTTCTACTGTTCAGCATCGTGAAGTGTTCAAGAAACAGACCGGTGGTCGCGGTAAATTTGCCGATATCATTGTGGAAATCGGACCTGCAGACGAAGGTGTTACCGGACTTCAGTTTATTGACGAGGTTAAAGGTGGTAATATCCCAAGGGAATACATTCCATCTGTAGAGAAAGGTTTCAAAGCAGCATTGGCAAACGGTGTACTTGCAGGATATGAGGTAACATCACTTAAAGTGGTCCTCAAAGATGGTTCGTTCCACCCTGTCGATTCAGATGCACTCTCATTTGAAATATGTGCAAGACAGGCATTCCGTAAGGCATGTCCTAAAGCTAACCCATACATTCAGGAGCCTATCATGTCTCTTGAAGTTGTTACCCCTGAGGATTACCTCGGCGATGTTATCGGTGACCTTAACAAACGCAGAGGCCAGATCAACAACATGGATTCTAAAGGTAATGCAAGAATTGTTAAAGCCAAAGTTCCACTTTCGGAGCAGTTCGGTTATGTGACTATTCTTCGTACACTATCTTCAGGAAGGGCAACCAGCACCATGGAGTTCTCTCACTATACCGAACTTCCTGCTAACCTTGCAAAAGAGGTTATTGAGAAGGCCGGCGGTAAGAAATTTGATACCGATTCAGACGAATAAAAGAGAAAAAATTAAAGATATGAGCCAAAAAATAAGAATTAAGCTAAAATCTTACGATCACATGCTTGTAGACAAATCGGCAGACAAGATCGTAAAAACAGTTAAGGCTACCGGCGCAGTTGTAAGTGGACCTATTCCGCTTCCTACAGACAAAAAGATTTTCACTGTTAACCGTTCTACTTTCGTTAACAAGAAATCTCGTGAACAGTTCGAACTGAACTCATTCCGTCGTCTGCTGGACATCTACAGCTCTACTCCTAAGACAGTGGATGCTTTGATGAAGCTTGAACTTCCTAGTGGAGTTGAGGTTGAGATCAAAGTCTGATGATAATTGAGTGTAAAATTTAGTGAGGTTTTAAGGAATTTTACTATTTTTGCACTCCGTTTCGGGCCCATAGCTCAGTTGGTTAGTAGCACCTGACTCATAATCAGGGGGTCGCTGGTTCAAGCCCAGCTGGGCCCACAAGAAAAGCACCTGCAATACCGCAGGTGCTTTTCTTATGGGCCCCGGGCCCATCGTTTATTTCCCTCCCCCAAACCCCCTCCCAAGAGGGGGCTTTGCGGCATAGCCGCTGTAAGTCATGCAAAAAATAAGCACCTGTTAACAGCAGGTGCTTAGTGAAAAATTCAAGTATTCTTGTATGTGCTTGTTATTGCGCTATTTACAAAACAGATGCTGTGAATATTAGTGAATTAACCCTGGCAACCAACTGCATTTCAGAGTGTTACACAAACACTTAAAAAGAGCACTCTGTAAAATACATGCTGTCTTGCAAGTGTTTTATTAATTCGTCTCTTGTCAATAGCATATCAAGCTATTAAAGCATATTATTGTTGATGTCTTTTTTGTAATTCTTTAACATCTTGCCAAAGCCCTTATCCTTCTTACGCTTTTCAGCTACCGTAGATTCAAAATGGGCGTTCTCTCTCTCCATTTTGAGGTAATTTTCATAAGAGGCCCGATCAATTTCACCTTTTTCCACAGCTTTGATCACTGCACAACCCTTTTCAGTTGTGTGGGTACAATCCTTAAATCTGCAGTATCGGGATTGTTCAAAAATTGAGTCAAAAGTGATTTCTAGTCCTGTTGAAGAATCAGCTATGCCAACCTCTCTCATTCCGGGATTATCAATTAAAATTCCTCCGCAATCCAGAACAATTAACTCCCTGTGAGTGGTAACATGCCTCCCTTTATTTGTGCTAAGACTAATTGTATCTGTACGCATTAGCGATTTCCCTGTAAGATTATTTAAAAGTGTAGATTTCCCTACCCCCGATGAACCGAGCATACAGTAAGTTTTGCCATTTTCAAACAATTTGATTAACTCATTGTAACCGCTGTGTGACTCATTGCTTATGGCAACAACAGGAACGTTTTTTATACGTAATTTTATACTCTCTGAAATCTCATTGATTATCTCCTGTTTAATTAAATCTGTTTTGGTAAGTACTATTATTGGAGATACTCCGGAAGTGTTGCATATTGTCAGATACCTCTCCAGTCTGTTGATATTGAAGTCTCTGTCAGCTGCCTGGACAAGCAGTGCATAATCAATATTTGCCGCTATAATTTGTCTCTCTCCAAACTTGTTTACAGCTTGTCTTGAGATAACGGAGTATCTTGGCAGAACACTATGAATAATAGAAAAATTTGAATCATAAACCGCTATTGCAACCCAATCACCAACTGCAGGATAATTTTCTCTGGATTTTGCCGAGAACCTTAAATTCCCGGTAATTTCCGCTTCAAATTCCCCTTTTTCGGTTCTTACGATATATCTCTCTTTATGCTCCTCTGTAACCCTCCCAATGTTAAAATCACCAAAATTTCTATCAATAAGGAATTTTTCAATTTTATGGTTAAATCCTAGATCTTCTAACGTCATTCTTTCAATTTTTTAAATTCTAAAAATCAAATGTAAAATCAGCATTGTTAACCAGTTCGTGAAAGCGTACACGATCGAAACTGTAAATCTTTGCCGGTTTGTGCTTAACTCCACTTACTACCTCTCCTGAATCGATAAGTACCCCTGTGTTCTTCCGCTGCTCTTTTCTCGGTTTTGTGCCTTTTTCATCAACGGTTGAACTCTCTGCTCTTCCAACCATCTTTTTATGGAAATTTCCCCGGTCAAATTTCTTACTCAGGATGCTTTCATAAACAGTCTGAAGCTGTTTAATTGTAAAGTATGTGTCCAGCAATTCAAATGCTATGGGATAGTGACGTATCTCCTGCCGTAGCTTCTCTATAGCTGCTTCAATTATTTCATGATGATCAAAGGCAAGAGAGGTATCTGCCAGAACATTTTCAACAGGGAACCATCCGGCATCAGTTACATCGTCACCTCCCCTTACACTAACCCTGCTAAAGTGGTGAGGATTCATCAGTGCATAATAGGCAATGGTTATAACACGCCCTCGCGGATCTCTGTTAAGAGTAGAAAAGGTTCTTATCTGTCTCATAAATACCCCGGAAATGCCTGTCTCCTCTTCCAGCTCTCTTGTAGCACACTCTTCTGTTGTCTCATCCATCTTTAAAAAGCCTCCGGGCAGTGCCCAGCTGTTTTTATAAGGATCGACACCTCTCTGAATAAGTAAAATATTAAGCTTTTCGCCATCAAATCCAAAAACAACACAATCTGTTGTAAGTGCTGGTCTGGGATACTCGTAAATAAACTCACCTTCCATCAGTTCGGTTTTTGTAATTATTACACAAATTTAAAAGAAAAATCGCTCAAGTCTATTTAATTCTTAAAAACCATCTTAAAACCTTAATCCATGTGCTAAATTTTTGTAACTTGCTCGTAAATAAACCAACAGACTGCCATGAAAAAACTCTTTACAATTCTTCTTGCTGCTGCTTCACTTGCCTTTCCAAAACAATCCAACGGCCAGATTACAGAAAAATGCCCTGTATATCAGTTTGAATACACCAAAATGCTACCTGCCACTCCGGTAAAGGATCAGGCTGTAACCGGTACTTGCTGGTCGTTTGCTACCACCTCGTTTTTTGAATCAGAACTTATCAGAATGGGCAAAGGGGTGTTTGATCTTTCTGAGATGCATACAGTAAGATACAATTATATAAACAGGGTTAAGGACAACTATTTAAAGCGTGGCAAGGGAAACCTGCAGGAGGGAAGTCTTTCGAACATGATGTTTGATGTTGTAAATGAGCATGGGATTGTGCCCGAGGAGGTTTATAGCGGAATTAACTACAACTCCCGTACCCACAACCATGCGCTTTTGAACGAATATGTAAATGTAATTTCGCAGGTTCCTGTAAAAAACAAAGAGGTAACTGTGGAGTTTGAAAAGCTGCTCAACTCTCTTTTGGATATCTATTTGGGGGGTGTACCGCAAAAGTTCGCCTACAAAGGGAGAGAATATACTCCTAAGAGCTTCTTCCAAAGCCTGGGGCTTAATACCAACGATTACATCTTTTTCACAAGCTTTACCCATCACCCATATTACAAAGAGTTTCTGCTTGAGATTCCGGACAACTGGAACGGCGGACTCTATTACAATCTCCCCCTTGACGAATTTATGCAAGTCATAGACAATTCAATCGATAAGGGATTCTCTGTATGCTGGGACGGAGATATGAGCGAAAAGAGTTATTCCGACAAAGCCGGTTTGGCTGTGATGCCAACAACAGAGGAACTCGCTTCAGAAGGGGGATCCAAGCTCTCATTTGCAAGAATTTATAAGGAAGAGAAGATAGATGAAGCTTATCGACAAAAGGGCTTTGAAACCTTTGTAACTACAGACGATCATCTGATGCACCTTATTGGTAAGGCTGTTGATAAAAATGGTACAACCTACTATGTGGTCAAAAACTCATGGAAGCCCGAAATCAATCGCTTTGGCGGCTACAATCACCTCTCAAGGGAGTACGTAAAAGCTAAAACAATCTCAATATTGGTTCATAAAGATGCAGTTCCGACCGATATTCTTAAAAAACTTCAGTAAAACATCTTTTTTTGTGATTTAATTATTAACGGATTCTTGCATTAGCTAAGTATTTAGAAAACAAACGGAAATAGAAAAGCTACTATTGCTGCCCATATAAGGTAGAGCGGGAGAAAATTTGTAATTGCGCGTCCTGTACCTGATGCTCTCTTGAACAGAGTGATTGCAACAATTATAAGATTTACTAATATCAGAATATTGAGCCCAAGTACAGCAGCCCTGTTGGGTGTCACCCCCCACTCTGCAATTCTGTAAAAAATTGCTGATAGTGAAACCAGGTTAACCGGTATGGAAACGGATGCCAGAAGTTTTATAATCCATAGTCCGAATCCCGATTGCTGTTTCTCTGAGTTGCCGGAAACAGCAAAGAAGATAATTGCCAAAACACCAACTAGCAGGGCGTTGAAAATAATCAGGAAATCCCTGTCATTGTAGGGGTCTTTACCCGAAACCACCATAGCTGCAAGAAATATTATCAGCATAATCAAAACCAGCGGGCTGAAAATTTTAGCTATTAGCGGAGAGACTTTAGCCACAAGATGTGGATTAACTCTAATAATGTGCGTTGCAGCAATTGGTGCTGCAGAGACTCCAAATACCGCTACATAGTCGAAATAAACCCCCTCGATGTTTATACCGATTAAATTAAAAAGACCGACCGTAATCGCCGACATTATCCCCCCTGCAATTAAAATAAGGGTTGTCATTACAATTAAATCTCCGTTATATCTCAGGAATTCAAGCGATATGGCAAATTTTCCTGTCATTGAAGTTTGTCCCGTAATGTGATTTACTGAATCCTCTTTCTCCCGAGTGTTGGCCGTATCTGAAATTAAATCAGTATTATGAATAGGATTTTTCCTGGCATTTTGCACTGGCATTCGACCTGTAAAAGCAAAACCTAGTACTCCCCACAGAAGCACCGGTATATGGATAGAGGTGAGAATGAGTGTGTCGCTCTCCTTAACATGGGGCATTGCATTAATAAACACAAGAGAGACGATTGTAACTGCAGCAGCATAGATTATACTCATTTTTGGAAGTCTGTTTTTCACTGCAAAATATAGAGTCAGAGCAGGAAATACAACAAATCCAATATTTCTTGTATAAAAAAACTCTTCATCAATTCCGGTTATTGCCGGTATTTTTGCAACAACCCAGGCAATAAGAATTAGTAAGGCAACAAGAGTAATCTCCCTTTTGTCTCCCCATCTGATCTCCTCCTGCGCAGAGGCCCTCTTTTCGTTTTCAGCATAGTGAAGCCGCTCATACCAGGTGTCTGCAACCGGGGAGCCCTTCAACTCAGGATAAAGAGCCATAAACTCTCTTCTGAACTGTGTTTTATCACCCCGGTATAACCTTTCAAGTTCACCGGGATTATTGATATTGCTTATAATCTGTTCTCTCATTTTTTATTTTTTATTTATTCCCCATTTGAACTAATTGATTTACTACACTTAATATCGCATTCTATAGGAGTACAACCTTAAGTATTTTCGATTTGACAACGAACAAATCAGTAGTTAATTCCAGAGCGTTCCATTAAGTCCCAATACACTTCCCATCCATAGAACAAAAAGATATGCTATCAAACTAAGTATTATTGCTGCTATCTTAGCCCATGTTCCTTCATTAAGTCTTTTATCAATGTGAAAATTGAGAAATCCTCCAAAGGCACCTGCAAGTGTTACAACTACCAGTGGTCTTATCATCCATAACTTTGGCCAATCCGGGTTAGGCTCATCAACGCCAAGCAGAAATAAAGATATCAATACCAGTGCAATACCTGCTCCGATGAGCATTCTCCTAACTAATTTTGCTGTTTCCATTTTTATTATTTTTAAAGTTGTTTATTTACAATAGATGGTTCTTTTTGTTTTTTTGATTTTTTTGATTTGTTATTTGTGAATTATTAACAGTTCATCGATTTAAAAGTTCTTTGTATTTCAAAGTATGTTAGCAAAAAAATAATGACAATACAGCCTTTTATAATTTTCGAGCTTTAACTATTGACTCTAATGCCTCTAAATGTTGGTTAAATGCCTTTTTACCCTCTTTTGTTGCAAAGTAGCGGGTATTAGGCTTCCTGCCTACAAAACTCTTTTCAACGCCAATAAACATCTCCTTCTCTAATGCCTTAATGTGGCTGGCCAGATTGCCGTCTGTAACATCAAGGTACTCTTTAAGAGCGTTAAAATCGAGGCTCTCATTAACTGCCAGAGCAGACATAATTCCCAGCCTGACCCTGCTTTCAAATGCTTTATGTAATCTGTCAGTAAATGTTTTCAAGTTATCCCCTCTCATATTTAAAATACATAACAATCCCATAGAGAATATGGGCAACACCAAAGCCTAACGCCCATATCATAAGGCCGTATTGAACAAAATATAAGCCAATAAGACCTAATACAACCTGAGTCAATCCAAGACCCTTTATCTCTTTAATTGTAAGGCTACTGACGTTAAAAAGGGCTATTCCGTAAAAAATCATGGTTAAAGGAGCAATAAGTCCGGCCAAATCCAGAGAAGCCAGTATTAAAATAACAACACCACCTGACACCAATGGCACAGCAAGATTTGCCACTAGTCTTCTGGTTGTTGAATTCCAAAGCTTTTCTTCACGCTTTCCGGCCCTTCTGTATGAAAGCAAAATTGCTGTCAAAATTGAAAGTACAAGTACAGCAGAGGCAAGTAAAATAATATTGAGACCAATCCCCCCTGCTTCTTCTATCTGCTGCGGATTAAATCCAAAGTAAGAGTCGGCAACATATACTCCGGCTAGTGCGTATATACCTGCCATAATTCCCGCCCAGCCCGAAAGGGAGAGAAACTTAGAACTACGCTCCATCATATAACGTATTTCATTTATGTCTTTAATGTAATCCTTTCCTTCTTTCATATGAAAAGCACTTTTTGTTGCAAAGTAAAAAAGAAAATTTCATTCGTGCAAATTTCTTCAGACATACTAGCTCAACTGCTTGTTTATATGTATATTATGGAATTAACGTTAATCGTTTTATAAATTTTTCTACAAGCCCTTTTTAAACAAAGCTGAATATTAAACATACTCAAATGTGGCGCGGAGAAAAAAAGGGGTTGCCTGAATCAGACAACCCCCTGTTATCAGTGGCAGGTATCCCGCTCTGCTAAACCGGACAGAGCATCGCACTTAATACTAACCAAATCTTAAGTATCATCCTGTAATCATGAATAAATTCCGCAAACACCATGAAACCTGCAGTACTGATATGTCATTACTTAACTAATTTTTAATTTTTGCCTATGCCTTTGTCTATTGAGATTATCAGATAATCAATCATCGCTTTTGCAGAGTCTGATTTTACTCTTGACCTGCTACTTTTAAGTTTAGATCTCAGATCTGTCAAATGTTTATAATAGACAGGAGCGAGGTTGGTCGGAACAAGATATTTTATAGAAACCAACGGATCAAAAGCCGATCTTTCAAAGAGAAGATTATTATTATCTGCACTTTGCACTTGATGTAAATCTGTATTCATCAACAGATCAGACTCGTTATTTAAAACAACTTCATCCGGGAAACATCTTGCCCTTATGTTCGCATACGACATATAATTATCATCATCTGTAAATTGAAATGCCATTCTGTTTTTTGCTCTGGCATTTATTACATTAGGGAGCTCTGAACCTCCCAGCAAAACCTGAGCAAGAGCATAGAGTGCTCCTTTTTGTGCATCCGAAGGATCAACTCCTCTGCTTAGGTTTTTAAATGAAAACTCGGTGATATCAGAAAGCATCTCGTCGACTGTGTATGGATCTGCCGATTTTGTCTGAGCAAACGCCACCATAGGAATTCTCTGAAAAGCTAGTCTGACCAGATTATTGGACAAATATCTGGAGAATGAAGAATTCATTCCGGACATAACAAGCAACTCTTTATTGTCTGCCCAGGTAAGATCATCAGCCTGATTTAACATAAAGGCAAGACTCTCCTTCTGAATCCTTTTATCAACCGGGATATAAGACGGGGCAGGATCGCCTTCGTATCTGCTGTTAATCTCAATTCCACCGATATTTACCATCAGACTTCTGTAGTAATCATAAAGTTTAAGGAAAATGAAGTCAATAAACAGCTCTCTGTATGATTCATCAGCCTCGTTTTTATTCACCCATTTCGTTGCATTTGCACTTACATATTTTAATGTATTAATGCCATACTGAGCTGCTTTTACAGGGTCATTTCCAAGATCCTCAACCATAGAACGAGGGTCGAAATATGCACTCCAGCTTTGTTCACGCCCGTAATAGAAGCGCGGATCGTTCCTTTTTGAAGTTATCATATCTCTTAGTATTGACTCCTCTTCTGCTGCTGTTTTTGCCTCATAAATAGGTTTGTAGAGCCACTCTACAGCATAATGGTCGTAAACTCCCGGTTTGTCAGCTGTCAGTTTTACTCCCTTCTCGATGTCACCCGGCTGTGCAACATAGTTGTACTTAATCTGATCCATTACAGAAGATGTAATACCCTCTCTTTGAGTGAATGTTGCAGACCTGAGCGAATCAACAGGCATCCATGACGATGCAGCAAGATTTGCGGTTAGCCCCAGGCAAAATCCCATCTCTCTTGTCATAGCAAGTTCTATTGAATTCTCCATAAGATTATCCGGCAGTTCATATCCCCTAACATCCGGCTCAACCGCTGCTGTCTGATAAATCCTCTCTCTCTGCAGTGTAACAGGAGAGTCTCTGAAGAACAGAATTGAAGCACTAAGTATTTCACCTGTACGAGGATCTGTATTAATAGTTCTGCCTATACCTCTGGCCGGATTCTGAGCATATCTTACACAATTGTAAGAAGAGTTACTTGCACTGAATGTGGAATCGGTACTTTTTGATGGATAGTCATACACTTTAATTACATCTTTGAATCCAATTTTCTCAAATGACTCATTCCATTTAAGAAGTCCTCTTTTAATTGCCTCTCTCCACGACGGAATGAACAAAGTGTCAATATAGAACACAATTGGTTTAACAGGTTCTGTAAGCTTACCCGAGCGGTGAGCATCAATGTCTTTTGGTTCCAGTCTCCACCTGTTGGCCATATAACTTGCACTGCTACCCTGCTCAGCACTTGAGAACTTTTCAAAAGCTGTTACTCCGGTGCCGATTCTGTAGTCTGCAATACGATATTTAGATGGCTCTTCGGGAAGAAGTGTTAAGGTAGTACGCATCTCCACTGTCAGATACTCAGATCCGCCTGACTCCATTCCTAAAAAGAATGTTTTGAAGGTATATGTCATATTGCTTATGACTGCTACATTGTTTTCGTAGGCTTCTACTGTATTGAGTGCTGAGAGATCTTTACTGAATGTTGAGACCTTTTGAATAAACCCGCCAAATGAAGAGGCGTTCAAAGTTCCAATGTATTTACTTCCCGACACAAAGAAGGAGGTTACATCAAATACAACCGCACTGCTGTCTTTGTTATAAGCAGCTATAGGAGATGAATTAATTACCGATGGCAATGCACTCATATCTACAGCCTTCTGAATGCCTGCATCTTCTGAATCCACTATTTTTGGCACAGGAACAAGTCGTATCTGAACGAGTGAATCTGTTTTTGTAAAGCAGATATGTGATGGTCTGGAAGCTCTTTGTCCGGCGTAGCTGAGACTCATATCGCTGACATTATCAACCAGCGAACTCATCAGGAAGCTTTTACCCATAAGTTTTACCGGAAATTCAAAATAGACCTTTCCCTCGATATTGTGAAGAGTAATAATCCCTTGAGAAGTGGTAACACTCTTTTTCTTATCAAAAAGCTTTTCATAAGCAGTTAGCTTTTTGGTTGTATCTGTACTCTCTGCCTTTGCCGTATCCTTTTTTGATACATTTTTAGCGGCAGATGAGAGGCTCCTGCTTTGTGCATTAAGCACAATTACACCGCAGGAGATCATTGTAAGAATCAGTATTTTTCTTATCATTTTCATCCTTTGGTTATTGTACTTTTAGAACTGAGTTAATTTTCTTGAGCAGAAGTTCATAGTGGAGCTTATCCTCGCGAGATGATCTTGATTTTACTGCTCTCTCCAGAACCTTTTTAGCCTTAGACAAATAATTATAATAATTGCTCTCTGTATTGAAAACAAGGCTGAATTTGGTTGATGGTACTCCGTATCCTGCAACAGGGTTAAATGTGTTGTCAGACGATGGTACAGACTCCAAAGCAGAAACAGTACGAAGATGTTTTGCGAATCTTCCCTCTCTGTCTTCACTCTTTAAGATATCATAAAGAGAGATCTGAGCATTATCAGCAACGCCTATTCCGCTTATCAACTTGGCAACATTACTGGTGTTTAAAACGGTAGTGATATATTCTGTCTGCATAAATTTTTCTATTTCAGACAGTTTTCTTCTCTTCACAGAAGGTTCCCAAACGTAATTAAATAGATCCTCAGAACATTCGTTAAAGTCATACGGGTCTTTAGAAATAGATGAAGAGAGCATAACCTTGGCAGGTGCCTGCATAATTGCCTTTGTTATTACAGCCTGGAGTAGCTCTGTGGCAGATCCCATAATGGTAATCTTTTTCATAAGCTTCTCATTTTCTAGCCAGTCAAGAGTTTTAATTTCGTTCATTATAAACTCTAGTGCCTCTTTTTGCTTTTGGCGTTCAACACTTTCGAACGGAGGCATCTGATCTCCGATTTTTACTTCGTTAAGATAAATTCCGCCAACATAAGCAAAAACATGGTTTATATACCTGAAGTACTGCATAACTACAGCGTCGTAAATCTCGGTACGGTATGAGAAATCTTCATCATCCGAGCCAACCCAGGCATCAAGGTTCTCCAAAATATATTTGAGGTTTTTAATGCCGTAAACAGAAGCTTTAATAGCGTCATCCCCTAAATCTTCGGTTTGAGACCTTGGATCCAGCGGATAGGAAAGTTGCTTACCGTATCTGTAAACAGGGTTTTTAATAGCCTCACTAACCATATCAGAGAGAATCTTTGCCTCTTCTTCAGAAGTTTTGGCATCAGGGAAATATGAATAACTCCACTTAATTGTGAATTTGTCATACTCCCCAAATCTTGGAGGTGTAACTTTTACTCCTTTCTCCACATCTCCCGGTTGAGCAATATAATTAAACCTGGCATAGTCCATGATAGATGTTGTTGACCCAACAGTATTTGTGAAGGTTGCTGAACGAAGCGAATCAACGGGGATCACATTCGAAGCACTCATATTATGCATAAATCCAAGGCAGTGTCCTACCTCATGTGCAACCACATATCTGATTCCGTCATTCATTATATCCTCAGGAATATTTTTGCTTCTGATTCGTTTGTCAGATGGAGATATCTGTACAAACATCCAGTTATTAAGCAATTTAATAATATCATGATAGAGATAAACAGATGCATTTAAAATTTCACCTGATCTTGGATCTACCCATGATGGACCCATTGCGTTTTGTATGCCTATAGGAGCATATCTCACACAAGAGTATTTAATGTTATCGGGATCAAATTCAGGGTCATCCTTTGGGAAATCAACAGCCTTTATGGCATTTTTAAAACCAATCTCCTCAAAAAGTTCGTTCCACTGCTCTACCCCCTCCTTAATGAATGGCTTCCATTTCTCAGGGAAATTAGTATCAATGTAAAACACTATCGGCTTAACCGGCTCGCTTAGCTTACCTGCACGGAATGCCTCCATATCCTTAGGTACGAGATTCCATCTGTTGGCATAGTAGATCAATCTTGATGATTGCTCTTTTTCACCAAACAGATACTTTCCCGTAGGGAAAACAGCAACTCTGTAATCGGCATTTCTAGGCCTGACCGGAGTTTCGCTCAACAGAACAATAGATCTTGAAACGACAACCGTAAAAGGCTCGTCTTTAATAACTGTTTTGTTGGTTCTTATATCCGTTAGTGTATACGTGTAACTTAATGTACTGGTAACAACAAGATTATCACTAAAGGATTTGATATTTCCTAAAAATGATTTGTCCTGCTGGAAGTTCTCTGTTCTTTTAAGCCCGGCAAACATTGTGTAGTTACTGTACTTATCGAACGGAGTAAGATCCTTATTGTCACCTGTAAAAAATGAGGTCATATCCACAACGACAGCAGAACTGTCGTTGGAATATGCCTCAATCTTCATGCTTTTCATTATAGAGCCGATACTACTCCTCTCAATCGCTTTGGCAATATTTGATTCAGAATTGTCTGTAATAACATCGCTGTTTATTCTTCTGAGTTGAATAGATTCAGCCGACTTAGTAAATGAGATATGGATAGGATCGGATTTTCCACCCACAATTCCATTACCGTTATCGCTTGTCTCTGTAACGGTCGAAGCTATAAGCATCTCTTTCCCAAGCATATTCAAAGGTATTTCAAAGTATACCTTCTCCTTTACTTTGTGGAGGGTAAACATACCCTTGGCTGTTTCATGCTTCTCCTTAAATAATTTGTCATACGCCGAAACTGAATCCTTCTTTGAAGCAGTTTTCTCCTTCTCATCTTTTTTGTTTTGGTAAACAGGAGCTGCACCCGAAGCAGCAAATAGGCTGCAGGTAAATAATGCAATGGCGCTCGTTAGGAATATTTTTCTCATTTATAAAGTTTTTATTGTCCCTGGAATGTAAAGTCAATTACCTTACCAAATCCTGAATATTTTTTAGCTTGTGCTGAATTTAAGTCACCTGTTCCCGGAGTACCATAAGGGATAACATAGATGCTTCCTTCGTATTCACCTTTCTTCGTAGATATTACAACGGCTTTAGTGTTAAGAGCAAGAGGAGCTTCGTATACCGGACCACTCACTTCGTTAAAGTCCTTTCTGTTAAGCCTGTAACGTCCCTGAACAAATAGCTTGGCTTTTGTTATCTGCTCTCCTGCAGGAGCTGTATATTTTTCGCTGTAAGATACAATGCCACCTCCAAAATGAACAGCGTAAATTTTGGTAGATGTAGCAACATACATAATAGGATCAAACATATTGAAAAATACAGATACTGCAGAATTTAAGATTGGGGTTAATGCAGATGGAAGCTCTACCTTCAATTTAGGGGCAGAAGGTGTAAGATTCCAGTTAGCATCATAGAATCCAAATGAAATTGAGTATAGCTCATAATTGCCTGATATCTGGTCTTTAAGCAACATAGTAGGAGTAACACCGTCAATAGAGATATCACCTGCTACCATCCTTCTGTCCGGCACGTTAGTCGGATTAAACACACCCTGATTTGAGTACTCTCCACCGCTGGCAGGGGTTGTAAATGTCATAGAGATGTTGTAGAATTTACCGGTGCTGTTATTGTACCATAATGCATACGGACCCGATCCTGATGTATTATCAGCAACCATTATGGCATTATCTACATAATTAACACCTGAAGCAGGAAGCAGGAATGAGGTAATACCCTGATTATTGGCAAAGAGATATGCAACATTATTTGCTACAAGAATCCACGTAGCATTGTTAATTGTGTAGAATGCCTGAGGATCAAATGTTGCAGTCTTTGAAGGGAAAAGTTGACCGGCTGTTTTATAAACCGAATAATTTTCACAATCGTACATCTTTATGTCTTTATCTTCAAATATTGCAGTAACAACATTTTTAGTCAGAATAGAGGATGGTTTGTGAAGAGTATATGTAAGACTCTTTACCATTTGACTGTTTGCCGAACCGGTAGCTGTCTCCCATATATTTCTCTTGATGTTCAAACCTTTATCGTATGATGTTGTTATTCCGTCATCCATAATCAAAGATAGATCAGATGTAGAGCCATCTTTAGTCTCTGCAACAACAATACCTTCACGGAACGAACTGCTTACGTAAACAGGCCAACTCTTTTGGTACTCCAGCCCATGTGCTTCATCTATAGCCGTAAACACAAGAGTGTAGGCAGCCGATACAATAGTGTTTTTTACAGTTGTATTAAGAATTCTTTCAGTACCCAACACAACCATATCTGTAGAACCCGGGGTCTGGTTAATTTCCCATCTGTATGAAACACCATCAGGATTTTCTTTGTTACCAATCTTAACTGTCGGTTCAAAAGTTATATCTTCGAGATATTCAACTCTTAGTATTGAAGACATATCAGGTGCCTCAATCACAATTTCATTTATTTTATTTGTGTCCAGCCCGGACTTATCTGTGTAACAACCTGTAAACAGAAGTGCTACAAGAAAAAATGCTATTGAATTATATAATATTCTTTTCATTGTAAATTTCATTAAAAGTTAGGGAATATATACAGCACCTGTAATTCTTGGCTGGATATCCTTTCCGTTATCAGTACCTGAATTATGCTTCAATCTTACACCACCGTTCGCTTCGGCATATGCATCAAGATATGCCTTTAACTTCTGTGCATAGAGATCTGTGTAGTACGCCCCGTACATAGGACTTGTTCCGGTTCCCGGATCAGCAAATCCACTAGAAAAGGTAGGCCAGAAATTAATCGGCCAGCCAAGAGCATCCAAAATAGCCTTGTGAGCATTCGGACTGTAGTATGTGCTTGATGTACTTAACTTTGAAAGCGGAGATAGTATGATACAGTTGTATGTCCTGATATAGCTTCCGGAATTTGGAAACATAGGCAACATATTACTCCATGTAAGAACACCCTTTTTGTACTCATTTGAACCAACTTTAAGATCATCTGAATTCTTCAGGATTATCCCCACCTTAACAAGTTCATTATCCAAAGCAGGATCTCTTGTCAGTTCGAATCTTATTCTGCCGTATTGTTTCCCTGCAGGAATTACAGCTTCAATAATTCTGTACTGAGTTGAGAGGGCTGTTGTAATTTCGGGATCAATATCATAGGCAACAACTCTGTCTCTTTGCAAAGAATCTCCTGAAACTCTTACCGGAAAATCAACAATGTATTTTTCCTGAGTCAAAGGTATGTTCAGGAAAGATTCATTTACATAATAAACCTTATCGGTTGTATTATACCCTTTGTATGTAATGGCATCACCCGCACCCGGGAACATCACTCCGCCATCATTAAGATCAAACACCATTATATTGTCTTTCTTGCACCCAGCAACAGAAAAGACTATTAAACCCAAAAGAAGGTATTTTATTAAATTTTTCATAATTCTCATTTATTACTGTTTTCTACCCATTTGAAGTTCTGTTGAAGGATACGGCAGCATATAGATTGCATCTGTTGCTGCCTGACTGTATCCCGGGATATTTTCCATTCCAAGTCTTTTATAGAGGAAGAACATAGCTCCTTCGCAATAAAACTCTTTGGTATATTCTTTTACAATCTCGTTCATTATTTCAGAAGCATCAGTTGTAGTAAGATCTGTTGTTATACCGCGTTTCTGTCTTACTGTATTCAGAAGCGCCAGTGCTGCGGCAGGATCAGAGTTTGTCTGTTTGATCATACATTCAGAAGCAATATAGTATGCTTCAGGAATTCTCATCAGAGGAATGTAGTTCTTTGTGATTTTGTCGTTGCTCACCCCATAATATTTAAGAGGAGTATAAGCATTCTTACCATCCGAAGTTACAGAGTTCTGTATAAATTGCTTTGAGAATCTGAAGTCAGTGCTTCCAACTCCCTCAGCCTCATAAACCGACATCATTCTGTCATTTGATACATATTGTGCCTTAATATCGCTGGCAGCGATAATCTCCAGTTTAAAGTAATCTGCAGTTCTGCTTATAAGATTTTGAGTGTTAAGTGACATAAGATGTTCTGATTTCATTATAATGTCATTTGTAACACTGGTACTTGTAGCCCATGTTATGACTCCATTACTCTCGGCATCTGCAATTACACTGTTTGCAAGAGTGAGTGCTTTTGAGATACTCTCCTGACTGCCTTCCCACATATATATTCTGGCAAGAAGCAGACTTGTGGCATAATAGTTAAATCTCTGCTGACGATTGTTAAAAAACCCGTCAATATTTACATCATTGTAAAATGAGGCTGGTTGATTTTTGGTAACAGGATCCATTTCAAGCAATTGAAGAGCATTAGTAAGATCTTCAACCATAAGGTTTATTGTTTGGTTATAAGTGAGCTGAGGAGTCATCTCTTTGCTGAGAGTTGTTACATAAGGTATTGCAAACTTAGATGCAAGGTCTGTTCTTCCGTTAAGATTGCCCAGACCATAAAGTCTCATCAGGTCAAAATGCATGAAAGCACGTATTGCAAGAAGTTCTCCTTTTATAACGCTATAATTAATATTGTCGAGCAAATTTTTATTTAACTCGATATATTTAAGTGCATTATTTACATTGGCAATTACATTATATGATTTTGCCCAAATGCCATTAATATAAGATATTGCATTAGATGAGGTATAATTGAAGTGTGACATATTGTAATCGTTGCTGGTTGAAGCCTGCAGTGTTACAAACTGACCTGCCATTAACTCAATTGTTGACCAGCTAAGTGCTCTTCCATAAAGCATCTCGTCTGTCATTCCAATATAGCATCCGATAAGGGCCTGCTGGAACCCTTCTACTGAATTAAACTGTGCCTCCTCCCGTATCTGCGACGGAGGTGTAACATCGAGCCAATCGCTGCAAGAGCTTAATATCAGGCCGATTGATATGATAAATATTTTAATGATATTATTTTTCATGGCTTTCTAATTAAAATGTGATTGATAAAGCACAAGAGACAGTTCTTGCAAACGGATAGTACAAACCTCTTTCAATATCAATTGAAGAGATGGTAAGAATATCGTTCATATATAATGAGAATCTCATTCTCTGTATTTTCCAATTGTCAGTGATGAATTTTGGAAGATCGTAATAAACTGTTGCGGTTCCCCAGGTTAGTTCATTTCTGTCCTGAACAAATCTGCTGGTTGCCCTTGTCATCTCCTGACGAGCTAGTGGGTCACCTTCGTACTGGAATGTACCAAGTCTTTTAAACATTGCATTCTGTCCCGGTGTCTGCCACCTTCCGGCAAGTACCCTTTTGTCCACATTAAAGTTAATATCAATATTTTCAACCCTGTCAACCAGTGTCTGATTATACATCTGACCCCCGAACAGGTATCTGAAAGTAGTACTAAAGCCAAAACCTTTATACTCTGCTGTTATACCAAAATGACCTCTGGCTTTTGGTCTGCTGTCTCCAACAACTTCCAGATCTAAAGGATCGTAAACATAAGTTCTTGAGCCATCCTTCTTAAGATAAACCTCCTGACCATTCATAGGGTCTATTCCCAAAGAACGAACAGCCCAGATAGCGCTCATAGACATTCCATCTTTGTACATAATCACAGGTCTGTTGTTGCCTTTATCTGCAGCCTCTTTCTCCTGAAGTTCATTGTAAGTTTTCATGCTCTCAGAAAGGCTTACAATTTCGTTAATATTCGAAGCTATTGATCCGTAGATATTTACAAAGCCGGACTCTTTCTGCCATATATTATAGTTAGCTGTAATCTCATATCCTCTGTTTCTAACCAGACCAAGGTTATCTCTAACCATATTGAATCCGGATGAAGGAGATACTGAGACATTTGTAACCATATTCTCTGTATAACTGTCGTAGTAGTCCGCTCTCAGATTAAGACCTCCGATTGCAGCATCAAGACCAATATTGTAATCTTTCTTCTGCTCCCATTTTAGAGCCGGATTTGGAAGATTTGACAAATAGGCACCTGTAAATCCGTCATAGTTATTATCGAGATAGTACTGATATGTACCTATTGCATAACTTGTATTAAAGTTTTGGTTACCTGTAACACCCACTGATGCCCTTAACTTAAGCATTGAAACAAATTCCGGCATATTCAGGAACTTCTCTTTATGAATGTTCCAGCCAATACCGATACTCCAGCCCGGAGCCCATCTGTTATCTTTACCGTAAAGCGAAGAGGCGCTTATTCGATATGTAGCATCAACAAGATATCTGTTGTCATAAGAGTAGTTGGCAGTTGACAAGAAGCTCAACTCTCTGTTAAGAGATGAAAGACCAACAGGTCTTGTTCCCTCTGCATACTGACGTGCAAAGGTTATATCGGCTGCCTGATTGTTAGGGAATCCCTCGGCTATGTTAACATAAGCTGCGTACATGCTTTCTGAAGCAAATGCACCAAGGTTGGCAGAAATAAAATGCTTGTCATAATTTCTTGTATAAGATGCATTAACGTCTCCTGAAAAACTACTGCTCTTACCATTGTCAAGCCTGTAGGAACCTCTCCTTAATTTCAACTCCTCGTTGTACATATATGCACTGGTTGAAAAAGTAGAGTGGTTGGCCGGCAGAAACTCATCGGCACTGCTTCTCTTTGCAGAAATACCAAGACGCCCTGCAACTTTAATATGCTGAGTCGGTCTGAATTCTACATAAAAGTTATTTAGAAAGTCAAGGTAACTTGAGGTATTAAGAGTACCTATTGTTGCATCATACATCGGGTTTGGAGTGTATGTAGACGGCTCAGCCCATCTAAGCAAAAGGCCGGTTACAGGATCATTGCTTCTCCAGTATGGGTTCATCTTGGCATATACATCAAACCCTCCCCAAGGACTCTCATGACCGGTGTTGCTGACAGCTGTCATTACATTTCTAAAGAGAATGTTCTTATATCTGTAAGATAGATTCACGCTACCAGAAATGTTTTTTCTGTAGGAATCTTTCATAACACCGTTAATAGTATTATATGTAAAGTCTGCAATACCCTTAAGACTCTTACTGTCTCCCAGTTCTATATTTACATTATGTTTAGAACCAACACCAACTCGCAGTGGCTTTGACAGCCAGTATGTATCAAGTCCCTCTTCGATAAGTTTTTTTCTGTCGTTATACAACCTGTTTAACTGCAGCTGATTTTCAATATTATTGGGAGAACTGTAAACACCCTCCATTCTTTCAACTTCAAGTTTTTCTGCAGCATTTGCAAGATTGTAACTTGTAAGGTCTGGTACCGAGATATCCATACTTCCGTTATAGGTCACTCTCTGCTGACCACCTAAAAGTTTTTTGGTCTCAATTACAATTACACCATTTGCAGCTTTTGAACCGTATAGAGCCTTAGCAGAGGCATCCTTAAGGATTGTAACACTCTCAATTCTGTTCATATCCATATCCATTACTCTTTCTATTGAGGTTTCAAAACCATCAAGAACGAACAGTGGTGTATTTGGGATATTACCATAATTTCCTTTAAGAGTAATACCAATTGGGCTCTCTTCAGGGAAACTTGACACACCCCTCATCTCCATACCAGGCAGTGCATTGGGGTTTGATCCGCTTGTAAGATTATCCATGATATAAATAGAAGGATCAATATTCTTAAGCGACTCAAAAACGTTTTTATTACCCGCACGGATCAACTCTTTAGATGAGATTGCTGCCGCAGCACCTGTATAACTTTCAACCCTTTTGTTAACAATACCTGTAACAACAACCTCTGAAAGGTTAACAGAGCTCTCCTCCATTACCACATTGTATTTTGTTCTTGAATCGAGACGAAGAGTTAGGTCGTTCATCCCGATCATCATAAATGTAAGAATGTTGTAGTTAATTAAAGGAATCTCAAGTGTGAACTCTCCGTTTTCATCGGTATAAGTTCCCTTTTTTGTTCCGGGGATCAGAATACCTACTCCGGCTATCGGAATACTGTTTCTGTCGGTTACGATACCGGAAATTGTTTTAGATGTTGCTGCCGGTTTTTGTTTAATAACAATCTGACTCCCTGAAATTTCATAGGTCAGATCTGTTTTAGAAAAAACGGTATTCAGAACATCTCTGAGTGGCTGATCTTTTACATCAATTGTTACAGCAGGTGCTTTCTCCACCTGAGAATCTTTGTAAAAGAAGTTATATGCCGTTCTGTTTTCAATCTCTTTAAAAAATTGAACTATCGAAGCCTCTTTCAGGCTTAATGTAATCTTATCCTGCTGAGGAGCTCCGAAAAGCTTCCCGGAAAGAAGAAGGAGACATAAGAGCGGCAAGACAGTAAGCTGCCGCATAATTGGTGATTTGTTCATAGTTTAAATGTTTAGCAATAAGTTTTATGAGGTTATTTCAAAAATTTTGTCAGTCACAAATCTTCAAGGACAAGTTTGCCATCCTCGATTTTATATTTTATACCGGCACTTATGGAAACAGCTTTGATCGCAGCTTCAATATCTTCACGATCAAAGCGGCCGTGGAATCTCTCTTCTGATGAGACATTGGTTCTGTCTACTATTCTTACTCCATACCATGATGAGAGGTTTTCTATCAACTCTCCGAAAGTTTGTCCGTGTACTATTAGCACACCATCTTTCCACATTGTAAGAAGTCTTGAGTCAACATTTTTTACCGTAAGTTCCTTTGTTTCACGATGCAGACTAATCTGTTCGTCCGGGAAGATAACCTGACTTCTCCCCTCAGTATTTACCTTAACCGAACCCTCAACCAGAATTACAGAGGCACTGTTTCCGGTGTTTCTGGACTCTACATCAAATGAGGTTCCCAAAACCTCAATGTTCATATCTGATGTATTTACAATAAACGGAACCGTAGATTTTTTAACTTCAAAATATGCCCTCCCCACCAAGGTTACCTCTCTTTTATCCGTGTCGAAACGTGACGGGTATCTCAGATATGAATTTGATGTCAGGTAAACCCTTGTGCCATCTGATAGAAGCATTGCAACCCTCTCTCCTGATGGGGTTGTTACGGAGTTAAACACCTTTGGCGAAACAACAGAAGATTCCTGAACATCTTCTTTAACAGCATCTTCAATTTTTGTCAATGCTTTTTCGGCTCCCTTGACGTTCTTTATCACCTTACCATCGTCATACTCAATTCTTACTGAGTCTGTAGAATAGCTGAGTTCATTAAAGTCCACAACTCTTAATGGGTCTGCAGGAGAATCAAAAATTAACTGAGAGATCCCAAAAAGGATTAATATAGAAGCTGCTGCTGATATTGTAAATGTTGCAGCCTGTTTAATTCTGGATTTTAGTACCGATCTTCTTATATACGATACAAAACGTTGAGAACTGTTGTTATCTGTATAGGAATCTTTATACGAAACATCAACAGAGATGTTCCACATCTCTTTGAATTTTTCGAAATATTCCTCGTTCTGATAATCCTTAATCCACTCAGAAAATTGCTTAATCTCCTCAGTGGTAGCACTGTTGTTTAGAATTTTGACCAGAAGAATGTCTGTTTCAGGTCTGTTTGTCTCTTGCGCCATAATTTCGTGTTCTAATATTATGACGCAAATTACGCAAAACACCCCTAAGGGAGTATTAAAATTAACAGCCAGTCGAGATTTTTTCTTAGCCTTTTGAGCGCTATTGACATTTGAGACTCCACTGTTTTTACAGATATTTTTAGATCTTCCGCCACCTTAGGGTATGTGAGACCGTTAATCTTGCATTTTATAAAGATCTCTCTGCAACGTTCCGGCAACTCCTCAATAGCAGACAGAATAATTTTACGGCTCTCAGAATCAATCATCTTAAGTTCTGCGTGTGGATTCTGGACAATTCTGTTAAAGTATAAATCCCCCAGCCCCAACTCTACATATTTTGAATATTGCTTGTTTTTACGAAGTTGGGTTATACAATTATTGTACACAGACTTGTATAAATAAGCCTTTAAGGACTCATTTATCTCAATGTTTTTTCTGTTATCCCATATCTTACAGAATGTAATATGGACTACCTCTTTGGCCTCCTGATCATTATTCAGAATTCTGTATGCATACGAACATAGATCTTTATTATATGTATTGAACAGTCTGGTAAACGACTCCTCACTGCCACTTTGCAGTGAGATAAGAAAATCTCTGCCGTTTATATCGTGTAACACAATCAGATCTGTTTAATGCTTGAAAATATGCCCAAACTACAATTCTAACAAATATATTTTGCTTGTCAAACAGATTTATTTTGGTCAGATTATATAATCTTAAATTTCAGACTATTTATTTTCTCTTATATTTTTTAATTTTTCATATATTTAAGGATTAATAACATTTTCACATCATGAAGAACCTTATCATTTTTGGCCCTCCGGGTGCAGGAAAGGGCAGTCAGTGTGTAATTCTTGCCGAAAAATACAACTTCAGACATATCTCAACCGGAGATATCTTAAGAGAGGAGGTTAAAAACGGAAGCGAACTCGGGCTTAAGGTGAAAACCCTTATGGAAAAAGGATTGCTTGTGAGTGACGAGTTAATTATTGAAATCATTGAAAATGTATTGGTTCATTCAGCTCAGTTTAACGGATTCCTTTATGATGGATTCCCCAGAACAGTAAAACAGTCCATAGCGCTTGAGACTCTGCTCGAAAAACTCGGTCAGAAAATTAATGCCGTTATCTCACTGGAGGCAGACGAGGACGTGATTATCAGACGCATTCAGGGCAGGGCTGCCATAGAGGGGAGAGATGACGATGCACGCACAGATGTTGTGAAGAAACGGATAGAAGTGTATAAAGAGCAAACTGAGCCTCTGATTGAAGTTTATCAGAAAAAGGGGATTTACCATCCAATAAACGGAAATTTAACAATAGAGCAGAATTTTGAAGAGATTTGCCGGTTTATAGACCGTCTGAAATAGTTTCAATCCTCTGAATACCTTCTCTGTTCAAAACTATTTTGTATTTTTTTAATTCGTTTTGATTCTCATTTTTTTTCTGGATAATCAGATGAAGGTAGTATTGCTTTTTGCCTTTAACAATTTCATATCCTTTTTGATTATCCGCAAGAAAAAGGGGGAAATCCGGATTGTCCATATTTCTGAGAAAGTTGTATGTATTAAACCTTAAAATAGAGTTTACTCCTGTGAAGTAATAAGGACTAATAAGGTTAAGTTTATCCCTGTCTATATGCATATTGACTCTGTAAAGAATTACCTTCTCTGAATCTTTTTTATAAATAGCCTCAATAATCGGAGTTCGGCTCCGCATTTTAAGTACATCCTGCGGCACCTTTGTGTCAGGTATAAAATCCATGCTCTCCTTTGCCCAGCCTATATCACAATTATTTATATTCAGAGCAATTTTATGGTCAAAATACTTTGAGCCCATCTTATGAGCAAAGTAGTATCGTGTTGCCTCTTTAATTCTGTCTTTAAGCATATAGCTTACTACAAGCGCAACAAACAGAGGCATTGTAAAATTACCAAACTTCTGTTGTACCGAAAATGCAATTACCGTTGCAAACACCATTGAGATTCCTGCTGCCAGACTATAAAGGATCTGTTCTGTCAGTACTCCATCCCTTCTCTTCTTAACATTCAGATAAAGGTGACTCTCTGCATATTTCTTTAATAGTCCCAGGCGATATACCAGATCTTTCCCACTCCCGGGCTTCTCATCCTCTACCGTTTCATACCCTCTGCTTTTTTTAAACTCAACAATCAGTTTTGTAAGGTTAAGAATTGAGTCTTTATGTTTGTCAAACAAATTATTGTTTTCTCTTTTTATACCCTTAAGCAGAAGGAAACAATACTTCTCAATTACATTACATAAAAACTCTTCACAATATGAATATGAGTTTAAAATTCTTTCATCAACTTTGGGCACATTAATTATCTGAAAGAGTTCTCTGTACCTTTCAAAGATTGAATTGACATTTTTTACAAAATTCTGAATCAGGTAATCGTAATCTGACTGCTTTGCTGTATTTATATGATTCACTTCATCTCTCAATGAACTCTTTAGTATTGAGATAAACATTTTCAGCTGATATTCGCACTCTTCGGAATTAGTTCTTGTGGGTTGCGCAATATAGGCTTTAAAGGCTTTTTGAAGAAATGCAAGCGGAGAGTTGTCTGCCCAGATAATTTCTCTCAGAGGATAAACAGGAGTAATCAATCTTATATTAGACTTAAGATCTTTGTAGAAATCTGTTTTTGAATAGTTGAACCTGTTTATATCCAGGCTGTTGGGAATGAAGAGCCATATGTTAAATGAAAAATCATTGATCTTCAAACGTTTTCTCGCCCCAAAACCAACCTTAATTTCAGCAGAGTATTTATCGTGCTGTTTTATCTGTTCGTCAATCATATTTCAGAAAAAATATTCTTTATCAGAAAAAGACACCGTTTGGAGTATAACCAAGCCAGTGAAGCACGGTTTCACCCCATATAATTATTACAAACCAGCTGATGATTACCATAGTAATACCAAATTTAAATGTATCTGTAATGCTGTAGTGGTTTGTTGTATAAAGTAGTGCTGCCGGTTTGCTGTTAAATGGAAGCACATAAACATGTTCAATTAAAAGTGCCACAGGAAATGACAGACTCATTATGGGATATCCAAACTTTTGGGCAATTCCTATCGCAATCGGTACAAATATCAGTGCCCTCATTGTTTTGGACTGAAATAATATCCCGCTGAAAATCATCACAAATGTAAGTCCCAGATATAAAACCCAGAAAGGTGTATCAGCTGTAATTCCAAAGTGGTTAAAAACAGAATCTACCATTATTGCAGGCAAATCTGTCACCTCCAGTCCAGCCCCAAGGGTATATGCTCCTGCTGAGAAAAGCATAAGGTGCCACGGAATATCTACATCATTCCATTTAACGATACCAATCCCCGGTAAAAGGGCAACTACTGCTCCCATAAAAGCAACTGCAGTTTGTGAAATCCCATGCTGCTTATCTGTTGCCCAAAGTAAAAGAACTATCACAAAAATTGCTATTGCCTTGTACTCATCTGTCTTCATCTTTCCAAGAAGGTGATACTCCTGTTTGAGTCTCTCCATACCCCCCTCTATCTGCGGAGTGCGTTCTCCGGGTTTCATCGGGAAAATAATTTTTGTACCAACTATCCAACCGATAATGATCAAAAGCATACATAGTGGAAATGCTGCAAAAAACCAGTCCTGAAATCCAAACATTGACATACCCATAGCACCGGCAATAAGAGATCCTGCAAGCAGATTTGCTCCCGATCCGGTTATAAATCCACTTGCACCCATATTTATCTGAAACAAATTCTGCAGTACTATATTTCTGCCGAAATTATTTCTTTTGTCAGGTGTAGCTCCATAAATAGCGGCAATTACCATAAAAATCGGTAATAATATGGTTGCCTTTGCCGTAGTGGCAGAAATAAATACCGATAAGACAACATTTATAACAATAAAACTGAAGAATATCCATGTTGCATTTTTACCGAAACGGATAACAAACCAAAGGGCAAAGCGCTTTGCTACTCTTGTCTTAACCAGCATACTTGCCAGAACAAACGAGAGTATGTTCAGCCACATTACAGGGTGGCCAAGCTGTGCGTATGCCAGTTTCTCCGATGTCACTCCGGTTAGTACCATTGTGATAATCACCAACAGAGAAGTCAGGTAGTTTGGTATAGCCTCTGTTATCCATAAAACAATAGATGCCGCAAAAATGGCAAGCATAGCATAATTAATCCTTGAAAAACCTTCTGAACCCAGCTCCCCAAACCTCTTCAAAGCATCCCCCTTAAGCAATTCCGGTGCTATATTATTGAGGAATGAAATGTCCATGAAAAAATAGATTAATATAAAAACAAGAATTGCAATCGGACCTCCGGCCCATTCCATCCATTTTTCAAAACCCTCTTTCTTGTTCTTTTTTAGTTTTTCAACACGATAATTGTTCATATCAAGAACATCGTGTACATTTTCAGATGCAGTATTCATAAAGATTGTTAATAATTAATATGAATAATCCACCCGCATAACAACCTCTGCGGGTGGATTTTCATGCATGATTACCATTTTGAATAGGGGTTCTTCATCAGCATTGAGTTGTAATATCTGGCATCGCCTGTTACCTCTTCACCAAGCCATAAAGGTTTTTCAAATTCCTGGCTCTCTGATTCAAGTTCAATCTCGGCAACTATCAGACCTCTGTTTTCACCATAAAACTCATCTACTTCAAAAGTTTTTCCTCCAACATTTACCTCATATCGTGTTTTGTCAATAACACCGGGTTCGCAAATATTCAGAAGATCCTCTACATCTTTTACAGGAATTTCCATCTCCCACTCAAAGCGTGAAGCGCCACTGTCACTTCCGATCCCTTTTACAGTTATGAATCCCTTTTCCCCTTTAATTCTAACCCTTACAGTACGTTCCGGTACTGATGAAAGATATCCCTGGGTTATTCGGGTCTCCTTAGATGCTTCTCTCTTAAAGTCATCGGACTTTACGAGAAATTTTCTCTCTATTTCCTGTCCCATACTATTCGTTTGCAAAAGGTTTATTAATCATTCCAATGACTCTTTTTATAGCCTGCAGATAGTTAATGTTCTCAACTCCCTCAAGACCAACATCCTTTATGGTTTTAAGAATATCATCAACCTCAGTAGATTCAGAATTTATAGTCATTAGTTTTGCTCCGTTTACAAGAACAACTCCTGTTTCACAAATAGTGTTATTGACCATATAACCGAATCTTTGTTTATATACTCTTACAGCTTGCAGATCGGGATGTTTATCAACCATCTCCATAAACTCATCGTAGGAGTATTCCTCTTTAGTCAGAGAGGGCATATCAACCATAAAGGCAGGGAAAACCTCTTTCTTTAACACCTCGGCCGACAAAGGAAATTCCCCTTTCATAAGCGGATTCCACTGCTCAAGGCCATTAACAGTGCAGACATATGTCTTAATGTCCATTTTTCCGTCCCTGATCTTTGTGTTGTTAATGTCATTGGTTCTGGAAACAATGTAGATTTCGGAGCTTGTCCTCTCCCACACCTTCTCAGGAACCGGAACAGAAAGTCGCGCCATTCTCATTGATGCGTTTTCAAAGTTCTGTCCAAAAGTTCTAAACTCAAATCTCGGCTTCGAGATTTCACCTATTTTAAGCTCTTCTTTACTCATATTTAAGCAATTAATTTAGTTTGCGTTATTATTTGACGACCCTCTGGTAGGGTTGTTGAATGTAACTAGTGTCGAAGATCCGTCAGGTTTTCTGCCATATGACTTCTTGCCCGAAAGTGCAATTGTTCCAAAATCCAGCGAAGCAACTAGTATACCAGAAGGATTTTCAATATAAATTGCATCACCACTTGTACTTAAACCAAACTGAACTGTCTCTTCGTTATACTCTGTTGTAATAACCAAAAAACCTTTTGCAGGAATTGTCAGATTGCCAAGCACTCTCTTCGGTTTGGTTGTACTACTGTAAATACCTGCGTCTGAAACCAGGTAGCCCGAAAGATTAACAGGAATCTCAGAGTTATTATAAATCTCAAACCAATCAGGATCAGATGCATCCTTTGTACCATCTGCAAAAACTTCGTTCACAAAAAGACTTATTACAGTTGAAGCACCAACAGTATATGAAGCAAACTGTGTTGGGGCATTTGAAGGATATTTGGCAATAAGACCGTCATTATTTGTTACCTGAATATAGTATTCTACCACAGCATTCATTGCATGAGCCGGTATTGTAGCTGTATAGTTAAAATTTGACTGAACCGTCATTGGAATAGCTGTATATGAGGTTGCTGTCGAAATTTTATAATATAAAGTAGCATTTGTAACTCCCTTAAGGTCTGTTATTTTTGCCGTAACAACAACACTTTCTGTAGATTTTGGAGCAGCCGGTGTAGCTGAAACATTTGAAATAGATGCTGGCCCTTCAAAGACAATGTCTTTGACACAAGAAGCTGTCATAAATAATGACAATACAGGGATCAATATGAATATTTTATTTTTCATGATATTAAATTTTTAAAAATTTAGAAAGCAATCTGGAATCTAACTCCAAGCATACCATAATCTTCTCCTGCTTTTCCGGCAGCATCAGCAACCTTAGTAGGGTCTTTAGTCAGATTACCTTCAACATCTCTCCCTACGAACAATTTGTTCTTTCCGCTTGCATATCTGTCGTGGTTAACATAGCTGTAATTAATCTGAAATTTAAAATTATAGCCGGTATAGATATTTAATCCGGCAGTAATTCCCTCTGCAGAACCACCATATACTTCTTTATTATTCAAATTCACATAATCATAGCGCAGAACAAATTCAACATCGCCCCATTTACGTCCCAAATCAGGCATTGTAAATTCGCCTTCCCCCTTATTGTATACCTGCTTACCTCCAAAGAGCATATATCCTCCTTCGATATGATAACCGCCAAAGTTCAGTGTTTCAAGGTCGTTCTTTCTTATCAGGTTATTATTCATTAATTCACCCTGTAGGTAAAGACCCTTATAAAATCCGGCAACTTCAAAATTTGTAAAGCTTTCATGATCCATATCAGCAATAAGATCGGTATCCAGATATTTCTTTCTGTTTATATTGCTTAACGATCTGGCACTATATCTTGCCATTCCCCATTCACCAGGAGCAAAACTTGTTTTTGGTGTTCTGTAAGAATAAGCCAGCCCTAAATGCAAGCCGTAATCAGTCTTGTGATTAAATGGCTGATAAACAAACTTTCCTGTTAAAGAATAGCCTTCATCTCTACCAAAATCCTTGTTATTATCTTCTGTATAGATTGCCTTCTCTGCATCCTCAATCTCCTGGAAGAAAATCCCACCTACAGCAAGAAATTTTTTGCCCGAGTATGATGTTTCCCAGCCTAAGTGCCTTGATGGAGCAAACGTTCCAACCTCCAGAGATCTCTCCATAAATTTAATATATCTCGAAGTTGTGGTCTGAGTCATTGAGAATGGCTCTTTAAAATTACCAACTCTGCTGGAGAGTCCGTTAAGAAAGTCATACTGCAGATAAGCATCGTTTAATTCAAGAATTCCATTAGCCACATTTATGTCCAGTTCACCATAAAGATGCTTGTTAATCAATGCCTTTACTGCAAAACGTGCTCGTCTGATTTTTGCACCGTCACCGATTTCGTTAAGTGTGTTCTTTGAAAAGACCTGAGCATCTGCCTGAACCCTCACATCAAACCAAAGTTTATAATCCTGTGTTTTTGATTCAAACACAAGAATTCCGTTGCGAGCTTCAGCTGACAGAAATTTTCTCTCATTAATAGGTTTTCCGTACTGATCGTAAAGCACCTCTTTTTTCTCCTGCTCCTGGGCATACAATAATCCCATTAGTGGGAGCAACATGATTGTTAATAATAATTTTTTCATTTTTCTGAATATGTTAGGTATTATATGTTTTTAATAAAATCAGTGAGGGATTCCTCCTGATTCAGATTCAGTTTCTTTCTTAATCTGTAGCGACTAATCTCTACACTTTTAACAGATATATTTAATATTGGAGCAATCTCCTTAGAGGAGAATCCAATTCTAAGCAACACCATAAGTCTTCTATCCTGCAGTGTCAGGTTAGGGAATTTTTGTTCAAGACGATTGGAAAAATCGGTGTAAACCTGATCTGCCTGACTGTATATTCTGTCTACTTCGCTGGTGAAACTCATTTTTTGTTTAACTCTTCTGATCTCCTCAGATATCAGGTCATTTTTTCTTTGAACATCCTGACTATGTAATGCCTCATTCAGGTTTTTACATATTGAGTTGAATAACTGCCTCTGCTCTCCGATGCTTAGTGAATAGGTCACTAATTCTCGTTTTCTCTCTTCAAGTCTTGTTACAAGGGAGTCGTTTTCGAGCTGTATAGTGCTTACCTCCATATCGCTGAGAGATTTCCTCACATCTGTGTAGTTAACAAGTTCTGTCCACCTCTTCTCATTCTCTTTAAGTTTAAGTCTGTTTTTCTGGTATCTGAAAAACAGCACCACAGTTAAAATCAGAAGCAGGAAAAGCAGAATTATTATCAGAATATTTACAAGCTCTACGGGTATATTTATATTAGATGCCTTGATACTCTCCGGTTCCAATACACTCTCTGCAATTCCACCTTTTGCAACAGTAATTCCAAATACGCTCTTAACAAAGAAAAGAGCGAAAAAAGTTGTGACACCGGATAATATCGGAGTTAGTATCCATCCTCCAATAATATTTCGTATCATTTTAAACTTAATCTCCTGAACACCTTTAACCATTCCAATCCCCAGAACCGAACCAACTACAACCTGCGTACTTGAAACCGGCACCAGCGGAATTGGTGGCAATCCGACGCTTTGAATCAGGTTTGAAAGAGAGGTTGAAGAGAAGATAAATAAGACTAGGGCCTGAGCTAGCACCACAACTATTGCACTCTCCGGAGTCATGTTGAGTATTCCGTTACCAATGGTAGACATAACCTTCTTACTGTATGTTACAATGCCAATAGCAATAGAAATTCCGCCAAGTAAAAAAAGTAACGTAACCGAATTTATAGAGAAGCTGCCGAGGTTTATATCAAATGCAACAGTTTTAACAAATACACCCATTACATTGGCAATATTATTTGCCCCAAGGCTGTATGCTCCGAATGCACCGACCACAATAAGTCCGTACCTGATAATTGCATCAAGCTTAAGCAGGTGTATATGACTTTTTCTTATGTATTTTCTCAGAAGAAGATATAATCCTGCAGAAAAGAGAGCTCCCAGAATCGGACCACTTATCCAGCTTCCTGCAATTTTAATCAAAACATCATAATCAACAGGATTTGACGTAAAGTAACACCAGCCCATAATTCCTCCCACTATTGCCTGTCCCGTAGAAACCGGGAGTCTGAATTTTGTCATTATAGTAACAATAATTGCTGAGCAAAGTGCAACAGTAAATGCTCCGCCAATTGCATCAACCGAGCCTAATTCCGACAATGTATTTGTAGTACCAGAACCCTGAAAAACAGCACCAATTATTACAAATATTGAGGATATCAAAGCTGCTTTTGAGAATTTAATCATTCGGGAGCCAACAGCTGTACCAAATATATTTGCAGCATCATTGGCTCCCAATGACCATCCTAGAAACAGTCCACTTGATATAAAAACCAGTATAAGCATCATTATATAACTCTTTTAATCGCCATAATAGATAGAAGATCTGCCACCTTCTCGGCAGTATCAGATATCATCTCTATGTGAAGTGTAAAATATCTCAAATGAAACTTTTCACTCAGCTTAAGATCAGGCATCTCTCTGAATATCCTCCGTCGTATTATATCTGCCAGAAGATCTGCCTCTTTTTCATAAAAGTACACTCTGTGTATTTTCTCATTCACATTTATTGGTTCAGTAAAATATGATTTTGCAGCAGGGATTACAGATTCGGCAGCAGATACTGATATCTGAGTCAGCCTTATGAAGTCCGGTATTAATTCCGCAGGTATATGAGGCATCTCTACATCAAACTGGAAAAGATTCTTTTTAGCCTGATCAATCAAGTTATCCAGTTCCTCTAACAGTCTCATAAAATCGCCTCTTAGCTCAGGCATGAGAGACTGGGTAAACAGAGTGTTTTCTATTTTTCTTCTCAGCTTATCGGACTCTAGTTCTGAGTTGGCTAGTGATTGAAGGTTTGAGCTGAAATTTTCGCCATTGGAATAGAGGTAATTTTTAACCCCCTCTCTAAACAACAGTAAACTTTGATCAACACAATTCAGGAATTGATCTATCAATTCAATCGATTTATTGGCTTTTTCAAAAAATAACATACTACATAGAGTTAAAGTATAACACTATGCAATGTACAAATAAAATCAGTTGGAAATTTCAAAATTTTATGTATGTAATTTCTTGTTTATGAAATTAATGTAGAGGAACAAAAAATGTATTACAATTTGATATTGCAGCACTTAAATCAACAAATTATTATATCTGTATAGTTGATAAATTAAATGCGGCAATTTTTGTAGAGTTTGTGTAAAGGTAAATTATCTTCAAAGAATTGAGATTTCCCCTCTACATAATAAAAGAAATAATAAAAAAAGCATCTATCGTGAATATGGAATTGTAAAATAAAATTCCGAACCTCTGCCCTCTTCGCTTTCAAGCCAGATTTTGCCTCCCAGCATTTCTATAAATGCTTTAGAGATCGACAGCCCCAAACCTGTACCCTCGGTAAATCTTGAGTTTGACATATCTGCCTGAACAAATCTGTCGAAAACAACTTTTTGCTTATCTTGTGGAATACCTATCCCAGTGTCTTTTACAAAAAATTCAAGAAATTCACCTTTTTTAACATACCCTAACTGTATACTACCCGATGTAGTAAACTTTAGCGAGTTTTTAACCAGATTGGAAATTACTGCATAGAGTTTATCTCTGTCAGTCTTTATAATGGATTCACCACCATCAAGGTCACTTGAAAACACCAGATTTAAACCTTTAGTTTCGGCTTCCGGTTTAAAAAATCTGTACGCCTCTTTAATTATTTCATTAACATTTGAATCATGCAAATTTATCTTCATCTGACCTGATTCTATGCGGGCAATATCTGTAATATCATTGATAATATTAAGCATTCTTTGACCACCTTTTTCTATAATCTTTACATATTCCAGTATCTGTTCATGACTAAGGCCGGGCTCCTTTAACAACTCAGCAAAACCTAAAATCCCATTCATCGGAGTTCTTATCTCATGACTCATATTAGACAGAAAAGCTGTTTTTAGCTTATCACTCTCTTCGGCCTTCTCCTTTGCTTTAACAAGCTCTTCGGACATTATTTTATCTCTGGTGATATCTTTCTTTATTGACAAAAAGTTTACAAGACTACCCTTTTCGTTGAAAATTGGAGATATAATTGACGACTCCCAATACTCTTCACCTTTTTTCCTGATATTCAAAACCTCTCCCGTCCATGCTTCTCCTGAGTTGATTCGCTTCCATACATCGTCACAAGACATGCCGGAGCCTGTTGCGGTACACAATTGTCTGATATTTTTAGTCAGAAGCTCTTTATTTGAGAATCCTGTCAAAACAGATGCCGCCGGATTTGCATACTCAATATCTCCGTTTATTTTTGCAATAATAACAGCGTTCAGACTCTGCTCCACTGCTCTGGAAAGCTTTCTCAGCTCCTCTTCGGCATGTTTTCTTTCTGTTATATTAGCATTGAACCCATACCAGGTTACGCTGCCATCCGGTAACAGTTCCGGCGTTGATCTTGAAAATATCCACTGAACCGGTTTACCGGGTATAACGACTCTGAACTCACAGGTAAAATAGGTGAGGTGTGCCGCTGAATATTCTATATCACTTATAACCCTCTCCATATCATCAGGATGTATCACCCTTGCTATTGGTTCAAAATTATCTGTTACCTCCTCAGGAGTACAGCCGAAGATATTCTTAATCCCCTCTGATGCAATAGGGACCGAGTATGTTCCATCCGGCTTTCTGGTGAACTGATATATAAGATCTGAAACGTTTGCTGATAGTTTTCTGAATTGTATGTCCTTTTCCCTTACTTTTTCTCTGGCATCTCTTATGTCTGTTATATCCTGAAACGCACCTTGCACCATGTATATTCTACCTGAAGAGTCTTTAACAGCTTCGGCAATGGTTCTTACCCACAGCTTTTTCCCATGTGCAGAGATAATCTGTAATTCAAGATCATAAGGTTCTCCAAATCGAACACATCGATTGAATTTATCTGTTATTATTTCTCTCCACTCAGGTGCATAGAAATTAATCCCACTGTTAACATCAGGCGTAAAACCCGGTTCAGTTTCGTGAATAATCGCTACCTCTTCTGACCAGTATAATTTATTTTCATCGATATGGTAGCTCCAACCACCCAATTTTACTCTCTCTCCCGCAATTTTTAGCAGTGAATACTGTTCCCTGATCTTCTCCTGAGATTTTTTAATCTCTGTTATATCCTGAACCATACCTACCGAGCGGATAATCTTTCCTGTAGGACCTCTATGATGCTCACATCTTTCAATTACATATCTGACCTCACAGGAATCGGGTTTGATTATACGGTGCTCTATTTCATATCCATCATTTCCGTTTTCCAGGGATGTTTGAAACTCCTTGTTTACAGCATCTCTGTCATCAGGGTGAACAATATCTAAAAACGAATCGTAAGTGACTATAAAATCCGACTTACTAAGGCCAAAAATCCTGAATATCTCATCGCTCCAAACAAGTTCACCCGTTAGTGCATCTAGCGACCACGATCCTATATGTGCAATCTCCTGAGCCTTTTTTAAGAAATATTCACTCTGCCTGAGGCTCTCCTCTGCCTTTTTGATATTAGAAATATCAAGTGCTGTAAATGTAACTCCCTTTTTAAGATTACTAACTTCCAGCGGGGTTGAAGCAAGTAAAATGTCTATGATAATACCATCCTTTTTGATCCATTTAGTTTCAACCACCCCCGAACCATGTTCGCCTATTTGTCTGTATTTCTCGTCACCTACATAGTTAAACTCCTCTTCAGATGGATAGAGAATCCTTGAATTTGCACCTATTAACTCCTCCTGAGAATATCCGGTAATTTCTGCAAGTTTTAGGTTGGCCTCTTTTATTATCCTGTCTATAACAACCCCGATACCTGTAGGAGCAGCCCTGAAAACACTTGCAAGCCTTATTTCAGATTCTTTTTGATCGGTGATTGTATTTTGATATAAAACCTCAAGAGCTTTATACCTCTTTTTAAAATCATCAAGCTCAGATATTAAATCTTTATTATTTGTAGAATCTGAAATCATCATGCTTAATATTAATATGACAGATAAATATATCAAAAAAAGAGGGAACTGCTGCTGATAAATAAGAAAAACAAAAATAAAATAAAAAAAATTGCTTCGGTAACTTGCAGACTCACAATATCAATGTATATTTTCTTTACTTGTTGTAAATTATTTTTTTACATTTTCTTGCATGTAAAATATTTTATACATACATTTGTGGCGAGAAGTTGTTTTAAAAATGAAAACAACATTTAGAATTTTAATAATGGCCATTGCAATCAGCTTGTTATCTGCTGTTTGCGCGTTTGGTCAGGTTTCTGTGACAGGCAGAGTCTTCGCAGAGGTCGTAGAGTCGGTGAGTGTAAAATCCAACGCTATAACAAGTTTTGAAATATCAAATACACCTTCAGTTCAGAACGAAGACAATTCTACAGTCGGTAACAACAATGCAAATGTGAACCTTGGAGAAATTGTTATTAGTTCAGGATCAAATGTGGGCTGCAATCTCGTCATTACTCCGGCCACGTTTTCAAACACTTCAGGTGAAAATCTGAGCATTAATCCAGCTCCTGCAAACGAGTTGAAGAACCACAACAATCTCACTAACGGGAATCAAACCGTAGCTCTTAAAGGAACAGCTGTAATTAAACAAAATCAGGAGCCTGCAAAATACCAGGGAACATATTCTGTAATACTTGCTTATAACTAGAATTCAGCACTAAATATTAATTGGTGTTTTAAAATATTTCAACCCTTATTAAAAACTTTACATGCCGTAAAGTTTTTTTTATTTATACCCTCCTGATAGTGGGCGCAACACACTTCGTAACATTTTCGTAACATTTTTTATATTCCCTTATATGCCATTGTTATTTAAATATATAAGCATATCATAAGACTGCCCATAATACCCTATTCTTTTTAAACTTTCACGCTACGGCATACTTTGTGGAGTATATAGACACAAAGAGAATGTCTCCTCTCATTTAAGGGATATCAATATTTAAAAAATAAACTTTTCAGTTATGAAAACTACAATTAAAATTTTAGCTGTCTTAGTAGCCATAGTGGGCTTCTCGGCAGCATCTTATGCGCAAAGTGCAACAGCTTCAGTTACAATAATTACCCCTATAACAATGACCAAATCTACAGATATGAGTTTTGGAAATGTGGCGGTTAGTGCATCACAAGGTGGAACAGTAGTGCTTGCACCAGCAGGTACAAGAACACGAACTGACGGAGTTAGCTTCTCTACTGCAAACCCAGGAACAGTTACAGCTGCAACATTTACTCTTGCAGGTGCAGCAAATTATGGATACTCCGTAACTCTACCCGGTGATTCTGATGTGACCGTTGTAAATGGAGCTAATTCTATGACAGTAACAAGTTTTACAAGCAGTGCAACAGGTGGTACAGGGACACTGGATGGCAGCGGAGCAGGAAGTCTCTCAGTAGGTGCTACATTGAATGTCTCAGCCGGACAGGCAACCGGGACATACACTTCTACAAACTTTACGGTTACGGTAGCTTATAATTAAGCTGAAAAAACATGAACAAACACCTGCATATAATAGCACTGACGCTGATAGTTTTACATACTGCGGTCAGTGCTCGTGCGCAGGTGAGTATCACAGCTCATGCCAGTGCAGAGGTTATACAGGCTCTTGCCGCAATAGAGGGTTCTGCTCTAAATTTTGGACGTTTTTCTCCGGAAAGTTCGGGAGGTGAAATAAAACTATCTCCCGATGGAGTAAGAACAACTCTCGGGAGTGTGTCTCTTAGCGGAGGTCTCTATAATCCGGCTTCATTTAATTTATCGGGGCAACCTGACTTTACAGTAGTGGTAAATTTACCGGCTGCTCCTGTAGTATTAACTAACACAGCAAACGGCAAAACCATGACCGTCATAAACTGGGAATCTATCCCATCAACAAGTTCCAGCATTAAAATATCTAGTAGCGGAGTTTTAACTTTAAACGTGGGCGCAACACTAAGAGTTGGAAACATGGTTGACAATCCGGTCGGAATGTACTCGGGAACATATGTTATAACATTTTCTTATAACTAAAGTGCTGCTAAAAAGTTCCTGTTTTACACATTGAAACAATTTTCATTATATTTGGTGTTAATTTTCATTGTGTACAAAACGTTTAATATTGAACTTATGTTTAAGACAATTTCAAAAACCGGGATTTTTGTTGTAATATCAACTATATTATCTGTATTTTGTTATACTGCCGCATATTCTCAAGGCAACCTGCTTATCACTCCCAGAAGAGTCGTTTTTGATGGAACAAGAAGAGTAATGGAATTAAATTTGGCCAATACAGGTGTCGATACAGCCAGATACAATATTTCATTACTCCAATACAGAATGAATGAGGATGGCACATTCACAGAGATTACAGAACCTGATCCCGGGCAAAACTTTGCAGACAAGAATTTGCGGTTTTTCCCGCGCTCTGTAACTCTCGGCCCCAACGAAGCACAGACTGTGAGGATGCAGGTAATTAATCAGGATAAACTATCAAACGGAGAGTACAGATCTCATGTTTATTTTAGATCAGTTCCAAACATAACTGCACTTGGAGAAGAGAATGAGGTTAAAGACTCAACATCCTTCAGAGTACAGCTTATCCCAATTTTTGGAATCACTATACCGGTGATTATCAGGATTGGTGAAAACAACACAAAAGTAAGTATCTCAGATGTTAACATACATAACATAGGGGATACTTTAAAAAGAATTGAATTTAAATTAAACAGAACAGGGAATATGTCTGTTTATGGTGATATAAAGATTAAATATATTTCTCCCTCAGGCAAAGAGACACCTATTGGAGCTCTTAATGGATTAGCAGTATACACTCCTAATGAGTTCCGAAAGATTATTTTTAATCTTAATAAAGAAAATAATATTGACTACACCACAGGTAAGTTAAATATCATTTATTCGGCTCAATCAGAAACAAGACCTGAAATATTTGCTAAAATAGAACATGAACTAAACCCTTGATGAACATACCTGACCATAAAAAAAAAAATAATCTTAAATATTTAATATTGTTCTCCTCACTTTTTTACATAAGCACAGGAACAATTAACCCTCTTTTTTCTCAATCTGTAACAAACAAAACAGCCTTTAATTTTGGAGAGGTAGTCTTATCCTCTCCCGGAATAGGTAGTGTAACATTAGCAGGAACTAATAGAACCCCTTCTGGTAATGCACTGATTATTCCATCTCATCCCGGTACACTTTCTCTTGCATCTTTTACGTATATAGCAAGAGGTAAAACAAACATAACAAGTGTTACAATTGATCAAATTAGCGTAGGTACCGGCACAAACATAACTGTAAACGACTTTATTATTTCTCCCCCTTTACCAATATCACTTAATAATAATCAAACTCAAGTCTTTACAGTAACTCAGGCTAAAATAAGTTTCAACGGTGTGGTAGCACCGGGCGTATACACCTCAACTCCTTCATATATAGTCAGAATAAACGGAACAGCATATTAAAAATAGCATGACTGCAAAAACATGATTACCATAACAGGACAAACGGCATTTAAGAGGTTGAGTGGTATGGCCATCTTGGTTTTTTCAGCATTTTTAATTTTATTCAGCTTAGTCCCTTTAAATACAAAGAGTCAAAATCATGTAGATTTCGATGAGGTAATCATTTTTTTTAGTGTTCCCCGTATCGGGGGAACAGATTTACCGGGACTTATAAAAGATAATGAAATTTACCTGTCAGTAATTGACCTTTTTAATTTTTTAAAGATTAAGGTTGATTATAAATCAGGGTTTGAAGAGGTAAGTGGATTTTTTTTAAATCAACAATCAACCTATCTAATTGACAGAATTAACAATAGAATAGTTTATAATAAAAAAACTTATGTAATCAATCCGGGTGACCTCATCCGAACTGAGACTACACTTTATCTAAAAGCTAAATATTTTGGTGAAGTGTTTGACCTCAATTGCACATTTAATTTCAGAAGCCTGTCTGTTATTCTTAACACCTCTGTCGAGTTACCAATTATAAGGGAGATGAGACTTGAACAAATGAGACGGAACATCGAACAAGTTAGGGGTGAGATCACCGCAGACACAACTGTTTCAAGAAAATTTCCACTTTTTAACTTTGGTATGGCAGACTGGACAGCAACATCAACTCAGATAGTAAATGGTAAAACGGACAACAGGTTTTCACTTACTCTAGGTTCTGTTTTGCTTGGCGGTGAGACCAGGATTAATCTAAATTACAACCCAGCAATCTCTTTTAATGGTAGAGAACAATTTTACTCGTGGCGATATGTAGATAATAGCTTTAAATACCTCCGCCAAAGTATGGTGGGTAAAATTAATGCTGATGCAATTTCTACACTTAGTTCATCTGTAATAGGAGTGCAGGTAACAAACTCGCCTACAACATACAGGCGCTCTTACGGGACATACACAATCAGTGACGTTACTGACCCTGACTGGATGGTTGAACTATATGTCAACAATGTACTTGTAGATTATAAACGAGCTGATGCTTCTGGTTTTTTCTCGTTTGAAGTTCCTTTAATATATGGATATACCAATGTCAGGCTACAGTTTTACGGGCCATGGGGAGAAGAACGCTCAAAAGAAAAAAGCATAAATATACCGTTCAACTTTATGCCAAAAGGTGAATTTCAATATAAAGCAACAGCAGGAGTTCTGGAGGATACTCTTTCAAGTAAATTCTCCAGAGTTAATTTTGATTATGGTTTATCTGGTATTATAACTATTGGTGGAGGTGTTGAGTATCTTTCAAAACTTGACAAAGGGAATTTTATGCCATTTATAAATACTTCTGTCAGACTTGCACCCAGCCTGCTGGTTTCCGGAGAATATATGCACGGAGTAAGAGCAAAGGGAGTTATTAACTTCAGGCTCCCGTCTGATTTGCAAATTGAGGCTAATTATATACGGTATAATAAAGATCAAAAAGCAGTAACCACCAGTTATCTGGAAGAAAGAAAACTTTTTATTACCGCTCCAATCAGAACAAAAACTATTGTTTTTTTCTCCAGACTGGCACTTAATCAATTCATCACTGAACAAAGCAAATTTACTACAGCAGAACTTATGCTTTCGGGTCCATTATTTGGTATCAACACAAACTTTACTACAAATGCTACGTTTTCGTCTTTTTCTAATACAGATATATATAGCAATCTTGCATTCTCAGTCAGATTACTAAAGGGTTTTATTTTAATGCCTCAGACCCAGTTTAGTTACACAGATGGCAAGTTCATATCAGTTAGAAGTGCCTTGGAAAAGAGGATTAATAACAGGGGTACATTTAATATCTCATACGAGCAGAACTTCAAAACAAAATTCACAAGTGTAGAGGTGGGTTTTAGATGGGATTTCAAATTTGCACAGGCAGGTATCAGCTTACGCAGGGGAGGCGGGACAACCACTTTTGTCGAAACGGCCAGCGGTACAATTATGGCAGATCCAAAAACCAAATTTATTGGTACTCACTTAAGACCTAGTGTAGGTAAGGGGGGAATTGTAATTTATCCTTTCCTTGATCTAAATGCAAACGGCAAGCGGGATAACGGAGAGCCAAAGGTTAAAGGACTCAATCTTAATGTAAGCGGAGGAAGAGTAGAGCATAATGAAAAAGATACACTTATCAGAATTTTTGATCTGGAGCCTTATACCAATACTTTGTTGACCCTATTTGGAAGTAATTTTGATAATATTGCGTGGCAGGTAAAGAATAAGACAATGTCCGTGAGCATAGATCCTAATCAGTTCAAGATTATTGAGGTTCCCGTCGATATTCTGGGTGAGGTGGCCGGTATGGTTTATATTGGAGGTCCGGGTTCTGAAACAGGTCAGGGAAGGGTTATTATTAATATTTACAAGCTGGACGGAACGCTTGTTAACAGCACCTTAAGTGAAGAGGATGGGTACTTCAGTTACATGGGTCTGCGGCCCGGCAAGTATTATGCTATGATTGACACTTCTCAGATGCAAAAGTTACAAATGAAGGCCACTCCTGAAAAGATTGAGTTTGAAATTGAGAAAATTTATGAGGGCGATTTTGTGGACGGGCTGGAGTTCAATATCGAGAAATTACCTATAACTGATGATGAGAGTAGCCCGACTGATCCTGATGATGATTCTGCAGAGAATGCTTCTGCTGGTATTAAGATAAACGATTCTGTCATAAAAAAGCCGGAGATGAAATCCGGCTCAAAAATTTTTCAATAATCCAACTGTTTAACTGCCTCAGACAACCGGATTCTGAAGAAGGTTGTACTTTTCAATTTTGGCATTAAGAGTCGGTCTGGTAATATCAAGAATTCTGGATGCTTCAACTTTATTCCATCTGACAAGATCCAAAACACGTTTTATGTGGTTTCTCTCAACAAATGAGAGGGTCTGCAATTCGTGGGTGTGATCTAAACTATCTTCTTCTGTGGCCCTTTCGTTCAGAATAATGTGTTCTTTTTCCAGCACATCATTTTTTGCCATTATGATTGCTTGAAGAACAGCATTTTCCAGCTCCCTTACATTCCCCGGCCAATCATGTTTCTGGAGAGTTTCAATAACACCATCACCTATTTTTGTCACATTACGGTTAAATCTCTTGTTCAACTTATACAGGAAGTGGATAACAAGGTCATTAATATCCTCTTTACGCTCTTTTAAAGATGGAAGATTTATTGTAAATACTTTTAATCTGTAATAGAGGTCCTCTCTGAATTTCCCCTGCCTAATAAGCTCTTCAAGATTTCTGTTGGTTGCGGCAATAATCCTGGCCTTCATGGGAATTGGATGCTCTCCCCCTACCTTCTCAAACTCCAGCTCCTGTATTACCCTAAGTAATTTAACCTGAGTATTCAGGGATATCTCTGATATCTCATCAAGGAAAATTGTGCCCTCTCCTGCTAATTCAAATTTCCCCTTTTTATCTCTGATAGAGTCTGTAAATGACCCTTTAACGTGGCCAAAAAGTTCACTCTCGAGAAGAGTCTCAGTCAAAGCACTACAGTTAACAACAACAAGAGGTTTATCAGATGTTATGCCTGATGAATGAATGAGCCTGGCAATAAGCTCTTTACCTGTACCCGTCTCTCCCTGAATAAGCACATTTACCTTATTCATTGAAATAAGACCTATATTTTTAAAGATCTCTTTCATCTGAGGAGCTTTACCTACAAGAAAGTTGTTTTCAAGCATTCCGTCTGTAGGCATATTCTTGCTTACCACCTCAGTCAGGCTTTTGCTCGTTTGAACAGATTGAAGAGCCCTTCTTATGGTAGATTGTAATACCTCCGGTTTAACAGGCTTTTCAAGAAATTCGTAAGCACCTTGCTGTATAGATTTGATAGTAAGGACAACATCTCCATAACCTGTAAGCATAATGACAGGTACTCTGAATTTAAGCTTTCTGACCTCAGAAAGCACATCCAGCCCTGTCATCCCGGGCATCTGATAGTCGGTAATTACGAGATCCGGCCTCTCGGTATGTATCTGAAGCAGACCATCACTCCCGTTTTCGGCCTCAACAACTTTGTAGCCCGCTTTTACAAGTGCTATTTTAAAGAGTTTCCTGATAATTTTATCGTCGTCTATGACCAATATCTTTTCCATAGCTAAATCAGTGTTTTTAGACCATCCATCCCTTGGTTAACAGCAATTATAATTCTATCTACTGTTTCATTAAGGTCTTCCATATCTTTGCTTGCGGTGTTAATTCTCTTAAGGTCGTTTACAACCGAAAGAATACCTACGGCTGTAAGTTCTGTTATAAGTGAATTTGAAAGCGTTTTTAATTTTGCATGATCTGCCGAATCTGCACTCTCCTTTAAGTCCCGCATCCTTACAGGAGCCTGTTCAAGGAACAACAAAATAATCTCTTTTATCGTCTCTTTGTCATCTCCGACCATCTCTTTCAGATAGGAGATATCAGGAACAGGAATATTGTTATTTGCTAACTCATCCATCTGATTAATTATAAGAAGTTATACAAACTTAAATATTATTATTCGATTTATAATTTCAAAATCGTATAATTTACAGTTATTAAAGAATCTTTTCTATGTTTTTTATCAGCTCTTTAAACATCTCAGGGCTGTATCCTTTATCCATGTAAACAATATTTCCACTTTTATCTATCAGGTAATTCCTTGGAATAGATGTCTTGGCAAACATATTGTAAATAGATCTGTCAGGATCCATTCCCATCGGGAATTTATGCCCCTTCTCTTTCCTGAATGCATCTATCTTTTCATAAGTATCCTCCCTTGAAATTGGTAAAAAGATAAAATCTTTCCCTTTGAACCGGTCGATAATCTCCTTTTGAACAACTGCAAGCTCCTGAACGCAATATGGGCACCACACAGCCCAGAAGTTTACAAGGACAACCTTTCCTTTTAAATCTTTTATATTAATCTCAGCTCCATCAAACATCTTCACCTTAAATTCAGGTACCTTATCGCCTGTTTTAACAACAGAGGCATCATCACTCTGTGCATTTAAAAATGTTACAGCAATAAGTAAAATTGTGCTTAGTAATAATCTCTTCATATTCTTAAAATGTTTTATTTTTTTGGTTAATATATCGTCGTTAAAATTCTATAATTTTATTTCAAGTGGTAAATAATCTATCATTGCATTAATCATATAAACCATTTCGCAATCTTTTAGTTCTTCAAATTTGACAGATCTTTGTTTAATTAATCCTTTTCTAAGCAGAAATTCTCTCTTTGTCCCCTTCAGTAATGGCATATCAGGTGTATACAGGTTATTGTCTCCTCTAAGTCTAAAGAGAATATTCCCGTATGATGTGTCCGTTACAAATCCGTTTTTAATAATTAAGACATCATCGCATATCCCTCTTTTTTGCACAAGATTATCAAACACCTCTCTGTTGGCATATTTATACCGATACTCCAGGTTATCACACTCTATAGGCAGAACTGTGAGTTTATCCTTTAGATTATATGGCGTTAAGGAGTGATCAATAACTGAGTCAGAGTAGAGAACTCTAAATTTAAATAGCCCCTTTTTATTAGGATAGTCACTTAGTATTTTAAGAAAGGGGATCTCCTTTTTAACCCCAAAGTGGTCAAAAATAGTTGCAGATGATCTTTCTGTGTGGAGTTCCAGATTAAATACATCCCCATTTTCAACTTTAATACTCTCTATAAAAATTTTATCCATTGGCTTCACTTTTTTATAGGCATGTAGACCTTAGACAGAGCCTCCAAATATTCATCTTTTTCACTACTGTTAACTGTGACTCCCCCTCCGCTCCTGTAAAACATTCTGCCATCGGCTCTCTTTTCAATGAATCTGATAAGAACAGCTGAATCAAGGCTTTTCCCATCGAAGTAACCAAATACTCCTGTATAGAAGCCTCTTTTTTCTCCCTCTGCCTTTGAAATTAATTTTAAAGTTGAGGGTTTAGGTGCGCCTGAGACCGAACCTGCCGGGAGAAGATTGTAAATTATATCACCAAGCTGGTTCTCCCAACCTGTTTTCACCTCCCCTTTAATATCGGAACTCACCTGTATTATCTCTCCTCTGTCGGTAATAATCCTGTCTGTATATCGGAATCTGTCTACCCATACTCTTTCTGATACCGCTCCTATATCGTTTCTGATAAGGTCTGTAATTGTATTGTGTTCACAACTCTCTTTATAATCGGCAAGAATAATTTTTTCGGCATCAGGCAGAGTTGCATCTATTGTTCCCTTCATTGGAGAAGAGGTTATAATGCCTTTATTAATGCTTACAAATCTCTCAGGGCTGAAACAGACAAAACAGCCGGGTACACACAAAGCGTATGGAGAGGTAGTATTCGTAATTATCTCCTCAAAGGAGAGCACAGTATTGACCTCGGTTGCACAAGTAAGATTGATAAGGTAGGTATCTCCTCTTTTAAGCCCTTTAAAAACCAGATCAAAAGCATTGCTATAATGTGCTTTATCGGGAGGATTTACAATTTTCAGCAAATCATCATCAAAGAGTCTGGCAAAAATAGATTCTGATAGCGGAGATGAATAGTTTTTAATGTCTCCGACTCTAAACAAAATCCTTTTACTATCTAAGGGATCGGGCTCAAAAAGACCTTTCTCCATCTCAAAATCAAATGCGAACAGAAATGGAGTACCATCGGCCCCATATCTGTTCATCTTCTCTCTTACATCTGCTGCTGCAATCATATTGCTAAAATACATTTTTTATGCAAATGTCTTTCAAATAACTACTTTTACCTGACTAAAATTCGCATAAATGAGACGCATTCTTCTTGTAGATAATTATGATTCTTTTGTGTACAATATTGTACACTTAGTAAAAAGTTCTACGGGCTTTGATGTTGATATCTGTTTGAACGATAATATCCCTTTTGGTCAACTTGATAAATATACCCATATAGTCCTATCTCCGGGGCCCGGTATCCCCCGTGAGGCAGGTGATTTATTAAAAATAATCGAGAGATGTAATGAGAGCCATTCTATACTTGGAATATGTCTGGGACATCAGGCTATTGTGGAATATTTTGGTGGAGAATTGATAAATCTGAGCCATCCTTTACATGGACACAAGACAACATTACATATACGTGAAGAGGGAGACCCGTTGCTTTCAGGGGGATTTTGCAAAGATATCGAGACCCATATTGCAGGGCTCTACCATTCATGGGCAGTAAGTCCTAAAAACTTTCCACCAGAGTTAAAGATCGGCTCTGTAAATGAAGAGGGGATCATTATGTCTGTTTATCACAAACAATTACCAGTTTACGGAGTTCAGTTCCACCCTGAATCAGTAATTTCTAACAGCGGATGTTGTATTATAAAAAACTGGATTAGTCAGGATCGTTTGTGATAACTCAAAACAGCCCATGTATTAAAAAGCAGGGCAAACCCCGTTAGCATAATTATCGGTCTTACAAGATACTCCAGGCTGCCTCCTTTCATAAAAACCATCCTCATTATCTCGATAAAGTACCTCATAGGGTTGGCAAGAGTTATGCTTTTTGCCCATAAAGGCATACTGTCAATCGGTGTAAAGAGACCGCTCATAAGAAGCATTATTAATAAAAAGAAGAACATTACAAACATCGCCTGCTGCATATTGGAAGAGTAATTTGAAATAAGCAGTCCAAATCCCGATACAACTACAAGAAACATAAATGAGAGAAGGTAAAAAACAGCAAGGCTCCCGGCAGGAGTAATCCCGTAAAAGAATTTTGCCAGAATAAGTGTAATTGTCAGAATAATAAAGCCGATAACCCAATATGGTATAAGTTTGGCCGCAATAAACTGAAATCGCCCAACCGGGGTTACATTTATTTGCTCAATCGTTCCGGTCTCTTTTTCAGACACAATGTTAAGCGCCGGAAGAAATCCTCCGATTATAGTTATAATCATTACAATTAAAGCCGGTACCATAAATATTTTGTAATCCATAGAGGGATTGAATCTGCTTCTTGTAACCAAATCTATCACAGGTGCTCCCGAAGGGAGGCTTCCGGAAATTTCTGACGCATATCCTTTTATTACAGCGGAAAGGTAGGCGGCAGATACACTCCCTCTCATTCCGTCTACAGAGTTGGCAGCTATATAGACATTGGCTTTACGGTTGTTACTTATATCCGTTTCAAATGAGGGCGGAATCTCAATAATAACATCTGATTTCCCTTTTTCAATTGTGGTTATGGCATCTTTGTACCCCGTTGCTGAGTAAACTTCACTGAAATAATCTGAGGCCTCAAGTTTAAAAATAAGTGCTCTCGAGAGCGATGAATTAACATTATCTACTACCGTTACCCTTATATCTTTGATGTCAAGATTCGCTGCATACGGCATAAGTAACATCATCACAATCGGGTATACAATTATCAGTTTTGGCAGAAATTTATTTCTGGCAATCTGCTTAAATTCCTTTTCCAGTAAATATTTAAACATAGCAAATTATTCAAGTCTTTGTTTGAAACTCCTTATACTCACAATAATAAAAGATATCCCCATTACAATCATTATTGCAAGCTCCTTAAAAACAGATGTTACAGGTAAGCCTTGTATCATCAGCTTTCTGACAGCCTCAATAAACCATCTTGCAGGTATAAATCTTGATATAATCTGCAATATTTCAGGCATATTTGAAATCGGGTATATCATCCCTGAAAGTAGTATTACAGGCATCATAAATACAAGACCTGAAATTAACATTGCGGCTACCTGAGTCGAAGCAAATGATGAGATGAGTAATCCCGTGGAGAGTGATACAATAATAAAAATAAATGAGGTTAGTATAAGCCAGTAAATACTTCCTGTTACCGGTACCCCCAGCAGAAATACAGAGAGCAACAGAATTGTAGCAAGATTTATTGCAGAGATTATAAAGTATGGAACCGTTTTGGCAACAATTACAATTACAGGCCTTACCGGAGATGCAAGGAGGAGTTCCATAGTACCTGTCTCCTTTTCTCTCACTATAGAAACAGATGTCATCATTGCACAAATAAGCATTAGAATCAACCCCATGACACCAGGCACAAAGTTGTATGAGCTCTTCATTTGCGGATTGTACATAAGCCTTACAACAGGATCAATTGTAACAGGGGTATTTTCAGGAGATGGCATAAATCCTGAAAGCTTCATAATCTCTTCAGTAGAAGAGGCAATGATTGATCCGGCATATCTTAATATACCTGATGCATTGTTGGGCTCAGATCCGTCGACAATAAGTGTAATCTGAGCTTTATGTGTATGGCCAAGATTTTCTCTGAAATTATTATCATACTCTACTATCAATGAAACAGCGGACGATTTAAGAAGAAAATCAGCCTCCTCTTCTGTTGAGATGCTTTTTTGGTAAATAAAGTATTCGCTTTTTGATAACCTCTCTGTTATGTAGTTGGTTGCAGGATCATTTGAGTGATCAATTACTGCAAACTTCACATCTTTGATCTCGTTTGTCAGTGCAAATCCAAAGAGAATAATCTGAATTACAGGCATAAGGAGTAGTATCATGACTGTCCTTGCGTCCCTGATTATATGGATAAACTCCTTCCTGACAAAGACTGCAAACTCTCTCATAATCTGCCTCCTGCAAGCTTATGAAACACCTCTTCTACTGTTTCGCAACCATAACTTAGTTTAAGATTTTCGGGCGTGTCCAGTGCGGCTATTACACCCTCGCTCATTACAGAAACCCTGTTACAATACTCTGCTTCGTCCATATAGTGAGTTGTTACAAAAACTGTTATCCCACTCTCTGCTGCACTGTATATTAACTCCCAGAACTGCCGTCTGGCAGCGGGATCAACCCCTCCGGTGGGTTCGTCCAGAAAAACAATTGATGGTTTGTGAAGTATTGCAACAGAAAATGCCAGTTTCTGCTTCCATCCCGCAGGCAGTGATTTTACAACTGTATTCTTCTCTGATGTAAGCCCGAGATTTGTGAGCATAGCTTCTGTCTCATTTACAATCTGTGAATCGCTCATACCGTAGATTCCTCCAAAAAGCCTGAAATTCTCCCACACTTTAAGATCCTGATATAATGAGAATCTCTGACTCATATATCCGATACTTCTTTTTACCTTCTCACTCTCCCGCGAAATATCATATCCCGCAACATAACCCTTTCCTGACGTGGGTTTCAGCAGACCGCTCAGCATCTTCATGGCAGTAGTTTTGCCTGCACCGTTTGCACCCAGAAACCCAAAAATTTCTCCTCTTTCAACCACAAAGGATATATTGTTCACCGCAGTAAAATCACCGAATCTTTTTGTAAGATTCTCCGCAAGTATTACAGTTTTTTCACTCATTTGACATATCCATATAACAATCCTCTACCGAAGGTTTAATCTCTTTAACCATAACATCTTTCAACCCCTTTTTAGTAAGAAGTAATTTAACAGACTCAGCTGCATCTCCAGCGTAATCTTTCTTAATTGTAACATGATTCTCATGCCCGAAAGAGTATGCTCGTTTAACAAAATCGATCTCCCTTAACGCCTTAAGTATTGAGTGCATATTATCACCTTTAACCGCAAGAAGCTTCTCATTGAATTTTGAGACCATTCCTGCAGGAGAATCTATATCCAGTAATGACCCTCTGTTCATTAAAGCAATGCGGTCACAGAGCAGTGCCTCGTCCATATAGGCGGTAGATACAATTATTGTTATTCCCATCTGTTTCAGCCTGTCAAGCATTTGCCAGAACTCTCTCCGGGAAACGGGATCTACTCCGGTAGTGGGTTCATCCAGAAAAAGAACCGAAGGTTTGTGAATCAATGCACAACTTAGTGCAAGTTTCTGTTTCATCCCCCCTGAGAGTTCTGCTGCTCTTCTTTTTCGGAAAGGCTCCAGTTGTTTAAATATCTCTTTAATAAGGTAGTGGTTCTCCTTTGGGTTAACTTTAAATACAGATGCAAAGAAGTTAAGATTCTCTTCAACCGAAAGATCTCCGTATAGAGAAAATCTTCCGGGCATGTACCCTATTATTTGTCTTATTTTTCTGAAATCCTTAATAACATCGTATCCATCAATAACCGCGCTTCCGGAGTCCTGAACGATCAATGTTGCCATAATTCTGAAAAGAGTAGTCTTACCCGAGCCATCCGGACCGATAATTCCAAACATTTCACCCTTTTCCGCTTCTAAGCTAACCCCATTTAATGCCTTAGTATTCCCATAGTTTTTACTAAGAGATTCAACGTATACGGCCTTAATTGTACAGGTCACTTTAATTTCCCCCATTTAATATTAAATCACCATACATGCCAATTTTGATATAATCGTCATTTATTACTGATACTTTCACAGCATAAACCAGATTTGATCTCTCATCGCTTGTCTGAATGCTCTTTGGAGTAAATTCTGCCTCCCCGGAAATCCAGATGATTTTCCCTTTATACTCCCTGGTGCTCTCTTTGTCAAAACCGGTGGTAACCTTTACACTATCCCCTAATTTTATCTTTGATATCTGAATAGCATTAAGATATGCCCTAAGAGTTACCTTTTTAAGGTCTGCCAGTTTAAACATTGGTTTACCTTGAACTGCCATCTCACCTTTGTTAACATATTTTACAAGAATAGAACCTTGAGAAGGGGCTTTTATAACGCATTTTTTAATCAAATCCTCTGCCTGTGCCACCTGAATAAGCAATGATTCCACCTCTTTATCAGCAGAGTTATTCGCCTTTTCAATCGTTGATATCTGAGCCTCTTTCTGCCTTTCTAAGGTTATAATCTGGGAGTTCAGATCATCAACAGTTTTTGAATTTCCCGCATTAGTAAGCACAAGTCTGTTTGCTCTCTCTTTTTCACCCTCAAGATATGTAATCTGCTGATTAATTGCCGATACCTGTTTTGACATATCTGCTTTTTTAGCCCTGATGGCCTCAATCGTTGCCAACAACCTTTTCCTTTGCAGTGACAGCTGAAGGGAGTCAGTTACAGCAAGAATATCTCCCTGTTCAACTACGACTCCCTCCTCAGTCATTAATTCTGTTATTTTCCCGGAGTACTCCGCAGATATAATTACCTCCTCTGCTTCAAATCTTCCCGACACAATTTCCTCGTTCTGTTTTCCGTTACACGAAGAGAGAATAATCAGGACCGGCAGTACTAAAAATTTAGATTTCATAATATTTATCTGGTTATTTATTAAGGGTATGTTTAAGTGAATAGATTGCCGAAAGGAGTTCAATTTTATGTCTGCATTCTGCTGCTCTGGCAATCTCCAGTTTATTTAACTCTATCAGATAGTCAGAAACGGAGATTATTCCGTTTTGGAGCTTTGATTCTGCCGCTCCTGCAAGAGACTCCCTCAGGACAATTACCTCTCTGTCGTCCTTAAGAAGGTTTTTAATTTTCTCAATTTGCACCCGCTGAGAAACCTCATTAATTGAGAGGTTTAGCAAAAGAGCCTCTTTACTGCTCTCAGTCTTTAGAATCTCTGTGTCCACAATTTTGATCTCATTACCGTATGTGTATAATGATCCTATATTCCACGATATTTTAATACCCGTAATTGCAAAAGGGGCAAATTCGTCTTTTAACATATTAAGGCCCGGCCTTCCGTACCCTGCCTGAAAAAATGCTCCTATTCTAGGTCTTAACGCTGCCTTTGCATACTCTCTTCTGGTATTAAGATAGCTGCTTTTTAAATCAAAAAGTGCAAGTTCCGGACGGCTAGAAGAGCCTGCAGGTATATCAGCAGATGGCTCTCTTAAAATGGTGCCCGAAACCACTGGTGTGTCTGTAAGTAGTGAAAGCATAGATGACATTGAGGCTTTGGCTGCTATTAAGTCTGTTTCACGCTGATTTAGTGAAATCAGTTCTGCTTTTATTGCATCTGTGTCTGACTTATTGGCCATCCCCTCTTTCATAAGAGCTTCTGTTCTGGCTAGAACTCTGATCATATCTCTCTTTATGAGATCAAGTTCCTTCAGATATTTTTCGTTGAGCAATATTCCAAAATAGAGATGATTTACTGACTCTCTTATAGAATACAACTCATTCTCAAGCTCTCCTCTCTCAATCAGCGCCTCATTCCTTACTGCTTTTTTGGCAATAGCTGTTACACCTCCGTCATATATTAACTGTTCAAGATTCACAGAGGCCATATACTGATCTTTACTCAGAGGATCAATTGTCATTCCCGGAATTGAAACCGGAATTGACGTTACATCTGACTGATAAGAGGCTTTAATATTAATTGCACCTTGAGGAAGATAGTTTGCTGACAGATTTTTTTGCTTTAAATCCATAACGGCATCAATCAGAGATAATCTCTTTATAGCAGGGTAGTTCTCTAATGCCAGTGCTGTACACTCTTCAAGTGTTAACTCTTTACTCTTCTCCTGTGATTTTCCCGGTACAGGAACAATCAACATCAGGACAAACAGTAACATAAAGGTTATAACTTTCATAAATCTATTGCTGTTATTCGTTTTCAAGTGATATCCCTCCCCAGACGGTTAAAAATATTTCATCTCCCCGTTTTTTCACAAACTCCATATACTCATCCCACGAAAACCCTTTTACATAGCTGATCAATGGTTGAGAAACAAACATAAAGATATTAAGCGACAGTATGTTAAGAAGAAGATCGAAAGCCTCAATATTGCGAATTCTCTTTGCTGCTATCTCCTTTTTAAGTTCTCTGTCAAGCTCAGTAAGCATCCCTTTAACGACACCCTCGATCTTCTCTGCTATAACGCGAAATCGCTCAGGATTGAGAGTCATTTCGCTTATAATCAGGAATGGAAGTTTGGGATTTTCAGAAATAATATTGAGATGGTTGTGAACAATCCCTCTTATAATCTCTTTAAAGTCAGGATTTTTATCTCTGTTAAAAGATACAGATGTCATAAAAGCATAGAACTTCTTTTCAAATAATTTTTCAAAAAGTTTATCCTTAGTTCTAAAGTAGTAATGGATAAGTGCCTGATTACACCCTACTCTTTTGGCAATCTCGGTTGTAGTGGTAAGAGCATACCCCTTTTCAAGGAAAACAACCTCTGCAATATCAAGTATTAACTGCTCAAAGTTATCGCTTTTAACAGGCCTCTCTTTTTTAACTGACATATTTAATTTTTATATTTAATAGCTTTATTAACATATGCGAAGTAAGTACTAATTTTATTAATAGCAAAATCTTTTTTATCTTTCGAGTTAATATGAATAAAAAGGTATCAATATTCATCTGCATCTCTCTGATAGTACTGACCTCTTGCGTCAAAATGCCGGAGAGCAAATACGAACCCGAGTTTGAGGTTCTGGAGGATTTTGATTGGAAAACAATAGAACAGAGGGCTGTAACTCTTGCAGACACCTCTATCATTCTTAACGAATCAGGAGACACCGTTGCAGTTTCGATGCCTCCGGGAACATATGATCTTATCGTTGGAAAAAATTCAACACTTACTGCTATCCGTGATACTTCAACTTCAAATGATGTTTTAACTAAATCTCCCGGAGATAAATACAAACAGGTGGTATATTTTCCTTCAAAAAACAAGTATTCGACCTTAATGTTTGAGGATCTTTTTCCGTCGAAAGGCGATATGGACATGAACGATATAGTTTTCGGTATTAATCTGGAGTTTTATTTAGATAATCAATCAAGGTTAAGGGCTTTTAAAATAAACGTTCAGCCAAGGGCTGTAGGAAGTTCATATCAGGCTATTGCTCTGGCAGCTTCGCTTTCAGGGGGCAGTTATGACCATTATGTAGACAGGATATACTATTCAACTGAGTCTGTTAATGGGTTCTTTAATGTAACCAGCTATGGAGACAGCTACTCTGCCGAGATGAATAATATATTTGATGTAATCCCTCTTACAGGCAACTTCAGAGGACATTTTGCAGATAACACAGAACTATTCTTAAATGTACGAAACATAGACCCTGTTATAGCCACTCAGAATTTTTGGGTGTACGTAGATATTCATCCCAGCAGAATATTCAGCATTTCACAACTGTCTCTGATAAGCCCTCCTGCTGTAGGAATGGTTAATCTGGATATTTTCGCCCTTGTCGAAAGTCGGGGCAAAGAGATCCATTTTAAAGGTACCCGACCTACCGGCTTTTTCTACTACCCTTACTTTGTTGCCACCAGGCCTCGTGCAGATTTCTCCTCACCCGACAACTGGGTATGGGCGATACTTAGTGACCAATCTATTCAGCATCCTCAGGAGTTTTCCGGAATTTATCTGGCTTATCCCGGTTTTAGCAGCTGGACATCGGGGGGCTCATCGGGATGGTACACTCCTGCAGTTGATGAATATTTGTATACAAAGAAGTCATTTTAAAACACAAAAAATTATTACAAAAACGTAAAAATACTTTACACTACTTTTGAGTTGAAGAAATTTAATAAAAATAAAACAGAGGAAATTCAAAAGCTCCGGGTACAGACAACATATTAGCATATAAAATTAATATACAAGCCTTTAGAAAATATTAAAAACCCATCAGATAATTAAACAAACATCCATTTTGTTTGTTAATAAATAAACGCAGAATACAAATGGCACGATAGTTGACTTATAAGTCATCCGATAAATTTAAAAACAATGAAAAAAAGATATTTGATATTTATTATGATGGTGATTGTGATATCATCATGCGTAAAAATGCCAAAAAGAGACGATAATTTTTTGCCGGAATCCCCTGTCGGCACAATTCCATATGATTTTGACTGGAAGACTATCAAAACAATAGATCTAACAATCAATGTCACTCCTGTTAGCGGCACATCCAATTCCGGATTTCACATAATCAAAGTTTACAATACTCCGCTACTTAACAGTGGATCGCTGATCGCCACAGGTGGTGCCAAGCCTGGCACTCCTTATTCTGTAAAGATATCTGTTTCAACTCCTACAGAATTCTTATACATCCACGAGACAAAACCTAATGGTCTGTCTAAGGTAACAGAACTCAAAGTGACCTCAAACACAATAAACACAACCTTATCAGGTATTGCTGAACAGGCACCGGGGCTGGAATCTCCATTTGCTGCAAATGCAGCATCACAATTCGCTTACACAGACATTACCGTACCAACTCAGTATGATGTTATAGTCAATAATAACTCCTCTTTGAATATAGTTGGATTTAATACCGGGCAAACCTCGGCGTATGGCAACCAATATAAATCTTATCTAATCCCTGCCGGTTTTACCAGAACAGCAAATATAAACTTCGGGAACTATTTTCAGCACGCAATCTTATACGTTCAGGGCAATCTTAGCATCAATTCCAGGGCTGACCTCAACAAGATGTCTATAGTTGTTCTGTCAGGAGGATCTGTAACTGTAAAAGGTTTGGCAACAGGAACAATTGAGGTTGATATTCCTGCAGTTTACATTCAGAGTGGTGCAAATTTCACATCATCTGATATTGTTAATGTTTCAAACACCACAATGGTTAATAAAGGAGCAATCAATTCAAATAAAAAAATTGATATAAATAACAGTTCAGAATTTTATAATGAGGGAACTGTACAACTTACCGGCAAAAATACTGAACTACACGTGACAAACCTTGGGTCAATGTATAACTCAGGCCAGGTTACCTCTCCTAAGGTAAGTGTTACAACTAACGGCACCATGACAAATCTGTCGGGAGCGGTTATTACTGCAGAAACCTGGTATCAGACAAACGGTTCAATACTGTATAACCACGGTGAAGTTGCTGCAACTAAAGAATTTACTAATTCAGGAGGTGGCACTGTTTATAATTTCTGCCACATTACTGCTAAAGAGACCAGTTTCCAGCAGATGACGGTATTTCTCGAATCAGGTTCGCTTTGGAACAGTCAGTCATTCAGTGTAAATAACAGTACTATCAATATGGTGGGAGGGAGTATGTTCCTGACGGGCAAGATAAACACTATCTATGGAATGAGCGTCACATCAAATTCAGATAGTTTTTCTCTCTTTCAGAGTACCGGAACAGTTCCTGTACTTACTTGGGCAAATACCTCAATAAGCGGTAAAATTGAGTTTGTCTATACAGGCCTCACTGCGGCTAACAGATCTTCATACGAATCTGTACTTTCCAATGGTGCAATACTAAATGATGAGCAGACAGAAAATATCCCAGGGACTTCCTGCAATGGATCTCTTGGACAAATTGACGAAGACGATGATCCGGGTACTGATCCTGTATTCGCAAACTATTTCCCTTCACAGGGAGGTTGGGCAACTTATGCTTTTGAAGATCAGTGGCCTCTCAAAGGTGACTATGACTTAAACGATATGGTAATACTGTTTAGAGTTACTACCCTGCACAATGCTTCAAATCAGATTTTGGAACTCATTTTTGATTACAACATACAGGCAGCAGGTGCTATAAGAGATATCTCTGCAGCATTTCAGCTTGACAATGTAATGGCTTCTGCTGTTAGCAGCGTTACCGGTCAGGTAGCGGGCTCCAACTCTCCGTTCAACATAGCACCAAACGGAGCAGAAAATGGTGCTGCCAAAGCCATTATTCCGGTATTTAACAGTGCCAAAAATGTGGTATCATTCTCCGGATATCTGAACACCGAAAGAGGTTCTTACATACCTGCACCTTTCAATCAGGTGAAGGTAGTGTTCTCTTCTCCGGTAGAACCATCAATGATTACGATGGGATCGTTTAACTTCTTTATTTCTGTTGACACAAGAGGCAATGAGATACACCTGCCGGGTTATCTTGCAACAGAAAAATTCAACAGCGGGCTCGCTTCAGGAGCCTCACTACACCCTTCTGATATGTTCAAATATCAGGATGGTATGATGTGGGGGCTGATGTTTCCGACAAGTTTCAATTATGTAATAGAAGGACAATCGATTGTAAATGCATACACTCATTTTGCAGCGTGGGCTGTTTCGGGTGGGGTTGAATATCCTGATTGGTATAACGATAGTGAGGGTTACAGAAATGTTGAGCTGATTTATTAATCAGCTACGTTCCAAGCATTTCAAATACTGCATCTCTTACTTTTTTTGCAGCATTTTCCCAGGTATAGATCTCTTTCATTTTTGAAAGATTATTATAGTCCGGCCTCCAGCCGGACTTTATACTTTTCATTACATTGTTAAATGATTCTTCTCTATTCTCATAAAACAATGTAGTGCCAGGGAGCGAATGTAGCCTGAAGAAAGGAAGATCTGTAGAGATCATTGCCTTTTTAAAGGTAACGGCCAGAAAAAATGCCCCGGATGTCGTAATTTTTTTATAAGGTAATGCAAAGAAATCGGAGAGAGAGATAAGGTCTGCCATCTCTCCATTACTAAGATATCCTTTGATGACTTTTATGTTGTTGCTGCTAATTTCCTTTGGACTCTTCCCCATAAGAATCAGATAGAGAGATTCCGGCGCAAATTTTATAAAGTAATCTATAAATTCGCTATCACCCTTATAATCTCTCATATTTGCATGCAGAAAAATTACTTTTGACTCAGACGGTATTCCCAGAGATTCTCTTGAATATTTTCCTGCAGGAGTATACAAATCTTTATAATGTCCATGGATTGCATTTACCTCCATTCTACCTCTTTTACCAAATAGGTGAAACCTTTCGTCAGAGGCATTAAGAGAATGATTTAAAATAAGATGGAACTGATTTATTAAAAACAATCTTGAATATTTTTCAAGTTTGGGACATTGAATATTATGAGGATATGTATTGTGAGCTGACCAGAGAAGTTTGTATCCCATAAGCTTTGCAAATAACACTTTAGCAGTAAAATTGAAGAACTTTATCCAGGAAAAAAGACATCTTTCAGAGTGCCAGAAATAGGAGGGCCAGTGGAACAATAAAAGGGTACAATCTCTTCTGTTTAGAAAAAGCTGACTAACTTCAAATTTGAATTGTCTGTTAACAATTTTCTGTTCTGAGAGCGCATTATGAAATAACCCGATTGAAGGATTCTCATCAAGAGCTATAGGATAAGCTGCAAAATATATATGTTTGATCTCTGATTTTTTCAATTTTTCAAAAATATGTTAAATCAAAAATAAGAAAATAAAAATCTTTAAAAAATTCTTTATCACTATTTTAAAATGAATGATTAAATTTGACAAGGGAAATATCTGATATCTATATAAATGTCTCTTAAAATTGCATACTGCATACCTTCTCTGTATACCGTCAGCGGTATGGAGAAGACACTATCATTAAAAGCAAACTATTTTAGTGATGTGTTTAAATATAAGATATACATCATTTTAACAGATGGAAAAGATAAAGAACATGCATTCCCGCTTTCACCAAACATAGAGGTTATAAACCTTGATCTCAATTACGATAAAATATGGGGGTATCCCATTTATAAAAAGATATTTGCATACTTATTAAAACAAATTCAGTTTAGAATCAGATTAACCAGGGTTTTATTTGATATCAAACCGGATATTACAATCTCAACTCTCAGAAGAGAGATAAATTTTCTGACAAGAATCAAAGATGGTAGTATAAAAGTGGGAGAGATGCACTTTAGCAAAAGTAAGTATCGCGATTTTGATGCCTCCGAAGATAGCGATTCAATAAAAAGTCTTTTTGCCGGATTGTGGATGCGTCAACTTATTATAAATCTTCGCAGACTAAAGAAATTTATCGTTCTGAGCTATGAGGATAAGCAGCGGTGGACTGAGTTAAACAATGTATCTGTTATTTACAATCCTATCCCCGATATACCAGAAAAATATTCTGATTGTTCATCTAAAACAGTTATTGCGGCCGGTCGTTTTGTCAAACAAAAAGGATTTGACCTTTTACTGGATTCCTGGGCCATTGTCTCATCCAGACATCCTGACTGGAAACTGGAGATATACGGGAATGGCAGCAAAGCCGAATTTCTTGAGCAAATAGAACATCTTGGAATCGGAAATAGTTGCTATCTCTATGATGCTGTAGAGGATCTCAATGAAAAGTTTATCAGAAGTTCGATATTTGCATTTAGTTCTCGTTTTGAGGGATTTGGCATGGTTATCACTGAGGCAATGGCGTGTGGAATTCCACCCGTAGCATTTGCATGTGCATCCGGGCCAAGAGATATTATTACAGATGGAAAAGATGGATTTTTAACTGAGCCCGAAGATGTAAAAGAGCTGGCAGATAAAATTTGCATCCTGATAGAAAATGAAGATCTGAGAAAAGAGATGGGGAGGCAGGCAAGATTGCGTGCAGAAAGATTTACTCTTGAGAAAATCGCCGGTGAATGGGACTCCCTGTTCAGGGATATCACCAGAAAATAATTTATCTGATTTATCTTCTTTTTGCTTTGTCCCAGGTACCGTTACCTTTTCTTCTCATCAGATAAAAGAATCCTTTGATCACATTATAGTTCATAAACAAAAAATAGTAGGGAACATAGAGAAACTTGTTTTTAACACCTCTGTCTTCCTGGATTTTACCTATCAGTGCGAGAGCGTAGAACAGAATCTGAGCTATAAGCAGAAACGTAAATATTATAGGAGAACCGTAAATAACAATAAACAGATTCAGCGGAAAAAGTGCAAATAACAGTACCGGGGAGATTGTCCATCTCAAGACTCTGTGAGAAATATACTGAAATGAAAAGATATGGTATCTGAATATATTCAGAAGTGGCAACAGCCTTATTACAGACTGGATACCCCCAGCCGAAATTCTAACCTTTCTTTTTTGTTCTTCCTTCATATTTAGAGACCCGCTCTCTGTTGCATAGGCGTTTTTACAATAGAAGATTCTGTATCCTTTCTCAACCACCTTCATTGACATAATAAAATCATCAAGAAGCGTGTCAGCAGGGACTGGTTCAAAAAGTTCAGTTCGTATTGCAAATAGCTCCCCGGCTGCTCCCACTGCCGAATACAACCTAGAATCCAGGGATTTAAGTAAAGATTCATATTTCCAGTAAATCCCTTCACCAGAAGATGAGGCTCCATCATTTTCGTCAAAAAGAACTCTTTTCTCTCCGGCTACACAACCCACACTCAAATCACTGAATGCACTAACGATTTCACGGACAGAATCTCTGTTGAGCATTGTATTGGCATCGGTAAATATTACAATCGGGGTATCAAGCAATGGAACAGCCCGGTTGAGTGCAGCACTTTTCCCCGATCTTTCAGGAACAAATAAAACTTTAACGTCGTTGTATTTTGCCAGTAATTTGTTGGTATTATCGTTGGAACCATCTGTCACCCAAACAATTTTCATTAACTCGTCCGGATAATTTATCTCCCTGGAGTTTTCCATTTTTCTGTCAACAATCTCCTCTTCGTTATACGCTGCTATCAACAATGTAACAGGGGGATTTGGATTTGCCGAAGCTGTCGCTCTTCTCTTTCGGGTGAAAATCTCTTTTATAAGTACCAGCAGATATAAAACAATTCCATAGCCAATATAAGTATAGAAAACAACCACCAGTGAGGTAATAAATATAATATTCAATATGCTCATCACTTTTCAAAAAGCTGGTTAATAACAATCTGCATCTGCCTGTCCCAGGAAAGGGTATCCACTATTGATTTTCTTATCATTGCAGGAGTTAAGGTTAACTCATTCTTAAAATCTATTATTTTCTGAATGTTAACGGGAGATTCGTCTGCCGGAGCCTTAAGTATAAATGGCATATTATCAAAATCATCATCCTGTTCAGAATATATAAATGGTATACCCCTTGCGGCGTACTCTCTGTTTTTAAGAGTTTTAATTTTTGTTATTCCGGAGCGGTGTCTTGCAAGGCTGGCAACACCAAAATCAGTTAAATCCAGATATGAATCCAGCTCATCTCCATGCCTGTATCCCAGAAAAGTTACCCTCTTCTCTAGCCCTAACTCAGAGACAAGAGATTTGAGTTCATTTACATCTTTTGGTTCGCCATCCCCTATAATGTTAAATTTTAACTCTTGCTTTCCTCCCTCAAGGTAATAGTTATAGATACCCCTGATCAATCTGTCAAAGCCGTGCCAATGATGTATCTCTGCCACCCCTGTCATAACAAACTCATCAGATTTCTTTTTATATTTAATCAGTCTGATGTTATTAAAATCTATTCCGTTTGAAATGTTTATTGATTTAATCCCATGAATGTTTGGATAATCGGTGAATGTAACAGCTTTGTGAACATACTTTTTTAATCTTCCCCTGAAAATTTTATTAAGAATAAAGATTGGCCTGTATTTAAAGGGAGCACCGCTTATTTCGTTATCATATGGATATGTGGGGAACTCCATTGCGATCTTAATGCCCGACCTATTTACCTTTTTAAGCATTCTCAAGAGCGGAGGGTTGGCATTATAAAAGCTTCTTATATAGATAAAGTCGAATTTATTATCAATTATGTATTTTGTAAGTGGACTAAATCTAAGCCATTTGGTAAACTTTGCACTTAGTCCGTTACCAAAATCATCAATGATCTTACCATCACATAATCTTCTTTGAAAACCATTCTCATCAATATCGCTATAGCATAATTCAGTCTCTACTCCGCATCTTTTCAGTGCCTCTATCTGATAAATGATCTTTTTACTTATCCCACTATGTGGAGCAAAATCATAAAAATGTATAAAAAGTGCCTTCATTTTATTCAATGAGATTATCAGGTTGATCTTTAAGTTCTCCCTTTGTTTTGATAAAGAACTTTCTTATGCCTTTAATTGCCCTTACCATCCTTATATACAGCGCTCTGGCAACAGATCCATCGGACTTGAGCGTGGCTGTTGATGTCATTACTTTTACTTTCCTGCTTCCGATAAATCTTACCTTACCAAATTTTTTAAGTTCATATGCCATCGCTCCGTCCTCTCCCCTTCGAATTTTTACACGGTAACCAATTTCCTTTGCAGGGCCGGCTATGTGAGCAAATGCCAAACCTCTGACGGCCCTCTCCGGGCTTTTGGCAGATAACAGACGTAAATTTATATCTCTTAGAAATTCATATATAACCATTTTATATCTCGGATATTGTTTATCCGGCACAAATCCCCATGATCCAAATACTGCCGAAGTTCCTGGCTTTTCCATCTCTTTAATCATTTTCTCGGCGTATGTTACCGGGTAAAGAGTATCCGCATCAACACATAAAATATATTTTCCTTTGGCCTCCATAAGGCCTCTGTTTCTGGCATAACCACAGCTGCGTTGTTCCTCTTTAAGCCATCTTACACCCGATTTCTCAAATACAGAGGACGTTGAGTCAGAAGAGTCATTGTCAACGCCTATAATTTCCAGCGGATAGCTGCAGATCATATTACTTAAAGACCATAAACAGGCCGTAAGGCGTCGTTCTTCGTTGTAGGCAATAACAATAATGGTGGCAACAGGATTTTCGGACTGCATTTTGGCAGTATTCAATCTAATCTGTTCATAAATCTCATCAGGGACACTAAGCGGAGATTTTTCAAAAATTGTAAGATACTTTTTATACCAGCACATCACTAATTATTATTTAAATAAATATTTTTATTTTCTAAATCTGGCCTTCACAAATTCCTTTATTCCAATCCTCTTATCAAGTTGAATATAGGAGAACCCAAACGTAAAAAGGGCAATGAGAGCAGAGATAATATAGGGTAGTAATCCCTTAAATAAAATAAAGGTTATAAATGCTGCAGAGGTACACACAAGAAGAACAGCAAACATGCCTGTAAAATTTTTACTCATGGAATAATCATACAACCTGTAATTAAGAATATTGATAAATATAAAGTAGAGCAGGTGCATTATAAGGAATCCGTAACCAAGACCTAAAAGTCCGCCGAAATGGTAACCAATGGCACAAAATATGAGAAAACTAAGATTAGTATAGCCCCCTTCCATGAGAAAAAATATTTTTTTATCCCCTTTTGCATAAGATATCGCTCCTATAGAATATGATGCTGCTTTAAAAATCATAGCAAAAGAAAGAATTCTTATCAACTCTGAGATGTGTAAAAACTCTTCAGACAGCAAAATTCTTATTATTAAAGGTGAGGCAATTATAAGAATTACCAAAATGGGAGCAGCTATAAGCATTGTTATTTCTGCCTGATGATTAACCATCTCTCTAATCTTGTGATTATCATGACTAACAGCAGCCAGTCTTGGTTGGTAATCAATTATTATTGCTGTAAATATTAATCCAATCGATTGGTTGGTGATATTCATCGCCGCCTGGTAAAAACCAAGGTCAGCAACTGATCCCTGACTACTAATGTATATATTCAGCAGATAGTGTACAAGCGATGTGATAGCTGTTGTTGCCATCATGGCGATGCCCAGCTTTACCATCTCTCCCCCCTCCGTAAAAGACTCCTTCCATGACATTTTAATTGTACTTTTTCTTATTTTGGCAGTATAAAAAAGACTGAAAAGATAAGTTACAAATGCCGAAAGAATAAGTGCAGGGACTATTGCCCTGATTCCATAAAGATAATATAGCGGTAATGATACAACAAGAGATATTGCAGATCCTGTAAGGGAGAGCTTAGCATAACCCTTAAGATCACGCGAACCACGAAGCATTGATGCATTACCGGTTGACAGAGTATTAAACAGAATCATCAGAGACAACAACATAAATGAAATTATGTAGCTGTTGTTTCCAAAAGTTGTACGACTCAGAACCGGAGAGAGCAACAGTACAGCAACCATCCCCAGTAGAGCAGTAAGATTAAGCCATCTGGAAAATACTAGTATAATTTTAGAGATTTTCTCTTTATTGCCGCTTTCAACCGCCTGAGATATATCTCTGACAGAGCTGAAATTAAGGCCTAATCCTGTAATATTGTTGACAATGGTAACTGATGAGACAAAAAGGCTGTTTATACCCATCCCTGATGCACCAAGGAGCATAGCAATTACTTTCCCTCTGAGAAGATTAAGCAGAACCTGAAAAATCTGCACTCCGCCGAAAAGAGATGTGGCTTTAAATACCTTTTTATATGATGCCTGCTCTGTCATTATTGTAACTATCAACCAATTTTAACCCAAGTACCGGTTGTTGAATCAAATTTCTTAACAGCCTTTGCAGGATTTCCGGCGACGATTGTTTGTGGAGGGACATCTTTTGTCACTACAGACCCTCCTGCAACTATTGAGTGGGCCCCTATTGTTATACCTTTGGTTATCACAACATTTGCTCCAATCCAAACATCATCTTCTACTTTAATTAATGATGTAGACACACCTTGATTGCTAATAGTTAGAGTAGTATCTTTGTAGTTATGATCCAGCCCGGACAGCACAACCCCTTGTGCAATAATCACGTTGTTACCGATAGTCACGGGACCAATTACCACATTTCCTATCCCAACTCTGCTTTCATTCCCTACAATTACATCTCCAACCATATTGTTAATTATGGAGAAATCTTCTATAACCGACTTCCTGCCTAGTGAAAATAGGTTAAAAGGGACAATATCTTTTCTGACTCTCCTGCAAATTACAGAACCTCTGCCCCTCTTTGTATAAAATCTCATAACAAGTCTGAGCCACAATCTGGGTCTTGTTCTTACAGGATGAACCATTAAATCCAGTAAAAATAATTTGAGTTTAGGGTTGGATTTTATTTTATCCTTTATATTGCTCATTATAAATAGTTTTATAAATTTCCAGCAAATTTTCGGCGCTCCTTTCCCATGAAAAAGTCTTTACTCTCTCAAGCCCGGCTGCAACAAATTTGTTATAGATTTCACCATTTTCGAGTTCTAAAATTGCATCTGCTATCCGGGCCGGATTTGTAGGGTCAGTCAGCAAAGCAGCATTTGAAGCAACTTCCGGCATAGCGGAGACATTTGAAGTAATTACCGGTGTTTCACAAGCCATAGCTTCGAGAATCGGTATCCCGAAAGACTCTCTTAAAGATGGGTATAAAAAAGCGAAGGCACCTGAATATATTGCGGGGAGGTGAATATTCGGAATATAGCCAGGAGTGATTATCATTTCTGATATATGAGAAATTCCTTCGTTTTCAAGAATGTTTTTAATATAACCCATATCCAGATCTGCCACCAACAAAGGAAGTTTTGCCTTTGATCGGTTCAGATATATGCTATAGGCCTTGAGAACATTCACAGTATTCTTCTTTGGGTCTGTATTTCCCAGAAAGAAAAGATATTTATCATTCTCTATGTATAATGAGGATGTATCTCTGTACTCTTCTATCTTTTTGAAATGAGCTCCGAATCCGTTATATACCGCAATCAATTTATTATCATCAATCGAAAGACCTCTTTTTATTATATCAGCTTCGTAATTTGAAACAGTTATAATCTTCCTGCATTTTGGAATAATTAACGGAACAACCAATTTTCTGTAGTACCAGCCAAGATTCTGATAAAGAGAAGCGTTAGATCTGGCTCTTTTTTCCAGGAATATAATATCATGTAGCGTAAGTAAAAGTGGTGTTCTGGAGAGTACAGGAGCTGTATTGGATGTACAATGAAGCAAATGAGGTTTGATTTTTCTAAGAGCCAAAGGGAGAGCAACCTGTTCCCAAAGCGGATAAGCCATAGCCTTAAGCTTAATTATATGAAAGTTGTCTGTTTCTGTTAAGACATCCTCGTCCTCTCCAGGAGCTACAAAAATAAAATACTCATTCTCTTTGTCTATCTTCTGTAACTCACGAATACTTTCAAGGGCAACAAAATCCATCCCATGTTTCTTCTTCCTGAATATTCTCTGGGCCTCTATTGCAATTTTCATATTAATCCCCCTTTTTAGTGTGTATGAATGATCTGTTTGCACCTCTTAATCTAAAGAGATTAAAAACCATTAAAATAAATATGAGCGGGATTCTCCTTATGGATTTTATACTCTCTTTGGTAACAAGGTAATCGGGAGTAGACAGTGCAAAAGAGAATGTAATTAACAGAAACAACACGAACCACTTCACAGACAATTGCCATTCAATCAACACAGTAACAACTGTGAGTATTATAATTAATCCGAGTGTAATAACTCTTGGTAAAAGTGTCCATTGAAATATCTTATCAAGATAATCTATCCTCCCGCTAAAAATAGCCCAGGGTAAATCCTTAAGTCCGTTTACCAGAGAGCCTAACTGAGCAGCAATCCATCTGCGACGCTGATTGTAAAAGACCTCTTTATTCCTTGTTTTTTCGTCATAAACAAAAACATGGTCTAAATAATCAATAAAAATACCCTCCTTAAGAAGAAGTAATTCCAGCTCCTTGTCTTCACCAGCTGTTGACAGCTTTGAAACATTTTCGGCAAACCATCTGTATGACAAAGCCATTCCGGAACCAATAAGTGCAGATGAGAATCCCAGATTGACATGCCCTTTTCTGAAAATTGAATTATTTATCTCCTCACTAATGGCGTCCAGTAAAGCAATATCGGAGCCGGTATTCTTTGCCCTTCTGTGTGTCTGCACAGCAGTAGAGCCCGAATAGAATGCATTGTTTATCTCAGTGAAAAAGTCCTTGTCAATAACATTATCTGAATCTAATATTACTACAATGTCAAAACTTTGATCGTTGAGATTACTTATTGCAAAATTTAGTGCGTATGCCTTAGAGCTTTTTTCGGGATTTATTGTAAACAAAGTAAGCGGAAGGTTTGATAACCAATCATTTGTTTCATCTTCCATCTTGTCGGAAACCACAATGAGCTCAATTTTATCTGAAGGATATTCCGAAGCTAAAACAGATTCAACAGAATCCCTGATTACCTTATCATCTTTGTATGAAGGGATAATTACAAGAAATTTGTGTTTTTTTGAGGCACTTTTATAGCTCAGAGATTTCTTCAGAGAAGAGGCCGAGGAGAAAATAAATACATATATTACAGATATTGCTGTAAAAACGAATAAAATAGTATCCGCCATTTGAAATACAGGTTTAATATCCATCCTTTACATCTTCTTAAAATCATTAACTCCGGTACAAATTGCTTTTGCAAGATCTACTCTTCTTCTTAACAAGGCAATCAATATATCTTTTGGACATGCCACGGCTGTCTGGTAAATATAAGATAAAATTCTGACTGTTCCTTTACGGTTTCTCTTTGCAAAAAGGAGTCTGTTACGAGTCATATAGTATCTTTTCAACGGCGTATCATTACCTGTGCTCATACTCTCTTTATGTATCACCAGCGCTTGAGGAACATACCAAAGTTTGTATCCCGATTCTGTCAACCTCATACTCCAGTCGAGTTCTTCGTAATAGAGGAAATAATCCTCGCACATTAACCCTGCCTTTTCGATAGCCTCTCTCTTAACCAACATAGCCGCTCCATGCAGATATGGGGTCTCGGTTACGGTCATAAATTGCCCCTTATCTGTCTCAGAGTAACCAATAATACTATTTCTGAGTGTAATCCTTGTCAATTGGGTATAGCCGGCAAACTGAACTGAACCGGGGGGATTCATAAATTGTATTCTGGGAGACACCCCTCCTGCCTGGGGATTACTGTCCATAAAAGAAATAAGCTCCTTAAGTGAACCATCCGGAATTATAGTATCGTTATTAATCAGCATGATATATCTTGCCGAAGAGCGTCTGATTCCGATATTGTTACCACCGGCAAAACCAAGGTTAATATCACTTCTTATGACTATATGATTTGGGTATTCAAGGGCTAAAATCTCAGCCTGGTTCTCTGAAGAACCATTATCAACTACTATCACTTCGAAAGTGAATAGCCCCTCAATAACTTTCAATGAGTTTAACAGGGCCCTTGTATGTTCAAGGCCATTATAATTTACAGTAACAAATGATATATCAGGAGGTGTACCCATTTGAAATCTCTTTATCTAAAACCGGACTTAGAAATACTATTGTCATACATATAAACGTAATGTATGCAAATGGGAACTGGCCAAGTATTTCTATTGAATATGCAGCCACGTAAATTCCTGAAATTCCGCAAATAATTGCGGTAACAATCCCCTTTATCTGCTTGTTCTTAAGCCGAAACATAACAAGGAATGACCCATGAAGCAAAATATACATCAAAATAAGCAAGTGCATTATAAGACCTACAATTCCTGTCTCTACCCAAACCATTACATACCATGAGTCGTTTGGAATCTGGGCAAGGAACGGGTCAGGAGCATATGATGTTGTCTTGCCTCTGCTCATACCAATACCGGCCCCAAAGGGCTTGTCTGCCATATAAACCTTTAATTTTCTCTGATTTTCCAGCCTTACCAAAAGCGATGGATCGTCTGGATTGAATGCTGACCTCATTCTTCGGATATACTGATTACCATGGAGATAATAAGTTCCATTCAGGAACCAGTATCCCGCAATAAGCATAATTACGGTAGCAACTATCACCTTAAGATTTTTTGAAAGAAATGCAAACAGGACAAGTCCTATAAAAGGGACAGCTATTGAACCTCTTGTGCCTGAAATAATCATCCCATATCCGCAAAGAACAGCTGTAACAAACAGGAATATCTTAAATTTTATCTCTTTAATATAGATAGCTGATATACCAAATACAATCATCGAAAACGCTATACCGGTGCCAAAATTTGCTGCATCTGTAAAAATTGAGAAGTATCTTATTCCTGAATAAATTATATGGGTAGTTCTGCCACCTTCATCTAACCAACGTTGTTCAGCAAAATCAAATCCTAATGTTTTTTGCATAATTGCTTTCAGTACTGCAAATATTGAAAGGAGAGCCCATAGGATAAGTATTGTTTTAACCTCTTTATATCCTTTTACAAAGATTGAAGTTAACAGGACAATTAAAAAGAAATATATACCCAAACCACGCACTGAGGTTGCCCAGGCAACCATTCCGGAAGAATTAGGGTTAAAAACCTGAAATACACAATATAAAAGCCAAATAAATGATATAAAAGTTAAAGCATTCTTTGAATTTTTGAAATTTAGTGAATTCTCTTTTTTGAACAGCTGAAGCATCACTATCACAAGAGTGAGAATGAGCATCATATCCATAAATATACCGGGAGCAATTGATATAACGTATCGTGATATCCCTGAAATCAAATAGTTTACCGTAAAAAGCGTAAGAAACGCAATAAAGGGCTTATCAGCAAAAAAGGCTATTATTAAAAATGCAGCAGGTAGGAGAAAAAGCCCCATTCCGGCAATAATGCCAAACTTTAAGTTTACAACAGTAGCAAATACTGTAATAATCAGCGCTGTTAAGTAAACCAGTGCAGTACCTGAGTTTTCGTAGATATTTTTAATGATACCCACACCTTCATCATTTTGATGTTAATCCAAACTGCTTAAACCTGTAGAACAGGCTTCTTCTAAGCGATACCGGTGGCAAAAGGCCGAGGAAACTTTCGGCAGCCTCAAGTTTAGCATTTGTAAGATATAGCATCAACGGCCTCTCTTCGGCCTGCTCTTTTAATCTGTCGTAGGCAATTTTATCTACATCTTTCCACACCTTATCTGCCCTGACAGTCACAAGGTTAAGCGACGCCTCCCTGAGTAAACCGACAGGAATTGCTGAATACTTAAGAGGCTTATGTTCTACAAGAATAATATCTTCATTTTCGTAGTCATACAACTGAGAAAGATTGCTTGACAGGATATAATCACGAGATTCACTTGTTATACCGTCATGCCACGATACCACCCGAACTCTCAACCCTCTCTCTTCCCAATATTCTTTAAGGTGTGAAATTAAAGTACTTTTACCTGATTCTTCATCTGTGCTTATAAAATTTATAATATCCGGCCTCATAATCGGATTGAGATACGGAATAATTGTATTAGCAAGGTAGGCGGTTGCAATTCTCTCATATTCACTATTATATGCCCTAAATCTAAATTTTTGCTTCTGAGGAAATGCTCCCAGAACCTTTGCGGGAATCAGTCTTTCTGCTCTGTTTCTGTCCCTGACGGTTCTATCAAGTAATTCAACCAGAATAAAGAATGCCAGCAATAATGCAAATGTCCCCACGAAAGTGGTTCCAACAATGAGTCTTCTTGCTGTAGGGATAGGAGACACCGGAAATAGCGGAGGATTTATAGGCTTTAGTGTGGCTGAGGTCATCTGAAGTGTTTTCTGCCTCATGAGAGCAGTATTAAGACTCTGCAATGTAGATAGATATGAATTTTCCAAAAACCCTATTTCCCTCTCCATTCTCTTAAGAGTTGATCCGATTGGTGAGAAAAACACATACTGTTCATCCATACTTCTCTTTACCTCCTCCATCACTTTAAGCTCTGCCAGAGCTTTGGTTTTGTTAATTGTCTCTGCAATCCATTGATCTACAAATGTAGTTGTTGCAATTCCCTCTTTAGTGTATCTCTTTTCGGCAACATCATTGGATATCTCTCTTAACTCTCTTTCAGCGACGGTTAATCTCTTCTTATACTCATCAATCAAACCTGCATAGGCAGATACAGAATCTTTTTTATACATCTCAATTCTGGCAATCTGGTCAGTAAGAGAATTTACTGCATTCAGCCTGTCAATAAATAGTGTATTACTTTCAATAAGCTGTGTCTGATCTTTAATTTTTACTTCAAGCTCTTTTACTATGTCTGTTGAAGCTGAATACTTTAAAAGAGCATCGTTATACAGGAGATCATAATCTCTTGATTGCGCAGAGATTATTTTCGTTTGCTCTTCGTAGTTAATAACTCTGTTTGCAATATAGTAGTTTGTTAGTGAATCCTCAAGTGCTCTCAGTTTGCTGCCCAGAACCTCTAATTCTCTTCTGTAATAATCAACAACATTGTTTGTTTCACCATATCTGAGCATTGCATACTGATTAACAATCTCGTCATTTAGAATAATCAGGGTATTAAATGCAATACCGGGGTCATTTGCAGAGTATTTGATCTCCAGCATATCGCTGTTGAAAACCCTTTTTACCTCTATTCTGCTAAGTGCCGTGTAACTATAGTGAACATGAAACCAGTTAAACAGACCATAAACAAAATTTCTTGGAGACGCTTTTTCATACGATTTAAGATTTTCAATCGTCCTCTCTGCTGAGGATTTATCAATCAGCTTCCTTACATCAACAGGAGTTATCTGCACCAATCTCCGGTAATTGGCAGCTGTTATATAATTATTGTCTTTTAAAGAGTCCCCGTGAATCATATGCTGTGCATACAATCTGAATGATACCTCCCTTAGAGTGTTTTTAGATTTAACAATGCTGATAAGGTTATCCATCCCGTTGTTAATCGTGAACCAGTCCGTTCTGGCGGATTCCAGACCATTCTCAATAGTGTATCCGGATGCTATGCCGGTATACAGCGTGGTGTTAACCTCATAATATCTCTCCAGATTACTTGTCTGCTGTATGGCAACAAGGGTTGTAAGAACAGGAACAACAATGAGCCAGAACCTGATTCTGTAGAGCATCTTGAAAACCTGTGATACAACTTCCATATCTATTTGCTTATTATCTTAATATTTGATAAAACTTCAAGACTCAGTATTGCATTGTTTAATGCTGATTTAACCTTCTCCATCTGAAGATATGCCTGCGTTTGCTGGCTTTTTGCAACACCAAGAGACTGTGCTGTTACCGCCCCCATAATATAATCTTTCTGAACAGCTTCAAACTGAGCTGTAGCAAAGGCGTACTGTTCAATAACCAGTTTAAGGTTATTTCTCATTTCGATTGCAACTGTATATTGTTCAATTATTTTGAGTTTCTGATCGTCATGCCACATATCCCTTTCAGCCATTGTCTCCTGGATTTTAAGCTTCTGGCGTTTAATTCTGTTTCTTCTGTCGAATAATCTGTCTAGAGGTATCTTTGCCGAGGCCCCTATGTTATACCAGAGTTGATCTCCGGCAGAATACTGGTAAACCAGCGGATAATCTGCACCAATATCTGTATATGAGTTTATTCCAATGACTCCATATTGGTAAGTACCAAGTATGCTTATATATTCCAACCATTTTCTTCTCTCTGTTTTTAACATCAGCTCTTCTCCCTCCATCCTGTAATTATAGAACTTAACAGTTGAACTTTTCCCCGCACCTTCAAAAAGCTCCTCCAGAGTGGGCAGCGTCAGATCTGCAAGCTCTTCCTGCTGCTGGGAGTATACAGGAAAAACAAAAAAGATTAACAACGCCGAAATTAGAAGTTTTCTCATATCTGTTAAACGTTTTCCTTTTGTATAAATGCTGTAAAAGTTTTAAAAATTACCTTAACGTCCATCATAAACGAGTAATTTTTTGCATAGTAAATATCCAGCTGTTTCCTCTCTTCGGGAGAAAGCCTCCCCGAATCACCTCTCTTCTCTACCTGCCATAACCCCGTGAGTCCGCTGGGCCCCATAAATCTGTCAATATAATGATCAGAAGTAAGTTTCTCAGCCTCATAAAGAGGTAAAGGTCTGTTTCCCACAACAGACATATCCCCTTTTAGTATATTTATGAGCTGAGGGAGTTCGTCAATACTGAATTTTCTTATAAATCTCCCCACTTTAGTAATTCTGGGATCGTTTTCATATTTTACAAAATTCTCTCTGTTCTTTATCCTCCTCTCCCTTAAAAAATCAGTTTCTGTTACAATTTCATCGTCAGAGTAGTAGCAGTTATCACAGTTGGGGTCATCCTGTGCAAGAGGGATTGTAACCTCGTCGCTGTAGTCGTAATAACTATGAATATCTGCCTCTTTATACTGATTCATGTCCATAAAATCTTTAAGCCTTTTATCGGCATCTTTGTACATAGACCTGAATTTGAGAAAATCAAAAATTATATAATTGCTCCCAACCCTCTTTGACCTGTAAACAATCGGTCCTTTACTCTCCACTGCAATAGCTGCTGCAACAATTAAAAGCAGAGGCAGAAGCAGAATCAATGCTGTAATAGAAAATATTATATCAAATGTCCTTTTCCACAAAGGACATTTGTAAATACCTAACGGTTGGTGTTTCTTTGAAGCAGAGATTATAAGATCCTGGTGACGTGCAACAAAATCAACTCCGTTAATCATTCTTGCTTCAGATACCTGAGGATGGATAGTGTCGTTAATCCCCATCTTCTGATATTTAGGGATCTCATCCTTTTCAATCTTATCTGTTACTAGAACAAAATAAGCGTGCGGGAATCGCTTCTTCAAATACTCAATCCTGGAAGAATCTGTTTTAACAGAACTCTTTTCAAAGAGAATCATAAGCGGCAAATTAACCGATTCTTGTTGTCGGGCAACAATCTGTTCCGCCTCTGCATGATCTGCAGCGAAAAAGATATCATCTCTTAAAATTGAGCCGAAATGATTTATAATCCCCTCATCTCTGCCTACATATATGGTAAAAACCGTCACGATACCAGTTTTTTAAGCCTCACCTTTAACTCCATTGGGTTGAAAGGCTTTGAAATATAGTCATCTGCCCCCTTTTCCAGCAGGGCAATTTTCTGTGAGGTACTGTCTTCACTAGAAAGAACTACAAAGGGTATTGAACGGAACAGATCATTCTTTTTAATATAGTCAAGAAAATCCACTCCACTCATATTGGGCATATTCAAATCCGAAATAATTAAATCAGGAAGATTCCCCTCTGTAAGCCAGGCAATGGCACGTATAGGATCTTCAAAATATATGCATTCGAAGGTCTCAGATATATAAACCTGAATAACCTTTGCAATTGTCGGTTTGTCATCCACAATTAATACTTTCTTTTTCACGGAATTCTGCTGTTTTTGGTTAGTCTAATTAATATGTAAATATAGGAAAAAGTAATTACCTGAGGCTTATGAAAAATAACAAATTACAAAAACAATATTGCTTACCCTGCTTAGGTTTCTCATAAATTATTAAATTAGTGGCCGGCAAAGATGCCAGAAATATAAAAAATGGGTAAAAAAGCAGTCAGATTATATTTTAAAACAATCCTTACCATAGCATCATTAATAGTGCTTGGCCTCTCATTTTATGCTACTTACGCAGACAAAACAGCTCCGGCATCCAATTTATCAATTCACTATATCTCTCTCCTGTTTCCGTTTCTAACATTATTTAACTTCGTACTGTTTTTATATTGGATACTCCGAAAGAAAATCAGCGCAATCATCCCTTTAGCCGGACTTATTTTAAACTCCTCTTACATTTTTTCTACTTTGGGATTAAATTTCAATAATTCTGAGAGTGAAAAAAGGGCTATTTCTACGGTAACATATAACGTTAACTATTTTTCTCAGGGTGAAATGTCTCATCTGCCAGAAATCGCATCTGCAGTTTTAAAATACAATCCTGATCTGGTTTGTCTGCAGGAGGTCCAGCCACATCCGCTATTCAGTCTTGACGAGATAAAGCGAGAGTTTGGGGATTTACCCTACTCTCATATTCACACAGGTGATCATAACGAAATAGGCATGGCTCTTTTCAGTAAATTCCCAATAATACGGGTAAAAAAAATAAAATTTGAAGAGAGCGGCAACGGTTTTATGTGGGCAGATTTGTTATTCGAAAAAGATACTATCAGAATATTGAATATCCATTTACAAACAACTGGTCTTTCGCACATTAATGGAGGGAATGCAAAACATCTTCTAAAATCTCTTGGAGACAATTTTATTAAAAGAGCAGATCAGGCCAAATTTATAAGAAACCTGATAGACACTACACTATATCCTGTTATATTATGCGGAGATTTTAATGATATCCCTCAAAGTTATGCTTATAAAACTATTGTAGGTTCGAATCTTACTGATAGCTTCGATGAGGCGGGATTGGGACCGGGCGGCACTTATCGTAATACTTTAGGCTTAATAAGAATTGACTATATAATCCATTCAAGTCATTTTAAAGCCAACAAATATAAAAGAGACCAATCTAAATTCAGTGATCACTGCGCTATTTTTTCGGAGTTGGAATATCAAAACTGAATGTAGAGCCTTTGCCCTCTTCAGATACAAACCAAAGCTTTCCTCCGTTTCTTCTGACAAATTCGTTGCAAAGAAGCAGACCCAGACCGGATCCCTCTTCGTTGCCTGTACCAAAACTTGTAAAATGTGTATCCGTCTTAAACAGCAACTCCTGCTTCTCTTGGCTGATTCCGGCCCCGTAATCTTTCACATCTATTACAACCCTGTTCTCCTCTTCAGATATCTTAACTTCAATTTCAGACCCATCAAAACTGAATTTGATAGCATTACTCAAAAGGTTTCTAAGTGCCGTCTTAGCCATATCGATATCAAGTCTGGCGATTCTCTCTGTACTGCCTGTAAGTTCGATGTTAATATTCTTAAGTTTGGCAACACCTCTGAGTACCTCAACAACACCTCTAACCAGATTCATTACATCTACATCATCCTGGAAAACACTGTTTAACCTCTCCGTCTGGCTCTTTGTCCATTTTAGAAGATTGTCCAGCAGAGTAAAACTATCATCTGTAAGACGGTTTGCCATTATAAGAAGATCGTACATATCGGAATCAATACTGTCTTTTGAAATTCCATTGATAAGCACCTCCATAACCATTCTTATTGAGGCTATCGGAGATCTGAGGTCATGTGCTATTACAGAGTAGAGCTTATCTCTGCCGAGTATTGTCTTTTTAAGTTCTTCTGTCTGTCTCGAAATTGTTCTCTTAGCAGCAATTAATGAAATCTGGTGATTTATTCTTGTAAGTAGTTCATCTTTATTAAATGGCTTAGAGACATAGTCTGCAGCGCCAAGTTTAAAGCCCTGAACAATATCTTCTGTGGAGTTTAGTGCCGACAGAAATATAATTGGAACTTCTGCCCTGTCGGGAGTCTCTTTTAAAATTTTTGCAACCTGATGACCATCCATTACAGGCATCATAATATCAAGTAGTATGAGATCAGGGTTATGATTAATGACTATATCAATGGCATCCTTTCCGTTATATGCAGTTATAGTTTTGTAGCCTGCTTTAGAGATAAGAAGTTTAAGCAGTAAAACATTTGCATCTACATCATCTACAATCAGTACTGTAAAATCGGAATTATTAAAATCCATTTCATTCATGCCCCAGATTTTTAAAATATGATACTGTACTTGCCAAACCTTCTTCCAGCTTAACCTTCGGACTCCAATTGAGCAGATTTTCAGCCAATGTTATATCAGGCTGCCTCTGTTTGGGGTCATCTTCGGGTAATTTTCCGTATATAAATTTAGATGATGAGTTAGTTAATCTCACAATTTTATCTGCCAGATCTCCTATGGTAAATTCATCAGGATTACCAATATTTATCGGTCCGATAACTGAGTCATCCGTACCCATCATTTTTATCAAAGCCTCAACCAGGTCATCAACATACTGGAAACTTCTTGTTTGTTTACCATCTCCGTAGATTGTTATATTCTGGTTTCTGATTGCCTGAATAATAAAGTTTGACACAACACGGCCATCATTGGGATGCATATTTGGCCCGTATGTATTAAATATTCTTACAATTTTTATTCTGACCTTATTCTGCCTGTGATAGTCCATAAAAAGTGTCTCAGCACATCTTTTACCCTCATCATAGCAGGATCTTATTCCTATCGGATTAACATTACCCCAGTAACTCTCATTTTGAGGGTGAACAGCAGGATCGCCATATACTTCACTTGTAGAGGCGAGTAAAATTTTGGCATTTACCCTTTTTGCCAACCCAAGCATATTGATTGCACCCATCACAGAAGTTTTAATGGTTTTTATGGCATTATACTGATAATGAACAGGTGATGCCGGACATGCAAGATTATATATTTCGTCTACCTCTGCATGAAAAGGGTTAATGACATCGTGTCTTACAAGCTCGAATCTTGGGTTACCAATAAGGTGCATTACGTTGCGCTTTGATCCTGTAAAGAAGTTGTCCAGACAAATTACATCATAGCCATCATTTACAAGTCTTGTACAAAGGTGAGAGCCAATAAAGCCTGCACCGCCGGTAACCAGAATTCTTTTCATAATTATCTTATTGAACAAAGATAATAAAATTTGAGTTTTACTATTTACCTTTGATAAAATCGAGTGTAATAATAAGCTATGATAAATATCCAGACAAAAATACACGACAGGTATTCTATAGAATTCAAAATAGGTTTTAACACCGATCCTGAACAGCGAATTAATAAATTTTCTGTCAATACGTGGATTTTTATTCCTTACAATCTTGACATCAACCATTCAACATACTCCAAGAGTATGTTTTACAGAGATATCCGTACAAATATACGCCTGATAACTCCGGTTTACGATATAAGTAAAATTGCAAAAGATCATTGTGAACCTATTCAATTCCTCAAACATTCAATTCTTAAGTTGAAAGAGAAGCCTGACGAATTAAATATCGCAGATTATGAATACAATATTAAGATGTATTCAGCGATATTTAAAAGCTCTCTCAGAAATCAGGTTTTTTTAATAATGGATAAAAACAGTTCCGTCGAAAGAAGGGAGGGTTGTGATGTTCTTATTGACGAAATAAAAAAGGTACTAGAGGAGTACCGCAAACTCCACAGTTTAATAATTGATGATAGCATACCCGAAGTTTGTTCGGACTACTTTAAGTTTGGTGATGAATTTCTTGGGAATATAGTTAACAGACAACTTTTCAGACTACTTAACTATCTGAAGATAAATGATAAGGACATATTCTTTTCAGTTAAGGAATCATTCATCGACCTGCTTATTGACGAAACCAATTACAAAAAGGGAAAAGGATATCCCGTTGTTGACATCAACAGCAAAAATAAAAACAGAGCCCTCGTATACAGATCAGGAGCACTGAAAAAGTATGCCGAAAGTGAACTTTTTCTTAATGCAAAAAAGAAGAGAGACGGGGTTTTGGTAGAACAGATATATCTGAGCATTGCAGCAGGAATCTCAATGATTTTTGCTACTTCAATTGCCTTCTCATTTCAGATGAGATACGGTAGTTTTACTATGCCTCTGTTTGTAGCTCTAGTTGTAAGTTATATGCTAAAAGACCGCATAAAAGATCTTACGCGCTACTATTTTGCACACAAACTAAAAGAGAAATATTTTGACAACTACACCACAATAAGCCTCAATAACATGAAGATAGGATGGAGCAGAGAGGGTGTTGATTTTATTAAGGAGGAGGTGGTTCTTCCTGAAATTATGAAGATCCGAGGCAGAACTCCACTGCTTGAATCCGATAACAGAAGTTCCAGAGAAAAGATTTTACTGTACAGAAAACTTGTGGAGATTAACCGTGAGGAGCTTGATAAATATTCTGAATACTACATAACCGGAATAAATGATATTTTAAGATATAATATTTCTACATATCTGAACAAGATGGATGACCCTTTTATGCCTCTTTACGTGATCTCTGACCAGGGTGAATACGGTGAGGTTACAGGTGAAAAAATCTACTATCTGAATTTTGTTATGCAACTGAAATACGGGGCAAACGAATATTTCAAACGATACCGGCTCGTATTCAACAGGGCCGGCATAAATGAAATTGAGGAGCTGCAATAACTCCTCAACTTCTAACTTTTAAATCAATGCCGGCTATCTAATTTCTTATTTCCGATATCTCTCTGATGGCAGTAATGGCAGCATCGACATCAGCCTCTGTTGTAAACGCTCCGATGCTCATCCTGACTGTCCCGTGCATATCAAATGTACCAATTTGTTTATGTACAAGTGGTGCACACTGAAGACCTGTCCTTACTGCTATATTATAGTCCACATCCAGCATAGTGCCTACATCTCCTGCATCAAATCCGGCAATGTTGAAAGAGAGAACAGGATTCTGATTCTCCCTTCCGTTTGCACAATAGGTTGTAACTCCCTTGATTTTCTTTACCTCGTTACAAAGTTTGTCCCAAAGGTCCATTTCGCGTTTGTGGATATTCATAATCCCCTGTTCGGTAATCCATTTAACTCCGGCGTATAGTCCTGCAACACCAACCAGATTAAGAGTACCATACTCCAGTCTGTAAGGGTACTCTTCGAGATGTCCTCTGTAGGCCGATCTTACTCCGGTTCCGCCGGCTCTGGTGTGGTTAATATGCACACCTTCTCTAACATAAGAACCGCCTATACCTGTAGGCCCCATTAAACATTTATGGCCGGTAAAACAATAAACATCAATATTTGACTCTTGCATATCTATATCAACAGAGCCGGCTCCCTGGCTTCCATCTACCACGAATAAAACACCCTTTTCTTTGCAGATTTGGCCTATTTGAGTAAGAGGTTGAATCGTACCCAGAACATTTGAGCAGTGTGTTACTATAACAAATTTTGTATTTGCTCTTATTGCATTCTTAATATCCTGTGGATTAACATAACCATCATTATCAAACGGAACATAGGTTACCTCAATTTCACCTTTTTGCTCAAGAACATATAGTGGCCTCAGAACCGAATTATGTTCAAGCATAGTGGTAACAACATGAATACCTTTTTCTGCCAGTCCGTTAATTATAAGATTTAATGAATCAGTCGCGTTATAACTGAAAGTAAGCCTGTTATGATCTTCACCACCATTAAACAGCTTAGTCAGCATTTTTCTTGTATTATTCACAACCTCCTCTGCCTCAAGAGCAGCATCAAAGCCCGACCTTCCGGGACTGACCCCTTTGTTTCTGAAAAAGTTGTCCATGAAAGAGTAGACAGATTCCGGTTTTGGATAACTGGTTGCAGAGTTGTCCAGATAAATGAGTTTTGCCATATCAGTATTTTTTATTGTTTATTCAAAACAAGGGCATCGGCAACAATTTCGGCTATTGTCATAATTTTCACCCCGAGTTTGTATGTGTGATTAATCTGCTGAAGCTGGTCTACGCAGTTGTGGCAAGGTGTAATTACAACCTTTGCTCCGCTTTTTGCTATCTGCTCAGCCTTTATTGCGCCGATTTTTATTCGTCTGTCGTTGTATTCGCTCATAGCGAGACTACCTCCTCCTCCCCCGCAACAGAAGTTATCTTCACCGTAAGGAACCATCTCCTGAAGATCCGAAACAGAGCTTTTTACAACAAATCTTATCTCATTATACAAACCGCCGTTTCTTACCAGATTACATGGATCATGTATTGTTACCTTTTGGTTATTAAGCGATTTGTCTAATTTAATTTTTCCGTCTCTTATATACGAACCAATTAACTCTACAGCTGTTATGGTCTCAAAATCAAATTTTTTCCTAAGATATCCGGGCCCCTCCCATCTTGTAGCCCTCGAGCCGTGTCCACACTCTCCAAGTACAAGAACCTTTCCTTTAAGATTGTGAATTTCATCATAAAGATAGTTGGTTATCCGGGCTGCCTCATTGGTGTTCCCATTAAAAAAGCCATAATTAGTAACATCATAGTATTTGGATGACATGGTCCAGCTTTCACCTGCAGCGTAGAATACTTTTGCCATTGCGCTGATAGAGAGAGGGAAAAACTTGGGTTCTCTTGGATTAAGAGTATAGAAAACACGTCTATCTTGTTCATTTAAAGGGATATTGGCTTTCGGGTCTCCCATTTCGTCAATCAGCTCCTCCTCCATCCACTTTATAGTGTCTACAAACTCCTCTTCAGGAATAGCCATATTGTTTCCGGTATTTACTGCTGCATCTACAGTTGACTGCAATGTATCAGGCACCATATCCATAGCAGCCAACATTTCTCTTCCCTTTCTTACAATATAAGGTATATCAACTCCTATTGAACAGTGCTTTACACATCTGCCACACATTGTACAAGCTCCGAACAGCATATCTACCATCTTATCTGCCATCTCTTTGTTGAGCTCCTTAGCATTAAACAGAGAGGGAGCAATCTTTCCGGTAAACGTGTTATACCTTCTGTAAATAGAGGAAACCAACTCTGCCTTGGCTCCGGGAACGAATTGAGGCTCTTTGAGAGCAAGGTAATACATACAACTTTCTGCACAGAGACCACATTTAACACATGCGTTAAGATTTGTCAGAAGCTTATTGTCATCTCCCTTACTCAGTATCTCTAAAGATTTTCTAATATCCATCTTATCTGCAATTTAAATTTTATCTCTTTTTACAAGTGGCCATGTACCTCTTCTTCCGTAAAAATAGCCCAGATTTATTCTGGCAAAAAAGAAGTAAATGAGGTGCTTTGTTTTTCCGAACGGCATCCATAAAAAGAGCAGAGATGCTGATAAATAATAGATTACAGGAGCAATAACACCTTGAAGCAGCAATAGTGTGGTTATCTGAATCAAAGTAGTAAGGAAGTTGGAGATAAAATCATCTGCTGATGAGAAAAACCGCAGATTAGGTGTAACGATTCTTTTAATGAAAATGCCAGCTCCTGAAACAGATGATAATGCAAGCCCTATCGATAAAAAGTCTCTTATAAGATCGGGTAAAGTGTTTTCACCGATGTTAAGGATTAAAACAAGTGGAAATAACGCCAGAGATGTAAATGTACCAATATGGTAAATTATACCTGCAAGGTATGTTGGCATATGGAGATATGCAGACTCCTTGGCTTTGGGCGACATAGCACCGGTAAACGAATAAATAATACCGGATTTAACCTCTCCGGCAGGTTCAGAAAGCTCTTTGGGTAAACCAAGTCTGGTGAGTTTTACAAGCATAACAAACAAAACGGTTATGCAAATAAAGGCAGATATTACTGCCGTAATTTCATACCAATTCATTGGAATAAAAGTTGAACAAATGCTAAACGCAACCGTCAGGTTTTGGCAGACCGGCTACACGGCAAGCTCCTCTTGCAGGCCCCAACGGGAACAGATCATAAATTTCACGTAATTTCAAACCGGTCTCCTGACAGATTTTGCGAATCATGGGTGCATTCCCGTTCTCTTCGAAATTGTCTCTGATAATCTTAAGGATTGCCCAGTGTTTTTCGTTAAGGCTTTCGATGCCGTCCGATTTTGCAATAAGTGATGCAACCTCTGCATTCCATTCTGATGGGTTGGAAAGAAATCCGTCCCCATCCACGTCAAAAACTCTTCCTTCAATCTCAAGTTTTGCCATAGTAGTCTCTTTGTTTCAATTTGGGTTAATCGGAAACGAAGTTAGAAAATTTATTAATTTGCTGCAAAAACATTATTGAGTTACATTTGTTTCATAATAAAAAGTAATTGTTTTACATTAAATTTTATTAAAATGACAGATTTGGAAATTGCCCGCAAAATTAAGATGCAACCCATTGGAGATGTTGCCAAAAAGCTTGGTATAGATCCGGAAGATCTGGAACTCTACGGTAAGTATAAGGCAAAATTGCCTTTGAAGTATATTGACAGAAATAAGTTCGGCAAACTTGTACTTGTATCAGCAATTTCACCTACACCAGCCGGTGAAGGTAAGACTACAGTATCGATTGGATTATCACAAGGTCTTAACAGAATTGGAAAAAGATCGGCAGTTGTTCTCAGGGAACCATCATTGGGACCTGTATTTGGTATTAAAGGAGGTGCAACCGGTGGTGGCTATTCACAGGTATTGCCTATGGAGGACATAAACCTGCACTTTACAGGTGATTTTGCTGCTATCGAAAAGGCTCATAATCTGCTTGCTGCACTTATAGACAACAATATTCAGAGCAAAACACGTTCACTAAACCTCGATCCCAGAACAATCTCCTGGAAACGAGTTATGGATATGAACGACCGTTCTTTGAGAACTATTGTGGTAGGTCTGGGAGGCACTACTCATGGTATACCAAGAGAGACAGGATTTGATATTACCGCAGCATCCGAAGTAATGGCTATTTTGTGTCTGTCCAAAGATATGGATGACCTTAAAAATCGGCTGGGAAATATATTTATCGGTTTTACATTTGACAAAAAACCTATTTATGCCAGAGATCTTAATGCTCAGGGAGCCATGGCTGCTCTTCTGAAAGATGCTATTAAACCAAACCTGGTACAGACTATTGAGGGGACACCGGCTATCATTCACGGAGGCCCGTTTGCAAATATTGCTCAGGGTACAAATTCGGTACTGGCGACACAGACCTCTCTCTCTTTGACAGATTTTACCGTTACAGAGGCCGGATTCGGTTTCGACCTCGGAGCAGAAAAGTTTTTGGATATAAAATGCCGTTCAGCAAAATTATCTCCGAATGCTGCTGTTCTGGTCGCAACAGTAAGGGCTCTGAAGTATCATGGCGGAATGTCACTTAAAGATATTAAGACTCCCGATGTAAATGCCCTTGCCAAAGGAATGGGTAATCTTGAAAAACATGTTGAAAATATCAAGTTATTCAGTCTGAACCCTGTAGTTGCTATTAATCGCTTTGCAACTGACTCTCAGGAAGAACTTGATTATATTCTTAATTTCTGCAAAAGCAGGAACATTCCGGCAACAATTGCAGATGTCTGGGCAAAAGGCGGCGAGGGGGCAGAGGAGCTGGCAAGATTGGTAGTTGAGGCAACAAAGGACTGCTGTCCTAACTTCGCACCACTCTATCCGTTATCAGACACAGTTGAACAGAAGATTGAAACAATAGCCAAAAAGATATACGGAGCAGAGGCTGTTGACTATACAGCCAAAGCAAAGGCCAATCTCAAAAAGATTGAGAGTCTGGGCTTAGGTGGTCTTGCAATATGTATGGCAAAAACTCAGAAATCACTTTCTGATAACCCCGATTTGCTGGGCAGACCAAAAGACTTCGTGATTACAGTACGTGAGATAGAAATCGCCGCCGGAGCAGGATTCCTTGTCCCAATAACCGGAGAGATTATGAGAATGCCCGGACTACCGGAAGAACCATCATCTGAAAGGATAGATATCGACAATAACGGCAATATCTCAGGGCTATTCTAACCCTCTAAAGATCTTGAGTATAGTTCCTCTTCTATATCTTTAACAGACAGGTTATAATATTCAAGCAATACAAAAAGATGGTATATGAGATCGGCAGTTTCATATACCAATCTTTTTTTATCCCCCTTTATTGCTTCAATAATAGTTTCGGCAGCCTCCTCTCCCACTTTTTTAGAAATTCGCTCTGTACCCCCGTTAAATAGCTTTGTAGTGTACGATCCGTCCGGTAAATCTTTGTGTCTCTGTTTAATAGTTTCGTAAAGTTTACCAAGAAATCCTTCACTGTCTCTTCCTTTAAAGCAGCTTACTGTGCCGGTGTGGCAGACAGGCCCCGAAGGAATCACCCTTATTAGCAATGTATCACTATCACAATCTGCCTCATAACTAACTATTTTAAGGAAATTTCCACTGCTTTCACCTTTTGTCCACAACTTCTTTCTGGAACGGCTGTAAAAAGTTACCAAACCTGTCGAAACACTCTTGTCCCATGATTCTTGGTTCATATATCCCAACATTAGAACCTTAAGGCTTCTGTTGTCCTGTATAATTGCCGGAATCAGTAAGTCCGGATCTGTAAATACACTCTCTTTTATATTCATATCTATTTATTTATTAGCTTATATTCTCATTTAATCATTAAAGTCTCACCTCTATACTGCAGGAATCAAGATACCTTTTCAACTCCGTGATATTAATTTCACCCATGTGAAAGACAGATGCTGCAAGAGCAGCATCTGCACTGCTCCCTTTAAAAAGATCTCTGAAATGCTCCTCCGAACCGGCTCCTCCGGAAGCAATAACTGGAATTGTAAGGATTTGTCCGAGTTTTGCCAATTGATCTACGGCGAATCCCTGTTTTGTTCCGTCATGATCCATCGATGTGAACAAAATCTCGCCGGCTCCTCTCTCTTCTGCCTCCTTTGCCCAGCTATAAAGCTCTCTGCCGGAATCTACTCTTCCGCTGTTGCTTCTTACTCTCCATCCATTTTCAGTAAAACCTGCATCAATTGCAACTACTACAAATTGCTTTCCGTATCTGCCTGATATCTTATCTATCAGACAAGGATTTCTTAATGCGGCACTGTTCAAAGATATTTTATCGGCTCCCGAATCCAGTAACCTTAAGGCATCATCTTCAGTTGATATCCCACCTCCGACTGTGAATGGAATATTCAGCTCCGAAGCAACCCTTTTAACAAGTGAAAGAAAAGTTCCTCTTCCCTCATTTGTGGCACTGATATCAAGATAGACAAGTTCGTCAGCTCCTTGCAGTGAATACAATTTACCCATCTCTACAGGATCGCCCACACGTTTTATATTGACAAAGTTGACCCCTTTTACTGTCTGGCCTTCATGAACGTCAAGACATGGGATTATTCGCTTCGCAACCATTTTAAAACCTCCTTTTGATTAATCAACCCCTCATAAAATGCTTTCCCCACAATTATTCCGTCGGAAAGACTCTCCCTGGTAGCTATTACATCATCCAGAGAGGAGACTCCACCGCTTGCTATCAGCCATATTTCAGGGAAAGCAATTCTTAGCTTGTTATACAGATCTAACGCCGGACCCTTAAGCATACCATCTTTTGATATATCAGTACAGATTATTTTGGCTATACCTAGTGTAGTAACACTTTTTATAACATCTATTATATTATTGTTTGTTTGCTCTTTCCATCCTTTTATCGCAACCTTATCTTCTCTTACATCAGCTCCAACAATTACTCTGTCCCGGTCATACCTTAACAGGATCTCCTCTATTACTGACGGGTTAGTGACTGCAACACTTCCACATATCAAATCCCTGACTCCGGCAGATATGGCAGAGGTTGCATCATTCAGGCTCTTAATACCTCCTCCGAACTGAATTTCAATTGTTACCGACTTTGCTATCTTTTCAACTGTTTTCAAATTTTGCGGAGAGCCGGAAGCTGCCCCTTCTAGGTCTACTATGTGTAATCTTTCAAATCCGTTGTCCGCAAACATCTTTGCAACATCTGCAGGGTTGGCACTATACTCCCTGACACTGTCATATCTGCCTTCGCAAAGCCTTACACATTTACCCCCAATTATATCAATTGCCGGTATTACCAAAAATCCCTCTCTATATTTTGAAATCATCTCTTTTCTGAATTAAGTTGTAAAAACCATGATAAAAACTTCTCGCCGGCCTCCCCGCTCTTCTCCGGGTGGAACTGGGTTCCAATGAAGTTATCTTTAATAAGCAATGAACCAAATTCATTGCCGTACATTGTTAAAGCAGAGGCTGAAGCACCCGATTCCGGTGCATATGAATGTACAAAGTAGTACCACTCCCTATCTTGAATCTCAACCGGCAGTCTGTTATTTTGGCTGTTTATTCTGTTCCATCCCATATGGGGTATTTTTATTCCATTTCCGCTTAGCTTTTTTACCTTTTCAGGAAATACGCCCATACATTCAGTATCACCCTCTTCGCTGTAAGAGCATAGCACCTGCATACCAATACATATTCCCAGAACAGGAACATTAAGTGAGCAAATTGTCTCCTCCAGTCCTCTTTTTCTTATCTCATTCATTACCGCCGATGCCTCTCCCACACCGGGAAGAATAACATGTGAAGCTGACTTTATAATACTAACATCTGATGTTACTGCAAAGTCATAACCCGTTCTCTTTATTGCATTACAAAGAGAGAATATATTACCTGTTCCGTAATCAATTATTGCAACCATGACTCTTTATCATATTAATCCTTTGCTGCTTGGAATCTCTCCGGAAACACTCTGTGCAACAGCACTCTTTAATGCGCGTGCAAATGCCTTGAATATGGCTTCTGCTTTGTGATGGTCATTATCGCCTGTAGCTTTTATATGGAGTGTAAATTTTCCTGCCGATGACAGAGTAGAGAAAAAGTGGCTGAACATTTCACAAGGAAATTCACCAATCTTATCGCCTTTAAACTCTGCTGACCATTTAAAAAAGGATCTCCCGCCAAGATCTATTACCACAGTTGCCTCCGATTCATCCATTGGAAGAGAGAAGCCGTATCGCTGGTAGCTACCCACCGTTGTAAAGTACCTGTTTATAGTCTCCCCTAAAACAATTGCTACATCTTCTATTGTGTGGTGCGGATCAATCTTAAGATCGCCATTAACATCTATATCAAGGGAGACACCTGCGTGTGTACATATCTGGTCAAGCATATGGTCAAAAAATCCAATACCTGTATTGATATATGATTGACCACCACCCGTAAAGTCTGCCTTTATGGTTACAGAGGTCTCTTTTGTAATTCTCGAAATCTCTGTAAACGGCGATTTTGTCAGTTTGAAAGATGCATTACCAATACTTGAAATAATAGAAATAAGTTTGTCATTTTCAGCAATTTTACCAATAGTAATCCTGAGGCAGCCCTCACAACCCTTGGTTTTACTTCTGTCTCTGACAATTATCCCATTGTTTAGCAACAATTTATACACCTCGGGGGCGTTTTTGAATTTGACAAGTATAAAGTTTGTACTGCTCTCATAAACATTAATAACATCTGGTAGCTCAGAAAGTCTGCGGCTTACTCTTTCCCTTTCACTAACAATGATCCCAATGGATTTTGCACCCTCTTCCAGTCTTCTGATTGCATACTCCTGACTGAACCGATTAAGATTATACGGATATTTAATCTTATTCAGATAAGCTATAACTTTTTCGTTCCCGAATGCAAAACCTACCCTTAAAGCCGCCATACCCATAGATTTAGACATGGTTTGCAGCACAATCAGATTTGGGTACATTTTGAGTAGAGGAATGAAACCCTTATCCTCTGAAAAGTCAGAATATGCCTCATCAACAACTACAATTCCGTTAAAATTATTTATCAGATATATAATGTCGTCCTTGTTAAGCAGATTGCCTGTGGGGTTATTTGGAGAGCAGAGGAAAATTACTTTGGAATTTGCGTCAGATAGATTTAAAAGAGCATTAGTATCCAAAGAGAAATTGCTTCTGAGAGGTAACTCTCTGTAGTCGATATCGTTAACTGCTGCTGCAACTTTATACATCCCGTAAGTAGGATAAACAGATAAAACATTATCCTTACCCGGAGTGCAAAATACCCTAATTATCAAATCAATAGCCTCGTCGCTCCCGTTTCCGGCAAAAATCATCTCTTCGCTTATATCTCCTTTGGTATCTGCCAAAGCCCGTTTAAGCTGCTTCTGGTGAGGATCAGGATATCTGTTGTACCCGGTATTAAATGGACTCTCATTGGCATCAAGAAATGTTCCGTACACATTATCATTCTCATCCCTGGCCGTTGAATAAGACTGCAGATTTTTTATATTTTCCCTTATTAATGATTCAGGGAAATTTTCCACTCTGTTTGTAATCATCATCCTATTGTTTATTATTTACTCTTATCTCTGCAGCATACCTGTGAGCCTGCAGCCCTTCGGCAGAGGCCATACTTATTATCACTGGTGCAAGTGCTTCAATCCCTTTCTCTGTAATCTCCTGAAAAGTTATTGTTTTCATAAAACTGTCCAAAGAGAGTGATCCTGATGATCTTGCCCACCCGTTTGTCGGCAGGGTGTGGTTTGTTCCTGAGCAATAATCCCCCGCACTTTCGGGCGAGTAGTTGCCTATGAACACACTCCCCGCAGCAGTAATTGAGTCGGCCATCTCCCAAGGATTATTTACAGCGAGTATAAGGTGTTCGGGAGCATAATAATTTGCAAACTCTGCCATATCAATCCGCTCTCTAAATACAATAACCTTACTTGCTGAGAGGGCCCCGTCAATCTCAATTTTTCTTGAAAAAGACTCTTTCTGAATCTGGATTTCGTTAAAACAATCCCTGGCAAGCTCTTCGGTGTCACATAAAAGTATCACCTGTGAATCTGCACCATGCTCAGCCTGAGAGAGCAGATCCGCTGCCACGAATTGTGGAATTGAACTTTTATCGGCAATAACCATAAGCTCAGATGGACCTGCTACCATATCAATTGAGACCTTGCTGCTAACCATCTGTTTTGCAATTGACACATATTGATTCCCGGGTCCGAATATTTTATCAACTCTTTTTACGCTTTCGGTTCCGTATGCCATTGCTCCAATAGCTTGTGCTCCTCCTGCTTTAATAACCTCAGTAACACCCGCCCTTAGGGCCGCAAAGGCGATGGCCGGATTAATATTCCCGTTTTTATCCGGAGGTGTACAGAGTACAATCTCTTTACAACCTGCAATTTTTGCCGGTAGCGCAAGCATCAGAACTGTAGAAAAAAGAGGAGCACTACCTCCCGGAATGTAAAGGCCTACTCTCTCTACAGGCACCTTCCTTAAAATACAGCGTACACCTGGTGTTGTAGTTACATCAACCTCAATACATCTCTGTGCTTTATGAAACATCTCAATATTTTTGGCAGCAATCTCTATGGCGGCTTTAAGCTGATCACTTATATTAAGGGCAAAGGCTTTCAACTCCTCTTTTCCGGCACAAAGAGTCTCAACACTCACATTGTCATACTTAAATGTAAGCTCCTTAAGTGCTGCATCTCCCCTTTCCTTAACATCTGCAAGTATTTCAGATACTCTTAGTCCAATTACAGAGTTATCTTCTGATGGTCTGGATATCAATTGAGGCCAGATACCTTTTTCCGGTTGATTAATCAGTATCATTACGGTAATATTTTATCAAGTGAAAGAATAAGTATCCCCTCAGCTCCAATTGATTTTAACTTCTCTATCTTTGACCACAAATCCTTCTCTTCGACAACTACGTGTATTGAGCACCAGCCCTGCTGTGCAAGTGGAAGAATTGTCGGGCTTCGCATTCCCGGCAATATATTTGTTGCGTCTTCAATCTTCTCTTGAGGCAGATTAAGAAGCATATATTTCATCCCACGGCTTCTTTCCACCGCTTCAAAACGCGAAATGAGCTGATTTACCTCAGCCTTTTTCTCAAGATCAAGATCTTTATTGCTCACCAGAACTGCCTCAGAATAAAAAACCTTTTCTACCTCCTTGAGACCGTTTGTAATCAGAGTTCCACCTGAACTTACAATATCAAAAATAGCATCTGCCATTCCAACTGAAGGTGCAACCTCTACCGAACCTGCTATCTTGTGTATATCCGCACTAATACCCTTATCTTTAAAAAACTGAGATAATATAGAGGGATATGAGGTGGCAACTCTTTTACCATTGAAATAGGATAGACCGTCATATTCAGCAGCTTTTGGCACAGCAAGTGAAATCCTGCATTTACTGAAACCAAGGTAGTGAGAAATTTCGATGTTTAATCCCCTCTCTTCTACCTCATTAAGACCCACTATACCAATATCTGCCACTCCCATTTCTACTGCTCCCGGGATATCATCATCTCTTAAAAAGAGAACCTCCATCGGGAAATCTCCACATTTGGCCAATAGTTTCCTTTTGCTCTCCTCAATGGAGAGTCCGGATTCTGAGAGTAGCTGTATACTCTCGTCACTTAATCTTCCTTTTGCCTGTATTGCAATTCTTATCATAATAAATGTTTGTAAAAAAAAGAGGGCTAACCTTTCGGTAAGCCCTCAAACTATATTGTAATTGATTAATCTATCTCATATATACAAACAGCCATTCATGCCTACCGTAAAACTGCAGGTGATGATGATGTAGTGAATGGATATTTGATATTCTGTTCATCTCTCTTTTTCAGGTCACAAATGTAATGTAAATTTTTGCTGAATAGCCAAATTTTTATAAAAACTTTTTAATAAACGTGTATACTATCTTGTGCAGCAGGCAGATAACTTACCCCCAACCATGTTATCATAAGCATAATAAATGCTAAGGGAAGAATCCATAATATAATTCTTAACGGATACCTTTGTGCTCTGGAATGAATATAAACTGCGTAAACAGAGGCTGTAATAAACGCCCAAACCTCTTTTGGATCCCATGTCCAATAATCCCCCCAGGCCTCTTTTGCCCAGATAGCTCCCAATATCATACCGATCATTAAAAACCCAAGTCCGATATATATAAGATTATCAATCAGAGGCATCAAACGCTCGCTACTCTTTTTGAGTTCCCTTATAGCAATAAATGAGGCAATTGTTGCAGCGCCAAACATTGCATAAGACAATATATAAACCGTAACATGAGGTACAAACCAAATACTCCGGAGTGCAGGCATAAGATTACTAAAGTGAATTTCAGGCTTCAATAGATTAACCATTATAAAGACACCCGAGACAATAACACTATATCCCAGAAGCCATTTATACCGCCATCGTAACCATGTTATAAATCCGACAAGGGTGATAAAGAATGAATACCACAACCTGGTCTCTCCCATCGTTCTCAAAGGCGGATGGCCAAGATCGTTCCAAAGAAGAAAAATGAAAAGAAGAAAAAGTGAGAGACCCGAAAGAATCAGAACACTGGCGGCAATCACAGATTTTCTACTAATATACAATGATATAATACCAAGTATCCAAAATAGCATCGATATTGCAGAAAACCATATAAAATTATCCCACATCATCTGTTACCTCCTCTCCAGAACAGAGACACCGCTCCAAATAACATCATTATCATACCAATGTATGCAGGAATAATCCAGGGGTCATAAACCAACTCAAAAAGTGACCATGCAGAATCTCTTCCCCTAGCCGAATCATATGAATGCTGGTAAATCTTCCAAGCGCCGATTGTAAGAGGGTGATTTACTCTTATTACGCCACTCTTAACCTTTCCGCTCTCCGTGTACACTTCAACCTTTGATCTGAATTCCTTTGGCTCGGGATATGTCATTGCAACACAAAGAGAGCTATCAATATTCAATGTCTTAAAGTGTTGAAAATAATTACCACAACTAACCCAACCCTGTATCATAATATTTTTTGAATTGTCTCTGAGGCTTACATAAGCAGAGGGCGCATAACCCGGTTTGTAAGAAAAGGTGTCAACTGTTAAAGTTCTGTCTCCGATAACAGTAACAGATTTTTCAACAGCCTCAGAATAGATCGGCTTTTCGAATGGGAGTGCCCTTCCGGTTAATCTCTCAATTATTGCCAGTTTAGGACTATATTCATCCATCTCAAAATCTTCAAGAGTTATCGCTACAGGAAGTTCATTTGTCTCCCTGCTCTCTGCAGAACCGCTCAGTTCACCCCTCCACTCAACCTTTCCCTCATAAACCCTCATAAAGTATCTTGCCTTATCTGCCGATCCGGGCCCAGCTGCGAACAAGAGAATAAGAAGTCCTGTATGGTTTAAAACAAAGGAGTAATCTATCTTAAGGTTTAAACTTTTCAGACGAACAATAACAGAGGCTGTAAGATTAATCAGAAGAGAGAGATAGACAAGAACAAAGGACCACGATCGCTTTGCTGTATTTCCGGGTACCAAACCCATATATAGTGCGATCAGGGTTATTGCAATTATAAGAATCACCGAAAGGGAGCCCGAAGCAAATTTTCTGGTAGCTCCCTTGAATATCAGTAGTGCAAAAATGATTCCCGCAATCAGTGTCAGATTTATGGGGAAAGCAATTATCCCGTTATTAAATCCTCCTGTAAACAGCTGAAGAAAAACGCCTCCAACAATCAGAGCGCAGACAACAACAAGCTCTACAATAATCTTTTGTTCTCTCTTGCCCTGGCCAACCATTCCGGTACCTTTTCTGAGTTAAATTTATCCTTGTCTGCTCTTAGTTTTGGCATATCAAGACCAATGTATTTCTGAGCCTTCTCTTTAGTTGAAATGTCCGGTTGCGGAATCTCCTCTTTAACTCCCAGTTGCGCCAGCACCTTGTTAAGTTCAAGTTGTGCCTGGTAGCTTTTGTCCAGACTATGTGCAAGAATTCTTTGAGTCTCTACAGGTGCGTGGAAAGAGGCTCCATGTGATGCAACTGCAAAATCCCATCTCCACTGTGCAGCTCTCAGAAGCTTGAGAACCGGCTCCATCTGTTTTTCGGAAGCTCCCTTATCCCAGGCAAATTTAGCACCAACATGTGCCTTAACAAGCTCTGTTTCTACACGGTCTCTTGTTTCAAGAATTTTATCCTGATACTCATAGACATATTTCATCAGATTCTCTTTGCTGTCCCGGTGACATGTCTGGCATGTACGGTCTATGTAAAGTAGAGGCGATACAAGATGGTGATCACTGTATTTAATGGCACCGTCAGACTTATATGGCATATGACAATCGGCACAAGAGAGACCTCTTTGAGCATGTGGCCCTAACATAAAAATCTCATAATCGGGATGCTGGGCTTTTAACATTGGTGCTTTACTCAATGCATGCACCCAGTCGGTAAAACCGGCTTCATCATAGTAACGCTCCATATCCTCCGCTGTCATGCCCTTATCCCACGGAAATGTAAGATATTTCCCGTCTCCCTTAAAATAGTACTCTACGTGGCACTGGGCACAAGCAAGTGATCTGCGCTCCTGAATGGTTGAGCTGTTGATATCTTTACCCATCCGATCAAAAGCCTCCATCAATGCAGGTCTTGAAATGGCAATGTTCATATTTTCGGGATTATGACAATCGGCACATCCTATCGGATTAACAATCTCATGACCAAACTCCGACCATTTTGCCTTATAGAAATTCTCAATTCCAACTTCAGCCATCATTCGTGGCACATCGGGGCTTTTACATGACCAGCAGGTTGCCGGCTGAAGATTTTCCTCTACAGTTAAAGGAGCACCTGTTCTTAAAGTATGAACTACATCTTCTACAGCATATGAGTGACCTCTTGGTGCAGAATAGTCTCTTGAGAATGCATAACCGGCCCAAAGAACAACCATATTCGGCCTCATTTCCAGCACATCAACAAATTTGTTACCATTATGCTTGCTCTCAAACTCCATCTCTTTAGTCTTCTTCCAGGTTTCAAATTCCCGGGGGTAGTTTTCACCCCAGATTTCGTTCCTGGATTCTATGCCTGTAATCTCAACCCTTTTATTGTTGAAAAGCGTTGCAATCTCTGCCCTTCTCTCAGTAATTGATGCTGCGAGCAGTCCAAGCAGAAATACAACCACGATTGTTCCGGCAAAGAGGGTCCACAAAAATGCAACCCTGTGTCTCTCGAAGTATTTTTTCAGTTTCATAGAGTTAAGTTTTATTTTTTCATCATTTTATTCAACCAGTCAGGTACAGGTGATTCAGGAAGGGGCACTATGGCATTAGGACTCATTGCCAGATTGGACATCCTGCCGTGAGGAATGTCTCTGTGACAATCCCAGCATGCCCGTGCCTCACCTTTTTCTACCTGAGTATATTTTACCATTCCGGTTTTGACAAATTCTGTATTTAGCTGAGTATGACATCTGATACAATTCTCCATAATGGCGCCATAGCTTTCGCTCCTTGGTCTTATGACCTGAGGCTCCATTCTTAGAGTAAAAATAGCAGCGTGATAGAGCCCGTCTTTTGCTTTGAATGAGTATCCCCGGACAATATTATCCTGAGGGACGTGGCAATCGTTACAACTTGTCCATGGCTGGTGTGAACTCTTCTGCCAGGATTGATAATAGGGCGCCATTATATGGCAGTTTACACATGCCGAGGGGTCATCCGAAAGATATGATGCCATTCTGGAAACATAAGCCAGATAAATAACGAGACCTACCACCATACCCAAAAGTATAACGGTAGGTACTGCCAATTGCCGGGGGAATTTTCTCTCCATAGGCTTATTGTTAATTTGTTAAAAACAAATATAACAAAAATATTAATACCCTGTTCTGTAATCAAGTTCTATTGCACTAATACCCTTATCCATCCACTCAGGCATCTGTTTACCCTTAAGATAGTGGTCAAAAAACTGCATCATTCTAATCTGGAAATCCACTTTGTTCTTTAGTTTCTGTGGCCAGTGAACCTCTCCTGTGTAGTTTAGCATCCATACCGGCTTCCTTAATCTTTTAAGGGCCACAAAGTATTCTATTCCCTGATACCATGGAACATGTCCGTCCTGATCGTTGTGCATTATCAGGATAGGAGTCGTAACTTTATCCATTGTAAAAAGAGGAGAGTTTTCGATATATCGGAGAGGAGATTCCCAAGGGGTTTTACCAATTCTGCTCTGTTGATGTTCATACTGGAAGGAGCGGTTCAGCCCTGTTCCCCATCTGATTCCTCCGTACGCACTAAACATATTTACAACAGGAGCTCCTGACTCAATGGCTGCAAAAAGGTTAGTACGAGTAGCAAGGTAAGCTACCTGATATCCTCCCCAGCTATGCCCTTGTGCACCTATTCTTGCCGGGTCAACAAACCCCATATTAATAACTGCAGAGATTCCGGGCATAATACAGTTAAATGCACTCTCCCCGGGATAACCCTCTTTGTAGACAATATCTGTATTCAGAACCAGATATCCGTTACTTGTATACATATGGTAATCTATTGTTGATCTGTGAGCCTCGGGTATGCGGTGTGAGTGGAGCGAAGATGAGTTCTTTTCATAGAAATTTACAATCATAGGATATTTTAAAGTCGGGTCAAAATTTTCGGGTTTGTAAAGAACTCCCTCTATTTTATGTCCGTCAAGTGATACCCAGTTAATCAGTTCTGCTGTGCCCCAATTGAATTCTTTCTGTTGCGGATTTGCATTGGTAATTTTTAGAGGTTTTTTAAATCTTGCATCACTTACCCAGATATCAGGAAACTCCACAAATGTCTCTTTTGTAAACACATATATGTCAGCATTTTTTGCTTTAATAACATCAGATAGCATTGCTTCTGCTTCAAACAGAAGAGACGGCTCCTTGCCCTTATCAGGATTAAATGAGTAATAAGAACTCTCTTTTGTAGTATTGTTAAAAGCATTTAAAAACATATCTTTTTTAAGATCAATAACCTCTGTATCAACTACCGGAGTGTATCTGTATGTTATGTTTTTTTCTTTACCATTTAAGGTAAGATTCACAGGCTTCTCATTTGCAAGCGGATCAACTCTCCATATATCGTACTTATCATAAACCAGAAAATACTTATCATCTACACTCCACCCTGCTGCCGAATACGATGATGGCCAGTCGGGGACATCATTCTCCTGATCATATACCATTATTGTATTAGGGTCGGTAATCTGTTTGACCTCCATAGTTTCGGGAGAGACTGCAAACCATGAACTATCCGGACCACTATACCAATAAATGAACCTTCCACCGGGAGAGACTCTGGGTTGTCCGGTCAGACCAGCTTTAAGCATAGATGCCCTTTGAAGTACTGTATTAACTATGTAGAGATCATATTTTGAACGCCCTTCCCACATCTGCTCAACAGCATAGCGATTATCCGAGAGTGCTAAAACAAAATCAGAATCTCCCTTATTTATTAGTCGTGTATCAGAGATGTTCTCATTTGATATCTGTGAAGACTCTCCTGTTTTGGTATTATAAACATACAGAAAACTCTTCTCCGAATCTCTTTTTTTATCAACAACCTGCTGTGTAAACTGTTTCCCTTCGTTCCAGTGCCAGATTTGCACCTGAGGGAAGTCCTCTTTGGTTATTGTTGTATCTCTTTTTGGTTGTTCAGGTGATATGCCGTAGTAAATCTTTGTTCCGTCAGCAGAGATATTAATCTCTCGTTTATCTGAGATTCCCTCGGCAACCTTTTCGGCTCTTCCCCCGGTTTTGTATATATAAAGCTTTCCTGCAGCATTAAGTGAAACAATTTCTCCCTTATCGCCAATATAGATTTTAGTCCCTTTAGGAGCTTTGCTAAGAACGGTATCCGCAGGGTTAAAGCCGGATACAAACAGGATATTTCCACCAGAGTTATAGACGACACCCTGACCCTCCTTTGCAATTTTATAATCGCTCACCTTTCCCAAAGAGAGTTTTTCACCACTCTTTAAGTTTGATATTATTAGTGTTGAGTCGTTTAACCTGTATATAATTTCAGAAGTAAATCCCTTGGGAACTGAGAACTCCTTTACTTTGCATATCTCCTCTTTTGTTGAGGTTTTCAGATTATAAATAATTAAAGAGGAACTTTTTTCAGATCCTCTGCGAAACAGAAAATAATCCGATGTCTTGTCAAACTGAACCGATGTTGCAGAATCGGCAGAAAGCAGTTCACCTCCTTTGTTATCATAAAGTTTTACCGTTGCAGAACCCTTCCACGGCTCCAGTTTGACGGCCACATAATTACCATCAGGTGATATCTCCTTTTCGGTAATTCTGTTCCACTTAACAACGTCATCAATTGTCATGGCCTTTTTTGCATTCTGAGATGTTGCCGTTAGGGCAGATATCAGAATGGTCGCTGTGAGTAAAAGTCTTTTTCTCATATTTGATTGGTTTATTTTTCAAAAAACAGATATCCCAATATCAGTTGTGAATTTTTCGAGAGTTGCAATACCTCTCAATGAATTCCCATTGGAATTAAGTTCGGGACTCCAAACGGCAATCGAAAGCTTGCCGGGAATTATAGCGACCACACCTCCTCCTACACCACTCTTCCCCGGTAATCCCACTCTGTATGCAAAATCTCCCGATTCGTTGTATAATCCGCAGGTAAGCAGAAGTGCATTCAGCCTTTTGGCACTTCTTGTTCCTGTAATAATTTTGCCATTTGTCGGATTGACCCCTCCATTTGCAAGGAACAGAAAAGATTTTGCCAACTCTCTGGTATTCATGCTTATGCTGCATTGGTGACAATAGATATCCATCAATGACTCAGTATCGTTTTTAATGTTTCCGAAGCTCTTCATGAAATTTGCAAGAGCAAGATTTCTGTGAGAGTGTTCCAGTTCTGACAGTGCAACCTCCTTATCGTAATAGATATCATCCTGTGAACTAATGTCTCTTACAAAATCAAGAATGGACTGCTTTGGTCTCGGAAAGAGGTCCATAAGCATATCTGTTACAACAAGTGCTCCTGCATTAATAAAGGGATTTCGCGGGATACCCCTCTCCTGTTCCAGCTGAATGAGAGAATTAAATGCCGTTCCCGAAGGCTCTCTTCCAACCCTTTCCCATATCTTCTCTTCGATCTTACTTATTGCCATGGCAAGGGTAAAAACCTTTGATATACTTTGAATTGTAAATTTGGTCGCTGAATCTCCGACAGAGAATTCTCCTCCATCAAGATCACAAACAGTTATGGAATAGTAATCAGGATTTATCTTTGATAAAGCAGGTATATAGTCCGCAACCTTGCCCTCACCCTTTTTATCTTTAAACTCATTGTAGATATTCTCTACTACATCTTTGTACAGCATATAACACAGTTATTACGGCAAAGATATATAATTATACATGTGCGACTACCTTCCAAAGCGACTAAGATTTGCAAATGTACCCAGCAGAATAATTATGTCATCTTTCTCGAGTATAATATCTCCTTTTTCTACATCTATAACCTTAATCTCTTTGTGCTTTGCTCCAAACATATTGGTTATCTCAGTCTTTCTTTTAAGACTTATAAATTTTACCTTATGCTCCGATTTGAAGTTTATCATAGATAGTTTTAATCCAACAAATCTATCAGGAAGATACATCTGCACAATGAATGTTTCGTCATCAAGTTTGTAAGAGCTTATATAGTTCTCTAACTCCAGACTTAGGGCATACTTTTGAGCAGCATCTTTTTCCGGGAAAATAATGTTTTCTACTCCCAGAAAGCTTAGAACAGTTGCATGTATTTCACTTACCGCCCTGACAATTAGTTTGTTTACTCCATATTCTTTAAATATAGCGTAAGCCATAAGTGATTCACCAAACTCCTTACCAAGGGCAATAATCACACCATCAGCGCTCTCCAGAGGAAGTACACTCAGATTGTTTTTATCTGTAATATTAAGGCAAATGGCTACGGAAATTCTTGATTTAATATCCTCAACCCTTTCCATATTTCTGTCAACACCAACAACTTCGTAACCCATTTGTGTAAACCGTTCGGCAAGTACCGAACCAAAATTTCCTAATCCAACAATAATATACTTCATAACCTGCTTTTTTAATTTATTAATATGTCTGCTACAGGATAGCGGTAACTTGTTTGTAAACGTGACCTGATAAATGCACTCAGCAGTGTAACAATTCCAACTCTGCCAGCAAACATCAGTACTGTTATTACAATTTTACCTGCGGGCAAAAGATTCTCCGTCACACCCATGCTCAGACCCACTGTGCCAATAGCAGAAATTATCTCAAAAAGCATCTTTACAGGATCTATTTGTGGGTGTATGCTTACAAGAGTAATCTGCGCAATGATTATTGTCAAAAGAGAAAAGACCACCGCCGCAAAAGCCCTTGTTACAGAAAGAGGAGAGATCTCTCTTCCGTGAAACTCTACTCTGTCACTTCCCCTGATTAACTGTACTGCATTTCGTATCATCAATGCAAAAGTAGTAACCTTAATCCCCCCCGCTGTTGATTGCGGAGCACCTCCTATCCACATAAACAGAAGAAACATATACAAAGTAACTGACTTAAATGCAGAAACATCGGTCGAATTAAATCCGGCTGTGCGCGGTGTTACCGAATTAAAGAATGCATGTATAAACTTATCACCCCCACTAAACCCGGCCAATACTCCATCCCATTCAAAAAGAAGAAGATAAACCATTCCGGTAACAATCAGCAATCCCGTTGTTCTTATAACAATTATTGAATTCATATCCCATTCTCTCACAAATCTTGTGAATACCCCATATCTCAGCCACATATAAAGTTGCTTCACTCTGTGACCTGTTATCCGGATGATATTGGAGAAAATAGGAAATCCTATCCCGCCAAATATAATCAGAACTGATATTATCAGATAAAAAGGACCTATATTAATAACAGAAGGATCTGCAAGATTTTGAGGCAAAGTAGAGAAGCCAGCGTTACAAAATGCAGACACAGAGTGAAAAATTGCAAAGTAAATCTTCTCCCACTGGTATGTCACTTCAAGGTGCGGAGCGGTATAAAGATAGATAAGCAGAGCACCGGATAATTCCATAATTAAAGTTACTGTAACGATTCTGTAAACAAGTGAAACCAGCTTGGAACTTCTGTTGCCAGAAATAATATCTTTGATTATATATTCACTGTTTACCGACATTCCTCTTGTAAAGAATACTGCAAAAAATGTAGTGATGGTAATAACGCCAAGCCCGCCTGCCTGTATTAAAATCAGCACAATAATCTGCCCGCTGATTGTAAATGTTTCAGAAAAGGGGACAGATACCAGGCCTGTTACACATGTTGCAGAAGTAGCGGTAAAAAGTGCATCTGTAAAGCTTATTCCGTTGTATGTTGAGTTCGGAAACATCAGCAGTGCAGTTCCAATTGTAATAATCGACAGAAAGCTCACAACAAAAATCAGGTGAGGATGAACAGTTTTAGACAAAATCTGAACAACTGCTCCCGACAATTCCAAAAGCGAGATGTAGATAAGGGCCGCTATTATTATGCGATAACTGTAAATCCGGGGTAAATTAACTGAAACACCAAATACATTTACATCAAAAACCACAAAAAAAGCTGCACCAAGAATAATTAATGAAACCCAGGTTTTGCCCACAATTTTTTCTCCTGAAAAATATTCGGCACTAAATCTTATAAGATAAAGCCCGAAAAAGAACCCCAGAAATATCTTATAAATCCCGAAAAACTCTGCGTTGGTAATATCTTTCTGTTCAAATCCTATGCTGTAAACTATAAAAATTATACTGGCAATACTTACAAAAAAGGCACCCCACGTTGCTGTTGCCAGCAAGGGTGCCCTTAATTTTCTAAGAAGCTCTCCTATTTTATAGAAAAGGTATCTCACTGTATTACCTTAAGTCGCTCTCCAGCCTCCTCCTTAACGGCTCTCTTCCATTTTTCGTTATAACCGGGGAACATTGGAGATGCCGGAATCTCTTTTCCGTTTCCGTTATCAAGGAAACATCCCGGAGCACTCTCTTTTTTAACGTTTCCATCAATATATTTAACCAGGAGGTATCTGTCCAGTTTAACCCACTTATCAAATAGGTGTTGAGCTGTTTTAACAGAGTAGTCAGTAAGAAACTCCCTTGCTTTCTGAGGAGATTCATTATAAATGGACATAGCAGCCGCATCAATTGCCGGAGTTCTCTCCATTGCAGTCACCTCATGCTCATCTGCAGCCTTTTTAATGTCTGCCGACATCATATCATATCTCAGATATGCAAAATTTGATACTCTGCTGAAAATCCAGAAAGCTGCCGTTGGAGAATATTCAGTCATATGACCATTACCCTCTCTGAAGCATTCAGGAACCTGCAGCGACGATGTGTAGATAGGAGTCAGGGCAGATGTTGCAGCAGCATCCACACCAAACCAAAGAATTCCGCCAATCTCGTCAGGCAGCCAGTTTCTGGCCTGCCCAAGCATCCAGAAGCCGGTCTGTTGTGTACCTATGGCTCTTTCATTAGTATATCTTTGTTCATCAACTTCGAATGTCATTGGTCTCCATCTGTATGGTAAAGCATGACCACCGGCTCCGATATCTTTTGTCATATCAAGTGCAGTACCTTCGTAATGATCTCTCATCACATCGGCGACCATTTTTACAGATACTTTCTCTTTAGGTTTGATATAAAGAGGCATCCTGTTTTCAGGATTATGACCCATAGCATAATCCAGATATGCTGTGTACTCTTTATCTCCAATCATACCTCCTCCAAGAATATTGAATGCAGACCATACCCTTGCCTCGCAACCTCTCATGCCGCTGAAATCAAGTGGTGCATATGTATCAGAAAAGCTGAAATCCTTATCTGAGCCTTTATAGAATCCATTCTCTCTTGCAAACGAAATAACATCCGGTGCATAGAGGCAGTTGTCGGGATCGTTAAGTGGGAATGTTGTAATTCTGGCCTGATTCGCGTGTGCAGAAATATAACCATCAGGTATTCTGACAGCTACCCAAACAGCGCCCTTATTTACATTTTTTCCGTTAACCATCTTTGTTCCTTTGCCTATCATCTCCATTATCCACACCTCATCTTTATCTGCTATAGAAAAAGATTCGCCTGATGAGTAGTATCCATAATCCCTGACAAGGTCAGCCATTACCTTAATGGCCTCTCTTGCTGTCTTTGCTCTCTGCAGAGTTACATAAATCAGCGAACCATAATCCATTATTCCTGTAGAATCGTTAAGTTCACGACCTCCGTATGTAGTTTCCGTTATAATAAGCTGATGCTCATTCATGTTACCCACAGTTGTGTATGTTTTTGGCACCTGAGGTATCTCACCCAGATATTTTCCGGTATCCCATTCGTAAATTTTCAGCATAGTGCCCGGTTTATGTTCCGCCCCCTTACGGAAGTATAACTCTCCGTAAAGTTGATGAGAGTCGGCAGAATATGTTACCATCACAGATCCATCTTTGCTGGCACCCTTGGTTATGAGTACATTTGTACACGATTCACCCCTTGTTGGAAGGGTTAGTATCAAAACCGCAATTAAAATTGTAGTTAAGCCTTTTTTCATTCGCATTTGTTTTAATTAATAATTATATACCTGTTTTATAGAATATTCTTTTCTAACTTTTACAAATATAATATTAATTTTGTTGGAAGGGGAGCATCGGTTACCCCTCTTAAAAAATAAAACATATGAGATATCTCCTGAAAATTTTCACTCTGGTACCAGCCCTTTTTGTAATCTTTACTGCAACAGCTCAAACCAATCAACAACCTCAGAAATCACCTGTCGAAATAGCTGCCGAACAGGCAAACAGACTGCAAATTGATCTGAAACTAAATGATTATCAAACATTTCTAGCAGACTCGGTTCTTCAGTCAAATATCGATGGAGTAACAAAGGAGTTTGAAAGGATGAAGGCCGGAGGAATGCAGAATCCCGACAGTTACAGAGATGTTCAGGAAAAATGGAGAAAAAAGACAGAAGATGCTTTCGGAAAATTTATGACTCTGGAGCAGTTTGACAGATATCTCAGAATTACCGGAGTGCCTTCAAAAGAGAGAAAGAAAAGGATCGAAGAGATTAAGAGTTCTAAACAGGAATAAAAACAGGTTTTCTCTTCTCGAAGTGAACCACATATTTAAATCCCGCCTTTTTAATAACATTCCGGAAATATTCGAACTCCTCTCCAATTCTGTCGCAGGAGTGAGCATCGGAGCCTATTGATATCATTTCCCCTCCCATCTCACGATATCTTAAAATAATGTTGTTATCGAATACAGGTGTTGCTCCGTTCCTGTATCTGTATGTGTTAGTGTTAATCTCGAGAGCTTTTCCGTTATGTATAAGGTATTTGAAGATTTTATCCAGAATATCGGCAAATTCGTGATAGTAAATCCCTCTCACTCCGTATGGTGCGTATCTTACAATATAATCGTAATGGCCGAGAATATCAAAATCCGGATATGACTCTATCATCTCCGACATAATCTCCAGATATCTGCCGTATGCTTGTCTTTCACTCTTATCGTCATAATAGTACCCTTCGTAGGGATCAACTCCGTCAACAAAGTGGATTGACGCTATAATGTTATCAAAGGAGAAATGTGTAAGATACTCTTTAATTTCCTCAAGATTACATGGTTGCAGACCAATCTCTATCCCGGTAAAAAGTTTAACTTTAGAACTCCGGGAATTCAGCTCGATTTCTGTCTGCTGATCACCCGGATCAAAAGCAAACATAGTATTATTTCCGGGGGCTTTCAGATCGAGGTGATCTGTAAAAGTTATTCCGGCAAGACCGTGTCTGAATGCATACTCCGCCGCCTCAGGAATCTTCATTCTGCTGTCCGGAGAGTAGCTGCTGTGAGTATGAGTATCTACATACATATCAATATATCATTATCTTATTCCAAGTTCAACAATCTTCCACTCCTTTTCAATTTTCGAGAGCAAAAGTTTGTTTTCTATCCCATTGGGAAAATCAGGTAACAGTACTTTATAGGCAACAATTACAGTATCTTTCCTGCTTTCTGAATCGACTGAAACTATCTGAGTTTTTAATTCCGATGTCTGCTTTATAATCATATCTCTTATTCCATCCTCCAGAGACTCTATGCTCTTAAGAGAAGAGCCGAGTTCCTCTGCCAGTTCAGTTGAACAGAATCCGGCAGCGGTATTATAATCAATTTTAAAATATGCATCAAGAAACTGAATGGCAATCTGTTCTGCTTTTTTATCTGCCGAATTGCATGATAAAACAAGAAAAACAACCATTACCCATAATTTTTTCATAATATAAAAGTTTAGTTAATCATCAAGCTTTACAACTGTTATGCCCGAACCTCCCATCTGGATATGTTCATCTCTGAAAGAGGTAACACCTCCCATTGCTTTCAAATATTTTCTGATCTCCTCTCTGAGAATGCCGTTACCTTTACCATGCAGAATTCTAACCTCAGAGACACCAACCATCATTGCGTCATCAATGAATCTGGTAACAATTTCTATAGCCTGCTCCAATCGTTCTCCTCTTATATCCAGCGAGGGCTTAAATTCGAGTTTTCTGTTAGTAATATCCCTGCTCTCGTTTACAGAGAGTCTGCTCTTCGGAATCTTTCCGGCTGCCTGTGCATATTCATTATTGGAGATTCTCTCTATCTTATCTTCTGTCAATCTGCTTATCACAGAGCCTATCGCCACATTAACCGTTCTGCCGTCATAGCTAAGTACCTCACCCATTAAATCACTCCCCTTTATTCTTACCTTATCTCCCTTTTTAATCGGCTTCTCCTCAATTTTTAGAACAATCTTCTGATCGTTATGTTTTACAGACTCCTCCTTTTCCCTGCGTCTCTTGTCTCTTCTCTCTCTCCTCTGTTGTAGTTGTTGCATCTTTTTGGCTATGCTATCATCTGATAAACCAACAGATTGATCATTCGAGGAGTTAATAAAATCGGTTAAAGATTTTCTTGCAATTTTTGTTCTCTCTTTATCTGCCTGACTCTCTTTAATCTCTTTAATTGTAGCCTCTATCTTTCTGTTAGCCTCAGCAAGCAATGCATCTGCCTCAGCCTTGGCCTTGCTTATTATTGACTTTTTCAGCTCCTGAATATCCGACAACTCTTTCTGGTACTTATCAGTAATACTCTCTAAAGTCCTGTCTGTACTTTTAATTTTTGCAAGACGCTCCTCCCAGGCTCTTCTGTTCCTGGCAATTTTTTTTAGGTGTCTCTCGAGATCAACAAAATCGGTACCTGCTCTCTCCTCTGCCTTTTTAACAACTTCATCCGGTAATCCTATCTTTCTGGCCAGCTCAAAGGCAAATGAACTCCCCGGGATTCCTGTTTCAAGTTTAAAAAGCGGCTTTATATTCTGAACATCAAACTGCATTCCCCCATTAAGAACACTTTTGCTGCTGCTGGCATAAAATTTCAAGTTTGAGTAGTGAGTTGTGATAACTCCGAAACATCCCATTTTCTCAAGATCTGTAAGAATAGCCTCTGCAATTGCTCCTCCCGCCGTCGGCTCTGTACCCGCACCAAACTCATCTATAAGCACAAGACTCTTCTCTCCGGCATTTTCGAGTATAGTCTTCATGTTAGTTAGGTGAGAGCTGTACGTACTAAGATCATTATCAAGAGATTGTTCATCTCCGATATCTATGAAAATGTGATCAAACAGAGTCATCTCGGAGCTTTCTGTGGCAGGAATTAAAAACCCGCACTGAAACATATATTGTAACAGTCCAACCGTTTTAAGACATACAGACTTTCCTCCGGCATTCGGCCCGGAAATCAACAATATTCTCTTTTCACCCCCAAGAGAAAGATTTAACGGAACAACCTCTTTACCCTCCTTTTTAAGTGCCTTTTCCAGCAATGGATGCCTTGCGTTCCGCAGACTAAACTCTCTGTCTTCTGTTACAACCGGCATGCCTGCATTCATTGATACGGCAAGTCTGGCTTTTGCCCAAATAAAATCAATCCTGCTGAGGATTTCGGATGATTCGATCAATTCAGGGGCATATGGTCTCAGAAAATCTGAAAATTCAGCCAGAATTCTGAGAATCTCCCTCTGCTCTGCAAAATGAAGCTCTTTTACTATATTGTTCAGCTCAACCACTTCCAGCGGTTCGATATAAAGCGTCTTTCCGGTTGCCGACTCATCAAGCACAAAACCCTGTATCTTTCTCTTGTTAGCAGCCGGTACAGGCAATAGCATTCTACCATCTCTGACTGTTACTGTTGCATCCTGATCAACTATACCCTCTTGCTGAGCACTCCTGAATATCTGATTAATCTTCCGTGCAATCGACCCCTCTTTCTCCTTAATCGCTTTTCGTATAGCCGACAGATCTTCGCTGGCATTATCTTTTACCTCTCCGAACCTGTCCAGAATTGAGTCTATTCTTCTTGATACTTCAGGAAACAGAATCAAAGGTTCTATCAGCCTCTTTAAACCCGGGTACTGATTATCTTTGGTCTTCTTAAAAAAGGACTGAATCTGCCTAAGGGTTTCGAGTGATGTTCTGAGTTTTATAATAGAAGTTATATCCAAACAATACGATGTGCTCTCCAGTCTTGCAAGAAAGTCGGAGGTATCTACATATCCCGAATCCGGGAATCCGCTCTCGAGCATAGAGATAACTCTCATCTCATCTGTAAGAAGAAGCCTGTATTTCAGCTCTTCGCGGTCGGTACAAAAATCGGCTGTTGCTGCCATGTTTTTTGCAGCAGCTGTAGAACACAAAGACTCTGCAGCAGCTCTGATTCTGTCAAAGCCAAGCTTTTGTTCCGTTCTTTGAAGATCAATCATCATTGTGCGGCACTCACAGGGTTCTTAGAATTTTCAATAACCAGCCTCAGCTCGGTAATACTGTTAATCTGACGGATCTGACCGTTTGATACAAAAGAGATATTTCCTGTCTCTTCTGAAACGACCACCACATTAGCGTCGCTCTGCTCTGTTATTCCTACAGCAGCTCTGTGTCTCATGCCGTAATTTGCAGGTAAGTGGGGGTTTTCAGAAATCGGAAGAGTGCATCTTGCCGCCACAATTTTGTCACGGGAAATAACCATTGCGCCATCGTGCATTGGAGCATTCTTAAAAAAGATGTTCTCAATAAGCCTTCGGCTGATTCTTGCATCCAGCCTGTCGCCGCTTTCAATCACAAAATCAAGCGATGATCCTCTTGACAGTACAATTAAAGCTCCTGTTTTAGATTCGGACATTCTTCTGCATGCCTGAGTAATTTCGTTCAGAGCCTCTCCGGTAAAGACTTTACCTTGAGTACCAAAGAATAAATTTACGAATCTGAGATTATGGCTGGAATCCATATAACGTGTTCCCAATCTCATAAGGAATCTTCTGATCTCCTGCTGGAAAAGTATAATCAGGGCAAGAACCCCGACCCCCATCACCTGCCCAAGAATGGCACTTAAAAGATCCATTCTCAGAGCTTTAACAACCAACCATATAAAATAAAAAACAATAATGCCCGTGAAAATATTCAGGGCAGCAGTTCCTTTAATAAGTTTAAATGCTTGATATATAAGAATCCCGACAAGAATTATGTCGATAATATCAATAATCTCTATTTTAATAAAATCCAGCATAACAGTTAACTGCAAACTTAATCTTTTTATTCAACAAATGCTAATGCGGCAAAGCTCAGTTTTACATCCCCGGCCTCCATCAAAAGAGAACCACATTCACCGGCAGTTGCTCCGGTAGTAAGGACATCATCAACCAGAAGTATGTGCTTACCCGCAATCTTATGACCTTCTTTAACAAAGAAGGCACCCTTAACTCCTTTTGCTCTCTCTCTCTTGTCTTTAAGTGTTTGTGAAACGGAGTAACGCCCTCTTCTGAGCAGATCGTCATTCACAGGAATTCCGGAAATACGGGATATCTCTCCGGCAATCACCGCAGCCTGATTAAATCCTCTTTTCCATCTTTTCAGGGGATGCAAAGGTACAGGAATTATCACATCAATACTCTCCAGATTACCTCCACATTTCAATTTTTCTGTCAGTATTTGCGCAAGATATCTGCCAATATGCTTATTGCCAGAATACTTAAATTCATACAATACATTTTTCCATCTGCTCTCTTTCCGATAAATCATAAGAGTTGAAACCCGCTGCATCGGGAGGTAACCTCTTAAAAGTACAGAGGCAGGATTCTCCCGGGAATTCCAGAAGTAAGAGAGCGGAAGATCTGACAGACACTCCGAACAAATGTGTTTTTCTCCTTTCACCAGCAATCTCTCACACACCGGACATATATCCGGGAAAAACATATATTTTAACCCCACTACTCTATTAGTTTAATACTATACGCTTTATGAAGCTGTTCATCGTTTCTTACCATGCTCTCCGCCCTGCCTTTCTGAAAGTAATATCTGGCAGATATTTCCTCCTCCAGAAGTGCCTTAATTTCAGCCTTATTCCTCCTTAACACCTCCGTTTTGTCCGGCTTAATCTTCTCTCCAAGTTTAGATAGTTCATCCCTGAGATCTGAATAAAGCCCCTCCCTGGCTGCCAGAGCAATCAGTTTATCATACTCAACCTCAGAAGCAGTTCTGTGATCAAAATCCCTGAGAGCAGCCCACTCAATAAATCTTTCGTACTCCTGGTCGGACAGAGAAAATGTCGATGGTGCATCAATTGTAATATTATTCTTATAGTACTCTATGGAGTACTCCTGCAGAATCTCTCCGTAAATTAAAGCCAGAGCGGGTCTGCTGTAGATTTTAGGTTCGATATAAACATCCGGAGTAACACCTCCGCCATCGTATACTGTTCTTCCTTTTAAAGTTTTAAATGATTTAATCAGCGAGTCAGGAACATATCCTATACTTCCGTCTTCGTTACGATGTGAGTAGTCTATAGCCTGAACGCATCTTCCGCTTGGAGTGTAATACTTTGCGGTGGTAATCTTTAATTTGTAGTTAAAACCTACATCCCTTATAGACTGAACCAAGCCTTTTCCAAAAGTACGGGTACCTGCTATGGTTGCTCTGTCAAGATCCTGTAGTGCTCCTGCAACAATCTCAGATGAAGAGGCAGAAGAGGAGTTGACCATGACAATAAGCGGAATTGTTGTATCTACCGGCTCCTCTCTTGTATAATAGTCCATATCTGCTTGTCTGAATTTGCCAATTGCAGATACAACTTTTGTTCCTTTGGGCACAAAAAGGGAGACAATGTCCACGGCTTCATCCAGAATACCGCCGCCATTACCTCTGAGATCAAGAATAACTCTTTTAAGCGATGGATTCTTCTTTAAGTCAATAAGAGCTCTCTTTACCTCTTTAGAACCACCTATCGTAAATCCTGTAATTCTAATATAGCCTATAGTATCGTTCACCATTCCGCTGTAAGGAACATCGGGAAAGTGAATCTTCTCTCTAGTAATGACAATAGTCTTCTCCAGGCCATCTCTGAGACTTTTAATTGTAAACTCAACCTGCGTCCCGGGCACTCCCTTCATTCTGGCACTGCATTCATCAACCTTAAGCGGAGCGACAGATTGTCCATCTATTGTAAGTATAATATCTCCTGCTACTATGCCTGCCCTTGCTGCGGGAGAGAATTCATGAACTTCAGTTATCATAATTCCCGCTTCGCTCTTTTTAATAATTGCCCCGATACCTCCGTATGAACCGGTTGTAAGCAGTTCAAGGTTCTCTCTGTCCTCTTCGCGAATAAGAACAGTATAAGGATCCAGCCCCTCAAGCATTGCTTCCACAGCAGAAAGGACAAGGTTATCTGCCTCTACGCTATCTACGTACAGGTATGAGAGCTCCCTAAGAACATTAAGCTGTATATCCAGATTTTTACCCAGTTTAAATGCTGCAGACTGTCCGGTTGCGGCCACTGGCATAATAAGAGCCATAAAAACAAGCGTCCGTAATATTATCCTCTTCATCACCATCTTAATTGTTACTAATTAATGCAAATTTAAAGTTTTAGTATCTTTGATGCAATTTTGATTTCAAATGGAGATAATTTTTGCAACAGCTAACAGACATAAACTTTCAGAAGCGAAAGGAATAGTCGGAAGTAACATTTCACTTATAACACCTTCGGATCTTGGGATATTTGAACAGATTCCTGAGGAGGAACCCACTCTTGAACAGAATGCACTGTTTAAGGCCAGATATCTTAACAAAAGAACCGGGAGGGATGTATTTGCAGACGATACCGGACTGGAAGTTGAGGCACTTGGAGGTGCTCCCGGAGTTAAATCGGCCCGATATGCATCTGAAGAATCAGATTCAGAGAAAAATATGCAAAAATTACTCAAAGAACTTAATGGCATCAAAAACAGAAAAGCAAGATTCAGAACCGTTGTCGCCCTTATTAAAAATGGCAAAGAGTACCTTTTCGAAGGGTTTGTTTACGGCACCATCCTGGAAAGCCGTTCCGGCACCGGAGGTTTTGGTTACGATCCGCTTTTTGTTCCTGATGGTTACACCAAAACTCTTGCCGAACTCTCTTATGAAGAGAAAAATTTAATATCTCACAGGGGAGTCGCTATGAGAAAACTTGCCGGATTTCTTGAAAATTCGTGATGTCAGGCTCAACCTCATCTTTCAGAATTGTTGTACTTCATACAATTAAGTACAAAGAGAATGGCATAATTGTACAGTGTTATTCAGAGAGGGGAGGACGAGAATCATTTTTTATGAAATATTCTGCAAAATCGAAAAGCAGAATTAACATTTCCTCCCTGCATCCGCTTGCGATACTGGAAATCCAGCTCTCTTCACATAAAATGGGAAGCATAGATACAATAAAAGAGGTTGTTCCTGTTATTAAACTCACATCTCTCAGAAGCGACATTGTAAAATCTTCGATTGCTCTTTTTATTAGTGAACTGATTTATAAAAGCGTCCGTGAAGTTGAGGCAAACAGCGCTCTCTATACATTTTTGTCAGAATCTATAGATATGCTTAACCGTATAGAAAAAGGGGTCGCCAATTTTCATCCTTGGTTTACAGTTAATTTTTGCAGACACGCAGGTTACTCACCTGATATCAAGAGAGAACCCTCAGGTGAATTGTTTGATATTGTATCAGCAAGGTATGTATCAAAGGAGGGTCCCGAAACAATCTGTCTTGATAACACAGACACTGCACTTCTTTACAGTTTCTTTATCACTCCTCCGGAAAAACTTGAAACCATAAAAATAACAGGTAAACGGAGATATACATTTACCTCTCAGATTATAAAGTACCTCGGTTTTCACTCCGGTACTGATCTTAAAATAGAGTCACTCGACGTTCTGCACGAGGTGTTTGAATAATATATATCTTTGCACCATGTCAATCACATCAGATATTTACTCCCTGCTAACAAGCAAAATGCTCAACAGGCTTGAAGAGAACAGAAAGGATCCTGTCCGTTTTCAACAACAACTGTTCAGGGAGCTTACATATACAGCCTCCCGCACTAAATTCGGCGCTGAGCACGGAGTAATCTCAGGGTGCTCACTCGATGAATTTCAAAATCATGTGCCATTAAGGGACTACGACCAGTTTGAACCATATATTGAGAGAACACGCAGAGGCGAAGAGAGTGTGTTGTGGGACAAACCTGTTAAATGGTTTGCCAAGTCAAGCGGAACAAGCTCGTCTCGCTCAAAATTCATTCCTTTATCATCTGATTCCCTGCATAATTGTCACTTTTCGGGCATGAAAAAGATGCTCGCAACATATATCAGGAATAATCCCGGCTCCCGGCTTTTTGATGGAGATGCAATGACACTTGGAGGAAGCGTAAATACAGATGAACTTGGAGAGGGCAAAAGTCATTATGGTGATCTGTCTGCAATTATGTTAAAGAACACACCCTTCTGGGTAGAGATGAGAAGAGTTCCTGACCGTAAGACAGCACTTATCGGAGATTTTGAGAAAAAGGTAGAGCAGATATGTAAAAATGCCGCTAAATATAATGTAACCAACTTTTCAGGTGTCCCATCCTGGAATCTGGTACTTATGAGAAAGATACTTGACTACACCGGCAAAAATAATCTTCTTGAGCTGTGGCCTAATCTGGAGCTCTTTATGCACGGAGGAATTAATTTTGAACCATATAAAGCCGAATACCGCAAAATAATCCCATCCCAAAAGATGAATTATATGGAAAACTATAATGCATCTGAAGGATATTTTGCATTTCAGGACACACCGGGAGATAACTCAATGTTGCTTCTGACCGAGAATGGAGTGTTCTTTGAGTTTATTCCAATGTCAAAACTTAATGATGCATTATCGGGCAAATTCACAAAATTCCTTACAGTAGAATCTGTAAATACAACTGATAATTACGCGGTTGTACTAACAACAAACGGCGGCCTTTGGAGGTACCTTCTTGGGGATTGTGTACGATTCACATCTCTTTTCCCTCATAAAATCATCATATCCGGCAGAACTCAACTCTTTATTAATGCCTTTGGCGAGGAGCTTATGATTAATAATGCAGAAAGAGCAATGTCATCTGTATGCAGCAAACACTCCGCCTCTGTTACAAACTATACTGTAGCCCCGATTTTCATGGATGGCGGATCAAAAGGTGCGCATCAGTGGCTTATAGAGTTTAACATCCCCCCTAAAGACATAACCATTTTTACTCATGATCTTGATTCAGAGCTGAGAAACCTCAACTCAGACTACGACGCTAAAAGAAACAAAGACGTTACAATGTCTATGCCGGAGGTTGTTATATTAAAGGAAGGGAGTTTTTATGAGTGGATGAGACAGAAGGGTAAGCTTGGAGGTCAGAATAAGGTTCCAAGGCTCTCCGGAGAGAGGACTTTTGCGGGACAACTATTGGACATACAGAGCTCTCTTTTTATTGAAAGTAATGAAAGATAGAATATTCAACATAGACAGCAGAGGGAAATTTGAGGCTGTTGCATTGGAAATCTTTAAAATTCAGAGCCGCCTTTGTACCCCTTACAGGGAATTTATTAAAATAGCGGGTATAGACACCACTAATGTAGACTCTCTGGAAAAAATTCCTTTTTTACCGGTTTCTGTATATAAAACCCAAAATATTATCTGTGACGGACTGACACCGGAAAAGATATTTACCAGCAGTGCAACAACAGGAATGGTACCCTCATCTCATCCTGTTGCAGATCTCTCTGTTTATCAGGAGAGTTTCACTAAAGCATTCAAGCTTTTTTGGGGAGACCCCTCTGATTATACTATACTGGCCCTCCTGCCATCGTATCTGGAAAGAGACGGATCCTCTCTCATATTTATGGTTGATCAGTTGATAAAAGAGAGTAGAAACGAGGATTCCGGTTTTTATCTGTACAATTATGACGCACTTTACAACAAACTACTAACTCTAAGTAAATTTGGCAATAAAACAATTTTGTTTGGGGTTAGTTTTGCTCTTTTAGAGTTTCTCAAGAACTATAAGATTGATTTCCCGGGGCTGATTGTGATGGAGACAGGCGGAATGAAAGGAAGAGGAGAAGAGATATCCAGAGAAGAACTCCATAAAATTATCACACAAGGGTTTGGTATTAACATGGTTGCATCTGAATACGGTATGGCAGAACTTCTCTCACAGGCATACTCATACGGAGAAGGAGTATTTAAAACACCTCCCTGGATGGATATTATCATAAGAGATCCCGTAAATCCGTTCCGGATAATGGGCACAGGAGAGAAAGGCGGAATAAACATTATTGATCTTGCCTGCTATAACTCATGCTCCTTTATTGAGACACAGGATATGGGAATAAAAGAGACCGGCAATACCTTTCGTATTACCGGTCGCATTAAAAATTCAGAAATCAGAGGATGTAACCTTCTTCTTGAAAAATAATTACATAGCTTCCAACTCAGTATATAAATCATTGAGTATCTTCTCATATTTCTCTGCCTCATCTGTATAACCTCTGTTTGCAAAGATATCCTGAAGGTAGTGCAGATATGAGAGATTACTTTCAAGGTCGCTCTTTGAGAGGAATCTCGATCTGAAAGGAGTGGCAAAAAGTTTAACAGATTTAAGAGTCTCATCGGCAAACATCTGTGCCAGTTTACTACCCTTTTCAAATTCTCCCGCAACCAGATATGTGTCAATGCTCTCGATAACAGCCAGTTCATTCAGTGAATTTGACATTGCAGATCCGTTAAGAGGAAACTGCGACGCTAGCATTACCTCCTGCATTCTGTCGAGAACCTCAACGGCTCTGGTTGAATCGCCTGCTTCTAACAGAGAGCTTGCAGTTTGGCTGAATATGTTTCTAACAGACAGAACTGCGTTAAATGTAAGCAGGTTCTGATAGTCGATGTTTACATCAGGGTCATTCATATTCCCCCATTTATACATATTCATCACCTTGTCGTACATAACATCGGGTTTCACCCTGCCAGGGTTACCAAATGTACTTCTGTTTTTAATAGGGACAAATTTATAGGCAAATCCCTTATATTCAAGATAATCTCTGATGCCAATTTCCAGATCTCCTCCCATTGCCACAAAGTATATAGGCCTGTCCCACTTATAGTTTGCAAGCAGATCAAGAATCATAAGCTCGCTCTTAAGCATAGAATTTTTCCTTTCAGGCAGGTTTAACTGTATTGTGTCCGGAACGAGGTGTGCCTCAGAGGCATCAATTATTCCACTCTCGATAGCTTTCTGTTTATCAACAGGCAACAAAAGCTGTCTTGCGGCAAAATAACTAAGAGTTCCTCCAAATCTTGTTCTAACCTTAGCTGCAGGCATTGATATCAGATCAATAACCTCTTTAATCGGTACAGGGCGGTTTAATCTGTCTGCAACCTCAATTACATCATTAGTTCCATAGATATACTCATGTCTTGGTATTGAGAATGGCAATGGTTCAGACTCATAGGTTTTGTACTGCATCTGGTCAATATACCAGTCAGTTCCCAGAAGTGAGGTGTTCACTATTCTTACATCGGTACGAACTCCCTCTACCTCCTGCAGATACCAGAGTGGGAAGGTGTCATTGTCGCCATGAGTGACAAGTATCGCCTGCTCACCGGTTGACTGGAGATAATTATATGCAAGGTCACGAGCCGTATAGCGGTTGCTCCTGTCATGATCATCCCAGTTTTCAGATGCCATTTGCACAGGGACAAGAAGAGCTGCGGCACTCACTGCAATTGCAGATATCTTTTCGGGCGCCCACTTTTTAAGTTTTTCATGGATTGCCATAACTGCTAAGCCAATCCATATAGCAAACGCATAGAAAGAGCCGGCATATGCATAGTCTCTCTCTCTCGGCTGAAACGGCGGCTGATTAAGATATATCACAACAGCTATACCCGTGAGTATAAAGAGCAGCATTGTAATCCACCAATTGTGCTTGTCTTTGCTTAACTGATAAAGAAGTCCTATGATGCCCAGTATGAGCGGAATCATATAATAGTGGTTTTTTGCCTTGTTATTTACAACAAAATCGGGACCCTCTCTCTGGTCACCCAGTCTTGCCCTGTCAAAGAATCCGATACCTGTCTCCCAGTTCCCTTTAATAATATCACCGGGACTCTGTGCGTGCATATCATTCTGTCTGCCGGCAAAGTTCCACATAAAATACCTGATGTACATCCAGTTTAACTGGTAATCAAAGAAATAGGCCAGGTTATCTTTAAAGAGAGGCATTTTATGTTCGCTTCCTGTAATACTTTTACCTCTGCCCTTGGTATATTGCTGGTAGAACTTGATATAATCCGGATTATTACTGCTCCACATCCTCGGGAAAAACATTTTTGTCTCAGAATCGTACTTGGGTTGAATTGGTCCGTTAACCGATTCATATTTGTCGCCCACCTTCGCCCAGTACTTCTCTGACTGTAACTGATAGGTTGAGGCATAAGTCTCTCCGTAAATAAGAGGATTACTTCCGTACTGCTCTCTGCCAAGATATCTTACAAGCGAGAACGGGTTGTCCGGTTGATTCTCATTTGTAGGCGTATTTGCCGATGATCGGATTATTACCACAGCAAAAGCAGAGTATCCAATCACTATCATAGTGAAAGATAGAGAGATAATATTTAACAGAACTTTAGATTTCTTGTAGGAGTACCACACCAGAAATAGCGCACAGGCCAGAACCAATGAGACAAACACTGCTGCTCCGCTGTTGAACGGAAGTCCGAAAACATTTACAAACAACAGGTCAAAAAGTGCCGCAAACTTAGGTAAATAAGGAATTATACCATATAGAATTGCTCCAAGGATAATAACTGCAATTCCCAGAACATAAATCGTTCTTTTTCTGGTAACTTCATATTTTTTATAGTAATAGATAAATACCAGAGCAGGTATTGTGAGCAGATTCAGCAGGTGAACACCGATAGAGAGGCCCATCAGAAACGCAATAAGAACTATCCATCTGTTTGAATATGGCTCATCTGCCTGCTCTTCCCACTTTAACATTGCCCAGAATACAGCCGCAGTAAACAGCGAAGACATTGCATATACCTCAGCCTCAACCGCAGAAAACCAGAATGTATCTGAAAATGTGTAAACAAGAGCACCTAATGCTCCTGAGCCCCAAACAGCAATGGCGTTTGGAAGATTCAGCTCCTTTCCGCCCTTTTCGAGAATTCTTCTTCCCAGATGTGTAATAGTCCAGAAAAGAAACATTATTGTAAGTGCAGAACAGATAGCACTCATTGCATTAACCATCATTGCTGCTTTACCGGGCCCTGCGAAGAGGGTAAAGAAGCGCGCTATCAGCTGAAAAACAGGATTTCCGGGAGGGTGACCTATCTCCAGTTTGTATGAAGACGCAATAAACTCTCCGCAATCCCAGAAGCTTGTTGTGGGTTCAATTGTCGAGAGGTAAACGAATGAGGCAACCAGTAGAAGCGCCGCTCCGATAAGGTTGTCAATCTGTTTGAACTTTTTTAATTCCATATGATTTTCTGCTATTTTGCACATTAAAGGACAAAGATACTATTTTGGATTTTTCTACCTAAATTTGCATAAATAAAAAAATCAAGATGGCCGATAATGACTGGAAGAGCAGACTGGGTGTCGTATACTCCACAAATTCAGATTTCAGCTACCAGAATGAAGATTATGAAGAGGAGGCCGAGACACTCCCACCTTCAAAGCAAAAACTTATTGTTAAGATTGACAGGAGAAATCGCGGAGGTAAGCAGGTCACACTCGTTACCGGCTTCCGGGGCACCTCAGATGATCTCGAAAAGCTTGGTAAAGAGCTTAGAACCAAATGCGGAACAGGAGGTAGCGCAAAAGAGGGAGAGATTGTAATTCAGGGTGATTTCCGCGACAGAGTTGTTTCCCTTCTGGTTTCAGCCGGATACAATGCAAAGAGGGGCAACTAATGTATGTAAATGATAATATAGTTATTCCCGATTCAACATCCGGAAGGTTTTACTTTCCCGATGAGGATTATGCTTTTCCCATTGAGACACATGTTATGCCTGCAGATTCTCTTTGGGGGGAATCTACTTTAGTTACAGACCCGGCTCAATACATCAAAGGGAACAAAGATTCAGAGTTTTCATTACTTGATTCTGCTCTGATAATGATGTTTTTTATCATAGTGATTCTTTTTTTCAGAGAGATTCTGACCACAACTCCCTCTATTGTCAAATCGATCTTCAGCCACAAAGAGAATCTGCGTATAGAAGAGAAGCTCTTGTCATCTGCACAGAGAGATATTACAGCAGTAATTGCAGCACTTTTCTTTCCCGTTTTCCTAACCATAACTGTTGGCGAGAGGATATCCGGCTATTCAGGGATAGCAGACTGGATGCAGTTTTTAATTGCAATAGGTTTTGTAATGGCATTCTGGATAGTAAAGAGTTTAATCCTTAAATTTTTGGGATGGATTACAAAAAATAAGCAAACATTTATTCTCGTTGGGAAAATTGGTTACAATCACCTCATTATGGCTGCTATTTTCTCAACACCCATTTTTCTTACACGATTTTTCATTCCTGAACTGAATTTTCTTCTTTTTTATAAGATGTTGATATATTGTGCATTATTCTTTTATCTGCTTTATCTTGTTAGAGTATATCAGACAATAATTCTAAATCGTTTTTCACATATTTTCTATATTTTATATCTTTGCAGCGTCGAATTTTTGCCTATAGCACTATTCACCAACTTTTTACTCTCTTACCAATAGTATGAAAATTAAAAGGATACTCATTTCACAACCAGCCCCTACTAACGGTTCTCCATACACAGAACTTATCTCAAAATATAAAATCGGCATAGATTTTATTCCGTTTTTTCGTGTAGAACCGGTTCAGGTAAAGGAGTTCCGTTTACAGAAGGTTAATATTCTTGATCACACCGCTATTGTGTTTTCTTCGAGGACAGCAATAGATGCATTCTTTAAAATATGTGAAGAATTGAGAATTACAATTCCCGAAACAATGAAATATTTTTGCGTTTCAGAAGCAATCGCTCTTTACCTGCAGAAATACATCGTTTACAGAAAGAGAAAAATTTTCTTTGGCAACGGAAGCAACAGTTCAATAATTGATATTATCGGCACAAAACATAAGACAGAAAATTTTCTTCTGACTGTTACCGATAATACCAAAACCGATCTTAACAAGATTTTTGCAAAATCTAAGCTAAAACACTCAAGTGCCGTACTTGTTAACACTGTGCACTGCGACCTTAAAAAACTGGATATCAACTCATACGACATGGTTGTCTTCTACAGCCCTGCTGATATTAAGTCTCTTACAGAAAATTTCCCGGAGTTTCAAAAGGATTCATTACTTTTTGCAACTTATGGTCAGACAACCCTTAAGGCACTTAAAGCCGCAAAGTTCATACCTACAGTTGTAGCTCCCACTCCTGAGGCCCCTTCTATTGCAAGGGCTCTTGCTTTATACTTCGAACAAAAATAGCAGTTAATCCTGCTCAAAAAGTGAACAGTCAGACCAATTTCAAATTTGGCAAAAGTCATAAACTTTGCTCCGAAACAAAGATATCTGAACTGTTTCGCACGGGAGCTGTTATCTATAATTATCCGCTTAAGGTTTACCATCGGGAAAACGGACTGGCTTACCCTAAAGTGGTGCTCTCTGTACCCAAGCGTTCCTTCAAACGTGCAGTTGACAGAAATTTTATAAAAAGAAGAATACGAGAGGCACTGAGATTAAATAATTTTACTGACGAAGTACAACCCGGGAGAGATATTTCGATTGTATATATCGGCAAAGAGTTACCTAAGTCTGACATTCTTACTCAAAAGATTAAAGATGTTCTGGAAAAAATTAAAAAAGGCTGTAAAGATACTGATATCGCTGCCATTCATCCTGCTGATTAAATGTTATCAGTATTGCATATCTCCGCTTAAACCCCCAACCTGCAGATATACACCAACATGTTCTGCATACTCGGTTGAGGCTATAAAAAAACATGGCCCCTTTAAGGGCCTGTGGCTGGCAATCAAAAGAATTCTAAGTTGTAATCCATGGGGGGGAAGTGGTTACGATCCCGTTCCCTGAGCATCATCTGTAAACCCGAAACGCGTTTTAATCCTTTCAATATCAGACTCACCTTTTGCAAGGGACATAATCTCCTGCTTAGATACCTGTGACAGGTCAAGAAGTACCAACCCGTCAACACAATAATTGAAATCAGGGTCAACATTAAATGTCACAATTTTGCAGTTTATCTTAAGATACTTTTTGACCAATGTGGGTAGTCTGTACTCATTATTACTCAACCTCAACAAAAACCTGTCAAATTTTTCAAGACTATCCATCTTATTGCTAAGAAGATGATCTACAGAGGTTCTCAGATAATCCGGGAAAAACGGATTGCTGGGAATTACATATTTTTCAAGGTCACCCGCCGAGTGATACTCTTTAATGTAATGCACCATCAGGCTCCTGTAGAATTTTGGATACCAGGAACTAATACTTACAGGACCCAATAAATATTTTATTTCAGGGTGATTTAATACCGAGTAGAAGAGACCTTTAATAAGCAGAACAAGAGGTAATGCCTCTTTCTGGTAGTCCAGAACAACAAATGATCTTCCAAGCTCAATTGATTTAGAGAGAATAGGTTGAAACTGCTTCTCGTAATTAAAAAGAGATCTTGTATAAAAACCTTTTACTCCTTTGTATTTCATAATCTCATTTCCAAAGCCCAGACGATAAGCCCCTACAAGTCTTGTCTTTTGTCTGTCCCAAAGAATAAGGTGCTTATAGTAGTGGTCATATTCATCAAGATCCAGAGGTCTTCCGGTTCCCTCGCCAACAGCTCTGAATGCCTCCTCCCTCCTTCTTCCCAACTCGTGCATCATCAGCGGAATAGATTTTGAATCTGTGATATAACAACTGTAATGACCATTGGTAAAAAGGTGTTTATCGGGACCGAGAGCATTTATCTCTTTCTGCATTGCTCTTCTGTTCTTTGGAAGTGCAATAGGTTCGAGATCTTTCCTCTCCTCTTTCTTATATCTCTTTTCGACAATATTTGCTTCAAGAGCATAGGTTCTGGATCTGAGTAACATACCCAGACTTTGAATATCTTTTTGTTCCGAGATTTCGCTTTGAGTAACAGGCCTTCCGATACACAATTTAAAACATTTATTCCTTTTATTCAGAAGTTCACCCGGAAGTCGCGCAGTCCTGAGCATAGGGTGAATCTTGCCGATCCAGTGAAAGAAACGGGAGTTTTGTCCGTGGAAATAGACCGGAACAACAGGAACATTTGCGCTTTTAATTAATTTTATAACCGAAGGATTCCACTCTTTATCCCTTATTACTGACGTCCCGTATGTAGTTGACACCTCTCCCGCCGGAAAAAGTACCAATCCACCCCCTTTTTGCAAAAATTCAACCGCACTTCTTAAACCTGAAAAGCTACCTGAAAGTTCCGGCCTGTCGGTAAAGGGATTAACCGGAAAGAAAAAATCATTAATATTGGGAATATGGGAGAGAATAAAATTTGATATCGTCTTGATATCAGGACGTACAGAGCTGAAGATGTGCATCAGCAGAATCCCGTCAATTCCTCCGTAAGGGTGATTTGCAACAACAATAAAGGGCCCCTCCTGAGGGATGTACTCCATCTCCTTCTCGTTAAGATCGAAAGAAACGTTAAAATCTCTGAGAATTGCAGCAGTAAACTCTCTGCCTTTGTATTGTGATACGCGGGAGTATGCTTTATTAACTCTGTTCAGCCCTATCAAGGCCATAATAACAGAGGCGAACATATCTCCGAAGATTGTGCGAAGCTTAAAAGCCCGCTTTACATCTGCTCTAGAAACCAGTTTAGTTGCCATATCCGAACACAAATATAAGATAATTGTTACTTTTACAAAAAAAGAGTTACGCACAGTTCCGTTATGAAAGAGACTACTCAAAAAGTCATTCTCAAAGAGAGAGTTAAATTGTTACCCAATCTTCCCGGGGTATACAGATTCATAAATAAAGAGGGCACAATTATATATATCGGAAAAGCTAAGAGCCTTAAAAACAGGGTCTCTCAATATTTTCAACCGGAAGAGAGTCTCTCGGCCAAGACCAGAGTAATGGTATCGCGTATTCACACAATTGAACATACCGTTGTGGATAGTGAGAGCGATGCTTTATTGCTGGAAAACAATCTGATAAAACAGTATCAACCCAGATACAACATAATGCTTAAGGACGGCAAGACCTATCCTTGGATTTGCATCAAAAAGGAGCCCTTTCCGCGTGTCTATATCACAAGAAGAGTGTCAAAAGACGGCTCTCTCTATTTTGGGCCATACAGCTCTGCATCAATGGCATACAACCTGATTGAACTTATAACATCTCTTTTTTACCTGCGGGATTGCAAACTGATACTCTCAGATGAGGCAATTTCTCAACAGAAATACAGGCCTTGTCTGAAATATCACATAGGAAAATGCAAAGCACCATGCGTGGGAAGAATCGGACATAATGCTTATAATGTGCAAATTGAGCAAATAACCAAACTGCTTAAAGGTGATACAGGCCCACTAATTTCCACTTTTCGCGAACAGATGAGAGAACATGCAGCTGCTCTCAGGTTCGAAGAGGCTCAGCTCTTCAAAGAGAAGATAGAGCTGATAACAGGGCACAACAACAAATCACTGGTTGTGAGCCAGACAATAACAGACATAGACATCTTTTCACTTGCCTACGATACAGGAATCTCTTTCGGTAACTACACCAGGGTTGTAAACGGAAGTATAATTCAGTCTCTTAATATCGAACTTAAGATGCCTATAGAAGAGAGCAAAGAGAGTGTGCTCAGCCTCTTTATCTCTGACATCCACCAGAAATTCGGGGATACATCCAAAGAGATAATAGTACCGTTTATGCCTGACAGCGAAACTCTCTCTCTCAAATGCCACATACCTGTCAAAGGTGATAAACTCAAACTTCTGAAACTTAGTGAGACAAATGCCAATCAGTTGAAGTCAGAGAAGATAAAGCAGGAGGAGACTTTAAGGCCGGACGAACACAAGGCGAGGATTATGAACGCCCTTATGAGAGATCTTGGAATGAGAGAGGAACCTTTCCATATTGAGTGTTTTGACAACTCCAACATTCAGGGGAAATTTGCCGTCTCTGCTTGTGTTGTATTCCGAAACGGAGTGCCCAGCAAAAAAGAGTACAGACATTTTAATATTAAAAGGGTTGTAGGAGCGAATGACTTTGCCACAATGAAAGAGGTGGTTAACAGAAGATACTCCCGTATTCTCGCAGAGAAAGGAGAACTGCCTCAGCTGATTGTAATAGATGGAGGTAAAGGACAGCTCTCTTTTGCCTGGGATGCACTAAGAGAGCTTGGGCTTGAGAAAAAAATCAAAGTGATAGGCATAGCAAAAAGGCTCGAAGAGATTATTGTTCCGGGTGACCCACACCCTCTGTTTCTGGATAAAAACTCTGTATCCCTTAAGGTAATAATGCACCTGAGAGACGAAGCTCACAGATTTGGAATTTCACATCACAGAGACAAAAGAAGTAAAAGCCAGATAGAGTCTGAACTTAACCATATCCCCGGAATAGGAGTTAAGAGTCAGGATCGTCTGTTAAGAAAGTTTAAGAGTCTGGCAGCTGTTAAAAGAGCAAGTTTCGAGGAGCTCAAGGAGGCTGCGGGAGCGGCGGCGGCAAAGGCAGTTATCGATTATTTCTCGAAAGCCTGATCCAGGTAATCCAGCCATTTACCGAATTTGCAAGATAGAAAATCCACATAATAACCATAAGGGTAGAGTGAGCCTCACCTTTTATCAAGGCAATACTCCACATCACTACACTGATTATATTTACGGCAACCCATAATGTCCACTGCTCCATATACCTTCTTACCATCAGAAACATAGCGATAACCGACAGTACTGTTGTAGCAGAGTCCTTTATTGGTTGCGGGTCATCGAAAATATAGAGCATCCAGGCAACCGCAGAGGTCAGAACCAAAGATGTTACTGCCAGATAAATCCGTTCTTTTGCAACCATTCGTCTTGCAACAACGGTTACCGACTCCTCTCTGTCTCTCCTTTTAATCCAGTTGTACCATCCGATAAACTGCATCGGGAAATAGTATAGTGCATTGAGTGCAGCATCTCCGTAAAGGCCTGCCTTAAATGAGATAAAGGCATATAGAGAGACATTTACCACACCAAATATATAATTCAAAATATTCCCTCTCGCTACAAGCACTACACAAACAACTCCTGTAACAGCAGCCAGAGATCCTACAACATCAACCGTCTGTTCAAGAATTGAGTGAATCAGGTTGGCAGCAATAATTCCCAGAATAAGTATCCAGTCAAACGGAGTTAATGTGTTTATATGTCTGAATTTTATCATCACAATGGAGTTTTAAACAAGAATTCAAAAAAAGTTTGTTTTTCTGCGGTAAAGCCCGTTCTTATTCCGACAGACAACGGATATGAAATACCCAGAAGATTTACATCAAATATAATGTCACTGCCGGCCGATAAAAGGTTTTCAGAACCACTTTCTGCTCCGTTTCTGGTATATGACACAAACGGTATCAGTTGCATCCGTTTAACATACAGCAGAGATGTGAGAGAAATATCCCTTGTAAAAAGAGGAAGTGCATACTCTGCGGTTATGCCTGCGGCCCATCTGCTGTACCTGGATTCATACCCTCGGGGAAATGCCATCAAACTTGACATCAGGTAGTTTTTATTCTCATAGAACTGCTTCTGCCCTGAAAGTGATAGCCTTATACCGTGATTTGCCCCTATACCGGGCAGGTAACCATATAGAGACGAATAGACCAACGACCCGAAATTTTCACCGGCAAAAGGTACTGTAGCCAGCTGAAGCGAAGCACCGACACCAAATCTTGGAAAGATATCCCTCAAAGACTGATTCATAACAGCATAAATATTAACACCTAAATTCACATACTGGTAATCAGAAAATCTCCCATTTTCATATGAATAGAAGGAGTCATTTGTATATCGCCACAATATTTTGGGAACAACACCCCTGTACCAACCCCCGCTGTTAAAAGATAAAGGCAGATAGACAAGAAGGTGACTGTTGAGATATGGCCTCTCCCTTAATGTGTCTTTTTTAATCACAGGCCTCTCTCCGGGCACTCTGATAAGTGTGTTTCTGTACCTGTCCCTGTCATTCAGATCTGCCTTAAACTCAAAAACAGGATAGAGTCCTTTGTAAGTAAATTTAAAATGGCCGGAGTGATAACCGCTCCTCCATGAATAACCCGCCATAGCTTCGGCAGTACTGAGAGAATTCTGAGAGTATAGAATGAAGCCGGGGGTCGCCACATCATAGATACTCTCATATACCATACTTTTAATTTTGTCTATGTTGTAATAAACAGGTGCCCAGGAATGGATATTTACCAAACCTCTGGTTTTTCTGAATTTTTTGGAAATATAGCTCTCTGTATTCCGTGGAATAACAGTGTCAGAAGAAAAATTCTCCTGTGAAGAGAGGTATTCGGCTATCTGATCTCTGTATGGCCTTGAAAAGTCTGAAGGGGCCCGATCCATCGAATCAAGCTTAGCCCTGACCGCTCTGTATCCCTTATGTGAAAAATCAGAATACAAAAGAGATCCGTCAGAATGAATTGAAAAAGAGGAAACTCCAAAACGAGAATTTGTAAGTCTTCTTAAAAAGTTGCTTTCAGGATCATAGCTGAATATGTTATTTTTTCCGTTAAGATCACTTATAAAATAAAGGTCACCGCCTGCGGTTCTGAGGTTTTTAACAGATCTGAACTGCTCTGCTATCTCAGTTTCCCAAACTCCACTATCTCTGTTGTAAAACCATACACCCATACCCTTCTCGAAAATAGCAGTTACATACAGCCCCTCTCCATAAGGGACAGCCTCTTTGATCTGAAAACCCGATGGGGCAACTGCATAACCTTTCACAATGAATGTTGATGGGTCGAGAAAAACAATTTTTGATGAACCCTCTACCGGATATTCAACTACAATCAACTCTCCATCATTAAAAAATAAAGAGAAAAATGCCTCACCCTTGGTTTTCCGTTCCGTTTTTCCAGTACCGATATCATAAGAGAATATGTCTGAAAAACTTTCCATCTCCCATCTTGGCGAACCAACATATTCTGTCCAGTATAACTTGTTATCATTAAGAACAACAGGAGAACTTACTCTTCCCATAAATCTGAGAATTTGTTCCCTGCCATCGGGATATAATGCCACCAACCTCCTTATTTTAGCCAGATCACTCTTTAACGCAAAAAGAGTATCTCCCTTATATTCAATTAAATTTAAATAAGAAGTATACTCATCAGATTGAACGGTGACCTGTCTGAAAGGGGTTAAATTGCCTGTCAAAGAGTCTTCTTCTCTCCACCTGGATGACATAACTTCTTTAAGAAGTTTAAAATTCTCCTTTTTTGTCATTCCGGTACTGGTTTTATAAGCCCCCCTGTCTGCCCATGGATTATAAAAACGGTTGACTACACGATTTGTAATCTGATCAAGATAGTAGTAGTTTCCCGAATTATACCTTATAAACGAGCTCATCAAATACCCAAAGCTGTATTCATCAGGCACATAATCACTATATGACCCCATTGTCCACCTTTGCCAGCTTCTGTAGTCTCCCTCTAAAAATGCAGCTTTGAAGTAGATTAAATGGTCTGGATCCCGGCCTCTGCCCGCAGAACTAAGCGCAGTTTCGGCAACTACAGCATCCCCTTCCAGCATCCAGGTATTCATATACAACCCGACTCCAATGGCAGCTGCCTGTTCACCTATCAGCCAGCTTAAAGGTCTGAATACCCCGCGCTGAAATTTATTTACCTGGGCAAGATGCCTTAACTCATGCAATATGAGATGTTTCTCCCAGTTTATGTGATAATCACTGTCCCATGGTGGTCTGGTTATTAATTCAATTCTCTTTGGTGCCCATCCTACCATTCCGTTACTGACTACGTTATAAGGATGAAGTACGATGTCTGTTTTTGATGGTTTTGCCCTCAGAGGTTTGAAAACAGCCTCTCTAAGATGTTCTGAGAAATATGCATATCTTCTTGCAATTGAGTCTATCTCCCTGGGATAAATAATTCTGTGATTCGGGGTTTCTATATAGAGCCACCTGGCTCTTGCCGGATCACTCCCCGTACTGAAGAATTGTGCATTAAGTGGAATTGTTACAAAAATATTAAGCAACAATATCAAATATGCCAAACTCTTTAGTGCTGATCTTATGCCCATTACAAATATAATGTTGTGCTTAAAAATGTTTCCTGCAGATACGAAGGTAGCAAAAAGGTTTCAAATTTTTTAAGGGGTTAATTATATGCTTTATATTTGCAACACATTTCAGCATAACAATTAATGGATATAATTTATCAGGTACTGAAAGTTCTGGGATCCCTTGGCCTCTTCCTTTACGGAATGACACTTCTAAGCGAAGGACTCCAGAAAGTTGCCGGAGATAAAATGCGAAGCATTCTAGCGGCAATGACCTCAAACTCATTCAAAAGAGTACTCACAGGACTATTTATTACAGCAATTATTCAGTCATCAAGTGCTACAACTGTTATGGTTGTTAGCTTTGTAAATGCGGGTTTATTGTCACTGGCACAGTCAGTGGGGGTAATTATGGGTGCCAACATTGGTACAACAATTACAGCATGGATAATCTCACTGCTTGGATTCAAGGCTGATATCTCTGTACTCTCTATTCCGCTTATAGCGGTTGGATTCACATTTATGATGTTTAAGTCCAAGAGGAGGAAGTCTATCGGAGAGCTGATTATAGGTTTTGCACTGCTCTTTTTGGGGTTAAGTTTCCTCAAAGGGTCCGTTCCTGATTTAAAATCAACTCCTGAGGTTCTTGAGTTCCTCAAAGAGTGGACAAGTTTCGGATTTTTCTCTACCCTGATATTCGTTGCCATAGGAACACTACTGACAATTGTTTTACAGTCGTCAAGTGCTACAATGGCACTCACTCTGGTGATGTGCTCATACGGATGGATCCCGTTTGAAATGGCGGCAGCAATGGTTCTTGGAGAGAACATAGGTACTACAATAACGGCAAATATTGCTGCAGCGGTAGCAAATGTTTCGGCCAGGAGAGCTGCACTTGCGCATACCGTTTTTAATCTTTTCGGAGTTACCTGGGTTCTTATATTCTTTAAACCAATTCTGAAACTTGTAGCAATGCTTACAGTAGGAGTAGGTGGAGGAGATCCTTTTGTGGACTCATCATCTACACTATACGGAGTTTCGTTCCTGCACACACTGTTTAACACCACAAACACACTTATTCTGGTATGGTTTACACCACAGATAGTAAAATTTGTAAGTTATGTAGTTAAGGCACCAAAGACAGAAGAGGTATTCAGACTACAATATATTCAGGGTGGTCTTTTAAGCACAGCCGAACTCTCTCTCACACAAGCTAAGCAAGAGATTGTAAGCTTTGCCAGGCTGGCAAAAAAACAGTTTGACTATGCCCGTCAGGCCGTTCACGACAATGATAAAGACAATTTCGAAGAGTTGTTTACAAAGCTTGAACACTACGAACAGATTACAGACAGAGTAGAACTTGAGATAGCAAACTACCTTAACGGCATCTCTGAAGGCCAGCTCAGCGAAGAGTCTGCCCGCAGATTACAGGCAATGTATACAATTATAAGTGAAATTGAGAGTATTGGTGATTCAGGATATAACATAGCGAGAATCCTTCAAAGGAAGAGGGTTCACAACAAGAAATTCGATAATGAGATGATCCGGAAACTGGATCACTTTATGGATCTTCTGGACAAAGCCTTTGATCATATGATCTCAAATCTCGAACTAGGATATACGAAGATTACCAATATTGCAGAGGCAGAAGATGCCGAGAACTCTATAAACGAATACAGAAACCACCTCAAGGAGGAGCACCTTATAAATCTGGAAAATAACGTTTATAACTATCAGACAGGCACTTTCTATATGGATATTGTTGCAGAATGCGAAAAAGTAGGTGACTATATAATAAACGTTTCAGAGGCAATAATTGAAATTCAGTAAGTTATTACTAAAAAAACTATATTTTTGATTACAAATTGCTGAAGTTGTATACAACTTCGGCAAATTTGTTTTATATTAATCATTTATTGAGAGTTAAACTGACTAAAAAATAAGATTATGAGAAATATATTATCGGCACTTTTTCTGCTAATCGCTATTAATCTATCCGCCTTTAAAAATTCAGATTCGACTCTGCTTGTAACTTCTGAATGGAACACCGTTCAAATAGCACCCGGAATCAAACACATATTTGTTCATTTTGCTGACGGACAACTTTTTGGGTCTAACCAATTTATCAATATAATTGAGATTAATCCCACATCCGGCAGAAAGCTTGAGATAATTCCAAGCCCCGTTTTAATTCAAACATCTCTCCTAGCAGAAAAACACGGAGCACTTGCTGCGATAAACGGCTCTTTCTTTAAGTTCAATTACGAACACAATACTGTTGACTATAATTCTGTAGATTATATTCGAAAAGGAGGCAAAAAGCTCGCTCCAAATACATATGACAGAAACAGGCGTGCTATGCACCAGAGAGGAGCACTTGCAATTCATAACAACAAATTATATATACTTAAGGCAGACCAGCTCAAAGATTGGGAGCGTTTTATACTCGCAGACGAGGTTATTACAACCGGGCCAATCCTGAGAGTAGCAGGAGTTGACCAGCCAATGGAAAATTCATCATTCTATACAACCCGCCATCCAAGAACCGCCATAGCTAAAAAGGCTGACGGCACAATTATGCTCTTTACTGTTGACGGAAGGGCAAAAGAGTCAGCAGGAATGTCACTAAAAGAGCTTCAAAGCACACTAAGGTGGCTTGGTGCACACGACATAATCAACCTTGACGGAGGTGGCTCTACCACTATGTACATTAAGGGAACGGGGACGAACGGCATAGTAAACCACCCTACCGACAACAGAACATTCGACAAATCAGGAGAGAGAAAAGTGGCGAATATCGTCATTATTAAATAGCATATGAGCTCAAGTGCTCTTTTTATCTACACACACCCCTCAACATTTGTAAAGGGAGACATCACAATCCTTAATGAGAGATATGATGTTAAAGAGTATCGTTTTACAAACAACCCCAAACGGAGGCTCCCGGCATCACTGATTGGTCAGTTTTTCTATCTGCTTTTTAACATCTACAAATTCGATCTTATATACATCTGGTTTGCCGATTACCACTCTCTTATACCTGTAATATTCTCGCGACTTACAGGTAAAAAGTGTTATCTGGTAATAGGCGGATATGATGTTTGCCGAGAGAAAAGATACTCATACGGCAGTTTCAGCAATAAAACGAGAGCCTTATTTGCTTTTTTATCTATTCGCTATGCCACAACTAATTTATGCGTATCAAAAAACATTGAGAGAATCGTCTCTGCCATTGCACCAAAATCAAAGCATATAACCGTTTACAACGGTGTTAATATCAAGTCTGAGTTTGACGGCACCGAAGAGAAAGAGCCCGTTGTTCTTTGCGTAGCTCTGGTTTCAACACTACAGGCTTTCTATATTAAAGGGATAGACAGGTATAATAATCTGGCAAAAGAGATGGCAGATACTCATTTTACGCTTGTAGGCTGCAACCCTGCAATTTTCGAAAAAGCAGGAGTCAAAAAGGCCAAAAACCTCAGAGTAGTACCCGCTCTTGAACACTCAAAGCTGGCACTACTTATGAGCAAATCAAAGGTTTACTGCCAACTTTCCCGCCGGGAAAGTTTTTCACTTGCCCTTGCAGAAGCTATGTATCATAACTGTATCCCGGTTATCACAAACACCGGGGGTATGCCAGAAGTAACCGGCGGACTGGGCTACTGCATCACACCGGGCACCTCTGCCGGCACAATACTCTCTGAACATCAAGCCACTAACTCTCAAGGCTATGCCAACACAAACTGCTCAGTTCAACATACTTCCAACAACCAAAACCCGGATTTAATACACAACCTTGCAGAAGCTGTAAGAAAAGCACTTGAACAACCCCCGGCTACACTATACAGAGAACGAATCGAACAAAACTTCACCGCCTCACAAAGAAAAAAAGCAATTTTCGAACAATAAATCTCCGCGCCACTTTGGTGCATATACTTGTATATTTGCGTGTTATAAAAGAGACATGGTCTCCTGAGAGGTATACCACCCTAAAGTCCTTTTTCTATTCCGCATATTATTAAGCAGTTGCACCAAAGTGGCGCGGAGATTAAAAAAGAGGTTGCACGATGTGCAACCTCTTTTTATGTTGACCTACCAGGATTCGAACCTAGACTGACTGAACCAAAATCAGTAGTGCTACCATTACACCATAGGTCAATGCTCTATAATTTGGGAGTGCAAATATATTGCTTTTTTTAAAACATGCAAAATTTTAAAACAACTTGTACTTAAGAACGCCCTCTCCTATCACATAATAAAGTGAAATCCATGATGCAAAACGCAATGCTCTGCCCAGTAACATAAATAACGCACTTTTAATAAAATTCACACGATAAAAGCCAAGTGCAATAGCAAGAACATCTCCGATAACCGGCATCCAGGTTACAAGGGCAATGATACTTCCATACTTTTCAACCCTCCCCTTTTGCCTGAGAAGTGTCTCCTCCTTTACTCTAAACCATTTTTCAATCAACTCCCATTTACCCAAATGGCCTACATAATATGAGGTAAGTCCTCCGGCCCAGTTGCCGGCAGTAGCAACTATAAACGCCTCAAAAGGATTCACCCCGGCCAGCAGAACACCCGTAAGAATTATCTCAGAACTGAACGGTACAACAGTAGCCGCCAGAAACGAACCAAGAAAGAGACCAATAAGCCCGTAGCTTTGAAGTAATTCTACCATTTGTTCAATATTGTATTTATGTTTTAACCTTCTGTAAGAATTATATTGTGTTATTGGGTTTAATATTTCTTCGCCAAAGCGTTAATGCTTGTTTATCTGAGAGTTAATAATTCTTTATCAGATCGTTAATGCTTGTTTATCTGAGAGTTAACAATTTTTACCGGATCGTTAATACTTCTTTATCAGAGCTTTAAAGTTGAGTCCAAATTGCGGTTTGTAGCTTTAACTTTCGCTTTTGTTTTACTTTTACTTTTACTTTTACTTTTACTTTTGCTTTAGCTTAAAACTGCAATGTGTTAATTTTTGTCAGGTACGCCTATTAATTCCTCTTAGATTTGAAAAACGTTTTAACGATACCTCCGCACTCCTCCTCCATAACACCTGCAATCACTTCACACTTTGGATGAAGCAATGAGGGAGAATATTGAGAAAATCCACGTTTGGGATCTGCTGCACCATAAACAACTCCCTTAACCTGAGCCCATCCAAGAGCGGCGGCACACATAGGGCAAGGCTCTATTGTGACATAAATAGTTGCTCTTTCCAGGTACTTGCCACCAAAGGCACTTGTTGCCATTGTTATTGCCTGCATCTCTGCATGAGCAGTGGGATCATTAAGTGTCTCCGTCAGGTTATATGCCCGCGCAATTATCTTTCCGTCACATACTACAACAGCCCCGATGGGTACTTCGTCTTTTGCAAGAGCCTTTCTGGCCTCAGCCAGAGCCTCTTTCATAAATTTTTCATACTGCTCCATTACTCGTTACAATTACCTGTTCCTGAAATTTGCGGCTATCCGTTCTTGATCTTTACAGCTATCTGCTACTGATGTTTGCGTGTATCTGTTCCTTAACTTTGCAAATACCTTTGCTTGATCTTTGCAAATATATTCATAATTTGCAGTTTATTTAAAACACAACCCAAACACCCGTAATTTCACATCTGCAGACAAATGTTACGGAGCCTTAAATGCCGATATAAATACATAAAAGAATATCTGCAGCAATTTAGAGCCTGAACAAAGATTGTTAACGGAAACAGATAAATTCTAACCCGAGGACAAATAGAGCCACAATTAAAAATGTCAATAGCTGCACATTTGTTTGCGACAATTTGTCAGTTTAACCAAATGGCACTTAATTTGTGTTACTACACCCGAAAACAACATTAAACTAAATAACAATCAAATAATCTAAAATCGTTTAATTATGAACATCAAACCATTAGCAGACAGAGTTTTGGTAGAGCCTAAAGAGGCAGAAGCAAAAACAGCAAGCGGACTATACATTCCCGACACAGCTAAGGAGAAACCTCAACAAGGAAAGATTGTTGCTGTTGGCAGCGGTAAGAAGGATGAACCTATGGAGCTTAAGGTAGGCGATATTGTACTTTACGGTAAATATTCAGGCACCGAAATCAATGTTGATTCAAAAGATTATCTGATGATGCGTCAATCAGATGTACTGGCAGTAATCGGCTAAACAGCTGGTAACAGCAACAGATCAAAATATCTGCTTAATTAATTAAACAACTCATAAAAATTCAGAAATATGGCAAAAGAGATAAAATTTAACATCGAAGCCCGTAACCTAATGAAAGAGGGCGTTGATGCACTGGCAAATGCAGTAAAGGTGACACTTGGTCCAAAAGGAAGAAATGTTGTCATTGACAAGAAATATGGTTCACCACAGATTACCAAAGACGGTGTAACAGTAGCAAAAGAGATCGAACTGGAAGATCGCTTTGCAAATATGGGTGCACAGATGGTTAAAGAGGTCGCCTCAAAGACAGCAGATCAGGCAGGTGACGGTACAACTACAGCAACAGTTCTTGCTCAGTCAATTATCAACGTTGGTCTTAAGAATGTAACAGCAGGTGCAAATCCGATGGACCTTAAAAGAGGTATCGACAAAGCCGTTGAATCAGTTGTTAAATCGCTTAAAAAGCAGAGCCATTCTATCGGAGACGATATAACCAAAATTGAGCAGGTTGCAACTATCTCTGCAAATAACGATTTTGAAATAGGTAAGCTTATTGCCGAGGCAATGGCAAAGGTTAAAAAAGAGGGTGTAATTACCGTAGAAGAGGCCAAAGGAACCGACACTGAGGTTAAGGTTGTTGAGGGTATGCAGTTTGATCGCGGCTATATCTCACCTTACTTCATGACTAATCCTGAGAAGATGGAGGCAGTTCTTGACAAGCCTTACATTCTTATTACTGACAAAAAGATCTCTACAATGAAAGATCTTATGCCTGTACTTGAGCCGGTTGCACAAGGTGGAATGTCATTGGTAATTATCGCAGAAGATGTTGATGGAGAAGCGCTTGCAACTCTTGTGGTAAACCGTCTGCGCGGAACTCTCAAAATTGCTGCAGTAAAGGCTCCGGGATTTGGTGACCGCAGAAAAGAGATGCTAGAAGATATCGCAATTCTTACAGGTGGTACAGTAATTTCAGAGGAGAAGGGTCTTCGTCTTGACGGAGCAACACTCGAGATGCTTGGAAGGGCAGACAAAGTGACCATTGACAAAGAGAACACAACAATTGTTAACGGTGCCGGCGAGAAAGAGGCTATTGACAAGAGGGTAGCACAGATTCGCAAACAGATGGAGACAACAACCAGCGATTACGACAGAGAGAAACTTCAGGAGCGTCTTGCAAAACTTGCCGGCGGCGTGGCAGTACTTTATGTAGGCGCAGCTACCGAAGTTGAGATGAAGGAGAAGAAAGACAGAGTTGACGATGCACTTAGTGCTACACGTGCCGCTGTTGAAGAGGGAATCGTTCCCGGTGGCGGAGTAGCATATATCCGTGCCATTGAAGAACTTAAAGATCTTAAAGGAGATAACGACGATCAGACAACCGGTATTGCAATCATTGCTCGTGCAATCGAAGAGCCTCTTCGTATGATTGTAGAGAATGCAGGAATAGAGGGAAGTGTGGTTATCCAGAAGATTAAAGAGGGTAAAGATGACTACGGTTATAACGCAAGAACTGATAAATATGAGCACCTGTACAAAACCGGTGTTATAGACCCTACAAAGGTTACCCGTATTGCTCTGGAGAATGCGGCATCGGTAGCGGGAATGTTCCTGACCACAGAGTGCGTTCTTGCCGAGAAGAAAGAGGAGAACCCTATGCCAATGGGCGGTGCTCCGGGTATGGGCGGAATGGGCGGAATGATGTAAAATCACTCCCATTTCAGATTAAAAGCAATGGAGACAAAACATTTTGTCTCCATTGTTGTTTTAAAACATAAACAGAACAATTATGTTAAAACCAGGAGATAAAGCACCCGACTTTTCGGGCAAAAACCAGGATGGCAAAGAGGTTAAACTAGAAGATTTTAAAGGGAAAAACCTCGTTCTTTACTTCTATCCCAAGGACAACACACCAGGCTGTACTGCTGAGGCATGCGATCTGAGGGATAATTACGACAGGTTTAAGGCCATGGGGTATGAAATAATCGGAGTAAGCAAAGACAGTGAAAAGTCTCACAAAGGATTTATTGAAAAGTATAACCTTCCGTTTGAACTTATTTCAGATACAGATGCCACCATTTTAAAGGCTTACGAAGCATGGGGCAGAAAGAAGTTTATGGGAAGGGAGTACGACGGAATTATCCGCAAAACCTTTGTAATAGGGCCGGATGGTATTATTAAAGATATTGTTGAGAAGGTCGATACTAAAAAGCACTCAGCTCAGATTATATAACTAACCAACTATCCAGGCCATAACATGGTCGTTAAAGATTTCGTAGTTTAACTCGAACTCCTCTTCGTGACCATCGTTATCGGTATATATGGCAGTAATTTCACCCTCGTCTCTGGGGGTGAATTTCTTTATAAAGATCTGCTTTGCAAAATCCACATCCGACCTTGACATTCGCTTGTAAACAGCCTCTTTGGCGCTCCAGTATATAGCAAGGTGTGTATTGCGGTTCTTATCGCTTACATCCTCCCTCTCCTCCTCCGATAAGGCACGCTTTTCGACTGCAAGAAAATTTCTTTTAACAGACTCAATATCTATACCCACACTCTCCTCAGGATGAGTTATAATGCAGGCATATCTCAAGGTGTGAGAGATGCTTATCTCGGTAAGGCTGTTTTGAAGATAAGGCCTTCCGTTATCATGGTGACCAAGATACACCTTTCCGTCAAACATCAGGTTAAGAAGTGCCCTGACAGCAAGAAGCTCTTTTTTTCTGGAGGCACTACGAACAAACTGCAATTCATCAAGTTCATCGCTCGGAATCGGAGATAGCTTAAGCAGCTCCTCTTCGCTCTCTGTTATCTCCCATACAGAAATTGTTGCCCCGCTTTCGGTCTCTCTGCTAAAAAACAGTCCCATCTCTAAAAATATTGTTATAATTTAAATATTATCTGATTCATCCTCTATCTCCCCCACAATCTCCTCAAGCACATCCTCGAGTGTTACAATTCCATCTGTACCCCCATATTCATCAACCACCATTGCCAGGTGTATTTTCTTTTGACGGAACTCCTCAAGAAGATCGTTAATCTTTTTACTACCGGGTACAAAGTAGGCCTTTCTGATATGTTTTTGCCAGTTAAAATCAATAATACCGTCTCTGAGGTATCCCACAAGATCTTTAATATAAAGAAATCCTTTTATGTTATCGGGGTTCGAATCATATACAGGCAACCGTGAATAGCCACACTCAATTGCCCTCTCCATTACCTCCTGAGAGGTCATTCCGGTGCTCAAAGAGACCATATCTACCCGTGGACTCATTATTTCGCTTACCGATGTGTTGGACAACGCAGCAATACCCTTAAGCATTCTTGTCTCCTCTTTATCTTTAATATCAGCCTCCTCAAGAATCTCCTCCATCTCTTCGAACTCCTGAGCATCTCTCTCCTCTTTTTCATCCTGCGGAAGGCCTGAAAAACGGGAAATCAGCATGCTCAGAGGTAAGGTGATCTTTAAAACCACCCAGGTAACAGGGGCAAGCCTTTTAAGAAAAACCTCCTCTCTGCCATCAATAAGATGAATAACAGCTGCTTCCGCTGCAATTATCAGGATTAGTGCCAAAGGGGCTGCATAGATTAAAGACAAAAGAGATGATGCAAGAAAAATCAGTACAATCTTGATCAGGAGAAGAATTTGCATAAACGACTCCGGCAGGTAACTGGAGTTATTGCCCGGAGATGTTGTCTCGCTGGTTACACGACAGGCATACCAGATACCCGATAACAGGGAATATAACGCCAGGAAGAGGAGTAGAATCAATCCCCTGGAGAAGTAATCATCTAAAACGCTACTGGGAGGTTCCAATTTGCTTACTTAATGGTTATCTGTGCAAATATAATTAAAATAATTCAGCGTAAAATTTTTCCAGCATAAATGCAGGATAATAAGACTCTTTTGCCTTCCTTAAACCATCGTCTCCAATATCATCTTCTCTGTTTATGAATTTGAAATTCTGAGCATGTCTGGATGCAAACTCTCTGTTTATCATAGGATAGGACCCCCTGAACTCAGAAAAAGCCTTCTCTATGTGCACAATAAATGTATCGGAGCTGATTGCCTCACCTACAGTATAAGCAACAATGCTTCCGTCAACTCTAAGAATGCCACCAACAAGGTCTAGCTCCTGGTAATGTGAAAGGCACTTTTCAACGGCACAACTCTCCCACATTAAAGTCTCGTACTGTCTGCAATCTGTTCTTTTACACCACTCGTGGTTAAAACTTACCACCTCGTCAATTTTATCGGGAGTAAACTCTTCGTAAGTCCAGTTATAGTTGTTTAGAAAATAATTGATATGATTTCTTTTAGGCTGCAGCTTTTTCCCGGAGAGGGAGATCATCTTTTCGCTTTCATAAATGTAGTCGAAACTGTCTCTTATTGAGTTAAATTTGAATTTTCCCGGATACAACTCCTCTAACTCCTTTTTAGTCTCATTCGTCAGACTAATAAGGCTGAGCTTGGTGCCATAAGATGCAGAATCTTTAATGAGGAGATCTATAATCTCCCTTTTATCTCCCCTTCCCGCAGGGTAGAGGTAGTGATAATCGGGCTCCGTTCCTGTCCTGAGTAGCAGAAAATCTTTATATCTGCCTATCTGTGATTTATATATTCCGTCCCAAATGAATAGATTTGTAAAGCAATATTCAGCACCCCTGAAGTCCGAAAACTTCAGGAGGGAATCTGCCCAGGCCTTGTCACCCGTCTCGATAGCCTTGAATTCAAGCATATTATAATCGCAATTGTAAAATTACTGAGCCAACCATTTATTTAAAATTTCTATTGCCTTCTCTTTCATATCTGCAGGCAATGTAGATATTCTGGCTCTGTGACTTCCTTTTGGTTCAATAAAGAGAACAACATTATCACCTTTTGGTTCATTTACCCTGACTGCACTCCACGGATCAAACTCTCCGTAAATAAACATCATCTTGTTATCGGTAGTTTTCACAAACTTTTTAAGTTTTCTGTAAAGAGTTTTGTCAAACGGAGTTTGAGCCTCCTCAGGAATAAAGATTCTATTAAGATAACCTTTCGACTTTTTAATCTTAAGCAACCCCTTGAATGGCTTTATATCATATCCGTAATAACCCAGCTCCCTGCCTGCCTGTACAAAGAAGGGAGTAACCTGAGACTCGTGTACAAAGTAATCGGGAGAGCTTATTTTCATCCAGTATTTAAAAATCTCCTCTGCAGAAGATCCCGCTGCCGGAACCTCAGAAATATCGCTGCCCCATTGCCAGAATGCGAAAGGAAACTCCAATACCGAGAAATCGTAAACCTCCTCGAGAGGTATATTAAAAACATATTTTTTTGCAACACACAGCGAATCAAATTTTGGCTGCAACTCTCCCCTCCGATTTAGTATCTCTCTTTGAAAAGCTGTGAGCAAATCTCTTTCGTGCTGAGTTCCGGTAACCCTCCTCAAAAAAGGCTCATGTCTTCCATCCTCTACCCCTTTGCATAATGGAGCAACATAAGGCACAGTAATGTCAACATCTCCGGGGAAAAATGCAGTATATAGCAACGCTGTCTGACCACCCTTGCTTATTCCCGTTGCAATCCATTTGCCTTTGTACAGATCTCCAAATGCCACTCTTACATTATGCAGATCATAGGCAGAATTTTTTGCGGTCAGATACTTCCACTCTTTACCTTCCGGAGTGGAAGCCAGAAAGTACCTGTGCTCAACAAAAATTATGTTTGCATTAAACAATCTGGACAACTCCTCTCTGTATGCGGGATTTACTACATACCCTGCACCATATCCCTCAGTAACAATAACAGTCGGCCTGTCAAGAGAGACATTCATTACAAAGACCCTTTGCCTGAATGTACCCGCTGCAGGATTATCGTGGTCCAGAGGCTGATCAATAAAGAGGGTGTACTTTTGGTTAAAATGGCGGCTCTCCAGACTCTTAACTCCTGAAACACCCTTTACTGCCTCAATTCTTGAAATAAGCGTATCGCTGGCAGGAATTATGTTATATCCTGTTGGATAAGAAGGTGTTGTTAGTAAGAGGAGAACACAGGTGATCAGAGAAGAAAAACCATTGACTTTAAATCTTGAAAATCTAGCCATATACATCTGTGCAGTTTAATATGTGATTGTTAACTTAGTGGTTGCCGATTGGGCAAAAGTAAAGAAAAAACCTTACTTTTGCCCAAAATCAGATCATAAATGAACAATTTTGTCAAAGAACTCACCTGGAGAGGAATGGTCCATAATATTATGCCCGGGACCGAAGAGCAGCTTCAAAAAGAGATGACATCGGCATATGTAGGTATTGACCCCACTGCCGATTCACTTCACATAGGACATCTGGTGAGCATAATGATGCTTAAGCATCTGCAGGCGGCAGGTCACAGACCTATTGCACTGGTGGGAGGAGCAACCGGAATGATTGGAGACCCGTCAATGAAATCTTCTGAGAGAAATCTTCTTGATGAAGCCACACTCAGGCACAATCAGGAGTCAATAAAAAAGCAGCTCTCTCTTTTTCTGGATTTTGACTCAAAGTCGCCAAATGCAGCCATAATGGTTAACAACTATGACTGGATGAAGGATTTTTCCTTCCTGCACTTTATCAGAGATGTCGGCAAGCACATCACCGTTAATTATATGATGAGCAAAGACTCTGTCAAAAAAAGGATAACCGGAGAAGAGAGAGAGGGTATGTCTTTTACCGAATTCACATATCAGCTGGTTCAGGGTTACGATTTTCTATATCTGTACAACAACTATGGCTGTAAACTACAGATGGGAGGCAGCGACCAATGGGGGAACATTACTACAGGAACAGAACTCATCCGACGCAAAGAGTCCGGAGAGGCCTATGCACTAACCTGCCCTTTGATTACCAAGGCAGATGGCGGAAAATTCGGAAAGACAGAGCAGGGCAATATATGGCTTGATGCAAAATACACAACCCCCTATGCATTTTACCAGTTCTGGCTTAACGTGAGTGACGACGATGCAGAAAGGTACATCAGAATATTCACGATGCTCTCAAAAGAGCAGATAGAAACTGCAATATCGGGCCATAAAGAGGCTCCGCACCTGAGAGAACTACAGAAACTTCTTGCACAGGAGGTGACAACAATGGTGCACGGCACAGAGGAGTACGAAAAGGCTGTTAAGGCATCTGCTATACTTTTCGGACAATCAACAAATGAGGCCCTAAGAGAGCTCGACGAGAGAACATTCCTCTCAGTTTTCGAAGGTGTTCCACAGTACAGCATTACAAATGACGATATTCCCTCTAATATAATAGAACTCCTTGCCGTAAAGAGCTCTGTGTTTCCTTCAAAAGGTGAATGTCGCAAAATGATTCAGGCATCCGGTCTGAGCATAAATAAAACAAAGATTGAATCACCCGAAGAGACCATTACAAGCAAAGAGCTTTTAAACGACAAATACATATTGGTTCAAAAGGGCAAGAAAAACTATTATATTTTAAAATTAAACTAATATGGAGGGCCAGAGTACAAGACAACAGAAGGTTTCAAGACAGCTCCAGCGAGATCTGTCTGAGATCTTTCGTGAAAAGGGTACAGCCCTTTTTCACGGAGCAATGATATCGGTAACCGGAGTGAGGATAAGCCCTGATCTTTCGGTTGCCCGGGTTTATATAAGTATTTTCCCCTCTTCAAAGGTAAAGGAGGTATTTCTTATGGTAGAATCATCTGCTAAAAGCATACGTGGGGAGCTTGGGAAAAGAGTGTCCAAGCAACTTCGGATTGTTCCCGAACTTGTTTTTATGATAGATGATTCGCTGGACTATGTTGAACACATCGACGAACTTCTTAAGAAATAGATGAATTATTGAAATTCCCTCTCTTCATAGCCAAACGGTATCTGTTTGCAAAGAAATCGCACAATGTAATCAACATTATTTCGTTGATAAGTGCGATAGGGATAGCGATTGGTACGGCGGCACTGATAATAATTCTCTCGGTTTATAACGGGTTCGAAGGGCTTATAACAGATCTTTACGGAACACATGAAGCTGACCTTCTCATAACATCAAACGATACAAAAAGCTTCTCTCCGCACACCAATACATTTGACTCTTTGCGAAGCGACACCCGGGTAAAGGCATTCTGCGAAACAATAGAGGAGAATGTATTTGTAAAATACCGCGAACAGGAGTCAGTGGCCACAATAAAAGGTGTTGATACCAGTTTTACATCGGTAACCAAGCTGAACGACTTTATAAAGGAGGGAGATTTCAGTCTTTGGCACGGAGAGACTCCCCAGGCCATAATGGGAAGATCGCTGGCATTTAATCTGGGGCTTAGAATCCATTTTGTTGACCCTATCTATCTCTACTTCCCCTCAAGATACACACCTGTTTCATTGGTAAATCCAACCTCATCACTCAACAGAGAGAGGGTTTTCCCGGCAGGAATTTTTGCAATTGAGCAGGGATATGATAAAAAGTACATTTATATCCCGATAGAGACCGCCAGAGAACTGCTTGAATATGATGACGAGGTGACATCTGTCGAGATTTATGTAACAGAAGAAGAGGATATTGAAGTGCTTAAAAAGGATATACGCCTGATGCTTGGTGATAGCTTCTCTGTAAAAGATCGTCATGAGCAGAATGAAACACTCTACAAAATGATGAAATCAGAGAAGCTCTCAATCTATATCATTCTCTTTTTTATTCTTATAATAATTTCATGCAACCTCTTTGGCTCACTCTCTATGCTCATAATTGAGAAGAGTGAAGATGCAGGAACATTAAGATCTATGGGGGCAAGAGACTCTCTGGTAAAAAAGATTTTCCTGCTGGAGGGATGGATGATCTCATTATTAGGCATTTTAGCCGGAACAGCAGTTGCCCTGCTCTTCTGTCTTATTCAGCAGACTTTTGGCATAATTCCTATGCCCGGGAATTTTATAGTTGAGAGTTATCCGATAGTAGTTAAGCTTTCTGATGTGCTTCTAACTATCTGTGGAATAGCACTCATAGGTCTGCTAGCTGCCCGTCTCCCATTCCTTCTCGTAAAAAAATTCGAAAATTTTTAATTTTTCGTGCAACATTTACCGGAACACCTGCATCTATAATATGTAGGTTTAGGTTTTAGTTCACAAGAAAAGGGGTCGGTTTCTGTAGCAGGGGGTCGGCCTTTTTTATTTTTCTGCCATTCTCTTGCTATATTTGTCTAAAGAGAAAATTTAAAATCATGCACAAAAGATTATTGCTGGCTGCTTTAGCAATGTTTATTGCCCTTACTGCCATCACAAAACCAAGAATAGTAATTCTGGCAACCGGAGGTACAATTGCAGGGTCGGCCGCCACCGCATCACAGGCCTCATATCAGCCGGGAGTACTAAGTATAGACAATATAATATCATCTGTTCCCGATATTGAAAAGATTGCAGATCTCAAAGGAATTCAGGTATGTAATATATCAAGTCAGAATATGGAAGAGAAGATATGGCTTGAACTCTTTAAAACAATCGACAACCTCTTTACTTACGATCTCTGCGACGGAGTGGTTATCACACACGGTACCGACACTATGGAGGAGACAGCCTATTTTCTTAACCTCACCGTAAGGCACACCAAACCAATTGTAATAACCGGAGCTATGAGACCCGCCACCTCTCTCAGTGCCGACGGGCCATTTAATCTGTATAACGCAGTATCTCTGGCTGCTTCGCCATCTGCTCAAAACCGCGGGGTGATGGTTGTGATGAATGATTATATATACTCTGCCGACGATGTTACAAAATCGAACACCGTAAATCCTGATGCATTCTCCTGCCCCAATTACGGTCCGCTTGGCATTGTACGTGACGGATTTCCTGTATTTTACAGAGAAACCACATTCAGACACACAGCATCTTCTGAATTTGACATAAAAGATATTGCAATTCTGCCCAGATCAGAGATAATATTCTCATATGCATTTGCCTCTGACGCTGCAATAAACGCCTTTATAGATTCCGGCGCCAAAGGGATTGTGGTTGCAGGTGTCGGACACGGAAATTACAACAGGGCCATTGCCAAAGCTCTTGAAAACGCCTTTTCAAAGGGGATAATGGTAGTAAGAAGTACCCGCATACACTCAGGTGGAGTTGATCTTGCTGCAGAGGAGTATGACCCCAGATGGCCGGTAAGTTTTAATAAAAGCCCTCAGAAAGCCAGAATACTGCTGATGCTTGCTCTTACCAAAACTAACGACACAAAGGAGATCCAGAGAATATTCAAAGAGTATTAATCAGCCTCTGAACAGGCCAAAGAGTGAAGATCCGCTCCCGCTCATTGATGCATACAGAGCACCTCTGTCGTATAAATTCTGCTTGTATTCTGCAAGCACAGGATACTTTTTAAAAAGCCCCTCTTCAAAATCATTTTTTATATGATTTTTCCACTCCTCTAAAGGCAATGAGAGAAGTTCCCGTAAAGGAACAGCAGGCCTTGACGGCACTACACCCCTGTAAGCCTCGGCAGTTGAGATAAAAATATCCGGAGTATAAACCACTACATCAACCCCTTTTAATGATGGCACTTGGACAGTTTCAAGATACTCTCCCCTGCCCGTCACCAACATAGGTGTGTAACTTTCCGGATGATCGGAGTTTGCATATATAAAATAGGGGCAATCACTCCCCAGAGCTGCAGCATATTCTGAGAGAGATTTTAAATCAATTCCCAGAGAGAAGAGGTTGTTCAAAATCAACAAAGCAGCCGCACAGTCAGAAGAACCTCCGCCTAAACCGGCACCTGTAGGAATCTTCTTATGCAGATGAATCTCTACAGGAGGCAATTTGAAGTCCCGCTCAAGTAAACGATAGGCCTTAACACACAGGTTATCCTCCTCCTTACAGTCAGGAACAGCACCATATAAAGACAAAGAGAGCTTATCGCTCTCTACTATCTCTAATATATCGGTTAACTGCGACAGTCCCAAAAAGAGGCTCTCCAGATTATGATAGCCGTCCGGCCTTTTCTCTATAATCTGAAGACCCACATTAATTTTTGATTTGGGATATATTATCATTTAACCGCATTTTGAATTTCCGCAAGCCATACATGTAAGACATCCCTCCTGATAAACCAGATTATCGGAATTACACTTTTCACACTTTCTGCCCGAATCATCTTTTGTACCGTCGGGAATATATCTCTTAAGAGTCCTCTCAACACCGTTTTTCCAGGTATTGATAGCCTCGCTGTCCAGTTGAAGACCACTTACCAGATTAACAACGTCAACAATCGGCATACCGTTTCTCAACACACCGGAGATAAGTTTCGCGTAGTTCCAGTACTCCTTGTTGAACATATGGGATACACCCCCGACTATATTTCTGTACCCGTATTTATCAATATAGTGGAAGTCATATCTGGTATTGGAGTTTTCATCCTTCTCCTTAACAATATAGCCCATTGTAACCGATTTAGGGATACTGCGTGTATCCTCGTCAATCAAACCGGTAAAGATCTCATAAGGAGAACCTTTCATAAGTCCAACCAAAGCAATCCACTGTTCTGCACCATTTTTAAATCTGATAACCTCTGCATCCAGAGATTTAGGTCTCTCCTTCCTTTTAAGGGAAGCCTCTTTTGATTCATTCTCCTTTGCAGAGACAAGAACTCCCGATCTGGACCCGTCCCTGTAAACTGTAACTCCTTTACAACCAAACTCCCATGCAGTTTTATAGACATCGGCAACAAGCTCTTCTGTAACTGTAGATGGCAGGTTAACCGTTACGCTGATTGAGTGGTCCACCCACTTCTGCATCTTACCCTGCATCTTAACCTTGGCTGTCCAGTCAATATCATTTGAAGTAGCTTTGTAATATGGTGATTTAGCCACAAGTTCTTCAATTTCTGAAGCCTGCATAGCCTTAACTTTATCAGGATCAAACCCGTTCTTTTCGCACCATATCATAAAGTTGTGGTGGAAAACATAATACTCTTCCCATGCATCCCCAACCTCGTCCCTGAATGTAATTGTCACATTCTTATCATTTGGATTTACCTTTCTCCTCCTTTTGTAGAAAGGGAGAAACACAGGCTCTATACCCGATGTTGTCTGAGTCATGAGAGAGGTTGTGCCTGTAGGGGCAATTGTAAGCATAGAGATATTTCTTCTGCCGTGACGCACCATTTGATCATAAAGTGCTTCATCCTCTTTGCGAATGCGAAGAATCATCGGGTTATTCTCCTCCCTTTTGGCATCAAATATCGGGAAAGCACCCCTCTCCTCTGCCATCTGGGCAGACGATCTGTAGGCCTCAACAGCAAGAGTCTTTTGAATCTCCACTGCAAAATCGGTGGCTTTGTCATCACCATATCTCATACCCAACGCTGCAAGCATATCTCCCTCAGCAGTAATACCCAGACCTGTTCTTCTTCCGCCAAGAGTCTTCTCCTTAATCTTCTTCCATAGAGTAATCTCGGCCTGTTTTACCTCATCCTCCTCAGGATCTTTGGCAATCTTCTCTATAATCCCCTTAATCTTCTCCATCTCAAGATCAATAAGGTCGTCATTAAGCCTCATCGCCTTTCTGACATGATCTTTAAACTTATCCATGTTAAAAGTTGCCTTTGAGGTATATGGATTATCTACATATGAGTAGAGATTTATCGCAATCAGACGACACGAATCGTAAGGACATAAAGGAATCTCACCGCAAGGATTTGTACTTACAGTGCGATATCCAAGGTCAGCATAACAATCAGGAATTGACTCCCTTATAACAGTATCCCAGAACAGAACACCCGGTTCGGCTGACTTCCAAGCATTATGAATAATCTTCTTCCATAGAGCTGCCGCATCTACCTCCTTAACATGAGTTGGTTCATCTGAATCCACCGGAAACTGCTGTTTATAAGGCTTATTGTGAATTGCACACCTCATAAACTCATCGTCAATCTTAACAGAGACATTTGCTCCGGTAACCTTACCCTGCTCAAGTTTTGCATCAATAAACTTTTCGGAATCGGGATGTTTAATGGAGATTGAGAGCATAAGAGCACCTCTTCTCCCATCCTGTGCCACCTCTCTTGTTGAGTTGGAGTAACGCTCCATAAAAGGCACCACTCCGGTAGATGTTAGTGCGCTGTTTTTAACAGGAGAGCCTGCCGGCCTTATATGAGAAAGATCGTGACCTACACCACCCCTCCTCTTCATCAGCTGTACCTGCTCTTCGTCAATTCTCATAATTCCACCGTATGAGTCTGCAGGCTTTTTATGACCAATAACAAAACAGTTAGAGAGTGATGCAATCTGGTAATCATTACCGATACCGGTCATAGGCCCTCCCTGAGGAACAATGTACTTAAATTCTGAGAGCAGATTAAATATCTCCTCTTCGCTCATAGGGTTAGGATAATTTGCCTCTACTCTTGCAAACTCTTTTGCAAGTCTGCGATGCATATCTTCGGGAGAGACTTCGTAAAGATTCCCGAATGAATCTTTCATCGCATATTTGTTAATCCATACAGATGCGGCGAGTTCATCTCCGTTAAAATACCGGAGACTAGCTGCCATCGCCTCTTCATAGGTGTAAATCTTCATAGCAGTAATATATGTTAAGTGGAAAGAAAAAGCCGAGAGATCGCTCTTTCGACTTTGACAAATTTAGATTAATTAGCACTATCAACCCTGTATAATGTTATTTATTTATCAACAGGGTAATCAACAGTGACATTCTGTCACTTTTTGTTATTTTATTTATTACCAGCAGGTTCCCATGTCTGGTTTCTGCCAATGAAACCGGTCTTATCAAGAGAACCCCTTACTTTTAATTTTCCCGTTTTTTTATCTATCTGAATTGTGCAGTAATAAACTTTACCATTTGCCGGATCCAGAATGGTTCCTCCGGTGAGCTTTTCTCCATCTGGTTTAAAACTCTTTAATATCTTCATCCCCTCTATCGGCTTATCTTTATCGGCTCCGGTGCAGTTGACACATTTCCTCTTTGTGTCTCCGGTAAGCAGCTTTTCGATAACTCCTTCGTAAGTACCCGAGGTTGTTTTATAGATAGAGACCAGAGATTTTTTATTGCCCTCTTCGTCAATTGAATACCATTTGCCGGCAATCTTAGAAGGCTGTGCCATAAGAATTGCAGGAGCAAACAACAGGGTCACCAGTAAAAGTTTGGCCAGGTTTTTCATGTTCTTAAAATATTAATTGGTTAACAACAATTCATGCTACAATTAGTACAGTGCCCGAACTCACCACGTAGTCTTGACTCAACAAGATCGTGCAGCCTCTCTCTTAAGTGGACATTTTCGATCTTTTCAAGAACATCATATACGAACGCAAGCTGCTGAAGAAGCTTTGCCTCGTGTGCCGATATACCTCTTGATCGCATATAAAAGAGACCCATCTCGTCAAGGCGTCCGCTTGTAGCCCCGTGAGAACACTTCACATCATCGGCATAGATTTCAAGCTGAGGTTGTGCATACGCCTTTGCATCCGAAGATATAAGCAGATTGTGATTTGCCTGATAGGCTTGAGTCTTTTGTGCATCAGGTGCTACAACAATTCTGCCTGAGAAATAGGCCTTTGCCTTATCATCCAGTATTCCCTTAAACAGCTGACTGCTGTAACACTCAGGAACAAGGTGATTCATTCTGATATTGGTCTTTATCACCTGAGAACCATCCATCAGATAAGCTCCGTTAAGTTCACACGAAGCCTCCTTACCCTCAAGACTTACATTGACCTCATTTTCGAGCATTGCCCCATGCAGAGTCACAAAGTTAATTCTGACAAAAGCCCCCTCTTCTACTGATATATTCATTACGACCTTATGTGCAGATTCGTTATGTTCGTTCTGCATCACAACAACATGTGATCTCGAACCTCTCTCCGCCTTAATATCAATCACCTCTTCTGTATTGAATTTATCCAGAGAGAGGGTATGTGTACACAAAAGAGTACTCGAACTGCTCTCCCTGCCAAAGGTTATCTTACTCGAAAAGTTTATATCACTTGTATCATTTGAATCCCTGAAGCTGATAACCTGAATTGTATCCTCTACATTTACACCCGGGAACACACTGAAATCCATTCCCATACCGTTGAAGTTCCTCATGGCAAACCTGGGATCTTCAACCTCTTCCCTTAATTTCCCGTTGTTTACAAATGCCTGGAGTGTCCCCGGAAGAGGAACTCTGCACCTGAAAACCTCAGGAATCTCGGGAGTATATGTATATTTTATATCTGACATCATATTAAGCTTTAATCAACCAGTCGTATCCACGCTTTTCAACCTCAAGAGCAAGCTCTTTACCCTCGGTTTTTATAATTTTTCCGTCATACAACACATGAACAACATCCGGAATAATATAGTCCAGAAGACGCTGATAGTGGGTAATTACAATAAATGCATTATCCGGCGTTTTAAGTTTGTTCACCCCTGAAGCAACTATTCTGAGAGCATCTATATCAAGGCCACTGTCTGTCTCATCCAGAATAGCAAGTTTAGGCTCCAGCATTGCAAGCTGGAATATCTCATTCCTCTTCTTTTCTCCACCTGAGAATCCCACGTTTACCCCTCTGCTCGAAAATGAGCTGTCCATCTCTACAACTGCCATCTTCTCCCTCATCATCTTAAGAAATTCAGCCGCTGTTACAGGAGGCAGATTTCTGAATTTTCTCTGCTCATTTATGGCTGTTTTCATAAAATTCACATTGCTGACTCCGGGAATCTCAACAGGATACTGGAAACCAAGAAATAACCCCTCTCTTGCCCTCTCCTCGGGAGAGAACTCAAGAAGATTGGTACCATTGAACAGCACCTCTCCCTCTGTAACCTCAAATGTGTCTCTGCCTGCAAGTACAGAGGCCAAAGTACTTTTACCCGAACCATTAGGCCCCATTATTGCGTGTACCTCGCCCGGCTTTACAGAGATGTCAATTCCCTTTAATATCTCTTTACCGTTTATTGAAGCGTGTAAGCCTTTTATCTCTAACATACCTTTGTTGTTTTTCTTATTAATTGTTTTGCTGCCATTGCTTTCTCCACATTCTGAATCCGAAGAATGCCAGTACCGTATAGCCGGCACTTACCATAGGCAGAAAGACCATTCCTGCTAATATATATAATGTTATGTTTGTCAAATTTACAGTCAGCCAGGCACCCCAGCAATCGAGTTTTTTCTGTGCCGACAGATATTGTGCTGTTAGTATTGCAACTGTTACAAATGCGTCCAGAAACGGTCTCCTGGCCTCATTGAAAATAGTCGGAAAGAGATCGTCCAGACGGGTTAGCACAAAGCCCCAGATTGCTGCAAGCACAAAGAGCTGAGCAACAAAATATAGCCGTTGCCTGTTGCTTAGCACTGTAATTTTAAGCTGATGTTTACTGTTCTCTTCACCGCTTTTTGGATGTGTCCATCTGTAGTGTCCGAAGAAGTTTATTATAAACGAAACCGGCTGAACCAGCATACTTGAGTATAGCCCCTTCTGATAGAAAAGTATAAATAACAGAATATTATAAAGATATCCCACCCAAAAGTTAGCCACCTTTGCCCTTGTTGCAAGATAGACACATGTGAGTCCCGTAACCACGGCTATGGACTCAATCAGAGAAACTCCCTGACCGCCGATTGTAAATATTACGTTCTCTATGCTGAATAGTTCTGTCATTTTTCAACAGTTTGTTTAACCGACACTTCCCTCAAGTGTTATCTGTAAAAGTTTCTGAGCCTCTACTGCAAACTCCATAGGCAATTGATTAAGAACCTCTTTTGCATATCCGTTTACAATAAGGCCAACAGCATCCTCTGTTCCTATGCCCCTTTGCTGGCAGTAGAAAAGCTGATCTTCACTGATCTTGGATGTAGTAGCCTCGTGCTCAAGAACAGCTGTCTGATTTTCGTTTTCTATATAGGGAAACGTATGTGCTCCGCATTTGTCTCCAAGAAGCAAAGAGTCACATTGAGTATAATTTCTTGAATTTTCGGCATTAGGCAGAATCTTAACAAGACCTCTGTAGCTGTTCTGACTCACACCCGCAGATATACCTTTACTCACTATTCTGCTTTTGGTGTTTTTTCCGATATGAATCATTTTGGTTCCGGTGTCAGCCTGCTGATGGTGATTTGTAACAGCTACCGAATAAAATTCAGATATTGAATTATCTCCCCTAAGGATTGTACTTGGATACTTCCAGGTAATTGCAGAACCTGTCTCAACCTGAGCCCAAAAGAGCTTACTGTTCTCGCCCTTGCATATACCTCTCTTAGTCACAAAGTTGTAAATACCACCCTTTCCGGATGAATCTCCCGGATACCAGTTTTGAACGGTAGAGTATTTCACCTCGGCATCTTTTTGCACAATTATCTCTACTACTGCAGCGTGGAGTTGGTTTTCATCTCTCTGCGGAGCTGTACACCCCTCAAGATAACTTACATATGACCCCTCTTCGGCAACAATCAGAGTTCTTTCGAACTGGCCTGTCCCTTTTGCATTTATTCTGAAGTAACTGGAAAGCTCCATAGGGCATCTCACCCCTTTTGGAATATAACAGAAAGATCCGTCGCTGAATACTGCCGAGTTGAGTGCGGCAAAGTAGTTGTCCCCGTAAGGTACTACTGTAGCAAGATACTGCTTTACCAGATCGGGATAATCTCTTACCGCTTCTGAGAATGAACAGAAAATAATTCCCTTCTCTGCCAATTGCTCTCTGAATGTGGTTTTTACAGACACCGAATCGAAAACAGCATCCACCGCCACTCCCGCCAGAACATTTCTTTCATGAAGAGGAATGCCCAGCTTCTCGAAGGTAGCCTCAAGTTCAGGGTCAATCTCTGCACCCTCCTTTACCTTCTTTGGCCTGGAGAAATAGATAATATCCTGATAGTCTATCGTCGGAATCTTAAGGTGAGCCCACTCCGGCATCTTCATTGTAACCCATTTGTTAAATGCTTTGAGTCTGAATTCAAGCATCCACTCAGGTTCACCCTTGATTTCGGATATTTTTCGAATAATATCTTCGTTGAGTCCTTTCGGGAAGTACTCCTGTTCGAGTTCCGTCTCAAACCCGTGTTCGTAGTCGGACTCTGTAACCTTCTGAATAATTTCGTTATCGTTCATTGCGGTGCAAAGTTAATCTTTTTAGACTATTTTTGTCATCAAATAGACCGATATGGCAAAAAGCAAAATTTCACTCATAGAGCATCTGATTAAGCAGACCGGGGCTTCTGATTCAAAAAATTTCTACCCCGACAATCAAGATTATATATACTATAACTCTCACAAGCTCATGCTCGAAGGAGTTGACTTTGATCTTGTATACACTCCGCTGACCCATCTTGGATACAAAGCAGCCCTCTCTGTATTGGGGCCTCTCTATTCTGAGTCTTTTGCCCCTTGTTCACTCTCGGTTCATATTGGCATGTCAAAAAAAACCGGTACTACTCAGCTTGAGGAGTTGTGGAAGGGAATCACAGCTGCAATCAGGGAACACTCAATAGAGTTTGTGAATCTCGACCTCTCATCATCTCTCACCGGTCTTACCATTAGTCTTTCGTCCCAAGGAAAACAAAAAAGGGAGCTCTTTGTTCAAAGAGAGAACTGCAAATCGGGCGACCTGCTTTGCCTTACAGGTAGTCTTGGTGCTGCTTATCTAGGACTTCAGATACTTGAGAGAGAAAAACGTATTTTTGAAGAGAGAGGAGTCCAGCCACAACTTGAAAAATATAAATTTGTTCTAAGATCATTTCTTAATCCGGAACTTGACAAGACCCTGCCTCAACTTATGGAGGCAGCAGAGATATTTCCCTCAGAGGGACAGTTTGTAATCAATGGCCTCTCGGATGCTGTAAAGTCAATATGCGGACGAAACAATCTGGGAGCAAAAATCTTTATGAACAGGATCCCGGTTGCCTCGCAGGCAATGGAGGTGGCAGAAGAGCTTAATATAGACCCTATTACCTCTGCAATGAATGGAGGAGAGGATTACAGAATTCTCTTTGCAATTTCTCAGAGTCAGTACGAAAAAGTGACCAAAGAGCTGCCTCAACTTGATATAGTTGGACACCTGTGCGATATTTCGGCAGGAACAATGCTTATAACTCCGGATGGTTCGGAGATTGAGCTAAAAGCTCAGGCTTGGAACGAAGTGGAATGATATTCCCCTTGAATCAAAATAATCCAGCAGATCGTTATTAAGAGATACAGAGTACTTGGTTGAAACTAACTCTACAGCAACCTGATTTTCAAAATCAACGAGTTTTACCACTAAAGCTGTTCTTCCCTTATTCTCTTTGAGTCTCTTGATAAGCTCAGAACGGAACCCGGGGGTAATCATCTTAACAGGGACATCAATAGTAATGTCTCTCACAAAATCTTCCTTTGTGTTTGCAAGGTGCCTTACCCTCTTAATTTTCAGTTCGTAATCAACCTGTTTATTCTCATCTTTAGAGGCTTGTGAATAGCCGAATCTTGGATTAATTGCACATTTTAAAATGAGAGGGATATTTGGTTGAAGATACTGCATAAACGCCTCATAATCTTTTCCGTAAACAGCAAAATTCTGAGATCCGTTAAAATCTTCAATTGTAAAGTTGGCAAAAGGTTTCCCGGTGCTTCTGGTATATGAGACCTTCACAGAGGTAACAAGCCCTGCAATAACAATCTCCTTACCTTGAAACGACTCATCCTTTGGAGCGCGAACAACCATATCGGCCGCATCAGATATTGTACAAGTCGTAAAATGCTTTACCTCAAATGCGTATATATCCAGCGGATGGGCAGAGAGGTACATTCCAACAAGCTCTTTCTCTCTCTTTAACATCTCGTGTGTATCTGCCTCAGCAAACGGAGGAAGCTCCGGCGGAACCATTTTAATACTTTCACTAGTGCCAAAAAGTGAGTTACCACCATTCACCGTATCGTTCTGATATCTGTTACCATATCTGATAAGCGCGTCAAGAAAGAGTTCATCTTTAGAGGTAACCCCAAGGTATTGTTGTCTGGCTACCTGACCAAAACTGTCAAATGCCCCGGCACAGATAAGTGCCTCTATTGTTTTTCTGTTTACAGTATTGAGGTTTACATTCTCCACAAAATCGAAAATTGATTCAAAAAAGGCTCCCCTCTCCTCACGAACCTTTATTATACTCTCGACGGCATTTGTCCCAACTCCCTTTATCCCGGCCATTCCAAACCGGATATTTCCCTTTTTGGTAACTGTAAAAGTATCTCTGCTCTCATTGACATCCGGCCCGAGTACTGCAATCTTCATACGTTTACACTCATCCATCAGTTTTGTAAGCTCCTCAATATCGTTGAGGTTTCTGCTGAGCGTTGCAGCCATAAATTCTGCCGGATAGTTGGCCTTTAGATAGGCCGTCTGATAACCAATCCATGCATAACATGTTGAATGGGATTTATTGAATGCATACTGGGCAAAGGCCTCCCAATCCTTCCATATTTTCTCCAGAGTCTGAGCGTTATGACCGTTTTCTTCACCCCCCTTAATGAACTTCTGTTTAAGCTCATCCATCACGGACTTTATCTTTTTACCCATAGCCTTACGGAGAGAGTCAGCATCACCCCTTGAGAACCCGGCCAGTTTTTGGGAAAGAAGCATCACCTGCTCCTGGTAAACTGTCACCCCATAGGTTGCAGAAAGAATCTCCTCCATCTCTTTAAGGTCATACTCGATCTGCTTAACACCATGCTTACGATTGACAAAATCGGGAATATACTCCATAGGACCCGGACGATAAAGAGCATTCATGGCTATAAGATCTTCGAACCTGGTAGGTTTAAGTTCTCTGAGCCACTTCCTCATTCCGTCACTCTCAAACTGAAATGTCCCCACAGTGTCACCCCTGCTGAACAGTTCGTAAGTAGGCCGATCATCAATCGGAATAGCATCAATATCAATATCTATGCCTTTTGATTTCTTTATATTTGCGACAGTATCCTTAATAATTGAGAGTGTTCTTAACCCAAGAAAGTCCATCTTGAGCATCCCCACCTTCTCTATCTGCGAACCCTCATATTGCGACACCCAAATCTTCTCTCCTGTCTCCTTGTCGTTGGCTGTTGTGATAGGAATAAACTCCCTAAGGTCATCTTTGCCGATTATAATTGCACAGGCATGCACACCAACATTTCTGACATTACCCTCCAGTTTACGTGCAAAGTCAATTGTCTCCTTTACCAGAGGATCACCATTGTTGTAAGCATCCGAGAATTCCGGCACCAACTTAAGGCAATTGTCTATGGTAACATCAATCGGATTTCCGTCGTCGTCTGACTGAAATCTGTTAGGTATCATCTTGGCCAGTCTGTCAGACTCCGGCAGCGGAAGTCGCTGAATTCTTGCAATATCTCGTATGGCACTTTTGGCCGCCATTGTTCCAAACGTAATTACGTGAGAAACATGGTCTTTGCCATACTTTTCCTCTACATACTTAAGAACCTTATATCTGCCGTCATCATCAAAATCGATATCAATATCGGGCATCGAAATCCTATCAGGATTCAGAAACCGCTCAAAGAGGAGATCATATTTAAGAGGGTCAATATCCGTTATTCTAAGGCAGTACGCCACTACCGAACCCGCAGCCGAACCTCTTCCCGGCCCCACTGAAACACCCATCGATCTGGCGGCTGCGATAAAATCCTGTACAATAAGAAAATAGTCCGGATACCCCATTTTCTCAATTGTAGCCAACTCAAAATCAATCCTCTCCGATATCTCTGCAGTTATCTCACTGTATCGGCTTCTTGCCCCCAGATAGGTTAGTTCACGCAGATAGTCATCTGAATTTTTAAAGTTTTCAGGAATATCAAAATTGGGCATTATGGGCTTGGAGTTGATGTCATAGACCTCAACTTTGTCTGCTATCTCCAGAGTATTGGTGAGTACCTCGGGAAGATCGGCAAAAATAGTCTCCATCTCTGCCTGACTCTTTAAATACTCCTGTTTTGTATATCTAAGCCTCTGAGGATCATCATAATCGGCATTGGTTGTAAGGCAGATAAGCCGATCGTGTGCCTCTCTGTCGTCTGAGCTTACAAAATGGACGTCATTTGTTGCAATACATTTGATATTGAGCTTCTTTGCAATCTTAAGAATCGCCTCATTTGCCTTGCATTGTGTAAGATATGTATTGGCATCTGCTCCGGGCAGATCTGTTTCGTGCCTCTGCAACTCCAGATAGTAGTCATCTCCGAAAAGATTTTTGTACCACTTTGCCACCTCCTCTGCCTGCTCAATGTTGTCGGACAAAATTGCCTGAGGAACCTCTCCTCCCAGGCAGGCAGATGAACAGATAAGGTCTGCCGAGAATTTTTCGAGTAACTCTCTGTCTATTCTTGGCTTAGAGTAGAATCCCTCTATATATGCGTATGATGTAAGTTTTACAAGATTTTTGTAACCATTATGGTTCTTAGCCAGTAAAACAAGGTGATAGCTCCCCTGATCTTCCCGACCTCTTTTATCATGGCGGGAACCTTTTGCAACATAAACCTCGCAACCCACTATAGGTTTCACAGAGGGAAATTTTGCTGCAGTCTCAAGAAACTCCTTTACGCCAAACATGTTTCCATGATCGGTAATGGCAAGGGCAGTCTGTTTATCATCCTGCGCAGCCTTAAAAAGCCTCTTAATGTTTGCAGCCCCGTCTAAAATCGAATATTGTGTGTGTACGTGAAGATGAACGAAGGGCATGCCGGAAATATATTAAACAAGTGGTTCTCCCGTCATTTCTGAAGGGGCTGGAATATTCATTAATTTTAAAATTGTGGGAGCTATATCGGCAAGCCTGCCATGCTTAACCATCTCAACATCTTTGTCAATTACAATGAATGGAACAGGATTAAGAGAGTGAGCAGTGTTTGGAGATCCGTCCGGATTAACTGCGTTATCGGCATTGCCGTGGTCGGCAGTAATTATTATCGAATAACCGTTCTCTCTGGCAGCGTTAACAATCTCGGCAACACATAAATCCACTGTTTTAATGGCTTTTTTAATTGCACTGAATACACCTGTGTGGCCCACCATATCTCCGTTTGCAAAGTTGAGGACTATAAAATCGGGCTGGCTTCCGTTCAACTCTTTAATAAGCTCATCCTTAACCTCTAAAGCGCTCATTTCCGGTTTAAGATCGTATGTTGCAACCTGAGGAGACTTTACAAGAATTCTGTTCTCCCCTTGGAAAAGAGCCTCCCTGCCACCTGAGAAAAAGAAGGTAACGTGTGCATATTTCTCTGTTTCGGCAATTCTCAGCTGAGTTTTACCCGCTTTTGAAATAACCTCTCCGATAGTATTTGTCACATTCTCTTTGTCATACAGAATATGTAATCCTCTGAATTTCTCGTCGTAAGGGGTAAGTGTTGAAAAATAGAGAGGAATAACCTTCATTTTAGGAGTATCGTGATTCTCCTGCGTAAGAACCGTGGTAAGTTCCCTCGCCCTGTCGTTACGGAAATTGAAGAAAATAACAGCATCCCCCTCTTTAAGGGTTGCAACCGGATTCCCTGACTCATCTAGAGCCACCTGAGCCTTAACAAACTCATCTGTAACTCCGTTATCGTAACTCCTCTGCATTGCATCCTCTCCACAGGTGAAAGGCTCTCCGGTTCCGTAAACCAGCAGATCGTATGCCTCCTTGATTCTCTCCCACCTTTTGTCTCTGTCCATAGCATAGTAACGGCCGATAATAGATGCAAGCTTTCCTCCGGTCTCTTTCAGACGCTCTTCCAGATTGGCAATGTACCCTTTCCCACTTCTGGGATCTGTATCACGACCATCCATAAATGCGTGAACATAAACCTTTTCTATACCACTCTCCTTGGCAAGTTCAAGAAATGCAAAAAGGTGTTCCATTGAGCTGTGCACCCCGCCATTAGACATAAGTCCCATAAAATGCAGAGCCTTTCCGCTCTCCTTTACATAGTTATATGTCTCTCTTATCTCTTTATTGTTAATAAGCTTCTTTTCGTTACAGTCTTTATTTATCCTTACAAGATCTTGATAAACAACCCTTCCGGCGCCAATATTAAGGTGACCTACCTCTGAGTTTCCCATCTGCCCTTCCGGGAGACCAACATCCTCACCACTTGCATTAAGCAGAGAGTTTGGGTATTTACCTCTTATAGCATCAAGGTTTGGAGAGCCCTGAACATATATTGCATTTGATTCATTCTTGATACCTTCGCCCCATCCGTCAAGAATCATTAACAGTACTTTCTTATCCATATTTATCTTACATTTGTCAATTAATACTTCCCGCAAAAATAGTTAAAAATTATGGGTAAAAAGAAAAAACAGGAAAGAGGCAAACAGGGCAAATCTCAGAAACGGGAGAAAAGAAAAGAAAACGTATCGGAGATTAGCGGGAAGGTGATGATGACCCGAGAAGGGTATGCATTTATTTCAAGCGGAAACGGTGATGACGATATTTTTGTCCCGGCACGCAAACTAAGGGGAGCGCTTCACGGTGATACTGTTCGGGTTGCAGTCTTTGGCAAAAGAGGCGGACAGAGGAAAGAGGGAGAGGTAATCGAGATAACCGAGCGGTCAAAGAGGCCTCACATTGGTGTTCTGCAGGTTACCGGTCAGCAGATTTGGGTAATTACAGAGGGTAAGAACATGCCTTATGATATCAGAATCCCGTTTGACGATGCTCTTGTTGAGCATAATGGCAAGAAGGTGGCAGCAATTGTTGACGAATGGTCACGCCACTCTGACGAACCTTCGGGACACATAATTGATATCCTGGGCAAACCCGGAGACAACAACACAGAGATGCACGCAATCCTGACCGAATTTGGCCTCCCGTATAAATTTGACCCAAAAGTAGAAAAAGATGCCGAGAAGATTCCCGAAGAGATAACTGCAGAAGAGATTAAACTTCGCAGAGATTTCCGCAAGATAACCACATTTACCATAGACCCTGCCGATGCAAAGGATTTTGACGATGCACTTTCGCTTTTAAAGCTAAGTAACGGCAACTGGGAGGTAGGAGTGCATATTGCAGACGTAACTCACTATGTTGTTCCCGGCACAGCTCTCGATAAAGAGGCTCTGGACAGGGCCACGTCGGTATATCTTGTGGACCGTACAGTACCAATGCTACCGGAAAAGTTATCCAACCGCCTCTGCTCACTTCGCCCCCGCGAAGAGAAACTATGTTTTTCTGCCGTCTTCGAAATTAATGAGAAGGGGCATGTTCTTAACAGATGGTTCGGAAGAACAGTGATAAATTCAGATTATCGTTTCAGCTACGAAGAGGCTCAGGATATAATCGAGACCGGGAAAGGTCCGCTCAAAAACGAGATACTCAAGCTTCATGAGCTTGCCACCATATTAAGAGAGGAGCGCTTCAGAAAGGGTGCCATAAGTTTTGAGAGACCGGAGATGAAGGTTATGGTTGACAAAGAGGGCAAACCGTTAAATGTGGTTCAGAAGATAAGTAAAGAGTCCAACTGGCTAATAGAGGAGTTTATGTTACTTGCTAACCGGGAGGTTGCTGCATTAATAGGGGTTGCTCGCCCCGGCAAAAAGCCAAAGACATTTGTTTACCGTATTCACGAGGAGCCAAATATCGACAAGATTGAGGCATTCAGAGCATTTATCGCACACTTAGGTTACAATATGCGCCCCACAAAGAGTCCGCGTGAGCTCTCCGGGGAGATCAACAACCTGCTTGCCGTTGCAAAAGGGAGGCCGGAAGAGGGTGCTATCGAGATTATGGCACTCCGGTCTATGGCCCGTGCAAGGTATTCAGTAGAGAATATGGGACATTACGGACTTGCGTTTGACTACTATACCCACTTTACATCTCCAATCAGGCGATACCCCGACATGATGGTGCACCGTATGCTGGCACACTATCTGGATAACGGCAAATCTATGGATGCCAAATTCTATGAAGACCGCTGCAAACACTCAAGCGAAAGAGAACAACTTGCAACCGAAGCCGAGCGCGCAAGCATCAAATACAAAATGGTAGAATTCATGCAGGACAAGGTCGGCAATATATACGATGGTAACATTTCCGGCATTACCGAATGGGGCATGTTTGTAGAGCTTGCCGATACTAAAATCGAAGGGTTAGTCAGCCTGCGCGACATAAAGGAAGATTACCTTGAGTTTGATGAGGAATCGTTCTCGTTAAGAGGCAAAAAGAGCGGCCATAAATTTGTGCTTGGGTTCCCCGTTAAAGTAAAGGTAACCCGCGCCAACCTCGAACAAAAACAACTTGACTACGCTCTGATCTGGGACGAATCCTGGAACAACCCCGCCGACCGTTCATCAGGCAGCGGCAGGTCTTCAGGACGTTCATCCGGCAGCGACAGGTCTTCAGGCAGATCCTCTAGCAGAAGCTCAGGTGAAAACTCATCTGGCAGCGGCAGGTCTTCAGGCAGATCCTCTAGCGGAAACACAGGTGAACGCTCATCCGGCAGAAGCTCAGGTGAAAACTCATCTGGCAGATCTTCAGGGCGCTCATCCGGCAGAAGCACTGGCCGGTCACGTCGCACGCAATAAATCTCCGCGCCAGTTTGGTGTATATAGCTGCACACAATAAATCTCCGCGCCAGTTTGGTGTATCTAGCTGTATAACTGCCACTTGCAAAACAGACTTTAAGGCAGAAGCACTGGCCGGTCATGTCGCACACAATAAATCTCCGCGCCAGTTTGGTGTATCTAGCTGCATAGCAGCCACTTGAAAAACAGACTTTAAAACAGAAGCACTGGCCGGTCACGTCGCACACAATAAATCTCCGCGCCAGTTTGGTGTATCTGGCTGTATAGCAGCCACTTGAAAAACAGACTTTAACGAGAATACCTTAATCCCGCTAAAGTCTCTTTTGCAAAATTCAAATAACCAATGATTTGCACCAAACTGGCGCGGAGATTTATTGCCTTAGGCCTTTTCGAGCTCAACGGTAAAATGACGCATTATTGGAAGCTCCTTTTTGATAAGGTAGCCCGAAGTGATTGACTCACGGCGGTCAAAGACGTTTTTCAGGGCGGCAGCAATGTAGTCCATATGGTTGTTGGTGTACACCCTTCGCGGTATTGCCAACCTGAGCAGCTCAAGGGACGGATAGCGGTTCTCTCTGGTAACCGGGTCTCTGTCGGCAAGCAGAGTTCCAATCTCAACACCTCTGACACCTCCCTCTATATACAACTCAATGCCGAGGGTCTGAGCAATAAACTGCTCTTTTGGAACATTTGTAAGTATCTTTTTGGCATCAACAAAGATTGCGTGACCGCCAGCAGGCCTCTGGTAAGGAATTCCATACTCATCCAGCTTAGAAGCAAGGTATGCCACCTGCGAAATACGAGTCTCAAGATAGTCGAAATCCGTACCCTCAATAAGCCCCTGTGCAAGAGCACTCATGTCTCGTCCCGACATACCACCATAAGTAATAAAGCCCTCGTACATAATATTGTACATCTGACATGCCTGCCACGCAGCCTCCTCTCTGAAGGCAATAAAACCACCCATATTCACAATTGCATCTTTCTTGGAAGACATTGTCATAAAATCGGCATGACTGAACATCTCGCGGCATATCTCAGGAATTGATTTGCCTGAATATCCCTCCTCACGAGTCTTTATGAAGTAGGCATTCTCTGCAAACCGAGCTGAATCGAACAACAATTTTATGCCATACTTCTTAGCCAGAGCAGCAACACCTTTGATGTTAGCCATTGAAACCGGCTGGCCGCCTGCGGTATTATTTGTAATTGTAAGAACTATACACGGAATCTTCTCTGCCGGGTACTGTTTAAGTACATTTTCAAGTTTGCCGAGGTCCATATTTCCCTTGAAAGGCATCTCCAGAGTGGTATCCTTTGCCTCATCTATCGTGCAGTCAATCGCTACAGCCCTGCGAAACTCTATGTGACCCTTTGTAGTATCAAAATGCGAATTACCAGGAAGAATATCACCCTCCTTTATAAGCGACGAAAAGAGTACATTTTCGGCCGCTCTCCCCTGGTGAGTAGGCAGAAAGTAGTCAAAGCCTGTAACACTCTTAATACTCTCCTTTAAATCATAATACGAACGTGCTCCCGCATAGCTCTCGTCACCCCCCATCATTGCAGCCCACTGTTTGTCGCTCATTGCCCCTGTTCCTGAATCAGTGAGGAGGTCAATGAACACATAATCGCTTTTAAGGTTGAAGAGGTTGTAACCAGCCTCTTTTATCCATTGCTCTCTCTGCTGACGAGTGCTTCTTTTTAGGCTCTCAACCATTTTAATTTTATAGGATTCTGCAAAAGGAAGTTCCATATTATAACTTTTTAATTAAGATTTTTACAAAGTTATAATTTTTAACCAATTCTCACGCAACAGAATTTAAGTTCTTGTGTAACATTCTGATAATGTAATATTTATTAAATCCGGATTTGAGAATATATAAATTTCGACTTTGTATTGCGCTGTTTATGTGAAACATACAATTAGACTTAAAAAAACCCCGGAAGTTTTTTAATACTTCCGGGGTTCATTATATACTAAGTATGTTCTCTAAGACTACTTCTTTGCTGTCTGCTTAAGGTGCAGTTTAGAGTATAAATCGTAAACAATCGGTGATGCAACAAATAGTGACGAGTATGTACCTATCAGAATACCTACGATAAGCGCTACCGAGAATCCTCTGATTACCTCACCACCAAACAGTGCAATTGCTATCAATACGATAAGTGTTGTGGCACTTGTGTTGATTGTTCTGGCGATTGTGCTGTTGAGGGCATCATTCACGTTGTCTTTAAGTTCACGTTTCGGATAGAGCGTTTTATACTCCCTTATACGGTCGAAGATAATAACGGTATCGTTTATCGAATAACCGATTATCGTAAGAACCGCTGCTATAAACGACTGATCTACATCAAGACTGAAAGGAAGGATTCCTGTAAATATTGCAAAGAAGCTCATTACAAAAATCGCATCGTGCATAAGGGCAATAACACCACCTGTTCCCCATGTCCAGTTTCTGAACCTTGCAGCAATGTAAGTAAAGATTGCAATCAAAGCTATAATAACAGCTATCAGAGCATCTCTCTTAATATCATCTGCAATGGTAGGACCAACCTTCTCTGAACTAACAATACCATTAGGATTGTCGGTTGTTGCGGTAAACTCCTCAAGTGACATCTCGTGAGCGAAAAATCCTTTGAGAGCGTTATATATCTTACCATCAACCAATGCGTCAGTCTCCTCTGAGTTATCTTCAATCATATATTTGGTAGTAACCTTCATCTGGCTTCCTCCGCCAAACTGCTTAACCTCTATAGATTCGTCAAACTCCTGAAGAAGGGCTGTTCTTACATCTCCGGTTGTAACCTCCTGGTCAAACCGTACAACATAGGTACGACCTCCTGTGAAGTCAACACCGTAAGAGAAACCTTTACCGAAAATGAAACCAAGACCTATAATTGTAACTGCAATCGAGAAGATGTATGCATAACGGCGCATTCCCACAAAGTCAAACTTGCTGTTCTGCATAAAATTCAATGTAAGCTTGTTACCAAATGTAACATTCTTATTCTTGTTAAGTCTCCACTCAAACACAAGTCTTGTTATAAAGATCGAAGTTATAAGTGAGGTAATGATACCTATAACAAGTGTTGTTGCGAAACCTTGAACCGGACCCGAACCAAAAATTGCAAGCACAACTCCTGTGATGATTGTGGTAAGGTTACCGTCAATAATCGCAGAGTAAGCATTTTTGTATCCGTCTGCTATAGCTAGTCTGAGAGCTTTTCCACCCCTCATCTCCTCTTTTATACGCTCATAGATAATAACGTTGGCATCCACCGCCATACCCAGAGTCAGAACGATACCGGCAATACCGGGAAGGGTAAGAACCGCACCGAATGAAACAAGGGCACCAAACAGGAACAGTACGTTGGTAAGGAGAGCAACATTTGCTACAAGCCCTGCACCGCTGTAGAAGAACATCATATATGCAAGTACAAGCAGGAATGCAAGCGCAAATGAGATCAGACCTGCGTTGATTGACTCGCTACCAAGGCTTGGTCCAACAACAGCCTCCTGAACAATTCTTGCAGGGGCAGGAAGTTTACCTGATTTAAGTACGTTTGCAAGGTCATCTGCCTCAGTTATGGTAAAGTTACCTGATATCTGTGAACGACCACCTGTAATCTCTGAATTAACTCTCGGATATGAGTAAACCATTCCGTCCAGAACAATTGCGATACATCTGCCAACATTGTTTGCAGTCATGCTTGCCCAGATTCTTGCACCCTCTGCATTCATGGCCATATCAACCTCAGGGTTACCCGATGTTTGTCCGAATGATTTAGCTGCATCGGTAATAACGCCTCCGTCAAGAGGAGCTTTACCGTCACGGGTAGTTACTTTAATTGCGATAAGTTCAAAAATAACTCCGGCCTCATCTATCGGCTTAACAGACCACAAAAGTCTCAGGTCGGCAGGGAATACAGACTGAACCTGCGATGATCTTAACCAAGAACCTATTTTTGTTGTATCTCTGTAGTGAGCTCTTCCCACGCATGCACCCGGGATAAGCTGACCCTGACTGACATTAGGATTAAGAGCAAAGAAAAGAGGATTCTGTTCTGCCAGCTGAGCATCGGCAACAGACATTGAGTCTTCTGCCTGAATCTCGCTCAACAGTGATTCAGCACCTGTCTTTGCAGTATCTGCAGCTGCAACAGCTGATGAATCTGCAACCACTCCGTTAGCCGCAACCTCTTTATCAAGATCGAGCATCTCTTTAACAACTCTGTTGGCCTCAATCATGAAAGGATATACCTCCTGATTTTCGTAAGTCTCCCAGAACTCAAGAGAGGCTGTTCCCTGAAGAAGTTTTCTTACACGGGCAGGCTCTTTAACACCCGGAAGCTCTACCAGAATTCTGCCGGTATTACCTATCTTCTGAATGTTTGGCTGAGTAACACCAAAACGGCGTATACGATTCCTTAGCACATTAAATGAGTTAGAAATCGCACTCTCCGACTCCTCTCTGATAACATTAAGCACATCTTCGTTTGAGGTCTCAGGCTTAATTCTGTCTCTCATCTCATAAGTACCAAAGATCTGAGACATTCTCTGACCCGGTGCCACCTGATCCCACGCCTCTCCAAACAGAGCAATGAAGTCTGTCTTAGATGGTGAAAGATTTGACTTGGCAAGCGTCATCGCCTCAATAAACTGAGCGTTGGTGCTGTTGCCCGAAAGTGCAGTTACCAGTTCCGGTACACTCACCTCAAGCATTACGTTCATACCACCCTTAAGGTCAAGACCCAGGTTGATCTCCTTCTCCTTAATCTCTTTGTAAGTGAAGCCGAGGAAAACCTTCTCTGCGGTGATTGAATCGATGTAAAATCTCTCCTTGGCCCTTCCCAGGGAATCCAGATAAAAAGCCTTATCCAGATCTGAAATCAAGCTGAACGAAGGTAGTGTCTGCTCAAGCTCAACCATTCTTTGGGCATAAGCTTTTGCTTTCTTCTCCTGGTTTCTTGTAGCCCAGGTAAACGAGAGTTGATAAATACAGGCGATTGCGATTAAAAATGCCACTAGCCTGATGGCTCCTTTATTTTGCATATTATCGTGTTTAAATTATATAATTCAACGAAAATTAGAGCACAAAAGTAGTATTTTTTCCCAAAATATAAAGAAATTCGTACTTTTGTTACTCTTATATATAAGCAATGTATGAAAAGGTCTATACTCTTGCCCTTGTTTTTCGCAGTGGCATTCAATCTGGCGGCAGGACAGACTCAGGAGGGCACGGATAAATTTGAGAGGGCGGAATCTTTGAGAAAAGAGTACCGCTTCTCTGATGCTATTAAGCTATATACCCAATTATTAAGCGAGACAACCGACTCACTCTTAAAAAGAGACCTGAATCTGCTTATCGCCAAAAGCGAGAACGGTATTAACATGCTTCAGTACGCGTCAAAGCCAACTGTAACATCTTTCATAACCGTTAGCCGGGCAGATTTTTTCCTATATATACCATCACTTGGAGGGGCAAAATGGGCAAACCTACCCGACTCACTCAACAGCAACGTTCAGAATCATTCAACACCCAATCCTGTACTTATGAGAGATGGAGAGAGCACCATCTACTTCTCGGCACAGGATCAGGACGGAGGATGGGACATATACAGAATCCAACAGGTAGACGGCAGCAGCTGGTCTGCACCCGAACCACTCAACTCACTTGTAAATTCAACCGGAAACGAGATATATCCAGTGCTCAGCCCGGATGGTAAAAAACTCTATTTTGCCTCTTCGGGCCATTTTGGGATTGGCGGATACGATATTTATGTGAGCAACTGGGATGACAAAACGAACGACTGGGGGCTACCTCAAAACCTCGGCTTCCCATATTCATCTATAGATGACGATTTTATGGTTATTCATGGAGATGATGGCCTCTTTACATATCTGGTTACCGGCAGAAATTCGCAATCTTCAGACTCACTTGGAATCTACCGCCTCGAATATGAGAACACCCCTGTAAGGAGAGCAATTACTGACTCGGCAGAGATTCTCCGAATGGCCTCCCTGAGTATAATCTCCGAAAAAGATACTGTAAAGGAATCTGTTCCGGAGGAGAAGTTTGCAACAACACCCGAAACCGAGGCATACACTCAGGCCATAACAGAGGTGAGAAAAATTCAGGGAGAGGCAGACAGCATCACAAGGGAGATTGCAAGAAACCGTGAACTTTATAACACCCTCACCAACGAAGACGACAAGGCTCTGCTCGAGAAAAAAATATTTGAGGGAGAGCTTTCACTTATGGATACCCAATCCAGACTCAGAGCTGCCAACGAAGTATTATCTGTAAGAGAGATGGAATTTCTGGCCAAAGGAGCTATAATCCCAAGAAGAGACGAATTTTTTAAAGAGGAAGAGAAGATCGAACCCGAATCTCCAAAAGACAAACCCTTTACCGCAGTGAAGGCAGAGTACGGCGTATTTCCGAAAATCACAATTCTGCAACCTGTTAAGCTATTTGACTACACATTCTCTGTAGGAGAGGAGGCCGTAATGGCAGAAGATAACTCAATCCCTGACGGGCTTGTTTACCGGGTTCAGCTCTTTGTGGTAACCAACAAGCCTGCCATCAAGGCATTCAAAGGCCTGAGGCCGGTATTCGAAAACCGCACTCCTACCGGGAAATGGCTCTATACAGCAGGTCAGTTCTACAAATATGCTGACGCTACCGAAGCACTTTCAAAAGTTAAAAGAGCCGGATTCCCTACCGCTATAATTGTTGCATACAATCAGGGCAAAAGCATCACAATACGTAACGCCCGTATTGTGGAGGAGAAGAACGAGGTCATGACCTCTTATCAGGTAAGAATAGCCGGCTACCCTGAAGGGCTCCCACAACCTGTTCTGGACATAATAAGAGAAAATACCGATCGCGATATTGCCAAGAAGGTTGTAAATGAAAAGGAAATTTTCTTCATCGGCCCGTTTCCAAACAGACAGATCGCAGAACAGATTGTAACTCTTTTATCCGCAATTGGGGCAGAAGGAATTACAATTGAAGAAATTAGTTCCACTCCGGAATAAAATTTCGTATATTGCTCCCGAAAGTTCTTAAAACATCATAATATGGCACTAATCATTACCCTGATTTTATTGGGGATTTTATTGCTCGCAATAGAGGTACTGATAATACCCGGATTCGGATTTGCAGGAATTATAGGGCTTCTTTCTATTATCGGAGCCGTAATACTGGCCTTTGTTGAATACGGTCAGGTTACAGGCCTCGCAGTACTTGGTGGCGTCATTCTGATAACCTCACTCAGCACCTGGCTTATGCTGCGGTCCGGCACATGGAAAAAGATCTCACTAAGAGACACCATTGGCTCAAAGGTTGATACCGCACCGGAAGAGAAGGGCCTTGTAGCCGGAGCTCAGGGCGTCACTATCAGCAGGCTCGCACCCGGAGGAAAAGCAAGATTCGGCCACACCGACGTTGAGGTTTACTCAAGATCGGGTATAATAAACAACGGCTCAAAGGTAGAAATACTGAGCACAGATGAGAGTAAAATAATTGTAAAACAAATAGATTAAACTTTATGGAAAGCATCACCGTATTTTTGGTTTGGATAGGAATATCCCTCGTAGGATTAACCATTCTTTTATGGTTTTTCCCAATCACACTCTGGTTTCAGGCACTTATCTCCGGAGTAAAAATGTCGCTCCTTCAGCTTGTGCTAATGCGCTGGCGTAAAGTTCCTCCGGGAACAATCGTTATGGCAATGATCACCGGAACAAAGGCCGGTCTGCAACTAAACCCTAACGAACTTGAGGCGCACTACCTTGCAAAGGGCAACGTGTCAAAAGTGGTAAACGCACTCATCTCTGCCGACAAAGCAAACATCGCACTTAACTTTAAGATGGCCGCCGCCATAGACCTGGCCGGCCGCGACGTATTCGAAGCTGTACAGATGTCTGTAAACCCTAAGGTTATAAACACCCCTCCGGTTACAGCCGTAGCTAAAGACGGTATCCAGCTTATAGCCAAAGCCCGCGTTACAGTTCGCGCCAACATCAAACAACTTGTGGGAGGTGCCGGCGAAGAGACCGTACTTGCCCGCGTTGGCGAAGGTATCGTATCCAGCATCGGATCGGCCGAAAGCCACAAATCTGTACTTGAAAACCCTGATTCAATCTCAAAAGTCGTTCTCGAAAAAGGGCTCGACGCAGGAACAGCGTTTGAAATCCTCTCTATTGACATCGCCGACATAGATATCGGACGTAACATCGGAGCAGCCCTTCAAATGGATCAGGCCAACGCCGACAAAAACATCGCACAAGCACGTGCCGAAGAAAAACGCGCCATGGCCGTCGCACTCGAACAAGAGATGAAGGCCAAAGCACAAGAAGCCCGCGCCAAAGTAATCGAAGCCGAAGCACAGATCCCAATGGCAATGGCAGAAGCATTCCGCGCCGGCAACCTCGGAATAATGGACTACTACAAGTTCCGCAACATCCAGGCCGACACCGAAATGCGCGAAAACATCGCCAAGCCGCAAAAATAAATTCTTGCAGCTTGCGACAAGGCTGTCAGCACGGAAAATCCTCCCCACCTACGGCGAGTCCCCTCCCTCTTCGGGAGCCAAAGTTTTCCTTAGCTGACGCCTGTGTCACAAGACACTAACAATAAACCCCGCAAGCAAAACACTTAATAAAACCCCAAGAGTTACACAAAAGCTTTTGGGGTTTGTTTTATAAATAAACTAAATGAAATTACCTGCAAACCCGGCAAATAGCCTTTCATCCATTTTTACAACTTAAACAAAGCTTACGACAAGGCAATCACTGCATTTTCATGTCCAACTTGTCTAACTGATTTAATGTATCTAACTGCTTTTATGCATTTTACGTGCAATTGGTTTTGATATTTCGCGAAAAACACCTCAACATAAAAAGCACATCTACTACAAGTTACACCAGAACAGTTAGACATTTATTTGCAGATTTAAAAGAATTCGTATATTTGCAGTCCTTTCGGCCAGCCCGCAAGTTATGGTGAGGTGGGTGAGTGGCTGAAACCAGCAGTTTGCTAAACTGCCGAACTCGTAAGGGTTCCGGGGGTTCGAATCCCCCCCTCACCGCCAAAAACAATAAAAGCCAACCCCAAGGGGGTAAAGCAAAAAAGAAACAGACCGCTTGAGCTCGCTCAATAGCGGTCTTTTCTTTTGCTTTATACGGCATTCGCCGGGGCTTTTATTGTTTTGAGGCCCCCCACAAGGGGAACGCCGAGTGAAACGAGGCAATCCCATTTCAAGTTATCTTTCAACCATCTAAATATCTATCACTTACAAAATCAACAGCAAAGAAATCAGCCAACTCATTTTTCCATACTCCACTCTATCAGCAACTTGCACAAACACTTAAAATTCCAAAACTCCTCCCCACCCCACAGCATAGGGCTTTTTCCACTTTGAAGCACCCCCCCCCAGTGGATCACGACGCGAAGCGGAGTAATCCCGGGGAACGCCTCGCAAAGCGAGGCAATCACTCCATATTTTTCACATCAAAAATTGTCACAATAGCGTTAGTCAAATTGACCTTCAATAATTTGTTATGAGAAGATATTGGATTCTAATGAATTAAATTCTAATTTTAGAGCATTATTGATAAACACAACAAAAGACTTGGTCTGGCAAAATTTAAGTCATATGGAGAAAATTAATGTAAAGCAAACAACAGTCTCTATTGTCCAGTTTCTGGATACTGATTACATCTCGCTTACTGATATTGCAAGGTATAAATCTGACGAACCTAGTTCCGTTATTGCAAATTGGATGCGCAACCGCAACACAATAGAGTTTTAGGAATTTGGGAAACATTATACAATCCGGAATTTAAACCCACCGAATTCGAGGGGTTTAAAAAAGAGGCAGGTTTAAATGCATTCACATTGTCTCCTATGAAATGGATATCAGCAACAAATGCCAAAGGGATAATTGTCAAGTCTGGACGCTACGGAGGCACATATGCACATAAAGACATAGCATTTAAATTTGCAAGTTGGGTATCAGTTGAATTTGAGCTCTATATAGTAAAAGAGTTCCAACGGTTAAAAGAAAAGGAACAGATAAAATTAGGATGGTCTGCCAAAAGAGAACTGGCTAAGATAAATTACAGGATTCATACAGATGCCATTATGAAGAATCTAATCCCGTCAGTTGTTTCACCAATTCAGACATCAATAATATATGCTAATGAAGCCGACGTACTAAATGTTGCTCTATTTGGGATGACGGCCAAAGAGTGGAGAGATCTCAACCCAGAATTGAAAGGCAATATCAGGGATTATGCTTCAATTAATGAGTTGATATGCTTATCAAATTTAGAAAACATAAACGCTTTGTTTATCAATGAAGGAGTTGACCAAAGTGATCGATTGGTAAGATTGAACAAACTCGCGATTCAACAAATGATAATTTTAAATGATGTTGAACGCCGTAAAATACTAAAATGAAATATCTTGCTTTTTTCACCTGTTGCTATTGTAGGCAATCATAAACACCACAGAAATACAGTAAAAAGTCACCCCAATCAGGGGAACGCCGAACGAAGTGAGGCAATCCCCTGAATAACTCAAAGATATCCCAAGAAATTACGAGTTTACAATAATCTGAAATGAACTTTTTTAAAAAACACTTGTTTCCCATAAAGGAAACTTATATATTTGTTAAAAATTTTGAATGGAGAGAAAGTTTGATGTGGAATTACTGCCCGAAGCAGTTGAATTTTTAGAACATCTGGACGATAAAGCGAGAGAAAAGATTCTTTTCAACATAAAGAAAGCTCAATTCATTATTGATAATGAAATTTTCAAGAAACTAAACCACAATATCTGGGAATTTCGGACTCTGTACAATAACAAATCATATCGACTTTTTTCATTTTGGGACAAAACTGGAGATACACAAACATTGGTCGTTGCAACGCATGGAATTTAAAAAAAGACACAAAAAACACCGTCTAATGAGGTTAAAAAAGCAGAAGAAATACGAAAACAATTTCTTATCAACAAATTAAATAACAGATGATTATGACAAAAGATAAATACAAAACTGTTTCGCTTAACACAATGATTGACAAACACGTTGGAAAGGTAGGAACAGATAGAAGAGAGGCATTTGAAAACGAGTTGAGAATTGACCTGTTAGGGAACGCAATTAAACAAGCAAGGTTAGAACTCAATTTAACACAAGAACAATTAGGTGAAATAGTAGGTGTTCAGAAAGCACAAATTTCAAAAATTGAAAACAGTGTTAAGAATGCAAGGTTTGAGACAATATTGAAAGTCTTTGACGCATTAGGTGCGAAAGTCAATTTTAACGTAGAACTAAACAATAAGAAGTTGGCATACTAGCAGTATGTGATTTAAGAAAACGTCACATCTAAATGTCCTAAATTTCTTGAATATCTAAAGTTTAGTAAGCTATTAAACCATTCAAACAAATAGTTTTACCTGTGCATATCAATTAATGAAAAGATGAAAAAGAAGAAGTTAACAATTACCGAGGCCGACTATCTTCTTGCCAACCGCAGAGCATCAAGGCTGGAAGAGATTCAGGAGCACGGCCATCCCGTACGATTACGACGGATGATTCACAAGTCCAAAAAGGCTTACGACCGCAACCAAAGCAAAAGGGCTGCCATCAAAAGAGATGACAGCTCTTTTTTTTGCAGTCAATGAACCCCTAATCCAGGAAGCTATTAGAGTGGCCAAACTAATCCCCGAATGGGACGTCTATTACAAGCTCGGAGAGGTTCATACGCAGATATATACCCTGCCAATCAATTTCAACGAAAAAAACAGAGCAAAATACTCCCCCAACCGCACTAAATAGCTGCTCACCCCCCCCAAATCAGCAACCTCTCTTCAAATTAACACACAACCCTACCCTTCTGAATATCAATCACAGCAAGGCATTCCTATCTTTTTAGAAAAATTTTAACTTTTCTCTAAAAAATTACTGCTTAACCACTTGGCAAATTAGTTGCTTTAACATATCTTTACATCGCCTTGCTGCATACCTACTTAAGCAACCTATCCCCCAAAACATATACCCGCACCACCAAAACAAACCTAAAACCTAAACAACCCCACACACAACCTTGATTTTTAGAGAAAAGATAAACCCCCACAAAGGTTTGGTTAGCCAGCAATATTTCAATGGCTAACCCTAACTTTTGTACACATATAAACAAGTTAGCGGCTATATTACAACCGACCGTGCTAAACAGAAAGTTCATATATTTGCAGACACAAAAAATTAAGTAAAGACAGAATGTAAAAAATAATTTCTTTCAGACATATCAGAACAACAACCGCAAAGCGGTTGCTGTATTGTTTCATCTTTAACGAAAGAAATTATGTTGATTTTACAAAACATTTCATATACACACCCAAGCAAAGATTTACTGTTTAGCGACATCAATCTGACAGTAAACAATCACGAAAAGACAGCTTTAATAGGCAACAACGGAGTAGGGAAATCTACCTTGCTCAAAATTATTGCAAGCGAACTTCAACCTTCAAGCGGACAAATAAACATTGACGCAGAGCCGTATTATGTTCCGCAAATTTTCGGACAATTCAATCATTTGACAATAGCACAAGCGTTGCGAATTGAAGGCAAATTGAACGCTTTGAAAGACATCTTGAACGGAAACACAAGCGAGGAAAATTTCAATTTGCTGAATGACGATTGGACAATAGAAGACCGTTGCAAAGAGGCACTGAACTTTTGGCAATTGGACGGCTTAGACTTATCGCAAAAAATGGAAACGTTAAGCGGAGGACAAAAAACAAAAGTTTTTTTGGCGGGAATTTCCATTCATCAACCCGAATTGGTTTTGTTGGACGAGCCAAGCAATCATTTAGACGTTTCGGGCAGACAACTTTTGTATAGCTTCATTAAGTCCACAAAAAGCACATTGATTGTTGTAAGCCACGACAGAAAATTACTAAACTTGTTGGACACAATTTGCGAATTAAGTAAACACGGAGTTAAAGTTTATGGCGGTAATTACGACTTTTACAAAGAGCAAAAACAAATTGAAAACAACGCTTTAAGTCAAGACATTCAAAGCAAAGAAAAAGAACTGCGAAAAGCCAAAGAAAAAGAACGGGAAACATTGGAACGACAGCAAAAATTAGACAGTCGTGGAAGAGGCAAACAAGAAAAAGCGGGCGTTGCCCGAATAATGTTGAACACTTTGCGAAACAATGCAGAAAACAGCACATCAAAAATGAAAAGTGTTCACGCAGAAAAAATCGGGGGCATTTCGCAAGACTTACAAGAACTTCGTTCTTCGTTGCCTGACATTGACAAAATGAAGTTTGGTTTTGACAATTCAGCATTACACAAAGGAAAAGTTTTGTTTACGGCAACAGATATCAATTATGCTTACCACAAACAACCGCTTTGGAAAGACAATCTGAACTTTCAAATTACAAGTGGCGAACGAATCGCATTGAAAGGTACAAATGGTTCGGGAAAAACTACTTTGATAAAACTCATCTTGGGCGACATTAAACCGCAAGCAGGAACAATTTACCGAGCAGACAACAAAGCGGTTTACATTGACCAAGACTATTCTTTGCTTGACAACAAACTAAAAGTTTACGAACAAGCCGAACAATTCAATGTTTCTGCATTACAAGAACACGAAATCAAAATCCGGCTCAACCGCTTTTTGTTTACAAAAAATGATTGGGACAAATCTTGTAGTGCTTTGAGTGGTGGCGAAAGAATGCGTTTGTTACTTTGTTGCTTGACGATTAACAGTAAGTCACCAGATATTATTATTTTTGACGAGCCAACAAATAATTTAGACATACAGAATGTTGAAATACTGACAGCAGCAATAAATGAATACCAAGGGACAATCATTGTTGTGTCGCACGATGAAACATTTTTAGAACAAATAAACATAGAACGGACAATTGAACTTTGATAAAAATACAGCCGCTAACAAGGTATTGCCGCAATGGGGGGTAAAGTGCTTCTATGAAACTTTTGTGCTTAAACAAACGGTAGTACATCTATTGAACTTTGGTGCTGAAAATCCCCCACTGCGGCAATACCCGAACCGTTAGGCACAAGCGGAGAAAACCCGACAACAATGGAAAATTTGCTGCATAAAGACAAAAAACAAAAAAGGAAACAGCCCACCCACAAAAGCAAGAGTGTGGCTGCCCTTCCCTGCAACCGTCCCTTCGCAGCCACACACATGCTTTTTTCCCTTCGCACCGTCGTTAATTGACAGCTTATTACTACTTTTAGGATTTCTAAATTGATTTTAAATTTAAAATGGCAGAACACTTTATAACTAACGAGAAACAACTACTTTCAGAGGTAATGGACGGGATTTTTCCTCATTCTGATAAGTTGTATTTTCTTGTTGGATTTTTTTATTTTTCTGGCTTTGAGGAGATTTACAACCACCTTGATAACAAAGAAGCTAAAATACTTGTTGGGCTTGATATTGAGAAAGATATAATTAACAAAGTAAAAGAAGTTGAATTACTAAACGAAGACAACCTTTCACGGGGACAAATTAGGGATAAATTCAACAACTCATTTGTCCAGTTATTCAATGAAACAGATTTTTTTGATTCAACAAAAAAACAGGAAGCTTTCAAGATTTTCGTTGAAAAGATTAAAGACGGAAGTCTTGAGATAAGAAAGACCTTAAAACCTAACCATGCAAAACTGTATTTGTTTGAGCGCAAAAAAGAGTTTAGCGAAAACGGGACTTATCCTGGTACATTGATAACTGGTTCCAGCAATTTAACGGCTTCGGGACTAAGGCATCAATACGAATTAAACGTTATCCTTCGTACAAAATCGGATTATGAAGAAGGTAAAAGGATTTTTGACGATTTATGGACGAATGCCGTTGTAATTGCCGACAAAAACCATATTGAGGAATTTGAGATAGAAATTATTGATAAAATTTGGTTCGAAAAACTTTATAAACCTTACTATATTTTTATTCGGGTTTTACACGAGTATTTTTCAATTGAATTTGACAGGAACGTAAAACTCCCTTTCGAAATTACGAAAAATAAGTTTTTAAACCTTAAATATCAAACAGATGCTATTAAAGAAGCATTGCATATTATCGAAGCCCATAATGGTGTTATTGTAGCAGATGTGGTAGGTTTAGGTAAAAGTATTATTGCTTCTACTGTTGCTCATAACATGGGTTTGAAAACCATAATTATTGCACCACCGCACTTAGTCAAGCAATGGGATGATGAATACCGTGATTATTTTGATTTTAATGCAAAAGTATTCAGTAGTGGCTCAATAAACAAAGCCCTTGATTATTACAACGAAACTTTTAACGGTGAGGAAAAGCTCATAATAATTGATGAAGCTCATAAATACCGTAATGAGTTTACGCAGGATTATGCTGATTTGCACAAGCTTTGCCAAGGCAACAAAGTTGTGTTGCTAACTGCAACACCATTCAATAACCGTCCGCAGGATATTTTCTCAATGGTAAAGCTTTTTCAGATTCCTGCAAAATCAACATTAAAAACAGTAATAAACCTAAGCGAAGAATTTAAAAAATTAATTGTTGCCTATAAAGCCCTTGTAAAATCTCAAAAGGAAAAAACCAAATCGGCTACAGAAATTAAAGAAGAATTGGAAAGCATTGCCCGTCAGATACGTGATATTATTTCGCCTTTGGTTATTAGAAGGTCAAGGCTCGATTTGAGGGAAATTGACGATTATAACAAAGATATAACCTTGCAAGGTATTGACTTCCCAGAGGTAAATCCTCCAGAAATATTGGAGTATGAATTAGGGAAGATTGAACAGCTTTATATTGATACCCTTGAGAAAATTTCATCGGATGACGAAACTGCTTGTTTTAAAGGTACACGATATAAACCTGTTACTTACTTAAAAGACTTCAAAAAGTACGAAAAGAAAATTGAAGATGTTTTTGGCGATATTAACTTATTCAAAGAATCGCAAAATAACATTTCAAAATTTATGCGCCATTTGTTGGTAAGGCGCTTTGAAAGTTCGGTGTTTGCTTTTAAAAGTACACTTGAATATATGATTGCTTCATCAAAAAACATTTTAAACTGGTATAATGTACGAGGTACTGTTCCTATTTTCAAGAAAGGAAACATCCCATTTATAGATGATTATTATAATTCAGAGAACGACAATATTTCAAATGAATTAAACGAACTTGATTTTGACGACCTTTTGCAAAACCTAAAAACAAAAGGACTTTTTGAAATTGAGGTTAACGATATTAAAGTTGCTTTTAAACAAGACCTTGAAAAGGATATAAAACTTTTAGAGGATATTCATAAACGCTGGTTTGAAAATGGAATTGAGAACGACCCGAAACTAGAATCATTCCGTAAAATCTTAAAACAAAAAATTAAAGTAGAGCCCAAACGTAAAATCATTGTTTTTTCTGAGTTTTCAGACACTGTGAATTATTTGTTTGAAAACCTTAAAAACGATTTGCGGGTGTTAAAATATACATCGGCAGATGCTACACAAGGCAATAAAGAAATTATCCGCAAAAATTTTGATGCAGGTGTAAATGGTGAAAACCAGTTAAACGATTACGATGTTTTAATTGCCACTGATGCTATTTCGGAAGGTTACAACTTGCACCGGGCAGGTACAATCTTTAATTACGATATTCCTTACAATCCGACCCGTGTAATACAGCGTGTAGGGCGTATAAATCGAATAAATAAAAAGGTTTTCGACCAATTATACATTTATAACTATTTTCCTACCGAAACTGGCGAAAACGAAACAAGGACAAGGGAAATTTCGACCCTCAAAATCGCTATGATTCAAGCCTTATTGGGAGAAGATACACGCATACTTACAAAAGACGAGGAACTGAAATCGTTTTTTAAAGAGCAGTACGAAAAGGAAATTGCAAAAAGCGAAGAACGCTCGTGGGAAAACCCTTATTTGAATTTATACAACAGTTTGCAAAGTGCTAATTCCGAAGCATTCCAAAAAGCCCTGAAAATCCCTGTCCGCAGTCGCATCCGCCGTTCTGTTAAGAAGGAAAACAAAGGTGTACTGGTTTTTGGTAAGAAAGGCAACAATTTTGTTTTTCGTTTGGGTATTTCACCAACCGAAGAAATCCCAGTTGCCCCGCCTTTGGCGTTAAAACTTTTTGACGCCCAAATTACAGAAGAACCCCAAAAAGTTTCAGATACCTACGAGGCAATATACGAGCATATTAAAGCCAACTTGTTTAAAAACAAAACCCATTTCCAAAGCGAAAAACTAAAACGTGAAATTAAAGACAAGATTGAATTGGTAATAAAAGAAAACCGTTTTTCGCAAATTGATTATCTTAAAGATTTACTTTCGGTTATTGAACTCGATGCTTTACCCCGCCATTACATGCGGTTTATTAACCAGTTGAAAGTTTCGGATTTTGAAAAATTGACTGCTGAAATATCGCAACGCTATTTAACTATTATTTTAACCAAAGCCGCATCGGTTGATGAAGGCGAAGAAACCCTGATTATTTCAGAAGAACTTATTTAATATTATGGATTTTAAGGCTACATACAACCGCACAAGTTTTACAGAATTCTTTAGGGATAAGCTTTTACCCGAAGACTTAAAGTTAAATATCGAAAGCATTGTTCCCGATTTTAAATCGAATTATTTCAAAGAAATAACCTTTCTGGGCAAAAGTCGGTCGTTAGACCTGAATGTTTACGAAATCCGCCATACATATGAAAAAGATGCCCGTGTGGGTTTATCGCGCGATGCTTTTAAACTTGTATCGCGTTTCAGCGAAAATAATGCATTGATATTTTTTGTCCCTGATAATCCGTCAAACTATCGTCTTTCGTTGGTTACTATTGACCCTAAATTAGATGCCCGTGGAGTTAAAGTTTTAAAGGAATATTCTAATCCACGGCGTTATTCGTTTGTTTTGGGCGAAGATGCCAAAACTCATACTCCCGAACAATACTTAGTCGGGCAAGGTCGAATTACAGATATTACCGACCTTAAAAAACGCTTTTCGGTTGAAGTGGTAAACAAAGAGTTTTATGGCCAAATTGCGGAAATGTTCTCGAAACTTGTTGGTGGTAAACGCAAAAAGGGAAACCGTACAATTGAATATCAGCGGTCATTGGCTTTACCTTCGGTGTGTGCTACTGATGACCAAAAATTCAAAGAATTTGCTGTTCGGTTAATTGGGCGCACAGTGTTTTGTTGGTTCCTTAAAAAGAAGAAATCCGATAAAGGCATTCCACTAATTAGTAACGATGTGCTTTCGGGTTTTGAAGCAAGTTTTACAACTAATTTTTACCATGCAAGGGTTGAACCCCTATTTTTTGAAGTGCTGAACACAGCTATTGACAAACGAAAACCCGAATACCAAAAAGAACCGTTTCGTTCAATCCCATTCCTTAATGGGGGCTTATTTGAGCCACACCTCGATGATTATTATGTAAAGAGCGTACCCAATAACGCATTAAAAATACCTGATGAATGGTGGCGTGAGTTCCTTACCATACTCGAAATCTATAATTTTACGATTGACGAAAACACAAGTATTGACATTGACCTGAGCGTTGACCCCGAAATGTTGGGCCGTATCTTCGAAAATCTTTTGGCTGAAATAAACCCTGAAACTGATGAGTCGGCAAGGAAATCTACGGGTAGTTATTATACTCCTAGGGATATAGTTGAATACATGGTTGACCAAAGTTTGAAACAATATCTTATAACCAAAACACATTTACAAGAATCACAGATTGAAACATTACTTAACTATAGTGTTGAAACTTCAGAGTTAACAGCTATTGAAGAAAAAGTTGTATTAGATGCATTAAACAATATAAAGGTACTTGACCCTGCTTGTGGTTCGGGTGCTTTTCCAATGGGTGTGCTTCAAAAAATGATACTTATTCTACAAAAGGTTGACCATGGAGCGGAAACTTCTGTACAACAAATTTTAAATGAAATTACCGACCCAATTAAACGTGATTTAATAAAACGTAAATTGGAGGCTGCGAAAGTATTGGATGATGTTGATTTTGACGATTATGCCCGTAAATTAAATGTAATTCAACGTTCAATTTATGGTGTGGATATACAACCAATTGCTGCTGATATTTCTCGCCTACGATTTTTTCTGTCACTCATAGTTGACGAGGTTATACAGGAAGAACAACCTAACCGTGGAATTGAACCACTTCCTAACCTTGAATTTAAGTTTGTCTGTGCGAATACTCTAATTCCACTGCCAACACCTGACAGTTTTGAAAAGATGTTTGGGGATACTGAAATTGTTCAAGAATTAGAAGAAATTAGAAATAAATATTTTACGGCATCTAATGACGAAAAACCATTTATAAAAAAACAATTTGAAGATTTACAAAAACGTTTATACAAATTTATTTCTCAAAATAAGGAAGTTCTTAGTAATCCAAATAGTAGGTTAAGCCTTTTATCTTCATGGAAACCTTTTTCAGATGAAGTAACCCCTTGGTTTGACTCAAAATGGATGTTTGGTGTTACTGATAAATTTGATATTGTAATAGGCAATCCACCATGGGGTTCTGAACTCACAAAAGATGAAAAAATCTTACTAAAAGCTATTTATCCTGAAATTGATTCTTCAACTCCAAATTCTTTTTCATATTTTGTAGGTTTAGGTTTTAAAATTCAAGGTACAGTATTAACTTATGTTTTGCCGGATAGTATTTTAATAAAGGATTATAAGAAAACAAGACAGCTAATTTTACCTGGGCTAAAGATTTGTAATTGGTATCAAAATACTTCTATGCCTGATAAACATAAACCATTTGTTTACGTGACCCATGATGTATCAGTTATTGTAGTTTCCAATTCTAAATTTTCAGACTTAAATACAAATCTTCATATTTATGACAATAATAGCGATTCAATTATAAAACATGCTAAACTAATATCCAAAGATATTGTAATAACTGACGAGTTTGATTATGCCTATAATTTGCTTTTAGAATCAAATGATTTTCACATTTTAAATAAAATAAAAGTATTTAAACCAATTAATACTTATTTGCAATGTCATGAAGGCATACACACTGGTAATTGTAGAGAATTATTGTTTCATGAATCAAAAATAAATAAATACTGTAAGCCATTATATTATGGTGGAGGTGCTGGTGATAATATAAATTCATTTTACTCAAAGAGTTCTGGTTGGTGGGTTGATTATAGAGCAGATATAATTGATAGAGAAGTTGGTCAGTATGCATCTTTACGTGATGAGAATATATTTAAATACCCTAAAATATACATAACTCGCACGGGTAATCCTTTTAAAGCATTTTACGATACTGAATTTTATGCATCAAATAATTTCTTTTCACTTCAATATATCGATTATAGTAAAAATACAGAGTTCAATTTAAAGTACATTCTTGCTTTTATTAATTCAAAAGTTGCTCTTTATTTTATTCGTCGATTCGCTGCACCAAGGCTTGGTGATACATTTGTTGAGACAAAAATTTTGCATTTATTAAAATTAAGAATTCCAGATACTTTAGATAGTAATAAAAAAATCATTGTTGACTATGTTAATAAAATTATGGACTTAAAATTTAGTAATATAGATTCTTCAAAAAATGAGGAAATTCTAAACATTATGATTTATAAGTTATATGATTTTGAATATAAAGATTGCTTGTATATTGAAAATATGATTACTAACATTATTAGTAAAAATGATTATGAGCGCTTGGATATAGAAGGTTTATCGATTTACGAGATTAAATGACAGTAAACCCTACACGCACCGTCCCTTCGCTGCAAGGCACATGCCACAAACGCACGAGCCAACGCTACAAACCAAATTTGTGGCAAGAGCCTTTCAGCCCGTCCCGCCCCAACGCCAGTCAGAGAGACAGTGCAGCAAATTTAACTGATAATGAGATAAATAAACAAAAACCGCCAGTGCCTAACAAGCGGTCATACGCCATAGGGGTTTTAGTGGTATATCAAGCGTTTCAGCTCGCATCAAGGTTCGTAATGGGTGATACAGACGCAGCTCCGAAATCCCCTACGGCGCATACCGCCGACCGTTGAACGTAAGAGATAATACTAAAAAATGACAATACTCGACATATTAAAAGAAGTGAAAATTGATTTCTCTCAATGTTTAATTAAGAGTAATACTGGTTCTGTATTAGATTTTGATTATGAAATAATGCCCAAAGATTTTCTTAGCTTTAGTAAAAATGATTTTAAAGCAAGAGACAAACGAGGAAATATTAACGCTCTAACAAATGCAAAACGTGCGATTGACTGTCAAACAGATAAGATTTTTTCTTCACTGGGTTTAGACCCTAATGATTTTCCTCCAGTAATTGAGAAATTTATAGAAATTTCAAAGACTTCTCCAAAAAAAAGGATTTGCCTATTCGATTAAAATTTTTACAAGCAATGAATTTCGCACCTGCTGAAATAATTGCAAAATCGAGGAATTTAAGGAATAAGTTAGAGCACTCTTATAAAGAACCTACAAATGAAGCAGTTTCTGATGCAATTGAATTGGCTGAACTTTTTATTTTCGCAACAGATAACAAGCTAAAAACATTATGGGATTTTTCTATAACAGATAATTCTAAGAAAGACCAAAGTGAAAGATATTTATACGACAGTGTTTCTGTAACTTTTGATTATGAAGAACATAAATTTGACATAAGAGGTTATATTGGAAAAAAAGAGAAAAGAGAATTAAAAGTAAATAATACTGAAATTGAATTTTACCTTTTACTTAAAATTGCGACTTCATTTGATTATTTAGAAGATGTACATGATGCAGTTGTAGATTTGATCGAATATATTGGCCATCCAATACCTCTTAAGAATATTAAATTTGTATAAACACAATGCCCAACATACGCTAAAATGCATGCGGTTGCTTTTAATTTATAAAGTCTATTTCAGCATGCTCCCGCGCTTTCGATTTGACTGTCTTCACTTCTTTATGACAGTCAACCACGCGGCAAAAAATTGCGCTGATACGTTAAAGAGCAAAAATAAAACAACACTACAATGATATACATAAATAAAAGTTCTTACCAGCTCGAACCTTACGAAACAGAAGAAAAACTTGAAAAAGATGTTTGGGAATTAAGACATCAAATCTTTGGGAATAACAGATTATATTTTGACTTTAAAAAGAAAATTGGAGTGCAAGGGAAAACTCGAAATGTTCCTGATGGCTATTTGATTGATTTATCAAGTTCTACAAATCCTAAAATTTTTATTGTAGAAAATGAGCTCGCAATTCATGGATTAAAACATATTGCTGTTCAGCTATTAGAGTTTTCATTAAGCTTTGAAACTTCTAAGCAAAAGATTAAGGGATTCTTAAGAGATGCAATTTTATCAAATTCGAGTTACAAGGCTATACTTGAAGATTATATTATTACTTATAAATTTCAAAACATCGACTACTTCCTAGATAAATTACTATACTCCCTTAATCAAAGTGACATAAATATAATTGTAGTTATTGACCAACTTGATGAGGATTTAGAAAAGGCTTTAAAGGAGAAGTTTAAATTTCCAATCGAAATACTTGTTCTCGAAAGATACAAATCAGAAAATGGAGAAAAGGCGTTTTATTTCGAACCATTCTTATCTGACTTTATTCAATATAAAGATGACAAAGCTGATAAATTAGTTCCAAAAACGGATTTTGAATTAGTTGACACCATTGTTATACCTGCACAAGAAGAAGGTTTTAATAATGTGTTTATTGGGGAAGATCGGTGGTATGCTATTCGGATACACTCTAGCATGATAGACAAAATCAAATATATTGCAGCATACCAAGTTGCGCCAGAATCTGCTATTACATATTACGCTTTAGTTGATAAAATCGAACGTTGGCAAGATTCAAACAAATATGTTGTTTACTTTAAGGATAAAGCAAAGAAAATATCCAATCCCGTTAAATTGGTGCCAAACGGCAAAGCAAAAGCATTACAAAATTCTAGATACACGGTATTGGAAAAGATTTTAAACGCAAAAAATTTAGATGATGCTTTTTAACTAATAATGCTTAATCTCGTATAGCATAAACGAACATAGAAAATGACCCGGAGAGCTTTAAACAAAAAGAATATTTTAGGAATTTTACTACTCCTATTAATAATTACCGTTTGGCCAAATGGACTTTCCGAAAAGAATATAATTATGATATTACAGAAAGTTTTGTGGATACTTATTGGAGCTGCTTTATTATTTATGTTCATCTTCTTATTTGTTAAAATAAGAAACCATAGGTTGCTAAAAACGGTTACAAGTTCATCTAGAGGCACCAGATCAGAAAGAGATTTGGTTCTAAAACTTTTAAAACACGGAATCTCTTCAGAAAACATATTTCATGACCTTTATGTAGAAAAACAAAATGGTGAGTTCTCTCAGATAGACTTGGTTGTTTTAACGTCAGTGGGAGTTATGGTGTTTGAAGTTAAAGATTTCAGTGGGTGGATCTATGGGAGTGGGAATCACTCTCAATGGACAAAAGTTTTAGCATATGGAAAAAGTAAATACCCCTTTTACAACCCTATAATGCAAAACAGCAAGCATATTCAAGAATTAAAAAAACAAAATTCACAATTCTCAAATTTGCCATTTTACTCAATTGTAGTGTTTTATGGGAACTGCTTGCTGAAGGACGTAAATTTTATTCCCAAAGGGACATATCTAGCAAAACCCAGAAGAGTATTGGATGTAATGAAAACTATTGAAAAAGTAAGTGAACCAATCTATTATAAAAACAAATCTGATATTATTGAAGTATTGAAGAAATCTGTATTGAATGGAGAAAATATGAGTGCTCAAAAACAGCATATTGAAAATATTAATGATATGCTTGGAAAAGATAGAATATTCGATTGATGAAAGATAAAAAATGTAAATATTAAAGAACCAACACCATGAACTACTTCCCCGAACTCAAAAAGTTCCTTTCACAAGCTAAAACCGCTGAATTAGGTACATCAGATTATCTAAAAAATTTCCAAGAACTTTCAGTCAAAGTAGGCTTCGGACAAGGAAATCAAGCAAAAGTCCCATGGATCGCATTCCTAAATAGTGTGGACAAAGTTCAGAATGGAATATATCCAGTCTATCTTTTTTACAAGGAAAAAAATCTATTGATCCTTGCTTTTGGTATAAGCGAAACAAATCCGCCAGGTAGAAAATGGAATATATCAGATGTTAAAACAATTAAGCAATATTTTTCAGAAAACGGTTTGGGGGAACCTATAAGATATGGCAGCTCATTCGTTTTTAAGAGTTATGACACAACCCAAAATCTTGTAGAAGAAGAAATAAACAAAGATTTAAGTGATATGATTTCACTATACAAGGCAAACTCAAGCGAAATTAAAAGCACGACTGCTCCACAAGAAGAGACCTTTAGCCACACAACATTCTATAATTCAGCCTCAAAAGCAGGATATTTCATTGAAAAATCATTTTGTAATCGCTTTTGCGCCTCCCTCCTAACCAAACCTTTCGTAATTCTCACAGGCCTTTCCGGTTCAGGAAAAACAAAGCTGGCGCAGGCATTTGCACAGTGGATCTGCCAGGACGAAAACCAATACCAGATTATTCCCGTGGGTGCCGACTGGACCAATCGGGAGCCACTACTGGGTTACCCAAATGCACTTAATCCAAAAGAGTATGTTAAACCTGATAACGGAGCTCTGGAATTAATCATACAAGCTAACAACAGGCCCCATCTGCCACACTTTCTGATTCTGGACGAAATGAATTTAAGTCATGTAGAACGTTATTTTGCAGATTTTCTGAGCGTAATGGAGTCTAAGAAAGAGATCCAACTCTACTCAAAAGGCACAGTAGAAAATGGCGTTCCGGCAAAACTGAAAGTTCCTTCCAATTTTTTCATAATTGGCACTGTAAACATTGACGAAACCACCTACATGTTCAGCCCTAAGGTACTTGACAGAGCGAACACAATTGAGTTTCGTGTTACAAAAGAGGAGATGGAGAGCTTTCTGGGTAATATAAAAGAAATTGACATAGATGCTCTTAATGGCATGGGCAAAGGAATGGCTGAAAGTTTTCTTGAAATGGCAGCCAGCAGGTTTGAGGAGACAGAAGATGTAGCCCAGATAAAAGATGAGCTGGTTAAGTTCTTTGGAGAACTAAAAAAATCCGGTGCAGAATTCGGGTACAGAAGTGCTACGGAAATATTACGTCTGATTAATAACCTGACATCCCTGGACAACAGTCTGACAATTAATTATAAGATTGATATTGCCATTATCCAGAAGCTTTTACCCAAACTTCACGGCTCACGGAGAAAGCTCTGTCCGGTTCTGGAAACTTTGGGAAAATTCTGCTTAAGTGAAGATATAGATATTGTTAAAACTGTTTTTAGCAAGACAGACTTTGACTTCGGTGCAAAAGAGGTGAAATATCCGCTGTCACTTGAGAAAATTTCCCGGATGTATCGTGGGGCTAATGATAATGGGTTTGCTAGTTTTGCAGAGGCATAGATGGAATCTCTTTCAAAGATAAAGATTTACCTTGACTCAATTCAGGAAGGGTTACGGCTTTATATTGATGCCCGTATGCCTGATTCCTTATATGATGCAGGAACAGAGGCTGCTGAACACAACGAAGCCAGATATCAGCTGAAAGAGGGCTGTTTTTACGATTATGAGTTAAGCGACGTTCATTATGTATTGGGAGATGTTGGAGAGAATATCATACAGCAGCACAGACGCATTACACATGTTGGGGTAATTTCTCCAAATATTTTTGTAGGCACTCTTTCAATCCCTCTGCTTGAGAAAGGAACCAATCAGGAACGTGGCAAAATTGAACTTGAAGTTCAGTCTGTAAAAAGCGGATATCGTGACGATTACCGGGACATGCTTGAACTGATTACCGAAAAGTGCACCGATTTGCTTTTACAGGCCAGCTCTCCCGTAACTCACAGTTTTGAAGCCGACTACACCAGAGACAGTCAGTCGCTTTATCAGAAATTTATATTCATAAAATCAATTCTGCATACATCTGAGTTTGCAGAAGCAGTACACCGAATTGTTACCAGTCCTGTAACCAGATGGAAAAGCACTAGTGAAGAAAAGGACATTCGTAACGCCAGGCGTTTCTCAAACACCAACATAAAAGAGATTCTGAAAGGCGGTAGCAGAAGCAGATTACCTGAGACACATTTCCTGAGAAATTACGGGATTGAGACACTGCCCGAGCGAATTACCACAATAAGAAAAGCAGATTCTGTTGACACACCCGAAAACCGATTCATAAAACATGCGCTGGAAAACTTTCTGAAATTTTGCACTGATATAAATCACAAGGCAAAAGAGTTCGGGCATAAGAAAATGGAAAAAGAGTCTGAGTTAACTATTCGTGAACTCGAAAACTATCTTAACCATACCCTTTTTAAAGATATATCCCGGCCAACAACCTTAAAACTCAACAGTCCTGTTTTACAGCGGAAAGAGGGTTACAGGGAGGTGCTCAGAGTCTGGCTAATGTTTGATCTGGCTGCCAGATTAATATGGAAAGGCGGTGAAGATATTTACAGCGGAGGGAAAAAAGACATTGCCACACTTTATGAATACTGGCTCTTCTTCAAGCTGCTTGACCTGTTCCAATCTATCTTTAATATAGAACCAAAAGACATTTCAGATTTAATTGCAGAAACTCCTGACGGATTAAACCTGCAGATTAAGCAGGGAAAATTCACTGCCCTAAGCGGAATTTATGACTCCGGAATCAGAAAACTAAATGTACGCTTCAATTATAACCGACCTTTCAGCGGGATGAAACCATATCCCGAATCAGGAAGCTGGACAACAACGCTAAGGCCCGACTATACCCTCTCATTCTGGCCTCTTGGAATTTCAGATGATGAGGCTGAAGAGCAAGAGCTTATTGTACATGTTCATTTTGATGCAAAATACAAAATAGCCAATATGGCAGATTTCCTTCAAAGTAACTCAGATAATGAACTGGATAGCGAAAAGACCGAAAACCGCAAGGGTGTTTATAAGAACGCAGATCTTTTGAAAATGCACGCATACAAGGATGCAATCAGAAGAACCGGAGGGGCTTACGTGCTATATCCCGGCGATACACCTTTTAAACAGAGAGGGTTTCATGAAATTATTCCGGGGCTTGGAGCTTTCCCTGTAAGGCCATCTAAAACAGAAAACGGAGTTGATGAACTAAAAGCGTTTATCCTGGAAATTATTGATCACTTCTTAAACCGCGCATCACAGAGAGAGAAGATTGCCTACAGAACATTTGATATTTACAAAACACCTCCGGAGCCTGACAATATTGTCAAAGAGTTAATGCCGGAACCATACAACAGTAACAGAGACCTTATCCCTGACGAAACCTTGGTACTGGTAGGATACTATAAATCACCTGAACAACATAAGTGGATTATTAAAACAGGGCTCTATAATTTCAGAATGGGCACAGAATCCGGCTCGCTGATGTTTGATAAAGAGACGGTTAGCTCTAAATACTTGCTTTTGCACACAACTGGAGATTCTGAATCAGGTGATCTCTGGAGAATAGTGAGCAGAGGACCAAGAGTCTTTTCAAAGCAAGATTTGATTAAAAAAGGCTATCCATCTCCTAATCATGACTACTACCTGATTTTTACAATTGAGCCTGTTACCGATAAAGAGTTTGAAAATGTAAAATGGAATTTCAAAAAGCTGAAAAACTACTCCTCAGACAGAGCCTCAGCCATTCCTTTCACAACAACCCTTGCCGAACTCATGCAAAACAAAATTAAATCCTTTTAACCCTATGACCAAATCACTAGTAGTAATCGACATCCAAAACGACATCACAAAGAATTACAAAGAGATTATCGGCAATATAAATAGCGCAATAGATTGGGCGGTAAGTAATGATATTCCCGTAGTTTACATAAGGCACGAAAATCTGTCAGACGGCACAAGAACCTTTAAACCCAATACACGCGGAGCAGAATTGGTTCCGGATATGAAAATCGTATCAAAAAATATCTTCACAAAAACCAAAGGAAACGCATTAACCAGTGAGGAGTTCGCAGATTTCATAACCAAAAACAAAATTGATGAATTCTATATAACAGGAGCAGATGCAGTTGCCTGTGTCAAATCGACCTGCTTCAATATGACTAAGGCAAACTATAAGGTTAATGTCCTGAAAGACTGCATTACAAGTTATGATAAGAGAAAAATTGACGAAATGCTTCAATATTACCAGAGTAAAGGCTGTAATCTCATAACTTTGCAAAACCTCAGATAAAAACAGAATAACCACCTATGATCATCCAGCAAATCCACTCCAACAAAAAACAATACCTCGACCTCCTCCTCCTTGCAGATGAGTCAGAGGAGATGATTGACAAATACCTGCATAAGGGAGATCTGTTTGCCCTGTATGACGGCGATTTAAAAAGCGTCTGCGTAGTTGCCCCTATAGACAACCAAACCTGCGAACTCAAAAACATAGCAACATACCCCCAATATCAGGGCAAAGGCTACGGATCTGCATTAATAAAACATTTATCAGAGCTTTACGAAAACAAGTATAAATACATGCTCGTTGGTACAGGCGAAGTACCATCAATCCTCGCCTTTTACGAAAACTTCGGATTTAAAGAGTCCCATCGCATTAAAAACTTCTTCACAGACAACTACCCCCACCCCATGTTCGAAGGCGACATACAGCTCGTAGATATGATCTACCTGAAAAAGGAGTTATAACTTGTCAGTTCAGTGTAATGTATGAAATTGAGATAAAATTATAAAGTTCATTAAAAACTTAAACAACGACCATTTCTATTTAAGTTATTTTGCATTTTCTTAAATAGCGATTATCTTTGTTTAAAATTATTTCAAATGAAGCAATATAAATCTGGACAGTACATAAGTCAAGGATACTACAAGAGTTTTCAACCTTCATTAATCAATAAACAACTGCAAATTGACAATATGGAGGTTTTAGAGCTTCTGAGTCAGGCGGATAGAGAATTAGGCAGATTAGATATGTACTCAAAGTATATTCCTAATATCGATCTCTTTATTAGGATGCACGTACTTAAAGAAGCCACTCAAAGTAGCAAAATTGAAGGAACTCAAACTAATATCGAAGAGGCTTTGTTAGAAAAAGAAGATGTTCCTCTGGATAAAAGAGATGACTGGGAGGAAGTCCGGAATTATGCAAAAGCAATGGAATGGGCTGTAAACGAACTAGAGAAACTTCCATTCTCTTCTAGATTAATTCGCAAAACCCATAACATTCTACTTCAGGGCGTTAGAGGAGAGCTAAAGCAACCCGGTGAGTTTAGGAAGAGTCAGAATTGGATCGGTGGAGCAACTATAAATGATGCTGTTTTTATTCCCCCGGTTCATACTTCTGTGCCGGAATTAATGAGTGATATCGAGGAGTTTCTTCACAACAAAGAAATTTATATCCCTGAATTACTAAAAATTGGGCTTGTACATTATCAATTTGAAACAATTCACCCGTTCCTTGATGGAAACGGTAGAGTTGGCAGATTGCTCATTCCATTATATTTAGTAAGCAAAGGAATACTTAAGAAACCTATCTTGTATCTATCAGATTTTTTTGAAAAAAACAGAAAGCTATACTACGAAAACTTAATGCTTGTAAGAGATAAAAGTAATGTTTCACAATGGTTTAAATTCTTTTTGGTTGGAATAATTGAGACTTCAAAGAGTGGCATAACAACATTTGATAATATTCTTCAATTACAAAAAAAGGTTGAAGCAAGCATTCAGAAATTAGGTAGCAGAGCAGCAAATGCAAAAAAGATTGTAGATTATTTGTATAATCATCCAATGATCAATGCAGAAAAAGTAAGTGAAGTAGCAGGAATATCCATGCCTTCGGCATACAAATTAATTGTTGATTTAGAAAAACTTGAAATTTTAAAAGAGGTAACAGGAAGTCAGCGAGGCAGAGTATATTTGTTTGACGATTATTTAAAACTTTTCAGATAATTTAATATAAGGAATTATTTACACAAAGGTCTCAGCAATCTTTTATCAAATATGAAAAAAATGAAATGTTTAGCCCGCTTTTTTCTGATATCAGGATTATTTATTGCTGCTTTTACAGCATGTGAAAAAGAAGAAGAGGTTCTGTTAGGTTCTAATCCAATTGGAGGAACTATTGTTGATGCAGACGGGAATGTCTATAATACAGTACAAATCGGAGATCAGATATGGACGGTAGAGAATCTTAGAACTACCAAGTATAATAATGGCAGCAATATTCCAAATCTTACCGTCCCAAAGGATTGGGCGTATGCAAAAAGTGGTGCATATTGCAATTATGACAATCTGGAGAGCAACTCAGAAATTTACGGGAGGCTATACAACTGGTTTGCTATCAGCACAGGTAAACTGGCCCCTGCCGGATGGCGTGTTGCCACCGAAAACGATTGGGTAAAACTGGCAAGTTATCTCAGCACAAACCGATATCTTATAGACACAACAAGGCTTGGTAGTACAGTAACTAAAATGTTATGCGCTACAACAAACTGGCCACCCAGCTTCACCTCAGGTACTCCGGGAAAGAATCCTCAGTACAACAACAGCACCGGCTTTACCGGCCTTCCCGGGGGTGTACGATGGGGCCATGGAGAGTTCGAATATATAGGACGTTACGCCTATTGGTGGACCTCTACACAACATAGTTCAGACTATGCACGTCACCGCTATATTCACAACTCCACATCAGACCTGCTCTGGCTGCCCGGTCATCTAAAACAGTGTGGATTCTCTGTACGTCTTATAAAGAATTAGCCGAAACCGCTCCAAATTATACGCTCAAGCATATAATTTAATACATTTGATATCTTTTAAAGTTAATCTCATATAAGGAGGCTCAAGATGAATGCAATGCAAAACTCAATGACCCTTTTCGGATGCGGCCCAAAATTGGCACTAATCTGTTTTCCCTACATCGCACTCTCTTTAGTGATGATGTTTAAGAATCCCGGGTTTCTGGATCTTGCGTTTATTGACTCTGTAATTTTTAAAGTTGCAGGGCTGTTGTGGCTAAGTATCGGCTTGATTTTCTGGGCTTACTCCGCAATCTACTTTCTGAAGAATTTCAAACCCGGCATTCTAATTACAAAAGGCCCCTTTGCCCTTTGCAGAAACCCAATTTACTCATCTATAATTGTGTTCATTATCCCAGCCCTGGCAATAATTTTCCACTCAGGATTAACACTGTCAATTGCCCTGGTTTTGTACATAGGTTTTAAAATCTCTATTCACGGCGAGACCATTATCCTCAGGAGAATCTTCGGCGATGAGTACACTGTGTATGAAAATTCAGTAAATGAAATCTTCCCATATCCGCACAACATTACTCACAAGAATAACATTAACAGATTATAAAACTATAAATTCGGACAATAATCTTAAGCCACTTAAAAAATGAATCATAACCTCACCACCCTCCTCCAAGTTGACGATATGTTTGTAGCAAAAGATATACAAAGTATTCTCGAAGAGTCAAACATTTACTGCCTGCTAATTTCAGACAATCCTGCCTCCTCTATTATGAATGTTTACTCCGGCTTTAACCCCGCAGAGTGCGTTACTATCCAGATAAACGAAAGCGATTACCCTGCTGCAGTGGAGGCCGTCAACAACAGTTTTTACAAAGACCTGCTTTCCAACGAATAATATGAATGGGAAAGGAAAGATATTCGGGCTTGAGCGAAACGCTTTCTTCACCGGGCTAACCAGCTTTTTTACAGACACTTCAACCAAAATGGTTTATAGTGTTATGCCTCTCTTCTTATTGTCTGTTGGTGCCTCAAAAACTACAATCTCACTAATTGAAGGAATTGCAGAGAGCACCGCATCTCTTCTTAAAGGCTTCTCTGGATACTGGAGTGACAAAATAGGGAAAAACAAGCCATTTATGATAATAGGATATGGTATCACGGCTATTATCACTCCTCTTTATGCTATTGCCAGGATACCGGTTCAAGTACTCATTTTCCGTTTCTTTGAGAGAATTGGAAAGGGGTTGAGGGCTGCTCCAAGAGATAGTCTTATCAGTGGATCTGTAGAGAAGAAGGAGGCCGGTAAAGCCTTCGGATTCCAAAAGGCAATGGACAACAGCGGGGCTATTACAGGGCCATTGATTGCATTTTTATTGTTGTCGATCTTTCATTTAGACTTTTCATACATTTTTTTACTGGCAACGATCCCGGCAATACTTGGTGTTTTAACCATAATTTTATTCATTAAGGAGGCTAAAAACAACAAAAAAAATGAGGAAAATAAAATTTCATTAAAAAGGTTGCCTAAAAAGTTTTATTTCTTCCTGGTGATCGTTTTTGTATTTACATTGGGTAATTCGGCAGACGCACTCTTACTTGTGAAGACAAGTGAAACAGGTGTAGATAAATCATATATCCCTTTTGTTTATATGATCTTCAACACAGTGTCAGTTATCCTTGCTATTCCCATTGGTAAGCTGTCAGATAAAATTGGCCGGGAAAAATTAATCATTTTGGGGTTTCTGGTTTATTCTATTGTATATTTTTTCTTTGGCAGATTAAACAGCATTAACGCATTTATCCTGCTGTTTATGTTATACGGCTTATACAGTGCGTTAACTGATGGGAGTCAGAAAGCTTTAATCTCTGATATTGTAAGCAGCGATTTAAAAGGAACCGGTTACGGTCTTTACCACGCGGTTCTGGGGGTTACATTGCTTCCGGCAAGTTTGATTGCAGGTCTGCTTTATGATAACGTTAACTCAAATGCCCCATTCTATTTTGGTTCAGCAATGGCTCTGATTGCCACCCTGCTGATGCTGATTTTTACCCTCAAGAGTTGGAAGCTTTCACTCTGAGAAATTTTTTTACGTAAATTACATCGTTAAACACCGGGTTTTACAAATTCCCACTAAACAAAATTCTAATGAAAACTAAAATACTTACAATAATCTCGATAATGTGCACCACTTTACTGGTGGCACAGCAAACCCGAATCCCGGAAACTCAGCCCCGGATTCCTGCATCTCACCTGAATCTCTCGTACGACCTCAATGGCAAACTCACTTTGGATGTTGACGGGAAAAAATACAATGCCCGTGAGTCAGGTAATACATATTCAATTGAAAAATTCCTTGGAAAAACAACCGGCACAGAGACCGGGGTTATAATAGATTTAGGCGATTTCAAGGGAACTGTAACATACGGCCTCATCCCTTACGGTAAAGCTCCTCACCCACTTCCTGTTTACAGAAGAGCTGTCAGGGTAGAAAACGGGAAGGTTGAAATAAATATTAAGGACGATTTCAAATATCCATACGATTTTGTTGACTGGAAAGATAATGGCTACCTGACCATCGGTTACAGAGTGGCCGATGAGCGCGGAGTGATGATGTTCGACGGAGAGATTGCTCTCAAAGGCTCCGGCCCGTTTGAGGTTACTCCGGCAATTTTAGAAGGTCCGTTTGTAAGCTCAATAACAGAGAATTCAGCTATTATATGGTTTAAAACAACTCATCCCGTAAAGGCCGTCCTGGAGATCAACGGAAAGATGCTGGAGGGCGAAAAGGAGTCTGTTTATCATCAATGGAATGTAGAGGGGCTTATGCCGGACAAAAAGTATGACTATAAGGTAAAGTACGGAGTTCTTTCTCAGAAGTACAGCTTTAATACTGCTCCGGGCAAAGGGAGCAGAAAGCCATTCGTTTTCGGATACTCGAGTGACAGTCGTTCGGCTACAGGCGGAGGGGAGAGAGGCTTTATGGGTGCAAACTCATATATAATGAAAAAGATAGCGGCTCTGGCATATATGAAGGGCGCGAGTTTTATTCAGTTTACCGGAGATATGATTGGTGGCTACCTTAGTGATAAAGAGGAGCAGCGTCTGCAGTATTACAGTTGGAAGAAGTCTGTAGAACCTTTCTGGCACTATATGCCATTCTACACAACTATGGGAAATCATGAGTTGCTGGGGCATATGTTCACAGACGAAAACGGGCGTCGGGTTGGGTTTATAGACGCTTTCCCTTATGAGACTCACTCTGCTGAGGCCCTCTATGCCGAGGAGTTTGTTAATCCGGAAAATGGCCCACTAGGAGAGGATAACAGTAAATATGATCCCGATCCTAATAACACCGACTTTCCATCTTACAAAGAGAATGTCTATTATTACACATATGGCAACGTTGCCATGGTTGTCCTCAACAGTGATTACTGGTTTGCTCCGTCTGTAAACAGCAATCCTGCATTGGGAGGAGGGCTGCACGGTTATCTTATGGATAATCAGATTGAGTGGCTGCGTAAGGTCATTACAAAGTTAGAGAAGGACCAAAACATTGACCATATCTTTGTTACTCAGCACACACCTGCCTTTCCAAACGGAGGTCACAGTGGTGATGATATGTGGTACAGAGGAGATAACACCAGGAGGCCTTACATTGCCGGGAAGCCTGTAGATAATGGAATTATCCAGAGGCGCGATGAGTTTCTGGACATCTTAATTAACGGGAGCTCCAAAGTGGTTGGAATGCTAACCGGAGACGAACATAACTACAACTGGCTCAAACTAACCTCAGATATGCCTATCTACCCAGAAAATTATCCGCATAAAAAGCTGAATGTCACCCGCCCTATCTACCAGATAAACAACGGTGCAGCCGGAGCTCCTTACTATGGGCAGGAGGTTTTGCCGTGGAGCAGCCACACCCGGTCATTTAGCGTAGAAAATGCCATCTGCCTCTTTTACGTGGACGGCCCAAAAATCACCATGAAGGTCTACAATCCCGACACCCTCAACCAAATTGACGAGGTGGAGTTAAAATAAATCTCCGCGCCAGTTTGGTGCAACTCGCTGTTATTTAGCTGCTTGAAAAAGAGACTTTAACGAGACCAAATGTATTCTCGCTGAAGTCTCTTTTTGGATCGCCTGAAATACAATCACATACACCAAACTGGCGCGGAGATTAGCGTTTTGACAAAAATCTGCGAACCGGAATGTCGTACAGTTTGAGAGAGGCGTAGGCCAGTAATATGCTTCCGGCAAAAAGGGCGATTGCACCGGGTAAAGAGTCGGCAAAGGTGAGATTTTCGTTTTTCACCCATGCATAGTAGAGGTAGATGAACGGGTAGTGCACCATGTAGAGTGGGTAGGATATATCGCCCAGGAACTTGCACAATCGGGCGGTAAATTTACTCTTCACCTTGCCCGAGGCTCCTAAATAGACAAGCAGAGGGAAAACGACAATAACCGACAGAGTATCATAAATGCCGTTCATCCAAAGATTATCGGCCCCTCCAATCCTCGGTATTGCCGAAATAACAATCAAAGCAATAGTTCCAATCCAAAAGGCCCCCTTAATTTTTGCGGGTTTAAAAATCCTCGACATTAACAGCCCGGCAGAGAACGAAAATAACAGACGCAGAGATCCTCCAACCATATTGTCTCCCGTAAGCGAATATCCTACGCATAAATCTCCATACGGGCCCAAAATTGCAAACAGAGCCAGCCCTGTACCGGCAATTGCTACAAGTACAGCAAGTGCCCGCTTAGTGAATTTGCGAATGAAAAAGGCGTATAAAATATTGCCGATGTACTCGAAGAGGAGCGACCAGGTTGGGCCGTTAAGAGGGTACATCTCTCCTACTCCCCTTATCTCTGTTCCGGTAGTTGCGGGAATCATAAAGGCGTTCAGAAGAGTGGCTATTAGCAGCATTGCAACAGATATCTTTGAAACATCCCATACTGAGCACCCCTGAGTGTAGAACATGACAGCTCCGATAAGTGCCCCTAAAACAACCATCGGGTGGAGGCGAATAAGTCGTCTTTTAAAGAAATCCTTTATTTTCATCGATTTCCAGCGGTCGTCATAGGCATAACCCATTACAAATCCCGAGAGGATAAAGAAGAAATCCACCGCCAGATAGCCGTGATTTATCTTTTGATCTATATGACTTGTTGCGAATGCCTCAAAAATGTGAAACCATACAACCGTTAATGCTGCCACACCCCGCAGCCCGTCTAGTATCTCGTAGTGAGGTTTGGTGTCTGAAAATGCTACCTCCTTTAAATTTTCCATAATCACTAACAAAATTACAAAATAAATCTCCGCACCACAAAAAATCTCCGCGCCAGTTTGGTGTATGTGTTTGTTATTTAGCTGCTTGAAAAACAGACTTTGTTTCAAATTTGCAAAAATTCAAAATGTTCTATTTGCAAAACACAATGGATTAAACAGTTGCACCAAACTGGCGCGGAGAAAATTTTGTTATCTTTGGGTTGCAAAATTTTAAACTATATGAATTCACGAACAGACAGCGGTTTTAAATTGTTTTTTACGGCAACGGTAACACTTTTTTTGATGACAGTATCAGCTTCTACATCAGCCGTATCTATTTCATCAGGAGAATTAAGCGGTGCAGAGTTAAACGGTGCAGGAACAAACGAAACGAAAGGAGTGACAACCTTAAGACCAAATGTTATTAAAGCAGTTAAGATCGAAAACCCTATACGCATAGATGGAGATCTTGGAAAGGCTGTCTGGCAAAATGCACATCCGGTAACCAACTTCACCCAAAGGGAGCCACAGGAAGGGTCAACTCCCAGCGAAACCACTAAGGTTGCGATACTCTACGACCAACACACCATATACTTTGGAATCTGGTGCTACGACTCTCAGCCCGAGAAAATCTCTGCTAAAAAGATGAATCGTGACTTTAACTGGGGAAGTGACGACAATATCGAGATAATGATAAGCCCCTTTAACGACAACCGTAACGGCTATCTGTTCATTACCAATCCAAACGGAGCAATGGCAGATGTTTGGTTGGGAAATGGAGGTGGCAACAACACAGACTGGAACGGAGTTTGGGATGTTAGGGTTACACGTGATCAAAATGGCTGGTATGCAGAGTTCGCCATTCCTTTCTCTACATTAAAATTTAAAAATGAAGAGATTCAGACCTGGGCTGTAAACTTCGAAAGGAACATCCGTCGTAAAAACGAACAGGTTCGCTGGCAAGGATGGTCCCGTCAGCTAGATATAGATAACATTGCTCATAGCGGTATACTGGAAGGGCTCGAAAATATAAAACAAAAAGAGAGAGTTGAGATTTTACCATACATAAGCGGAGGAGTGGAGTGGCTGAATGACAATCCCGAGGCAACCTATAAGGTGGGAGGAGAGGTCAATTACGACATCAGCCCTACAATGAAACTTAATTTTACTTTAAATACCGATTTTGCCCAGGTAGAATCAGACAGAAGAGAGGTCAATCTCTCCAGATTCTCTATCTATTATCCCGAAAAGAGGCAGTTTTTTCTCGAAGGCAAAAGTTACTTTGATATGAATGTCTCTTCTGCCCGTCTTTTTTACAGCAGAAGAATTGGAATTTCGGGAGAGTCAGTTGTTCCGGTAATCGGAGGAGGAAGGCTGTTTGGTAAAATAAACAAAACCAGCATAGGAATAATGACTCTGCAAACAGGAGCGCTTAAAGGAGAATCAAGTGCACTTTCATCAGTTATAAGGGTAAAGCAGGATATTTTCGAAGAGTCATCCATTGGATTTATATCAACACAAAAATTCAGTAACAACTCATATAGTGCAATGTATGGTGCCGACTTTACTTATAACACCACTAAATTTCTGAAAAACAAAAACCTGATGACAGGTTTTTCTGCCGCCATTACACAAGAGAACATTAAAGATGGTGAGTCAAAAAACCACGATAACGCAACCTATCACGTATTCCTCTTCTACCCTAACGACAAAATAAATTTTAACATAGGATACAACACAATTCAGGAAAATTTCAGGCCCTCACTGGGCTTTGTTAACCGTGCAAACTTTAAAAGACTGTACTCTCAGTTGGATTACAGGCCAAGAGTTAAAAAATTGGACGGATTAATCCGCTCATTTTCCTTTAAAGTGTACGAATTGCAGTACTACATAAATGATAAAACCGGGCTTACAGAGACAATCTCTGCCGAGTTTCGTCCTCTTGGAATAAATTTCCAAAGCGGTGACTATATTGGCGTAAATTACGAGTATCAACAGGACAATCCACATGAGGATTTTGACCTTATAGATAGCGTAGTGATTCCAAAAGGACAGTATAACGACAACAAATATAGTATTGAGTTTCACTCATTCGATGGCAGAGCAATAAACGCAGGTGCCGAGTTCGAAAAGGGCACTTTTTATACAGGCAGCCGATCGAACCTGGAGATGTATCTGAATCTGAGCATTAACAGACACCTTAGTCTGAGCGCAGACTGGAGCAGAAATAATCTGGATATGCCCGAAGGATATTTTAAGGTGAATGAGTTTGGAGGAAGGGTCAATTATGCCTTTAACCCAAAATTGAACACCTCTGTCTTTGCACAATGGAACAACGAAAACGATGAGGTTATTCTTAATGGCCGTATAAACTGGATCCCAAAGATAGGCAGCTTCTTCTACTTTGTGGTAAACCAGCATATCGACACCGCCAATAACAGTTTTAAACTCACCCGAACCACCATTCTGGCTAAACTTATCTGGCGTTTTGCGGTGTAATTTTTTTGTGTAAATTCACACAAAACTTACTCTATGAGCTTTATGCGGCAATTTGAATTCAGAAAGCTGGTCAGCTTTGTGATTACCCCCCTTGCAGTTATCTACGTAATATTCTTTGCAGATATTGCTCCCGAAAACCCAAAAGTCGCATACACCCTGGGAGTTGCAATGCTAATGGCTGTGCTTTGGATTACCGAGGTTGTACCTCTTGCCGTCACCTCGCTGATACCTGTTGCCCTGTTTCCTCTTTTTGGAATTATGGACGGGCGGGCCGTTGCAGCAACATATTTCAATGATGTAATCTTCCTCTTTATGGGAGGATTTCTGGTCTCTCTGGCAATGGAAAAATGGGATCTTCACAGACGAATCGCATACAACATCCTCTGCTTTACCGGAACAAGTCCGGCAAGAATCCTGCTGGGCTTTATGCTCGCATCGTTCTTCCTCTCTATGTGGATCTCCAATACCGCAACGGCCATGATGATGCTCCCAATTGCAATGGCAATCATCAGACAGCTTAACACCCTGATGAACAACAAAAGTTCTACCCGATTCTCAATCGGGATTCTTCTTGGAATAGCCTACAGTGCATCTGTGGGAGGTATGGCAACACTTGTTGGAACACCACCCAACCTCTCCTTCATGAGGATTTTTCATATCTACTTTCCCAATGCTCCGGAGATCTCATTTTACAAATGGATGCTTTTCGCCCTGCCTGTCTCAATCTTAATGTTTCTATTTATCTGGGCACTGCTTTACACCTTTTTCCGTCCAAAAAAGAGCGAGTGGCGTGATGTAGAGAAGAATACCTTTCATGATCAACTAAAAGAGATGGGGAGGAAAACATTTGAGCAAAGCTTTGTCTTTATAATATTTGCTACCCTTGCAATACTCTGGATAACAAGAGCAGACATAGATTTTGGAGTATTTAAACTACCCGGATGGAGCACACTGTTCTCGACACCTGCATTTATTAATGACGGTACAGTAGCAATATTTATGGCTCTGATTCTCTTTTTTATACCATCTAAAACGGTCAAAAAAGATACAATACTTGAATGGGAAACCGCATCCAAATTGCCCTGGAACATATTACTTCTGTTTGGAGGAGGTTTTGCACTCGCAACGGGTTTTAAAGAGAGCGGCCTCTCTATGTGGTTCGGAGGTCATCTGTCTGGAATATCCAGTTTACATCCACTTCTGGTAATATTCATTATTTGCCTTGTAATAACTTCATTGACCGAACTCACCTCAAATACTGCTACCACCGAGATGGTTTTGCCCATTTTAGCGGGAATTGCAATCACAACCGGGATTAACCCCCTGATGCTTATGGTGCCGGCAACACTCTCAGCGTCTATGGCATTTATGCTTCCCGTAGCAACGCCACCCAACGCAATAATCTTTGGAACCGGCAGGGTATCCGTAAGACAAATGGCCGCTACCGGGCTGATAATAAATATTGCCGGTGCGGTCATAAGTACTCTTATGATGTACTTTTGGGGGGCAAAGGTTTTTTAACGCGAGTATTTGGCGTAATGCATCACATTTGTGATGTTTTCGTTGGGTATTTTGGTAAAGATCGAGGACAAAGGGTATGCACTCTCGGTACTTAATATGAGATCACTCTCTGTTAAAAGAAATTTATAAGCCTGTATGTACTGGACTTGCCCTGCCACGCTCTTAATATTGAATGAAATATCATCGAGATTAACCAGCCATGTTCCGCTAAAATTATCTATTACATTGTCTATTGTCAGTTTCCCCCGTATCTCTGTGGGAGACATAAACTTTAGTTCCGGAAGTGGCACTCCTGCCAGACTCTCTTTTGAGCCATAAAGAGTCAGATTGCTACCCGCTGTAACCTCTCTGAGAGGTGCCTCGAGGTTTATTTTCAAATTAACCGGGTTAGTCCCATACATAAAATCAAACTCTACCTGCAGCTTGCCGTTATTTATTGCCTCTTCTGAATCAAAGACAACATCATATTGTGAATTCTTGTATATAAGCCTTTTATTAACAAGAGATAAAATTATATCCTTATTGATTGCTATGTATGGCGATATATTATCATAATATCTGTTAACGCAGTTCTGCACAGGAGCGTCATTCTCCAGAACCTCCCCCGTCCAACCCTCAGGAGAGTTCATATCCAGAAAAGAAAAATCCTTTGTTGCAGTAGCAGTTGAATAGAAATCCCTTACAAACCATGTTCCCTTAAGTTGGTCAAAAAGAGTGTCATCTTTACTACAACCACTTATAGTTAAGGCAGTTGTTAAAACAAAAACAACCGACAACAATTTAATAAAATTGATTTTTCCTTTCATAATTCTAACCGAATAATATTTATTAATATATTAATATATAGCGCTGTTTCACAATAGCTTATTCATACAACCCGGGTCTTCTGTACTTGGTCCAATGCACAACATTTGTTATGTTTTCATTGGGAATTGTACTCAAAATATTGTAGTCGGGAGAAACACCTTTCGAACTTAAAAGCAACTCCCCTCCTAATATTCTGTAATCATATGTTTGTCTGTGTTCTTCATCATACATTTCGCTTTCCATTTTAAATGTAATCCTGCCCGAATTAACTGACCATGTTCCGTGAAAATCATCCGCAATATCGCCATACAGCAATTGTCCGCTAATTTTTATTGCAGATTCAAAGTTTAATCTGATCAGCGGCAGGCCATTCACATATAAAGGGCTTTGAGATAATGTGAAAAAATCTCCACTTTTAACATTGTATTCAGGAGCTGAAAAATCAAACTTAAGGCTTACCTGCTCCCCATCATGTATAAATGAGCACTCTGCAGAAAGTGTCCCTCTGTTAACTGCATCGAAATCGACATCAATATCATACGGTTTTAATTTGTAAATCACCTTTTTCTGGAGTAGGGCAATATGCATGTCGTTGTTTATAATGATTCCGGAATATCCTATTTCTCTGATAAGTCTGACGTTATTTTCGGCAGGTACTCCATTTACCAGCAACTCTCCGGGCCAATGGCTGGCATAGGTATCTTTAAATGTAAAATCTTTTGTTGCAATAAAGGTTGTGTAAGAGTCATAAGAACTCCACTCTCCTCTGATATCACCCATCAGCAAAGACTCTTTAATACAAGAGGTAAAAATCAGAATAGCCAGAAACAATGTAAAAACACTCGTTTTTTTCATGATAAAAATTTTAAGGGATAATAATTTGGCATCACATGCCGGGACTATTTACAATATAGATGCAAAAAAGTGAAGATTCGTTGCGTACAGAGTGCTCATTTTTAACATTTTTTGAATGTTGGCAAAGCAGATAATAAAAAATAAATTTAAAAATTTTGCAGATTGTTAAAAGAGATATATCTTTGCACTCCCAATTCACATTGGGCGTTCTTTTAAATTATTCGGGGTGTGGCGCAGTTGGCTAGCGCACCTGCTTTGGGAGCAGGGGGTCCTCCGTTCGAGTCGGAGTACCCCGACAAAAACCTGGCAATCAAGTTAAGATTGTCAGGTTTTACTTTTTTTATATTAATTCGTTATCCTGGAGTTAATAATTTCCATAATTTCAATCCAGTTTTTTTATATCTTTAACCGCCAAATTTTAACTAACCGCTGATAATTTTATGACTCGGTGCATACCGTTTATAGTTCTTGTATTTGTATTGCTGATACCTGCCACTCTCCTTTCGCAAGACAACACACCCGAACAACCATCAGACTCCGGAAACAGAGTTGAAATCTCTGTAAATGCAGAGTTGGTAAGCCGCTATCTGTGGAGAGGTCAGAATTACGGGCAGGCACCTTCGTTTCAGCCGGGAGCCGAGATAACATTGAGAGGATTTGCCTTTGGCACATGGGGAGCATTTGGGATTGCGGGAGATGGATACCCCGAACTGGACTTTTACATTTCAAAGAGTATCGGGAAATTCACATTTGCTGTCTGGGATTACTGGTATTATGATAAAGATGTAAATACTTCATATTTTGATTATCGCTCCTCCTCTACATCTCATATGTTCGAAGGCCAGATTATGTTCTCTACAGGCGAAAAAACCAGACTTAACCTCTTGGCAAGCTCTCTTTTTTATGGTTCAGATCCAAGCCGTAGTTTATACGGTGAGGCAGAAATAGAGAGGGGTTTTGGAAAGAACGAACTAAAACTTACAGCAGGCTATCAGTTCAAAGGCGAATACTATGCTCCAAAGAGTGCATTAGTGAATATAGGGTGTACCTATACGAGGTATTTATTCGATTTTAACAAATACAGTACTTACATATCAATTTCACTAACCGCAAACCCCGCTTTAGGTAAAACTTATCTGACAGCGGCGGTAGGATTTTAGCTTTTTAATCAATGAAGAGAAGCACAGGAATAAATAACCGCCTTTTACTGATGATTGCATATACAGGAGCAATCTTCATGTTGCTATTTACCACATTACTTACTCTGCAAAAGAGGCAGGCAAACATGATGCATGATCAGTCAGACCTTGAATATCACAGAGAGATCTCCTCTATTATAAACCTCAACAGCAAAGGGCTTAGACAGATAGCATTTGATTACACATACTGGGATGAGTTTGCCGAAATTATGTCTAAAGGGGGAAATTCAATATGGTTTGAAAGGAATATCTCTACAATTCTCTCTTCGTACAACTATGACTATGTGGCTGTTTACAGCGTAGATAATAAATTAGTGTTTGAATCTCACGGCGATAAAAAACTTACAGAAGTAATTCCGGAGGATATTTTTAGTCATCTCAACAAAAAGCATCTTTTGGATTTTTTTATTGAGACTCCTCAGGGCTATATGGAGGTCTCTTCTGCCTCGATACACCCAACTTTCGACCAGAAAAGAACAGAGACAGAACCATACGGATATCTGTTTATTGGTAAACTCTGGGACGAAAAGATGATTAATTATATGTCCGAGGTTACATGTTCAAAAATCACCCTTGGAAAAACAGTAAAGCATGAAAATCATAAGAACTTTATTCTGCACAGCACAATTAATCTTGTAGCATACGAAGGATCAATAATCGGGAATGCTTTGTTTATCAGGGAAAATCCAATCTTTAAATTGTATAGCAGCAGCTCTATATATATGTTGGCGGTGCTTTTAATCTCTCTGATTTTCATTTGGATTACAATACGTTTCGCAACCAGAATCTGGATTATAAGACCGCTTAAACTAACAGAGAACATCCTCAAGAGAGAGAGTGCAAACGATATTGCCATGCTCAAAAAGGCTCCGGGTGAATTTGCTCAGATTGCAGAGCTGTTTGAGAATTTTAAAAAGCAGAAAGAGGAGTTAAAGGAGGCAAAAGAGATGGCAGATCAGGCGAATACGCTCAAAACAAGATTTATTGCCAACATAAGCCACGAAACCAGAACTCCAATGAACAGCATCATGGGCTTTTCTGAGCTGCTAATGGATCCTTTTGTCACCCAGGAACAGAGAAATGAGTATATAGATATAATATTGTCAAACGGGAAGAAGATGATGGCATTGCTTGGAGATCTTGTAGACATTTCCAAACTTCAGGCGGGGCAGGCAGAAATTGTAGAGTCACCATTCTCTTTACAACAACTTATGGTAAATATATATACAAACCATAATCAAAAGGCAGCAGGTAAAGGGCTTACCCTTGTTAACAAAAACGAGGGAAGTTCGCATGATCTGACACTATATACCGATCGTGACAGAATTTGTCATATATTTGACAACTTAATTAACAACGCAATAAAATACTCATCCGAAGGAACTATTGAGTATGGTTTTGAAAAATACAACCACTTTATAAAATTCTATGTGAAGGACCAGGGAATTGGCATTCCCAAAGAGATGCAATCAAAGATCTTTGAATATTTTATTCAGGGAGAGACTGCATTGAATAAAAACTTTGGAGGTGTCGGTCTTGGGCTTGCAATAGCTAAGGCAAACGTAAATCTGCTTGGGGGAGAGATTTCCGTTGAAAGTGAACCGGGTATGGGATCCTGTTTCATTTTCACTATACCACACAAATTCTAACCCAAATATATTTAGTACCAATGTCAGTTTTAATTCCAAAAGGATACAGAAATATCCTTGAAAATGTAGAGAATACCCAAAAGGGTATTAAGCTGGTTAAAGACATGTTCCAAAGCAACCTGTCTGCTCAGCTGGTTCTTCTTCGGGTGACAGCACCCGTAATGGTTCTCAAAGGAACAGGTATCAATGACGATCTTAACGGAGTCGAAAGACCTGTATCTTTCCCTGTTAAAGATCTTAATGAATCCCCTGCCGAAGTTGTCCAGTCACTGGCTAAGTGGAAGAGAGTAAAGCTTTCGGATATGAAGATGAATCATAACAGAGGCATCTATACAGACATGAACGCAATTCGGCCTGATGAGGTGATGGATAATATCCACTCCATTTATGTAGATCAATGGGATTGGGAAAAGGTTATAAGCAAAGAGCAGAGAAACCTTTCATTCCTTAAGAGTACAGTAAGAAGAATCTACGAAGCAATCCGGGTAACCGAAAACAGAATTTATGTTGAGTATCCTCAGATTGTACCTTCATTACCAGAAGATCTGTTCTTTATACATGCTCAGAAGCTGCTTGATATGTATCCCGGCCTCACTCCAAAAGAGAGAGAAAACGAAATCACCAAAAAGTATAAGGCGGTCTTTGTAATAGGAATAGGACACAACCTCTCGGACGGAGTACCTCACGACGGAAGGGCTGCAGACTACGACGACTGGAGCACAAAGAACGAAGATGGATACCTGGGACTTAATGGTGACCTTCTGCTCTGGAACCCGGTTCTTGAAAGCTCATTCGAGATCTCCAGTATGGGAATAAGAGTAGACAAGACAGCAATGGAGAAGCAACTGAAGATCAGGAATCAGGAGTGGAAAAAAGATATGTGGTTTCACAAAGAGTTACTAGCCGGGAATCTCCCTTATACCATTGGGGGAGGTATAGGACAATCACGACTGTGTATGTTTCTGTTAAGAAAATGTCATATCGGAGAGATTCAGTGCAGCATCTGGACGGACGAAATTAAAAATGAGTGTAAAAAGGCGGGAATAGAGCTGATGTAGCCCTATAAAACCGTTTTTACTTATCACCATATCGTAAATCCGCCCATTATTTGACATAATGTAACAAAAGCAGGAGAAGGGTTGACTATTTTTACATTAAATTTTAGTCAACCCTTAAACTTATCTGCCATGAAAAAGATTCTTTCGTTCATATTAATTCTTACCGCCATCTCCCTTACCTCGTGTGATATTATTGAGGAGGCTATACTTGGCACTACTCTTGGCGGCGAACAGTCTGCCATTGGACAGACAGGTGTTACCGTAACATCTTCTAGTGCAGCAATCAACGGTGTCAGCAATTTTCAGGCATCTGTTACATCTTTAAGCAACGGCGTATCTAACTATACCGGATCGGCTACTATTGCAAACACATCCATTTTAAATACCCTTTCAAATCTGCCCGGAGTTACTGTAGAGGGTAATACTGTTACAGTTACCGGAGTAAAATTCAAATCTACAACAGAGGGTATCGAAAGCATTTACGGCTTTGACCCGGGTATTCTTATTAAGTACAGCTCCAGCGTAGGAGATGAATACAACATTGTCGGTTCATCTAACAAAAGAGTTGTTGTTGCAAAATCTACCACAGATGACTTCTATTGGGGCGGTATGCAGATAAAGGTCATAAAGGTAGAGGAGCCCATTAACCGTGGCGGAGTCAGAAAAATCACATACTTCGGTAATCATAAATGGGGTATGGTTGCAATCAGATTTGATTTTGACGACGGAACTTATTCACAATTCCCTATTTACAACAGCGCCAACAACTAAAAATTGTTAAATTGCGCCGTTGCCTCAACTTAAACCTGTTTGAATGAGATCCCTAAAAATTAATGGTGAGAGAAAAAAGATACCACCTTTCCCCCACCACAAAGACTATGTCTACAGATGTTATCGCTTTTTTATGGTGAAGAATCTTTACTCTTTTCTCACCATACCGGGTCACTTTAAGTTTCTTAGAGAGATATGGATGCAACGGAAGCACAAAGTTGCCATACCTCGTGATCTGTTAATTGATCCTACAAGCGATTGTAACCTTAAGTGTAAGGGTTGCTGGGCGGCAGATTACCGTAAACATTCCAATATCTCATTTGAAAAACTGGACTCCATCTTTACCGAGGCTGCAAAACTTGGGGTAATGGATATTCTGATGTCCGGAGGTGAGCCGCTTATGAGAAAGGACGACATCGTTAAACTTGCTGCAAAACACAGAAAGTTGAGCTTTTCTATGTTTACCAATGCAACCCTTGTAGATGAAGAGTTTGCAGACAAAGTGGCTGAGCTGGGTAATCTCAACCTGTTTATAAGCATAGAGGGTTTTAAAGAGGACACCGATTTTCGCAGAGGAGCAGGCACTTATGATAAAGTAATTAAAGCAATGGATCTGCTTAAAAGCAGAGATATCGGATTCGCATTTTCTGTTTGTTACCATTCAAAGAATTATGAGGTAGTTTGCAGCGATGAGTTTCTGGACTTTATGCGCGAAAAGGGGGCCTGGTTTGCCTGGTATTTCAACTACCTGCCTATAGGAAGCGATGCAGATGTATCATTATGCTGCAGTGCTGAGCAGAGAGCATATGTAATGAAAAAGACAGATGAGTATTACAAGAAACACAATTTCCTTTTGATAGATTTTGCAAACAGCGGACATAAATCCATAGGTTGTGTGGGCGCCGGAAACGACTTTCTGCATATAAATGCAAACGGAGATGTTGAGCCTTGCGCATTTTGTCACTACTCCGACACAAATATTAAGGGTAAATCGTTCCTTCAGGTTCTTCAATCTCCCTTTCTGGAGACATTCAGGCAAAGGAAACCGTTTTCGCAAAACTTTATCACCCCTTGTCCAATGATGGATCTGCCAGAAGAGATAGTCTCACTCACAAAAGAGGATGGAGTCAAATCTACACATCTGGCACACCCTGAAAGCGGAGAGGAGCTAGCACAAAAAACAAGGCCGCTTGCTGCAAGGTGGAGACCCGTAGCAGAAGATATCTACAAAAATCTGCCTAAGGAAGAGAAGAGAAGATTTGGCATTCTAAACTGGCTCCTTCATGCCGGAAATAAATTTAAAGTCAATAAGTTATGATTAGTAATAAATTCAGATATCCGGGCCGGGCACTGCTTATTCTGGCTGTTCTCTTTACCGTTCTCTACTTTGGGTTCAATTTCAGATTTGAGATGAATGTATTCGCTGTTCATTCTTCTTTCTTTGAAACTAAAATGTTTACATTTTTCAAAACAAATTTTGCAGATGAACTGATTTTGCTTCTCTATGTCTGCGGATTTGCCCTGATAATATTGTCCCGGGAAAAAGATGAGAGCCCCGAAACCGATAAAAAAAGACACAGCGCAATGCGCTATGCCCTTTTTATCAATTTTATACTGCAGATCTTTGTTATCCTCTTTATTTACGGTCAGGGTTTTATAGCGTTTCTGGTTCTAAACCTGATAAACCTTCCGCTTCTTTACCTGGTATTCTTTACGATTATGAAAAAGAGGTTGCCAAAAAGATAGTGACCATTTACTTACTTGCTTCCGAAACTCTTCATAAACTGAACCCTTTCAAATTTCTCCGGATTCTCTATGTTTGCATAGTTTAATCTGCCTCTGAAATCTGAAATATTTTTAAATCCCTGTGTATCCATAAAGAGATTAAGGTCGGCAATTGCATTGGAGATTGCATCAGCACCCTTTTTGTACAAAGAGGTACACATCTGAGCGGTGGTTGCTCCAGCAAGAATCTGCTTAAGAACAATTGTTCCATTGTGTATTCCTGTACTCGCAGAGAGGTCTATGCCCGGCACCAGAGCAGAGACGATTCCCATCCAGCGAAGCTCTTTAAGGTACTCTTCGGGGTACGAGAATGCATCAGCAGGGAATATCCTTAGTTTTTTAATATCTATATCGGGGCTGTAAAAACGGTTGAACATTACAACTCCTTTTGCACCATGTGCCTTAAGGTTGTTAACAAAAGCCGGAATATTGGTAAAGTTAGATCCTATTTTTACAGCGACAGGAATCTTAATGCTTTTTGAAACCTTTGAAACAACATTAAAGTACTCCTTCTCAACCTCATCTGAACTTTTACGGATGTTTAACGGCAACGAGTATATATTCAGCTCAAGCCCGTCTGCACCTGCTGCTTCTATCTCTTTGGCAAATGAGGTCCATTCACCCATCGAAAAACAGTTTATACTTGCAATAACCGGTACAGATACCGTGCTTTTAACATCCTCTACCAGCTTAAGATACCTGTCAATTGAGTTCTGACGCAAATAGTGGTGCAGATAATCGGCCGACTCCGGATAGTCATGAGACTGAGAGTTGAGAAACTCCGCCTCGTTAACTATCTGCTCCTCAAAAAGTGATTTTACCACAATTGCACCTACTCCCGCCCTCTCGAATTCTGCTACTCTGTCCAATTGTGCCGTAAGTCCGGAGCTTGCCGCAAGGATTGGCGATTTTAACGACAATCCGAGGTAGTTAACTGAAAGATTTGACATAGTTTATGTTGTGTTAGATTTGTTCTAAAATTGTTCTCATACTCACCTTCTCCTCAACAATCCTCCTCAGGTTTTCTACAGGAACTCGCTCCTGCTCCATAGTGTCACGATAGCGGATTGTAACGGTATTGTCTGTGAGTGTCTGGTGATCTATTGTTATACAGAAAGGGGTTCCAATTGCATCCTGACGGCGATACCTCTTTCCAATACTGTCTTTCTCGTCATATTGACAATTAACATCGTATTTAAGTTCATTCATTATCTTTCTCGCATATTCAGGGAGGCCGTCCTTCTTGACAAGAGGCAAAACAGCAAGTTTCACAGGAGCAAGGAACGCAGGCAGTTTAAGCACAACCCTCTCCTCTCCGTTTTCGAGCTTCTCTTCGCAGTATGAAGATGAGTAAATTGCAAGGAATGTTCTGTCAAGCCCTATTGATGTCTCTATCACATAAGGGACATAGCTTTCGTTGGTTTCAGGATCAAAATACTGCATCTTTTTACCAGAGAACTTCTGATGCTGTGACAGGTCGAAATCTGTTCTTGAATGAATTCCCTCAAGTTCCTTAAATCCAAACGGAAACTCAAATTCTATATCAGCTGCAGCATTGGCATAGTGCGCAAGCTTCTCGTGGTTGTGAAATCTGTATTTGCTCTCTCCCAGCCCCATTGCTTTGTGCCATCTGAGGCGCATCTCCTTCCATTTTTCAAACCAAGAGATCTCTTCTCCCGGCCGAACAAAATACTGCATCTCCATCTGCTCAAACTCCCTCATTCTGAAAATAAACTGACGTGCAACTATCTCATTTCTGAAAGCCTTTCCTATCTGAGCAATACCAAACGGTATCTTCATTCTGCCTGTCTTCTGAACATTAAGGAAATTGACAAAAATTCCTTGAGCTGTTTCAGGCCTTAAGTATATAGTTCCCGCATCTTCACTGACGCTTCCCATCTGTGTAGAAAACATAAGGTTAAACTGCCTTACCTCTGTCCAGTTTCTTGAACCCGATACCGGACAAACGATTTCGCAGTCAATTATCAGTTGCCTTAAAGCATCCAGATCTCCGCTGTTGAGCGCCTCATTCATCTTGGTTGTCACCTCCTGTGCCTTGGTAACGTTCCTGAGGACATTCGGGTTTGTAGCACGGAACTGAGCCTCATCAAATGACTCCCCGAATCTCTTTTTACCCTTCTCAACCTCCTTCTCTATCTTCTCCTCAATCTTTGCAATATAGTCTTCCAGCAGAACATCTGCCCTGTATCTCTTTTTGGAATCCTTGTTGTCTATCAGAGGGTCATTAAATGCACCTACGTGGCCCGAAGCCTCCCAGATTCTGGGGTGCATAAAAATTGCGGAGTCAATCCCCACAATATTTTCGTTCAGACGAACCATTGCGTCCCACCAGTATCTCTTGATATTATTCTTGAGTTCCACCCCTAATTGTCCGTAGTCATAGACAGCGCTTAAGCCGTCATAAACCTCACTGGACTGAAAAATAAAACCATACTCCTTTGCGTGTGCTATAAGACTCTTGAATAACTCCTCCTGTGTCATAATTACAATTGTTTATAAACTGCGAAATTAGTGCTTTTTATATAAATTTAATACTTTTGTCTCTCAATAATCCCTAAAGTGATTAAAACAGATAAAAGATGAAACGATTTATACTGATACTATTTTCTATGTTCCTGATTACTGCCGCAAAATCTCAGATCACGGCGGTATGGAACTACCAGCAGAAAGATAACGGCGACGGCACAATCGACCTGATATTTAATGCCGATATCGAAAAGCCCTGGTATATGTACAATGCAGAGCTGATTCCAAACGGACCACTGCCAACCACATTTGAAATTAAGAGCAGTTCCTCTTTTGTTGCCGTAGGAAATTTGCGAGATAATTTAAAGGCTAAGACCAAAATGGATGATGCCTTTGGTATTGAGGTTAAAGTTTTTGAAGAGAGGGCCTCTTTTGTTCAGACAATAAAAAGAGAGGATGCTGCAGGATTTAAAGTTGAGGGTATTCTCACCTTCCAGACATGCAACGGATCTGAATGCCTGATGGATGAGATTGATGTGGTTTTTGATATTCCTGCAGGTGAGGTTATTGAATCTGCCGATGCGGGGATGATCGCAATAACTGATAATGGCACTGATAATGGCAGCGTAAGCGGAGGTTTAAAAGGTGAGGCAACCGAAGGTTTGCTTGTTTTCCTTCTTATTGCATTTGCTGCCGGCCTTGGAGGTGTTTTCACTCCATGCGTCTTTCCTATGATACCAATGACAGTTAGTTTCTTTATCGGTGGTTCGGGATCTAAGAGATCTGGTATTATTAAAGGCTTGATATTCGGCCTTTCTGTAACGCTGATATATACATTGGTAGGAGTTATTGTCGCCCTTTTTCAAAGCACGGACGCCACCGATTTTATGGGGACACACTGGATTCCAAACTTTCTTTTTGCCGCACTTTTCATAACTTTTGCAATTTCGTTCCTGGGGGCATTTGAAATAACTCTGCCAACCGGTCTTGCCAATAAAGCGGATGCTCGTGCAGATAAAGGTGGCTATATTGCATCGTTCTTTGTGGCTTTTGCAATGGTAATTGTATCATTCTCCTGCACCGGCCCCTTTGTTGGATCAATACTGGCTGCTGCGGTTACAGGCGGGTTAGCTCTTAAGCCTGTTCTTGGGATGTTTGCATTCGGACTGGCCTTTTCGCTTCCGTTTGTTATTTTCTCATTCTTCCCATCTCTTATGAAAAAGATGCCTAAATCGGGAGGATGGCTGAATGTTGTTAAGGTTGTCTTTGCTTTTATACTACTGGCGTTTGCAATGAAATACCTGTACACCGTTGATGCATACTTCGGCTGGGGTATATTAAACCGTGCAATCTTTATCTCTATCTGGATTGTGATTGCAATTTTGCTTGGAATGTATCTTCTAGGTAAAATTACAACATCTCACGATTCCAAAGTTGAGTCAGTTGGAGTAGCAAGACTTATTTTTGCCACTGCTTCTTTTGCATTTGCGGTATATCTTGTTCCGGGTCTCTTTGGAGCTCCTCTGTCATCACTCTCGGGGCTGCTGCCTCCGCCCGATCAAAGTACAATTGTAATTTCGGGTACTTCAGTTGGTACGGGATCGGAAACCACTTCGACCGAACCAAGTACAGGACTTTGTTCCGAAGCTAAATACGCAACAAGCAAAAACAGAGCCCCACACGGCCTTAACAGCTATTACGACATAAAAGAGGCTATCGAGTGTGCAAAAGAGCAAAATAAACCTCTTTTACTCTCTTTCAAGGCTGTTACATGCAGTGCTTGTAAAGTGATGGAGGCAACAGTATGGAGTGATGCTGCAGTTCTTGATATTCTTCGAAACAAAGTTGTGCTTGTAAGCCTGTATGTTGACGATCGTACCGAGCTGCCGTTAGAGGACCAGGTTACCTCTGTAATCGATGGAAAAGTAAAGAATACATTAGGCAGAAAATACCGCGACTATCAGCTTAGCCGCTTTGGTGTTGCATCTCAGCCCTATTATGTTATTGTTGATCATAATGAAAATGTTATGGGGAAACCAATTGCTGAGAGCTCTGTAGAGGAGTTTATGGCATTCCTTAACCAAGGTATAGAAACATTTAACCGCCAACTTTAAAAAAGTTGACGGTTAAATTCGTCTGTATTTTTAAATCAGCTGATCGCTTTTAAAATTAAATGATTTCGTACATCTCTTCCAATGGCTTTCTAACCTTTTTGAAAGCCAGGAAGGGGTCATCTTCTGATCTGTATCCCAAAGCGCAAATAACCGAGGCACTTAGCCCTCTCTCTTTGAGCCCAAGTATATTATCAAAGCTCTCTTTGTCAAAACCCTCCATAGGGCCTGAGTCAATTCCCAGCTCTGAGGCTGCTGCCATTAAAGTACCAAGTGCAATGTAGGTCTGCTTGGATGTCCATGTTTTGAGCTGTTCGGGAGTGAGTGATGATAAAAATCCCTTCATCATATTACCGTAATCAGCAGAGTCCGAAACATCAAGATTGTTTATATCTGCTCTTAGTTTTAGATATTCGTCAACCTTTTCCGGACCCATTTCGGTATAATTACAGAAAAGGAAAAGTTGTGATGCATCTGTAATCTGTGGTTGTCCCCAGGCTGCAGCCTTTAGTTTTTCACGTACTTCAGGATTCTGTATGATAAGAACTTTGAAGGGTTGAAGCCCATATGAGGTTGCTGTAAGGTTAACCGCCTCTTTAAGCAGTTCCAGATTGCTGCTCTCTATCTTTTTAGTACTGTCAAATTTCTTTGTAGCGTAGCGCCACTTCAGGTTATCTATAATTTTCATCTTTATCGTATTTATATTTGAGGTTACCCCCATTGTTAACATTTAACTTTTGATATTGTTTTAATCTGCTGTTTTTACTTTTGCTATAGTTACGCTTTATTTAACTTTCATTAATTGCTTACCAGATCATTGGCACCTCTATTATTAGAAATTTTGAATTCTCTTTTGATTCAATTTTAAGAGATGTTGCATCGGTTACTGCTATAGCATCCCTACTTGATAAGCTGTTCCCAAGAACGGTTATATTTCCCTCTATAACAAAAAGATAAATCCCATTTCCCTCTTTTTTTATTTTATATACAAGCTCTTTACCATTATCTGTCTCGCTCATATAAAACCAACTCTGCTGATAGATAGGAATTCCGTTTTCACTTTCATCGTTAAAGGGTTTAATGACGTTAAGAAAGCTGTTCTTCATTGCCGGTACATCTATCACCCTCTGGTCATACCTGGGCTTGACGCTCTTTTTGTCAGGGAAAACCCATATCTGAAGAATCTCAGAAGCCAGTTGTACATTGTTGTTCATCTCGCTGTGAAATACCCCTGTCCCTGCACTCATTACCTGTATCTCTCCCGCAGTAATAACTGAGCTATTACCCATACTGTCTCCATGTGAAAGCTCTCCGCTAAGAGGTATTGTAATAATCTCCATATTGTCGTGAGGGTGTTTTCCAAAGCCCTCCGATGGGGCTATCCAGTCGTCATTCAAAACTCGTAGTGCACCAAAATGTATGCGCTCAGGGTCGTAATAGTTAGCGAAAGAGAATGAATGATTTGTTTTTAGCCATCCATGGTCGGCACCGCCCCTGGAGTCAGCTCTTACAATAGTATATTTTAATTCTGATGTTTTCATTGCTTTGTGCTTTAAAAAATGTTGTTTTTAATTACAGCACAAAGGTAGACGTCGGGCCGGTGCCGGTCAATGCAGATTTCCGTCTATCTCTTGTACAAATCCGCAGAGTTGCGAAAATCTGTAAAATTTTCTCCGGTAGAACTTTTATAAAATTTACTGAAGTGAGCAGGGTCCTTAAAACCCAGAGAGAAGGCTATCTCTTTTGATGAGAGATCGGTATTAACACCAAGTCTTTTTGCTTCGAGTACAATTCTCATTTGAATCATCTCCTTTGCATTTTTGCCTGCAGCCTCTTTTACAACATTGTTAAGATAATCGGCAGTTATGTTGAGTGCCAGAGAGTACTGCGAAACCTGATGCCATTTACTGAAATTCTCCTCCAGCAAATCTTTAAAATCTTCAAGCACTCTCTTTCCTGTCTGAGTAAATTGTGTGTTAGTGTTTTTGTCTGCAGGAAGAAACTTGTGGCACTCGATTAGAAAAATTTTCAGCCACGATGCTACAGCTTCGTTTCTGAATCTCTCACAATTAGCACTTTGCTCTACTACCTCACTATACTCAGTTTCATTGCTATTAAACAGCGAAATTATCTGTCTGGCAGCCTCATAAACCAACTTATCCTTCCCTTGAGGAATATCAAGCGGGATTGAACTTCCCCCGGGCTCAAAAAGAGACAAGGCTCTCATAAAATCGTGGTTTATATTATGTTTGCAAAGAAAGTCACCTGTGAACATAAGCACAATTCCAAGAGGTTCGGAATATGAGATAACCTGATGAACCTGCCCGGGAGATAGAAAGAATACTCTTCCCGGTTTAATTTCATGCCCGATAAAGTCTATGTTATGTAACCCCGTACCCTCTTTCACCCAAATAATTGTGTAAAAGTTGTGCCTGTGAGGTTCATCTGCCTCACCTTCTGACTCCTCCCATATCTCCTCCATTGTACGGTAGGCAAACATAACAGGCATATCGTTGTGAAGCAGGTCAAACGATGGAATTGCATTTGCAACAGATTCTGTAAAAAACGAGTTTTTCATTTTTTTATTGGCTATATCCGATTATTAACCATTCAGATTAGCACAACGTTTAAATATACTGATATTTACTGAACTAACTTAATGACTCCAGATGTGTCGTCACATCTATTCAACAGCTGGTTTACAGACAATCCCAGTTCAGGATGAATATAGTCTCCTGCAATTTCTGAGACAGGCTCAAGCACAAAACGTCTATTGTGCATTCTTGGATGTGGAACAGACAACCGTTCGCTTCTGATTATAAGGTTATCACAGAATATAATATCTATGTCAATTTCTCTGGAACTGTAAGTCCTTTCCTTTGCATGGTTATTATCTCTTATCCTCCCAAGATCTCTTTCTATTTCAAGAACTCTTTGCAACAGCTCTTCTGGCGTAAGCTCAGTTTCAATCAAAACGGCTCTGTTCAGGAACCACTCTTTAGCATCAAAACCCCATGGTTCACTCTCATAAAGAGATGATATTGAATATAATTTACACGATAACTCAATAACTCCCTTTGTGGCCTTCTCAATCAATGAAAATCTGTCACCTCTGTTACTTCCAATAAGAAGTATGGCGATCATAACATTCCAAGTTCAAAAAGAGCCTCTTCACTCATTCTGTCTCTGTCCCATGGCGGATCAAATGTCAGCTCTATAGCAACATCTTCTATAGTGGGAACCATAGAAACGGCATCATGCACATCTTGCAACAGCTCATCAACCATCGGGCAATTTGGTGCTGTAAGTGTCATTTTAATAAATGCCTTATGATTTTCATCAACTCTGATCTCATAAATAAGGCCAAGATCATAAATATTTACAGGTATTTCCGGATCATAAACCTGTTTAAGTGCCAGTACAATATTCTTTTCTACGCTCATGTTTATTTAGATTTAAGAGGAGTATGCCATTGCATAAATTTTAATCTGCTTAATCATAGAGAGCAACCCATTTGCTCTTGTTGGTGATAGATTCTCCTGCAGGCCAATCTCCTTAATAAAACCAAGGTCGGCATCAATAATTTCCTTTGGCGTTCGTCCTGAAAAAACTCTTATAAGAAGAGATATTATTCCTTTGGTAATAATTGCATCGCTGTCTGCAGTAAAGAATACTCTGCCGTCTTTAAATTCCGAACTTAGCCACACTCTTGACTGACAGCCCTTTATAAGGTTGTTTTCAAGTTTTTCACGCTCATTAATTATTGGAAGAGATTTCCCAAGTTCTATGAGGTATTCATATTTATCCATCCAATCTGTGAAAATAGAGAACTCCTCCACTATTTGTTGCTCAACCTCTTTAATTGTCATTGTATATAATTTTATATTTTAGCTATTTAAAATTTATTAATTAAACTATTAGTTACTTATTGTATAAGTTAATATCTGAACTGTGACCCGGTTGCTTTATGTCAGCATTCCAACAGCCTTTTTCAGCGAAGCTATAAAGTATTCAGCCTCTTCTATTGTGTTATAGGCCGCAAAGGAGGCTCTGAGCATTGCCTCTTCACCGAATCTTCTCATTAACGGTTCTGCACACATTTGACCCGAACGTAAAGCAATTCCCGTTTTATCCATAATCATTGCCAGATCCGAAGGGTGAACACCTTCAATCGTAAAAGAAAAGAGTGATATACGCCTTCCATCTATTCCATATAACCTTAGCCCGTTTATCTTTTGCAGCTCTTCTGTCATATAGCTGATAATGTTATGCTCCTGATTTTCAAGAAACGCTCTGTCAATAGAGTTAACGAACCTTATAGCCTCTGCCAGTGCAGAAGCACCTATAAAATTTGGCGTTCCGGCCTCAAATTTCAAAGGAAGCGGCGCGTAGGTTGTCTTTTCAAATGTTACAGTATCAACCATATCTCCTCCCCCCATCCACGGTGGCATCTCTTCCAGTAGTTCTCTTTTGCCGTAAAGTACTCCTGTGCCTGTTGGTCCATAGAGTTTATGCCCTGAAAAGACATAAAAGTCGCAATCCATCTCACGTACATCGGTTTTAAGGTGTACAATACTCTGAGCTCCGTCTACCAAAACAGGAATTCCCTTTGAATGAGCAACGGATATAAGTTCCTCAACAGGGTTAATTATGCCTAAAACGTTTGAAATATGAGATACAGCAATGATTTTAACAGTTTTATCTAATAGATTGTCAAGCAAGTCCATTCTCCAGTGTCCGTTATCATCTACTGGTAAAACCTTAAGATTTGCTCCTTTACTTTCACAAATCAACTGCCATGGAACAATGTTGGAATGGTGCTCTGCTTCTGATATAAGTACAGAATCTCCCTCTTTGAGAAATCTGTTACCAAAACTAGCGGCGACAAGGTTTATAGATGCGGTAGTACCCGAAGTAAAGATAATTTCTTCTCTTTGTGCAGCATTTATGAATGACCTTACCTCCTCCCTTGCGCTTTCATAAAGTTCTGTTGTTTTTGAACTTAGTTCGTGTACAGCTCTATGGATGTTTCCGTTTATACCGGAGTTCATCATATTAACCATATCTGTAACCTGTTTTGGCTTCTGCGAAGTTGCTCCGTTATCCAGGTAGACAAGCTCTCTGGAGTTCACCTTCTGATTCAGGGCAGGAAATAGGTTTCTGATCTGTTTTATATCTGCAATTTTATCCATGTAAGTTTTATTGTGAGATATTCATAGGTGCAAAATTAGCAAAACAAAGTTGCCGTTTATACCTTAAAAACATAAATTTGCACCAAATGTTTATATCCACCCAATATGTACGATTATATCAAGGGAGAACTTACCGAGCTTACTCCAACCGAGGTGGTTCTGGAAAACAATCAGATAGGTTATAAAATACTCATCTCTTTGCAGACATACTCAAAGCTTAAAATGGCAGAGAGTACCAGACTATACATATACCATCATTTAAGAGAAGATATTGAACAGCTTTACGGATTTTACGATAAAGATGAAAGGGCTCTGTTTAGCAATCTGATAGAAGTTTCAGGAATTGGCCCTAACAGTGCAAGGATGATGCTCTCTTCGCTATCTTCAGATGAGATAAGAGGAGCAATAATATCCGGAGATGTCAATAAACTTAAAAGCATTAAGGGAATTGGTCTAAAAACTGCACAACGCCTGCTTATTGAGTTAAAAGATAAAATGGTTAAACGGGGTTCGGGTGATGATCTTTCGGGCTCATTTATTTTACCTGCTGCTAACCGACAGAGAGAAGAGGCTTCATCTGCCCTTGTTTTACTTGGATTTTCAAAAGCCAATGTAGAAAAAGTGCTGGACATACTTACAAAAGAGAACCCCTCCTACTCTCTGGAAGAGCTGATCAAGCTTTCTTTAAAAAGACTATAGAATAATTTATAATTTCATACATTTGTAAAAAATTTAAACTAACAGAGATGAATATTCCTGCAAATCTTAAGTATTCTCACGATCACGAGTGGGTAAAAGTTGATGGCAACATCGTTACAATTGGTATTACCGATTTTGCCCAAAGCCAGCTTGGTGATGTGGTATTTGTTGATATCCCTTCTGAGGGAGAGACACTTTCAAAATCAGATGTGTTTGGAGCAATTGAGGCTGTAAAAACAGTAGCCGATGCCCTTATGCCTGTATCCGGTAAAATTATTGAAATCAACACCAATCTAGAAGATTCACCTGAGTCTGTAAACAAAGACCCTTACGGTGATGGATGGATGGTAAAGGTAGAGATGACCGATCCTTCTGAACTTGATTCTTTGATGGATGCAGAGGCTTACGCTGCAATAATCTAATTTTGTTCTCTACAAAACAAAACGATCTTATAAAACCTGCTGACATTTTTGACAGCAGGTTTTTATTTTTTAATAAATTTACCATTATTTAAATTATTCCAGAGATATGATTCACAGTTTTGGAAGTGACAACCATTCAGGTGCGGCGCCGGAGATTATGCAGGCAATTTCAAATGCAAATATCGATTTTGCAATTGCTTATGGAGAGGATCCCTATACCAAAGAGGCAGAGGAGATATTTAAACGTGATTTTGGTCCTGATACAGAGGTGTTTTTTGTATTTAATGGAACCGGAGCCAATATTCTGGCATTAAATGCCCTAACTAACTCTTATAATTCTATTATTTGTGCTGATTCTGCACATATTAATGTTGATGAGTGCGGCGCCCCTGAAAAACTCACAGGATGTAAGCTTGTGGCTGTCCCTACTGTTGATGGAAAGGTTAGTGTAGAAGCCGTAAAGAGAGAGTTGAAAGGATTTGGATTCCAGCATCACTCTCAACCTAAGGTATTATCAATATCTCAGCCTACCGAACTTGGAACACTTTATACTCCAAAAGAGATTAAATCTCTGGCAGATCTGATGCATGAGCATGATGGTTACCTTCATGTTGACGGATCGAGAATTTCTAATGCTGCAGCAGCATTAAATATGAAAATCAGAGAGTTTACGTCTGACCTTGGAGTGGATGCACTATCATTTGGTGGAACAAAAAACGGTATGTTGTTTGGAGAGGCGGTTGTATTCTTCAAAAAAGAGCCTGCAAACAATTTCCTTTATATGAGAAAACAGGCTGCTCAGTTATTTTCAAAAAACAGATATATTGCCGCTCAATTTACTGAATTTCTTAAAGATGGCCTTAATATTCGCCTTGCTGCACATTCAAATTCCATGGCTAAATATCTGGCATCAGAAGTTAATAAGCTCCCGAATGTAAAAATCAGCCGACCTGTAGAAACAAACGGAGTTTTTGCAATACTTGATAAAGAGGTTACTGAGCAACTAACAAAAAAGCACTTCTTTTACATCTGGGATGAAGAGACCGGAGAGGTTAGATGGATGTGCTCCTGGAACACAACTACAGAAAATATTGACGAATTTATAAAAGATCTTAAAACGCTTCTTTAAACCTAAACACTACAACTATGGAAGTAAAAAGAACATTCGACCTTTTGGAAAGGTTGATAAAAGAGTATCCAAAAGATGATATTCTGAGCAGAAAAGTGAATGGTAAATGGATAAAATATTCATGTGACAGCTATTACAGACATTCACATATTCTGGCATACGCCTTTCTGGCTCTCGGCTTTAAAAAAGAGGACAAAGTAATTACCATAAGCAATAACAGGCCTGAATGGAACTTTATAGATATGGGCCTTACTCTGGCAAACTGCGTACATGTTCCCGTTTACTCAACACTGAGCAATGACGACTATCTCTACATCCTTAACCACAGTGACGCTAAAGCAATATTCCTTGGTGGAGATGCTGTTGTAAAGAAAATTATGCCGCTTATTCCACAGCTTGGCCGTGAAATTATGGTTTTTTCAATTGATAAATCCGAAGGATTAAAATCGATTGACTCACTCTATGAGATAGGTAAAGATAAAGAGGAGGATTTTGAAGATATTATTGAAGAGAACAAGAAGAGCATAGATGAAAACGAACTTGCAACAATTATTTATACTTCGGGTACCACAGGTACTCCAAAAGGGGTAATGTTGTCACATAAGAATCTGGTCTTTAATTTTATAGGGCATGCCAACCAACAGATAAGAGACTACAGACATAAGATGTTAAGTTTTCTTCCTCTTTGCCATATATACGAGAGAAGTATGAATTACGACTATCAGTATATGGGTATTAGCACCTATTATGCAGAAAGTTTATCAACTATTGCATCGGATTTAGCTGATTGTCATGCTGATGGGTTCTGTGCTGTCCCTCGCGTTTTAGAGATGATGTTTAATAAACTTGAGGCGGCAGGTAAAGATCTTAAGGGTATTAAAAAAATCATATACAAGTGGTGTTTCTCGATTGCCTGCAAGTTTGATTACGATAAGCAGGGATTTTTCTACAATCTTAAATATAAAATCGCCGATAAACTGGTTTACAGTAAATGGAGAGAGAAGCTTGGTGGAAAAGAGATGCTTGTTGTATCAGGAGGATCCTCAATTCAGGCTAAAATTATTAGGCTCTTTACAGCTGCAAAACTCTATATATTTGAAGGTTACGGCATGACTGAGGCCTCTCCGGTAATAGCAGTTAACAATCCCCGTGAAATGATTATCAAAATAGGTACCGTGGGAAAAGCTATGGAGGGGACAGAGATGATGATAGCAGAAGACGGAGAAATTCTCACACGCGGGCCTCATGTAATGATGGGATACTATAAGGATCCTGAATATACAAAAGAGATAATTGACAGTGACGGATGGCTTCATACCGGAGACATCGGAGTTATGGTAGATAAGATCTTCCTAAAGATAACCGACCGCAAAAAGGAGATATTTAAGCTATCTGCAGGTAAATATGTTGCTCCTCAGGTAATTGAAAATATGCTAAAGGAATCTTCTTACATAGAGAATTGTATGGTTGTTGGTGAAAATCAAAAGTTTGCATCAGCAATTATTATCCCGGACTTTAGCAGACTACACTTCTGGGCAGCAAAAAATAAGATTCACTATACCGACAATACCGATTTAATTCAAAATTCAGAAGTTGTTGCAAAACTTAATAAAGAGATAGAAGAGGTAAACAAAAAACTGGCTGGTCACGAGCAAATTAAAAGAGCAAAATTTGTGACAGATGAATGGACTCCGCTAAATGACATGCTATCTCAGACACTTAAGTTAAAACGTAATAAGATCAAAGCTAAGTATCAGAATCAGATATATGAGATTTTCAATTCTGAAAGTTAATTATGAAGATATATCCGGCAACATCTGAAGATGCTCACTTCATATCAAAAATATGGAGTGAGTGTTTTACACAAGATGTATCATATATAAATAACTTCCTTAATAATTGCTTTCCGTTTTCAAAGACATGGCTTATCACTCAGGATGATTCAAATATTGCGGCTGCATCACTATCTCTCCTGCCCTGTTATGTAAAATACAGCGGTAAAATTTATAAAGGAGGTTATGTATATGCTGTAGGCACATTACCTGAACACAGAGGCAATTCTTATTCTAAACATCTTACAGAGGAGGCATTCAGATATGCCCTGAAAGAAAAACTCTCTTTTCTTGCAGTAAAGCCAGCAACAGAAACGCTTTACGAACTTTATAGTCGTCTCAATTTTGACACTGTTCTGTATGAAAAAATAAGTGAAATCGATACAGAAAAAAGATACAACTACGACTCTGATGGTCTTTTGTTGAATGACCATTTGCCTGTCACAAGAGAATTTCGTTTTTTAAATAATCAAGTAAACATTTCGAAATTATATGAATTAAGGGAAAAAGACCTCTCTGATAAATGCATCCTATGGGATAAAGAGATATTATCCTATGCAATAAATGAGATATCATTCAGGAACGGCAAATATGACTATTTTTATTATCAGGGAAATCCTAAGGATGGTTTTTATACGGTTTATTATCCATCTGAAAAGGATGATTCTTTAGTTCATGTAATAGATCACAATATTAAAGATGCAAGCACATTAGAGGATTTTATCTTTGAAAATAGTTCCAGGAACAATGATGTCAAAAATTACCTTATCACAAACCTGCCTAGTAACATATCAAAAAGATGTCCCGTAAAAATTATTAAATCAGGAATGGCAAAATCGTTCGTGGATGACCCAGACTTCAATAGATTCCTTTCAAAACTCAGCCTCTCTCTACCTATGGAATAAATTTTATTGGGGCCAATGATGAATAAGAAAAATAAAAGATGTTCCACGAGGAACATCTTTTATTTTTGTTTATATCAAAAAGTTAGAGGTTTTATCTGAATTTTTTATCTCCCAAAATAGACAAGAAGCACAGATATATCTGCCGGCGAAACACCGGGGATCCTTGATGCTTGTGATATTGTTTTTGGCCGATGCTTTGCCAGCTTTTGCCTCGATTCTGTGGAGATAGATTTTAAAGAGGAGTAATCAAATTTATCGGGAATTGCAATCTCTTCTAATTTTAATATTTTGTCCGCAATTCTTTTCTCCCTTTCTATATATCCCTTATACTTAATTCTGATTTCGACAGATTCTAGAATCTCCTTTAAAACTATATCTGTTGAAATTGAGTCGTTCTTTGGAACTACCGGTTGATACGGAAGCGGCATAACATCCTGTGGGTGATTAAAATGTTCAAAAAATGTTTCCCGTGGAACATTCTCTAAAAGGGGATTAATAGTAGTTTGTGGTCTTGTTAAAATATCAGATAGCTTTTTACGGTTTGAAATTGGCGCAGAATTGACAGACTCCAGATATGGATTCACCGATTCCGGGGTTACAGAGGTTGAATGCATATAATTTGACAAACTCTCAACAGACGAGTATTTACTTAGCATAAGGGAGTATCTCTCCTGAGAAGCCAATCCGATATTGTGTCCTATCTCTGTCAATCTGAGATCTGCATTGTCTTGTCTTAATAATATTCTGTATTCTGCTCTTGAAGTAAACATTCTGTATGGTTCATCAACTCCTTTTGTTACCAGATCATCTATTAAAACACCAATGTATGCCTGATCTCTTTTTAATACCAATGGTTCTTTTTCATTAATTTTTAAATGTGCATTAATGCCTGCAATCAAACCCTGGGCTGCCGCCTCTTCATAACCGGTTGTTCCGTTAATCTGACCGGCAAAATAAAGATTGCCTACACTTTTTGTCTCCAGTGTGTGGTAAAGTTGAGTGGGTGGGAAATAATCGTATTCTACTGCATAGGCCGGACGATATATTACAATATTTTCAAATCCCGGAATAGCTCTTAATGCGGCATACTGAATTTCCAGCGGTAAAGACGAGGAGAATCCTTGCAGGTAATATTCATTTGTATTCCACCCTTCCGGTTCAAGAAAAAGCTGATGGCTTGTTTTATCTGCGAAGGTTTTAAGTTTATCTTCTATACTTGGACAATACCTTGGTCCAATTCCTGAAATTTTTCCTGAGAACAAAGGTGATTGTTCAAATCCCTCTTTAAGAATGCTGTGAACTTTTGTATTTGTGTGTACCATAAAACAAGACATTTGGTTTTTATGGTACTGAATAGGTGAAGGAATATTTAAGAAGGAGAACTTTTCCGGCTGAGAATCTCCTTCCTGTATTTGGAGCTTTTTAAGATCTACCGATCTTGCGTCAATTCTTGGCGGTGTTCCGGTTTTCATTCTATCCACAACAAAACCCTTTTCAAATAACTGCTCCGAAAGATGAAGTGATGGTAACTCCCCTATCCTTCCGCCCACAGATCTGTTTTGTCCGATAAATAGTTTTCCATTTAAAAATGTGCCTGCTGTGAGGATTGTACTCTTTGAGTAGAACGAAGCACCCATAGATGTTCTTACCCCTGCTATAACATCATTCTCAAAAATAAAATGTTCGACAGTGTCCTGCCATAGAAAAAGATTTGGCGTGTGCTCCAGAACATATCTCCAGTTTAGAGAGTAATGCTGCCTGTCACACTGAGCTCTTGGACTCCACATAGCAGGTCCTTTAGATCTGTTTAGCATCCTGAACTGAATTGTTGAAGCATCTGTTATAAGCCCCATATAGCCCCCCAAAGCATCTATCTCTCTGACTATCTGCCCCTTTGCTATTCCACCGATAGCTGGGTTACATGACATTTGGGCTATCTTGCCCATGTCCATAGTTAAGAGTAAAACTTTGGATCCCATTTTTGCCGCAGCATAAGCAGCTTCGCAACCTGCATGACCAGCACCTACGATAATTACATCAAATCTATCTCCCATGCTATTACTCTCCTATTACTGTAAATATTGTAGTTCTTAAGCTAAGGGCTCTATCTTCAGCTGTTCTCATTCTCTCCTTATCAACTTTATTTTTATCGTCATATCCGATAAGATGCAATATTCCATGAATTATAACCCTGTGAAGTTCGTCAGTAAATGTTTGATTATATGTTACAGAGTTTTCTCTGACAGTATCAGTACTTATAATAAGATCTCCTGAAATAATATTTTCAGAAGAGTAATCAAATGTAATTATATCGGTAAAATAGTTATGGTTAAGATATTTGTTATTAATGTCTAGAATAAAATTATCACTACAGAAAATAATATTGATATCACCTAACTTAACTTTATCTGTGATGATCCGGGGATCATTCAGAACCTCTTTAATCCATCTGTTACAATCTCTTTTATTCTTGAAATTGAATGTAGTATCTTCTTTAAAATATTTAATCATTAAGGTAAACCCTTCTTAAGGAAAATTGTTATAAATTTATTGATTGTTGTTCTCTTCAAGAAGATCCCAGTATTCAATAGCTCTTCTTGTATGTGGAATAACAATTGAACCGCCTACAAGGTTTGCCACTGCAAATACTTCAAAGGCCTGCTCTCGCGTAACACTAAGTTCAAAGCATTTTTCAATATGGTACTTAACGCAGTCATCGCATCGGAGAACAAGAGAAGATACAAGACCCAGCATCTCTTTTGTCTGAGCAGAGAGGGCTCCCTCCTCGTAAGTACGTGTATCCAGATTAAAAAATCTTTTAAAAAAAAGAGAGCCGGAATCAAGGATAACTTTATTCATTTTGGCACGATATGTGCGGAATTGGGCGATCGAATTCATTGTTGATATTTTTTGCAAAACTACAAAATAAAAGTAAACTTAATTTCATTTAAATTATGTCTAAAATTACGGTAATCGGAGCTGGAAACGTTGGAGCAACCTGTACCAATGCCATGGCTAATATGCAGTTTGCCTCAGAAATTGTTCTTCTTGACATAAAGGAAGGCCTGGCTGAGGGGAAAGCAACAGATATGATGCAAACTGCCAAACTCTACAAATACTATACTAAGGTAAAAGGAGTAACAATGGATTATGAAGCTACAGCAGATTCAGATGTTATTGTTGTTACTTCCGGCATTCCTCGTAAACCAGGTATGACTCGTGAAGAGCTTATAGAGACAAATGCAAATATTGTGGGAAATGTAGTTGAAAATGCTCTAAAACATTCCCCAAATGCTGTATTGGTTGTTATATCCAATCCGATGGATACAATGACCTACCTTACTCTTAAAAAAACAGGACTTCCTAAAAACAGGATTATAGGTATGGGCGGTATATTAGATAGCAGCCGATTTACCGATTATCTGAGTATAGCTCTGGATGTTCCATCGAGTGATATAGATGGAATGGTGATAGGTGGTCATGGTGATACCACAATGATTCCTCTTGCTCGTTTTGCTAGTTATAAGGGTATACCTGTCAACAAATTACTATCTCCTGAGAAACTTGGCAAAGTTATTGCAGATACTATGGTAGGAGGCGCAACTTTGACAAAAATGCTTGGAACATCTGCCTGGTACGCTCCGGGAGCTGCAGGTGCTGTATTGGTAAAAGCAATTATCCTTGATGAGAAAAAGTTATACCCATGCTGCGTTTATCTTGATGGGGAATATGGTCAGAAGGACATTTGCATAGGAGTACCGGTTACAGTTGGCAAAAACGGATGGGAAAAGATAGTTGAATTTGATCTGACAGAGAGTGAATTTGAACTGTTTAACAAAAGTGCAGATGCCGTCAGGTCTACAAATAAGGTTCTTACCGATATGAATATTATTTGATTTCAATTTATTTTCGCATCTTTGCACTGCAAAATTTCAGGGGTATTAGCTCAGTTGGCTAGAGCGCTTGCATGGCATGCAAGAGGTCATCGGTTCGACTCCGATATGCTCCACGAGTTTTTAACACTTTCTTAGAAACATTAAAGGGTTAAAAATAATGTAGTTGTACAAATTTATCGCAAGTTTATTAACAATTACTTTTGGTAAATAATTAATTGTTTTTAATTTTACAATCCAAATTAAATCTGAACAGACACACAGTTATGGAAGTAAAAAAGACACCAAAGGCAAATCTCGAGAACAAAAAGCTGTTATTCAGAGAAATAGGTCTGATTTTAACTTTGCTTATAGTTTTAGGAGGGTTTGAATACAAAACCTACGAGAAGACCATCTCAGAACTTGGGGACAATAATGCAGCCCTGGTTGAAGAAGAGATGATACCAATTACCAATGAAACTCCGCCTCCACCACCGGAAATGCCGAAAATTCCTGTTGTATCAGACGAGATTGTTATCGTTGATGACGATATGAAAATTACTACCGATCTTATCATTAACACAGAGGACGACAAAAATCTTGGTGTTGAAATTAAAGAGTATGTTCAGGGCAAAAAAGAAGAGGTAGTTGAAGAGGAGGATATTCCATTTATGATGGTAGAAGAGAAGCCTAAGTTTCAGGGCGGTGACGAGTACACATTCACTAAATGGGTAGCTGAAAGACTGGTTTATCCTGAAATTGCAAAAGAGAACGGTGTTCAGGGTCGTGTGATGCTTACTTTCCGTGTTAACACAGATGGCAGCGTTAGCGATGTTAAAGTTATAAGAGGAGTGGATGCATCCCTTGACAAAGAGGCTGTACGTGTTGTATCTTCATCTCCAAAATGGACTCCGGGAAAACAAAGGAATAAACCTGTAAGAGTAATTTATCAATTCCCTGTGATATTCCAGCTCAGGTAGAGTTGACTGTTAACAGATAAACATAAAGGCTGCCTCGAAAGAAGCAGTCTTTTTTATATAATACATGGAAAAAACAGTTCTTGTTGCGGTAGCATTAAATAACCAGGAAGAGACAAAAGTCAAGGAGTATCTTGATGAATTGGAGTTTCTTGCGGAGACTGCAGGTGCGGTATCACAGAAATGGTTCATTCAGAATCTGGATAAGGCTAACCCTAAAACATATCTCGGAAGCGGAAAGCTTGATGAGATAAAACAATACATCACAGAAAACGAAATTAAACTAGTAATCTTTGATGATGAACTCACTCCTTCTCAATTAAGAAATATTGAACGGGAGTTGGAGTGCAGAATTCTTGACAGGACAAACCTTATACTAGATATTTTTGCTCAAAGAGCTAAAACAGCTTATGCTAAAACACAGGTAGAGTTGGCTCAGTATCAATACTTACTTCCTAGACTCACAAGAATGTGGACTCACCTTGAAAGGCAGCGAGGTGGCATTGGTATGAGAGGGCCCGGAGAGAGTCAGATTGAGACCGACCGCCGTATTATTCTGGACAAAATCAGTCGTCTGAAAGAACATCTTAAAAAGATTGACAGACAGATGGCCAGTCAACGAGGCAACAGAGGAAGTCTTGTAAGGATCTCTCTTGTAGGTTACACAAATGTGGGCAAAAGCACTCTGATGAACCTTCTTGCCAAGAGCGAGGTGTTTGCAGAAAATAAATTGTTTGCAACACTTGATACTACCGTTAGAAAGGTCGTTATAGAAAATGTCCCGTTCTTACTGAGCGATACAGTCGGATTTATACGAAAATTACCTCACCAGTTGGTTGAATCCTTTAAAAGTACCCTTGACGAAGTAAGAGAGTCTGATATTCTGCTGCATGTTGTTGATATTTCACATCCTAATTTTCAGGAACATATTTCTGTTGTAGAGCAGACACTGATAGAGATTGGAGCGAAGGACAAACCTGTTTTGCTTGTTTTTAACAAGATTGATGCATACAACTATGTTCCTCAGGATGAGTTTGATTTTGGTCAAAAGAGGCCTGAAAACTATAGTCTTGCTGAGTTAAAAAACAGCTGGATGAATAAGGAACACGCTCCTTGTATATTTATATCTGCAAAAGATAAGACCAATATTGACAAGTTGAGGAATGACCTTTACAAAATGGTGGCCGAAATCCACGCCGGTAGATATCCTTTCAATAATTTCCTTTGGTAGGATAATAAGAGGATAAAAATATTATTATTTAATCTCTTTTGCCCTTTTTATCTCATTTACAACAATCTCCTCAGGCAGCTCCTCCACTACCCTGTCGTTTATTCCTTTTGTTGTTACGGCAGCAAATAGTGAGTTTATAAGCGCCTCCTCTGTGGCTTCAATAGTAGCGAGAAAGAGAGAAGACATAGAGTGGTTATGCAGTTCAAGCGGGCTGTAAAGAGGGCTCTTTTCGTCGATTAGATTCTCTTTTGCAACAGATATTGCAATCACATAGTCTCCGCTGCCATTCGATGCAATTCCACCTGTTTTAGCCAAGCCAAGCATAGCCCTTTTGGCCACCCGTTCAAGGTTTCTGGAACCAATTGGAGCGTCTGTAATGACTACAATCATACACGAACCATCTGCATCTTTATCGACATCCTTTTTAAAATCATATTTGCCAAGTAGTTTACCTATCTGCACTCCTGCAATTTCCAAGACTCCTCCATAATTTGACTGCACAAGAACACCAACAGTATATCCCCCCAGAGATTCCGGGAGTACCCTCGATGACGTTCCTATTCCTCCCTTAAAGCCAAAACAGATGGTACCTGTACCCGCTCCTACTCCACCCTCCTCTACAGGGCCACTCTTTGCAGATTCAATTGCTTCTATAACATGCTCCGGCTTTACATATCTTGCTCTTATATTGTTAAGACCCCCATCATTTGTCTCTCCAACCACACCGTTTACCGATCCGATATTACTGTTCCCCTCCTGGTTTAAAGTATAGGTTATAAGAGCATCAAGTGCTGCAGATACACTAAGAGTATTTGTTAAAATAACCGGCGTTTCGATGTTACCAAGCTCTTTAACCTGAGTATATCCTGCCAGCTTACCAAATCCATTTCCGACATATATTGCAGCCGGACACTTCTTTTGAAACAGATTCCCTTCGTGTGGAATAATTGCAGTAACACCTGTCCTCATATCCGGACTCTCTGTGAGTGTTAAATGCCCTACTTTTACACCGGGCACATCGGTAATGGCATTGTATTTACCAGGTTTGAAAATGCCGGTCTCAATTCCATAGTCCCTCATTCTGCTCTGAGAAAAGGCGTAGATCTGTGTTAAAATCAGAGTGGTTAAAAAGAGAGCTCTTTTCATTTTAATAGTGTTTATTTTGACTTATTTATAAATTCCAGAAGCTTTTGCGAACATAGTACAGGTTCTTCAAGGAATCCGCAATGTCCTGATTTTTCGAGCATAATAACATTTGAGCTGCCTGCAGTTGAGACGATCTCCTTAACTGCCTCCTCTTTTATGTAGTTATCAAATCTTCCTAAAAATACCAATAAAGGAGTCTCTGTGCTCTTCATAAAATCTCTGTTATCCTCCCTTTGCATAATTCCTTTTAGTGTTGCCACAACTCCTTCGGGGTCATGTATTTCTGCTGTTTCGCGGATTTCAAGAATTTTCTCCTCCATTTTAACCAAGTTTTCCGGGGCAAACATCTTAGGTATTGAAGTTCTTGCTATCATATGCATCTTCTTTTGAAGGATTATCAAAATCTCCCTCTCTCTCTCCTCTCTCTTTTCCTGTGAGTCCGGGAACGGAGTCGAGTTCATCATTATAAGACCTTCAAATCTGTCCGGATATCTTTTAACAGCCTCCAAAGCAACATAACCTCCCATTGAATGGCCTAAGACATATGCTTTTTCAATATTGAGTTTGTCCAGAACAGATACTGCAATATCGGCACAAAAACTCATTGTATTAACCTCTGATGTGCCTGTGAGTCCGTGACCCGGGAGATCGATAGAAACGACCCTCATATCTTTGGATAACAATGTGGTAAACTCTTGCCATATATAAAGAGTCTCCAGATAACCATGAAGCAGGAGAACTGTTTTATCTCCTTTTCCGGAATCGGAAATGTGGACAGGAAGTCCTTTGCATGTTGAGAAAAATTCCATTTACTCTGTTTTAGGCAAAATTAATAGAATTTGTACATTAATTTTATACTTTTGTGTAAACTAAAGCAGAACTGCAAATGAATAATCTTAAACAAAAATTGTTGGCTGTTGTTTCGGGACTGATCCTGACTCTCTCTCTTACCGGATGTTTAAAGGAGCTGGAGCCTATTGTGCTTACCGGTACTTGGGAACTTGATACTGCTGCTGTTGTGGTTAGAATAGTCTACAATCCTTCTGTTGCTGCAGAACACCCAAATACCATTGAGTTTCTTAACAATAACATAAACAGGATAAGAAGAGAGCTTATGAAGCCTTCCAGAATCGTTTTCAAACTTCCCAATGTAACCGAAAGTTATTACAACGATGTTCCTCTCCCTGTTATGGGCACTTTTGTTCAGGACAATGCCTACTTTACTATGACAAACCCTCTGTTTCCTGCAGGAATTGCCGGAGCTTCAGATAATCTAAGACTTGAACTTTATTACGATCGTGATTATCTGATGTTCATTCTATACACTCTGTTAACAGACGAAGATGAACCATCCAGCGTTTATGACAGGCTAATAGACTCATACCATGGGGTTGGCCTCTACAGAAAGGTAAATTAAAAAAAGCTGCTCACGCAGCTTTTTTCATTTATCTGTTTTAGTGGAGTTATTAATCTTTTAGTTTGGCTACTAAAAATTCTCTGTTCATTCTGGCAATATGGGTAATTGAAATGCTTTTTGGGCATTCTATTTCGCATGCTCTTGTATTGGTACAAGCGCCAAAACCAAGTTCATCCATCTTTGCAACCATCGCCTTTACTCTTCTTGCTGCCTCAATTTTACCTTGCGGTAAAAGTGCAAGTGAGCTCACCCTTGCAGATACAAATAACATAGCAGATCCATTTTTACATGTTGCAATACATGCTCCGCATCCAACACAAGCTGCAGCGTCCATGCTCTCTTCTGCATTATCCCTTGGAACCGGTATGGTATTGGCATCAGGTACACCACCTGTATTGACTGATACATAGCCTCCTGCCTGAAGAATCTTATCGAGAGCATTTCTGTCAACAATAAGATCTTTCAATACAGGCATACCAGCGGATCTCCACGGTTCAATTGTTATTGTCTCTCCATCCTTGAATTTTCGCATATGAAGCTGACATGTTGTGATATCATCGTCCGGGCCGTGAGCTCTTCCGTTAATGTAGAGCGAACACATACCACATATACCCTCCCTGCAATCGTGGTCGAAGGCAACAGGATCATCTCCCTGACATCCCTTGTTCACCGCAACCGGATCCGCTCCGTTTCGTACAAGCTGATCGTTCAATATATCGAGCATCTCCAGAAATGATGTGTCCGGAGAGATATCCTTAACCTCGTATGTATGGAATGACCCCTTCTCCTTTGCGCTTTTTTGGCGCCATATTTTTAGCTTAAAGTCCATATCCTGAATTGGTTAATCTTTGTAATTCCGTGTAGCTATTTTCACAAATTCGTATTTAAGATGCTCTTTGTGAAGCTGAGGATCTTTGTCGTCTCCCATATTTTCCCAACAGCTTACATACATAAAGTTGTTGTCATCTCTGAGAGTTTCACCATCCTCTGTTTGCATCTCTTCGCGGAAGTGACCTCCGCATGATTCTCTTCTGTTAAGGGCATCCATAGCCATCAACCTTCCCATTTCAAGAAAATCTGCAACTCTGAGTGCCTTTTCAACCTCCTGATTAAGCTCTCCGTTCTCTCCCGGAACATAGACATTTTTCCAGAACTCCTCCTTGAGCTTTTTAATCTCGTCAATTGCCTTTTTAAGCCCCTCTTCGTTACGGGCCATTCCTACATAGTCCCACATAATATGGCCCAGTTTCTTATGAAAATGGTCAACCGGCTCTTTCCCCTTGACAGCAAATATCTTTGAAATTTTAGCCTTTATTGCGTTTTCTGCCTCCTGAAATGCAGGGTGGGAGGTGTCTGTCTTCTTAGATTGTATTTTTCCGGCAAGAAAATCTCCTATTGTGTATGGAAGTATGAAGTATCCGTCTGCAAGGCCCTGCATAAGTGCAGAGGCACCAAGACGGTTTCCTCCGTGGTCGCTGAAATTTGCTTCTCCAATTGCGTAAAGCCCCGGTATGGTTGTCTGAAGATTATAATCAACCCAAAGACCGCCCATAGTATAGTGTATTGCCGGGTATATCATCATTGGCTCCTCGTAAGGATTAACATCTGTAATCTTTTCATACATCTGGAAAAGGTTGCCGTAACGCTCTTCAATTACCTTTTTACCAAGCCTCTCAATTGCAGATTTAAAATCAAGATAGACCGCAAGACCGGTTTCGTTTACTCCAAAACCTGCATCACATCTCTCTTTTGCAGCTCTGGAGGCAACATCACGGGGAACAAGATTACCAAATGCCGGATATCTGCGCTCCAGATAGTAGTCTCTGTCCTCTTCCGGTATTTGTGATGCCTTAATCTTTTTCTCCCTTAGTTTTTCTACATCTTCTTTTTTCTTAGGAACCCAGATTCTTCCGTCGTTTCTTAAAGATTCACTCATCAGGGTTAGCTTGGACTGTTGTTCTCCATGGACAGGAATACAGGTAGGGTGTATCTGGGCAAAAGATGGATTACCGAAAAAAGCTCCTTTTTTGAAACATTGCCAAACCGCAGATCCGTTGCTGTTCATTGCATTGGTAGAGAGGAAAAAGACATTCCCGTAACCCCCGGTTGCAATCACTACTGCGTGTGCACCATATCTTTCAATTTCACCTGTAATTAGATTTCTTACAATTATACCCCTTGCCTCGCCATCTATCAGAACAATATCAAGCATCTCTCTTCTTGTGAAAGATTTTACATTGCCCAAATTAATCTGACGATTGAGTGCAGCATAGGCTCCAAGAAGGAGTTGCTGTCCAGTCTGACCTCTTGCATAGAATGTTCTGCTCACCTGAGATCCTCCGAAAGAGCGATTATCCAGCAATCCGCCGTACTCTCTGGCAAATGGTACCCCCTGTGCAACACAGAGATCGATTATTGGATTACTAACCTCTGCCAGTCTGTAAACATTACCCTCACGACTTCTGTAGTCACCACCCTTTATTGTATCGTAGAAAAGACGATACACAGAGTCGTTGTCGTTAGGATAGTTTTTGGCTGCATTTATGCCCCCCTGGGCAGCTATTGAGTGTGCCCTTCTAGGAGAGTCACTGATGCAAAATACCTTCACATTGTAGCCAAGTTCACCAAGTGCAGCAGCTGCAGAAGCTCCGCCAAGACCGGTTCCAACAACAATCACATCAAGCTTCCTTTTGTTCGCAGGGCTCACAACGCGAATCTGAGACTTATGCCTCGTCCATTTTTCTGACAAAGGCCCCTCAGGTATCTTAGAATTAAGTTTTTCGGACATTTTTATACCTGTTTAAAAGTGCGGTAAAATTATGTAATTAAAGTAAGATAACCAAGATATATAATGCTATCTTCCATTTTTTGTATCTTTACCGGACTATACCAAGACAACAATTTTATAATGAAAAAAAGACTATTTGCTCTATGTGCGACGATTGCACTTTCTGCAACACTTTCTGCACAGATTTCAATTATTCCAAAGCCAAACAAAATTGAAAAAGGCGAGGGGAGTTTCACACTCAACAGACAGACAGTAATATACACCAACGAGAAGCCGGCAAACAATGCCCAATACATAAAAGAGATTCTTAATAAGCCAACAGGATTCCCCTTTGAATCAACATCTGACTACCCTCAATCAAATTACATTGTAATTGATATATCTGAATCTTACAGCATTCCTGCCGAAGGATATATTCTGGAGATTAACCAAAATGGTATATTAATAAAGAGTTCCGATAAAGCAGGCTCTTTTTATGCAATTCAGTCACTGCTTCAACTGCTACCTCCTGCGGTATATTCGGGAAAGACAACAGGAACTGAAAGCTGGAGTGTTCCGTTTGTAAAGATAGAAGATAGTCCAAGGTTTGCATACAGAGGTATGATGCTTGATGTATCAAGAACCTTTTTTGATGCAGAAACTGTAAAAAAATATATCAACTGGTTGTCTTACCACAAAATCAATAAGTTTCACTGGCATCTTACAGATGATAACGGATGGAGAGTTGAAATAAAAAAATATCCGGAACTTACCAGTAAAGGTGCTTGGAGAGGTCCGGGAGAGGTTCTTAAGGCCGCATTTGGTTCGGGTAATCAGAGATATGGTGGTTTTTACACTCAAAAACAGATAAAAGAGATTGTGGAATATGCTGCCGAAAGACATATAGAGGTTATTCCTGAAATTGACCTTCCGGGGCACAGTAAGGCCGTAACAGCATCGTATCCTCAGGTGGGTTGTGACGGAGAGGCTGCCGAACTAAGTGTGCAGGGCGAAGGCCAGAATGCATGGTGTGTTGGTAAAGAGCATAATTATAAAATACTGGAAGATATTATTAAAGAGTTGGTTAAGCTTTTTCCATCCAAGAATTTTCATATAGGCGGAGACGAGGTTAATTATGCTCAGTGGACCTCATGCCCTCATTGCAACGAGCTAATGGAAAAGGAGGGGATGAAGGATCATCACGAACTCCTCAATTATTTTGTGAGAAGAATGGAGTCAATTGTAGAGAAGTATGGCAAACATATGTCCGGATGGGATGAGATTCTGGATGGTGGAGACCTTAACCCAAATTCGAGAGTTTATGCATGGAGAAGCGTTGCAAAGGGAATAGAGTCAGTTGAAAAAGGGAGACCTACAGTAATGTTACCCGGAGAATACTGCTATTTTGATATGAAGCAATCTCCTGTTGAACGAGGGCATAACTGGGCAGGAATAGTTACCCTGGAAAAAACATACTCTCTGGATCCGATCGGTACCGCAAAATTAACAGAAGATCAGGCACATCTTATCCTAGGTGTTCAGGGTGCTCTCTGGACAGAGCTTCTTGGCTGGCCACCTCGCTTTATTGAGTATCAGACATACCCTCGCCTCAGTGCAATTGCCGAGGTAGCCTGGACACAACCGGAAAACAAAGATTGGAACAAATTTTACAAAAGACTTACAAGGCACCACTTTGAAAGACTATATCAGATGGGAATATTTTTCAGAGTGCCACCTCCAGTTGTAACTTATGAAAATGGTGCTGTAAAATCTGACCCCCCTTATTCGTGGGCTGTCGTGAGATACACTACAGACGAAAGTGAACCAACGGTTTATTCGCCAATTTACAAAGGTGAAATTATTACCGACAAGCCTCAGGAGTTTCGCTTTGCCACCTTCTTTAAAGATGAACTCAAAAGTGTAACCGTAAAACCGGCAAATTCAGAATACACATACCTTAAGCCGGAGACTACAATTGAGACCTCTTTGGAAGAAAACGGCAGATTTACAAAAAAGAATCTGACTGATTACAATTTTGAAACCTATTTCAGAAGCACAGCAAGAGCAAAAGCAGGTGATTACATTACATATAAATTCAACGAGCCTGTAAATGCTTCGAGGATTACTATAGAGACAGGAATTCCAAACATATCTTTCTACGGAGTTACAGATGGTTTTGTTGAGTACTCATACGATGGTATAACCTATTTTAAGGCCGCTGAATTCAAACGAGGAGTTGTGGTATTTAGACCTGAAAAACCTGTGTACGCAGTAAAAATTGTAATTTCATCTCCTAACGACGGACATATATTATCGTTACAGGATTTAAGGATTGAACCTTAATGAACTTAAAAACCATAATCAAGTACGGAATTCTCTGGGGATTATTAGAGATCTCACTAGGCTATGTATTGCATCTGCTCAACAGTTCAATTGCAGGTGCAGTACTTGTCCCAATTGGGGTGTTGTTAATGTGGGGGGTGTACAAATCTGTTAAAAGATGGGTATCAATTCCGATTATTGCTTTGATTGCCGCCTTGGTGAGATTTGTCGCTTTTCTTTTTTTACACCAGGGTCAATGCAATAATGACGCTTTTCTGCCTTCTGTTGCAATATTACTTGAAGGACTCTTTTTTATCTATCCTGTCCTTTTTCTCGAGAAAGAAAAAAGCAAGGGCTCCATCATTTTTATATTGAAGCCAATATTTGTATTTTACCTTTTTGTTGTTCTATATACAGTCTCATTTAAGAGTATAGCTATCACAATAAGATGGGAAGAACTTAATATGTTTTTGGTTGAGGCAGATATAAAAAGAGAGCTGATAGGCGTATTTCTTGACACACTTATCAGCTCTGCACTTATTGGAATTGCTATCTCTTTACACGAGATATACCTGACAATAGTTCCCCGTAAATCTTCCTGATATTAATCTGGGCATTGTTATTTAATTCTTCAAGCTCTTTAAGATCAAGACCGTTCTCTCTCCATTTTTCTATTGCAGGGCCATATAACTTTCTGTTGTTAAGAAATTCAGTAAAGCGGAGCAGCTGCATATATCCGCTTTTTTGACTGTTATATATCAGATTGAAATTCATATACCTTTGCCCGTTTCCTCTTTTTAATGAAAAGGTTTCATATTTAAGAGCAAGTGCATTATCACATGCCTCCGCATTATTGCTTTTATCCGATTTTACCAGCATTGACGGTTGATTTTCTCCGGCTTTAACCCAAAGTGGAACTGCAATCCCCGCAGGAGGATATCCCAGAACGGTCCACATAATTGTCATCTCAGGATCCTCTCCCGGCTTTACACCTTGAATTGCAACAGAAGCAGTAGATGATTTTCTTGGAATATAATCCTGATCAATAACCCAGCCTGTGAATTTTTCAGGTGAGCTCTCCTGTTTTGTCAGATCTGTACCCATCAGTGAGTGATAGAAAGATCTTGATAGATTATTGAATATCCATTCCGGTGTAATGTCTTTAAACGGAGATTTAGCAGACATAATTTCTGTTGCATTCTGATGTCTGATATAACCCATTCCCTCATTAAAACGGCCTGTATAAGAGAAGTTTGTATAGATAAGGTAACCCTGCGGTGCGATACGCTGGTCATTAGCATCAACCTTAACAAATTTGCTGTTGTTTGTCTCATAATATGCAGCACCTCCGTTGGCATCAATAACACCAAAATTTGCCTCAACTCTCATTGGTTTTGGAAGATTATTAAGGTAATTTTCGAAATCTTCCAAAGTTTTACATACTGCAAGAGCACCATACATAAGGTGACCCTCCATATCCATCTCTTTGATATTATCGTCCTTAAGATTATATGAAGCGGTATTCATAATTGAGAAACCCACGTTATTGGTTCCTATCCATACAATTCCCCCTTTATCCGGACTATTTACCAGACCCAGAAAATTATATTTTTCTCCTCTAAAAAACTCAACCCTGTTGTTATCCTCACCTGTATCACGATGCTTCCACAAAATCGGTCTTCCGTCTGCAGTAACCTTTCCGGTAATAATTGCCGAAGTACATGCCGATATATCTGAACCGTACATCATAAGAGCAATAAGAACAGATAGATAAATAAAATGTCTCTTCATTGTTTATATAGTTTATTGTCAATACTATTCGGTAAAAAGTGATGGCGGATTAACGTTTTCGCGTAATATTCCTAAATGTTTATAAGCCAGATCGGTAGCCTCTCTTCCCCTTGGAGTTCTGTGAATAAAGCCCTCTTTAATAAGAAATGGTTCGTAAACCTCTTCTATGGTTCCTGTGTCTTCACTAACAGCAGTTGCAATTGTGCCTACACCAACCGGCCCTCCTTTAAATTTATGGATTATTGTAGATAAAATCTTATTATCCATCGAATCGAGACCTCTCTTATCAATATTGAGGGCATCCAGGGCATAAAGTGTTATATCAGAATCAATTATTCCATTGCCTTTAACCTGGGCAAAATCTCTTACTCTCCTTAAAAGTGCGTTTGCGATTCTTGGAGTACCTCTGCTTCTTCTTGAAATTTCGAGTGCAGCATCTTCATGAATCCCTATGTTGAGGATAGAGGCGCTTCTCTTAATTATAGAAAGCAGTACATGAGAATCGTAATATTCAAGATGAGACTGAATACCGAATCTTGCCCTCAGAGGTGAGGTTAGCAGACCGCTTCTGGTAGTAGCTCCTATAAGTGTAAACGGATTCAACGATATCTGAACAGAACGGGCTCCCGGACCTTTATCTATCATTATATCAATCATAAAGTCCTCCATAGCAGAGTATAAATACTCCTCAACTACAGGTGAAAGACGGTGTATTTCATCAATAAACAAAACATCTCCCTTATCGAGGCTCGTTAGAAGACCTGCAAGATCACCAGGCTTATCAAGAACAGGGCCCGATGTAATCTTAAGATCTACATTGAGTTCATTTGCCACTATATGTGCCAGTGTTGTTTTACCAAGACCCGGAGGGCCGTGCAACAAAACATGATCGAGTGCTTCACCCCTCATTATGGCAGCTTTTACAAAAATCTTGAGGTTTTCGATAATCTTTTCCTGCCCGGAGAATTCTGAAAAATCCTTCGGACGGATTTGATATTCAAAATCCTTATCTTTGTTTTCTCTCTCTTGTCTGGGGTCGAAACTGGCCATAGTTGCTGACAATTTTAATTATTACAAATATACTTTAATCTTTTATATAACTTTTTCTTTTATTTATAGTTTGTTGATATGTTGATAAATAAAGATATTAACCTTTTTTATAAATTATTAACAGTAATTAACAGGATTTAAACAACTCATTTAAATTGATCAAATATCAGAATAATAAAATTTTAGATTAAAAAGTACATAGTTTATCAACAAAGTTTCATTATTCTTTGGAATAGAAATTAACAGACTACTCTTGTTGATATTTTATAGATAAATAAGTGAAAAATCGGGGTTAAAATATTTGCTCGGAAAGCAGATAAAATTATATAATAAAAAGGGGGAATTTTAAAAAATTATTTATCAATAATTATTAACAAAAGCTGGTTAATAACCTATATTTGCAATCGCATTTATGAACTACAATATAAACGAGAGATTTGAGAGGCAGAAAGGGGTGGGAGAGCTCTTATCCTTTGTTAACAACAAAGAGAAGGGTTGTCTGGTTGTTCAGGGTCTGTACTCCTCTGCAAAAGCATTCGCAATTTGTGCTGCAGCAAAAAGCGGTATTCATATTGTTATGCTTAATAACAGAGAGGATGCAATTTATTGCAGCGGAGATCTGTACAAAATGATGGGTAAGGAGAGGGTATTCTTTTTCCCCTCATCCCGGAACCAAAGCCTCAGAAATATAAGAAAAGACACTTCGCATCAGGTTCAGAGAACAGCTGCGTTGAATGAGGTAAAAAGGTTTACCGAGGGAGAATCTCAATTTGAGAGTATAATTCTTGTTACATATCCTCATGCCGTATCGGAGTTGATTATTGACAGAAAGTCCCTTAAGTCAAATATTCTTAAAATTTCAAAAGGGGATACCCTTTCTCATGATTTTATAAGAGAGACCCTTATTGCATACTCCTTTACAAAAGTTGATTTTGTTACCGAGCCGGGGCAATTTGCATTGAGGGGAGGTCTTATCGATCTCTTTTCGTTCTCTGACAACAGGCCGTACAGAATTGATTTTTTCGGAGATACTGTTGAGAATATTAAGGTCTTTGATATAGAGACTCAACGTTCGGCAGAAGAGAGAGAGAGTATTGAAATATTCCCGGATATATTTGAGATGGAGGAGAGTAGCCGGGAGAATATTTTTAACTTTTCCGGTAGTTCGTCGGTTTTGTGGATAACGGATGAGCCTTGGTTCAGGTCGCAGATAAAGCTTATAGAAGATCATAAGACAGAGGGTGAAAAGCTGTTGACATACACTGAATTCGTTGATATAACTCAATCCCGTAAAAGAGTTTTATTTGGCCCGCTGCAGGGAGATTACAAAGAGTATGAGACTGTTTTGTTTCATACAACACCTCAGCCCGTATTCAATAAAAATTTTGAACTTCTTGCAAGAGAAATTTCCCAAAAAAAGTCTCAGGAATTTGAAGTTTGGCTTCTGAGTGAAAACCCAAGCCAGACAGAACGGATCAGAAATATACTTAACTCTCTGGAAATAGATGGAGTGGGGGATATTAGATTTGACACAGAAAATATCTCAATTCACGAAGGCTTTATTGATTACAATGCCCAAATCTGCCTTTACACAGATCATCAGATATTTGAAAGGCATCACAGAGTTAAACCACACAGAACTGTAGAAAAGAGTGAACGACTTACCATCAGTGAGCTTAACTCTTTTGAAATAGGTGATTACATTGTACATATTGATCATGGAACAGGTCAGTTTGGCGGCCTTGTAAAGACTCAGATTAATGGAAAGCAGCAAGAGGCGGTTAAGCTTATTTATAAGGATGGTGATGTAATTTTTGTATCAATTCACGGACTTCACCGGATATCAAGATATAAGTCGAAAGATGCCTCTCCGCCAAAAGTTTATAAACTTGGAACAGGGGCATGGCAGAAGCTTAAAAGCCAGACAAAATCCAAAGTAAAGGATATAGCCAAAGATCTTATAGAGCTCTATTCAAAGAGGAGAGATGCACAGGGATTCGCATTTTCTCCGGACTCTTTTATGCAACAGGAGCTTGAGGCCTCTTTTATGTATGAAGATACCCCTGACCAGCTAAAAGCTACCGATGCCATAAAAGAGGATATGGAAAGAAACTTTCCAATGGACAGATTAATTTGCGGTGATGTTGGCTTTGGAAAAACCGAATTGGCAGTGAGGGCTGCTTTTAAGGCTGTAGCAGACAACAAACAGGTGGCCCTTTTGGTACCTACAACAATTCTGGCTCTGCAGCATTATAAGACTTTTACCGGAAGGCTAAAAGATTTCCCTTGCAATATTGCATATATAAGCAGACTAAAAACCTCATCCGAAATTAAGGAGATTACAGATTCGCTCGAGAAAGGCAAGACAGATATCATCATTGGAACTCACAGACTGTTAAACAAAGAGATAAAATTTAAGGATCTGGGACTGCTTATTATAGATGAGGAGCAAAAGTTTGGGGTAGCTGCTAAGGAGAGGTTAAGACAGCTGAAATTAAATGTGGACACACTCACCCTCTCGGCAACTCCTATTCCAAGGACTCTCCAGTTTTCTCTGCTTGGTGCCAGAGACTTATCAATTATTAACACACCTCCTCCCAACCGCTTACCTATCCAGACAGAGGTTATTGATTTTAATGAGGATATCATAAGAGATGCTATAAACTACGAAATGGAGAGGGGTGGTCAGGTCTTTTTTGTCCACAACAGAGTAGAAGATATTAAATCTGTGGAGGATATTGTTAGGAGGTTGTGTCCGGACGTTAAGACCTGTACAGGCCATGGACAGATGGATCCCGCAACGCTCGAAAAGACAGTGCTTGACTTTATGATGGGAGATTATGATGTTATGATCTCTACAACAATAGTAGAAAATGGGATTGACATTCCAAATGCAAATACTATAATAATTAACCAGGCTCAGAATTTCGGATTGAGCGATCTGCATCAGTTAAGGGGCAGGGTCGGCCGTTCTAACGTCAAGGCATTTTGCTACCTTATTGTTCCCTCTATGGTATCTCTTACAGACGAGGCCAGAAGGAGGATAAGGGCCATCGAAACCTTTTCTGACCTCGGAAGCGGGTTTAACATTGCGATGCAGGATCTGGATATAAGAGGAGCCGGCAATCTGCTTGGGGCAGAACAGAGTGGTTTTATAGCAGATATGGGTTTTGAGACATATCAGAGAATTCTGGGTGAGGCCTTTGCAGAAATAAGAGCAGAACAGGGCCTGCCTGTCTCAGATAAGGAGGGTAAAGAGGAGAGTTTTATAACAGATTGTTCAATTGATACAGACCTTGAAATTCTTTTCCCTGACACATATATCGGAATTATATCAGAGAAGATTAAACTCTATAAAGAGCTTGATGCAATCTCAGATGAGAGAGAGCTTAACAGGTTTACAGAGGATATACAGGACAGATTCGGACCTATGCCCGAAGAGGCCAGGCAGCTGACCTTTATTGTGAAACTAAGATGGCTGGCAATAGAACTTGGATTTGAAAAGATTATACTCAAAAACGGAATTCTGATTGCCTACTTCGTAAGTAATCAGATGTCGGCCTACTACTCCTCATCAAAGTTCTCTGCAATTCTCAATTATCTTCAGAAACAACATAAGAGATTCCGAATCAAAGAACAAAAAGAAAAGTTATATATAACTGTCCAGAATATAAACAGCGTGGAACAGGCATATAATATATTTTTAGAGATGAAGTTTTAATTTTTTTACCTTTGCCGCTTGTGACAAATTTGGTTATTGATATAGGAAATTCATCGGTTAAGGCATCTTTTGCGAATGGAATGTCTCTGGAAGAGGTAGTTAGATTCGATGGGGAGGATGTTGCCGGCTTCATATGGGGTATTGCAAACAACAGGGAGATTGCAGTAATCGCAGTATCTTCTGTCAGAAAATTTGCAGAGGGATTTTTTAATCAGTTTACCAATCTGTGCCAAAAGCTGATTGTAGTTGACCATAGTACAGAGATACCGTTGATAAACAGGTATAAATCACCAACTACACTTGGCACAGACAGACTTATTGCGGCGGTTGCAGCAGCAGAACTCTTCCCTGGGAGAAAAAGTATAATTTTTGATTTTGGCACAGCACTTACAATCGATTTTATCGGAGAAAACAGAGAATTTTCCGGGGGTAATATTTCGTTGGGAATGAGGAGCAGATTCAGAGCGTTACATGATTATACTGAGCGACTTCCGTTGATAAATACACCCGTTGATGTTGTTGATATAGGGGGTAATACATCGGAGGCTGTAGCAAGTGGTGTAATTTTAGGTCTGATTTTTGAGATTGAAGGTTATATGAAAAGCTATCCGGAGTATATTTATATATTTACAGGTGGTGATGCGATTTATTTTGCAGAAAAATTGAAAAGTTCGATATTTGTAGTTTACAATTTAGTATTGATGGGTTTGGCCCGAGTGGCAGAGTATTATGCAAAATCTTAAAATGAAAAAGTTAATTGCGGCGTTTGCGGCAATTTTATTTACAGGGCAGTTTGCAATTGCCCAGAATACAGATGCTTTGGGCACTTTCACACCCTATTCTGTTTTTGGTGTGGGGGATATCAATAAAAGCGGAACTGCGCTGAACAAGGCAATGGGAGGCATAGGTGTGGGTTTAAGAGATAACCGCCTTATAAATTTTATGAATCCGGCTTCTCTCACAGAGAGAGACCCACAGTCATTTATGATGGATTTTGGTTTAAGCCAGAAGAATATCTACAACTCAAACTCTTCCAACTCTTCTGCTTACAACGTGTTTAATATGAACCATGTGGTCATTACACTTCCGTTGTATAAAAAATCGGCAGTTGCGGCAGGTGTTGCGCCGTTCAGCAGTGTCGGATACAAATTCGAAGAGAGAGAGACAGATCCTGAGATTATTAATGAGATGGGAGAGATCCGATACAGGAGATACGGCACCGGAGGTATTACAAAGGCATTTGTAGGGGCATCGATGGATTTTCTTAAAAACTTTTCGGTAGGTGCAGAGGGAATTAACTATTTTGGAACAATTGACAGATATTCCGATGTTCTGTTTCTTACCAACTCTACATACAGAACAATAAATACCGGAATGGATTATGTGGTAAGCTCACTTGCTGCAAAATTCGGACTTCAGTATAAAAACGAGATTAAAAAGGATATTGACCTGACGATTGGTGCAACGTGGCTTACCGGAACAAAGCTTAAAGGAGATCTTACCAAATATGCATATGCAACCGGAGTTGCCGGAGCAAGAGATACTGTTTACCACAATGTATCAGAAAATACTCAGATGGAGATCCCTTCTGAACTTGGAATAGGTTTCTCTCTAAGAAAAAAAGATAAATGGCTGATAGGTGCAGATTATATCAGACAAGACTGGAGCAGTGCAAACTTTGGAACAACTCCCGGAGTTGACTTTTCTCCGGCGGTGAGCAATTCATTCAGAGTGGGTTTTGAATATATCCCTAACAGATATGATATTCGTTACTATTCAAGAAGGATAACATACAGAGGAGGAGCATACTACGAGAATACATATATGAAGGTCAACGGGAATCAGATTAACTCTATGGGTATAACCTTTGGAGCTACTCTCCCTGTTCTCAGGCTCTATAATGGCCTGGGACTCTCCGTTGATATGGGTCAGAGAGGTTCTGTAAAGAATAACCTCGTTAGAGAGAGATATGTGATGTTTAACATCAGCTTCTCATTGCACGATATTTGGTTTATCAAATACAGATACGATTAATTACCGGGAATAATATAATTTAATGATCATGAAAAAAGTAAAAATTTTATTAACCATTACATTCCTGTCGCTAGCTGTTTCAGTGGGATTTGCTCAGGGCACCCTCGCCAGTCAGAGCCCGGAGTGTTTAAAATTTCTAAACTACCTTAAGACAGATATGGAGCAGGGTAACCTGAATGATGCTGCCGCTAACTGGCGGGGAGCGTTTCTTCACTGTGATCCGGGTGTAAGACAGGGGATATACACCGACGGGCAGAGAATTTTCAGGTATCTGATTGAAAAGAACAAAGCCAATCCTTCTGTTAAGAATGCATTGATTGACTCTCTTTTTATGATGTTCGATTTGAGGATACAGTACTTTCCAGGCTCAGCCGCAAGTGCTGCAGAATTTAAGGTGTATGATATGCTTCAGTACAAAGCAGATAAAACGGAGGAGATTCTTAAGACTATAGATCAGGCAATAACTATTGCCAAAGAGAAGACAGAGCCTGCATTGCTTTTGACAAAAATGCAGAAAGTTCTTGAACTTCACGCTGCAGGAAAAGTTGATGCAGAAAAGGTGATGGAGACATATTCTGCCATTACCCCGATGATTGATGCAAGAATTGCCGCAAAACATCCGGATGCAGACCAGATTAAAAAAGATATTGATAATCTGTTTGCAAGCAGCGGAGTTGCGAGTTGCGAGAATATCGTACATCTGTTTACACCTAGATATAACGAGAACCCTAACGACAGAGCGCTTATTAACACAATCGTAAAACTTCTGAGTGACGGGGAGTGTACAACTGAACCTCTGTTCCTGAATGCAGTTCAGGCTTTGCATACTCTTGAACCTAGTTTCCAGAGCGCATACTATCTCTTTAAGCTATACGCTGGTAAAGAAGATCATGAGAACGCCATTAAACTTTTACTTGAGGCAATAGAGAGTGAGCAATCAACAGAAGATCAGGATGCCAATATGCTTATTGAACTCTCTAACTACTATATGCAAAAAATGGAGAACATTAATAAGGCTGCCGAATATGCAAAAATGGCTATGCAAAAGAGCACTGCCGTTGCAGGAAGAGCAAACCTTATTCTTGGTCTTGTTTGGGGAAGTGTAAGATGTCAGGGTAACGAGGTTGAAACAAGAGCCAAATACTGGGTTGCAGTTGACTATCTGATAAGAGCCAGAAATGCTGACCCTTCCATTGCTGAGGAGGCGTCAAGATATATCTCGTCATACAGCCAGTACTTCCCTGCACAGGAAGAGGCGTTTATGTATGACATAATTGACGGATCTTCATACACCGTAAGTTGTGGTGGTATGAGAGAGACAACAATTGTGAGAACCAGAAAACAATAATGAAAAGCAGCTCTTTAAACAGGGCAAAAATTTATATGGTAGCAGTCACAGCGGTGATTGCTACCATTCTTTTCTCATGCAAGGATGATATCCCCGTTGCATCAATTCTCACCAGCGAAGATACACCATCACAAAGGGTAGAGGGGATGACTGTAATTCAGTTTTCAAGAGGAATTACATCTTATGTGGTAGAGGCAGCTGCAATGGAGAGATACTCCGAAGCGGAGAAGCCATATGATGTGTTCCCGTCCGGAATTATTCTTAAAGGATACTCAGCAGAGGGGCTACTTGAGACCAAAATCAGGGCAGATTACGCTAAGCATATTAATGAAAAATCAGAACAAGAGATCTGGGAGGCATACGGAAATGTTGTCATAAACAATTACGTAAAAGGGGAGAAAATGGAGACAGACACTCTCTTCTGGAACAGACTTACTCAACGAATTTACACCCACACATGGGTAAAACTCTATACACCTGACATGTTTATGCAGGGGTATGGAATGGAGTCGGATGATATGGCAAGAAATGCCGTTATTCAAAGGCCATTCGACAGTTATGCAATTGTTAGAAGAGATTCCACAGAAATTCCCTATCTTGATACTGTAAACTTTATAGGACCACTACTCAAAGTAAAATAATGGATATAGCGATAATTATATCTTCTGTTTCAATTATTATAATGGCGCTTATATCGGCTATAGAAAGCTCATTAAACCGATATAACAGACTAAGATTTGAGGTAGATAAAAAACAGGAGAAGAGATATGCCGTGGTTATGGATGACCTCCTTGAAAATGAAGGAGAGTTAAAATCCTCTCTGAGATTGGCATATGATCTTTTTCTAACTGCTGCTGTAGTATCTTTGGCATCGGTTTTTAACAACCTTATTCTTGGCATTGCCGTTGCCTTTTTTGGCCTGCTTTTTCTGACAAAAATCCTACCTCTGGCTGTTTCATCGGTTAACGGACACTTTATCATTGAAAACCTTTGGTTTGTTGCAAAGATATTCCACCTTGTGTTATCACCGTTCGTCAGAAAAGAGAAGAGAACCATAAATCCGGAAAGAGAGGTGTCGGGCGACATGGTTATTTTTCAGAATGCTCTCAACTTTTCTGAGGTTAAGGTCAGAGAGTGCATGATTCCCAGAACAGAGATATGCGCTGTTTCAGAAGATGCATCAATTGATACGCTACTTGCGCAGTTTGCAGAATCTAAGTACTCGAGAATTATTGTATACAGAGAGAATCTTGACCGGATAACAGGCTATGTTCACTCAAAGGATCTGTTTTCCGGCAGAAGACCGGTTAAAGAGATTATCAGAGACATTGAATTTGTACCGGAAGATATGGATGCTCAGACTTTGCTGGCTAACCTGATTAAAAATAAAAACTCCATAGCTGTGGTTACCGACCAGTACGGAGGTACGGCAGGAATTGTGACCCTGGAGGATCTTATCGAGGAGATTTTCGGAGAGATATCCGATGAATTGGATAAAGAGGATCTTATAGAAAAGAGAGTATCGGAAAATGAATATATCTTTTCTGCCCGTCTTGAGATTAAGTATCTCAACAAAACCTACGATCTTGATATTCCCGAAAATGATGATTATGAAACTTTGGCAGGCTTCATAACATGGTTTAACGAAAACATACCTTCGGAGGGAGAGCAGCTCAGCTATGATAAATATGAATTTTCCATTATAAAAACCACATCCAACAGAGTAGAGAGCGTATCCTTGCGAATTGTGGGGGAATAGGATTATTCATAAACAAAAATTTACTATCTTCGCGCCTTACAAGAAAATAAACAAATTAAACAATAATAAAATGGCAGTTCTCGAGAAGATCCGCGTCAAAATGGGTGTCTTTATTACAGCAATCATCGGATTGGCACTCGTTTCATTTATCTTAGACGCAGACACATTACAATCGGCATTATCTGTTTTCTCTTCAAAATACGATGTGGGGGAGATGAACGGGAAATCGATATCTTATCAAGATTTTCAAAAAAGGGTTGATTACTTTAACCGGATTAATCAGATAGCTTCAGGCTCTGCCTCTGTAGATGAGCAGACATCTGAAATGATTCTCAGAAGCGCGTGGCAGGATCTGCTTAGCGACAATGTGATTATTCCGTATATTGAATCAGCAGGGGTTGCAGTAGGAGACGAAGAGATGTTTGATCTGAGTCAGGGCAAAAATATTTCACCGGTTTTAGCAAGAGAACAGGCATTTATGGGCGAAAGCGGAATGTTTGACAGGAACCTTCTTGTACAGTTTATAAAAACCATTCCAATGGACGAAACAGGTAACCTGGCAACTTACTGGGAATATCTGGAGAAGAATATGATGGTAGATCAGCTTGTCTCAAAATATGTTACCCTTCTTGCAAAGAGCAGTATCCAGAACCCTGTCGAACTCAGAAGAGGCATAGAGGATAACAATGTTACATCAGATGTTTCCTTTATTGTTCAGCCATACTCATTTACAGAGGATACTTCAATTGTTGTAACAAGATCGGAGGTTAGAGACTACTACAACAAATATAAACACAACTTCGATCAGCCTGCCAGCAGAGACCTCGAATATGTGGTATTTGAAGTTGCCCCTTCGATGGAGGATATAAATGCAGCTGAAGATGATATTGAGAAGTTGATGGATGAGTTTTCAACCACCGACAACCTCAAGCTGTTTTTAGCACGTAACTCAGACAAACCTTTGGATGCATACTATTATAAAGCAGGCGAACTTGCATCTAAATCACCTGTGCTGGACAGCTTTGCGTTTAAGGCAAAATACAGCGATATTCTACCGATATTCAAAGAGGGGAACACATTTAAGGCAGCCAGAATTAATTCTATGAAACTGATGCCTGACTCTGTTTATGTACAGCATATACTTCTCCCTAACCAGGATAAAGCTCTTGCCAAAAAAGATGCAGACAGTTTAATCAATCTTATAGCAAAGGGAGCAGACTTTTCTCAGGTTGCTGCAGCAAACTCGTTGGACAAAAATCCTAACACTGTTCCCGGTGAAATAGGATGGATGACTCAGAGTGCGATGATACCAGGATTTGACACTTGCTTTGTTGCAACTCCCGGTAAACTCTTTACACTTGAAACTCAATACGGACTCCACATAATTAATGTAAAAGAGAGGACTAAGCCAGTAAACAAAGTGCAACTTGCTGTTCTTGAGAAATCTGCTGTTGCAGGAAGAGAGACATACCAAGGTTTTTACGCAAAGGCAAATGAACTTGCTTCAAGATCTGAAGGTAAGATTGAGAAATTCAACGAAGTGGCAAAAGAGATGAATGTGGTTCCATTACAGGCATACAATATTGCAGAGGGCGCAAAGAGTGTTGCTAACTATCCAAATACAAGAGAGATTTCAAGATGGGCTTATGAAGCAAATGTAGGTGATGTTTCTCAGATTATTTCGGTAGATAACAAATACTTCTTTATTGTTGCATTAACTAAAGTGAGAGAAAAAGGAATTCCTGCTGTTGAAAGCATAGAGAAGGAGATTGCTTCTGTACTAAGAAAAGAGAAGGCTAATGAAAAGCTTGTTGCCTCTGTAAAAGAGAAGACAGCCGGCCTTACCTCTCTGGATGCAATTGCAGAGGCCTTAGGAACAACTGTAAGCAAACAGACTGGTGTTTCATTCGGTGCTCCGGGATCGCAGCAATTTGACCCTAAATTTATAGGTTTTGTTGCAGGTGCAACCCCGAACACTCTTGTTGGCCCTGTAGCCGGAAATATCGGAGCGTACATCTTTACTGTTGATTCGCGCGAAACCGGTGCATTCTTTACAGAGGACGATGCAAAGGCAAGGACCAATCAGGTTCTGGGATACCAGGTTCAGATGATCCCTGCCATTCTTGAGAAGGCTGCAAAAGTTGTTGATAACAGAGCAAAATTCTTTTAGACTCAAACAGCACTTTTAATTTAACCGCTGATACCAAAAAAAATGACCTCCACGGAGGTCATTTTTTATTTGTTCAGCCTTAATTGTTGTACTACGTTCCTTTTGAAAAAGCCGTGCTCTTGATAAAACGACCTGTTTCCCTTTGTAAAGGGGTTGCTTTTGGTGCTTTGAGCTTTCATTCGTTTTAAAGAGCGCTTTTTGCTGATTACTCTTAGCAGTAAATATTTTACGGGAGGTTAATTATTATGCTATAATTGTTAAGAGAACGATAATCCTGTTATTATGCTTTAAGCTTAAATAGAGATTAAAGTGCCTGCTTAAGGTTTTTTCTGGCTAGCGAAAGGGGTGCAAGTGTAGAGGGTCCGTTAATACAGCCTCCCGGGCATGCCATTACCTCAACAAACTGCGCCTGTGGCTTTTTAATCATACTTTTTAGTATTGCAATATTCTGTTTGTTAAGGCCATCAATACAAATTGACGAATATCTCTCCCCGGTGGCAGCTGCAACAGCCTCCTTTACGCCTCCGGATTGGGCAAAACCTCTGCCCAGATGGGTGATCTGAGAGTCAAGAGGTGTCTCTTCGCACTCACGAACATCAACCTTGTATGCCGCCAGAAAAGCGCCTACCTCTTCGAAGCTCATTACATAATCTACTTCAGGAATTGAGTCAGCTTCGTGCCTTTTTGCCAGACACGGGCCTACAAACACTACCTGCGCATCAGGATTCTCCTCTTTTACGCGGCGGGCGGTATATACCATAGGGCTTTTGGTGTGGGAGACATAAGGTTTAAATGCAGGGGCGTGTTTTTCTACCCATTCAGTATAAGCAGGGCAGCATGATGATGTCATAAATGGATCTCCCTGATTTATTCGCTCTACAAGCTCTTCGGATTCGTATCGGGCTGTATCCTCAGCTCCGAGTGCTACCTCAACAACATGGTCAAACCCGATTCTTTTCATTGCTGTAATAATTTGACCTGGTGTTGCATCAAACTGACCGAATATGGCTGGTGCAACAATGGCCACTATATTTACTCCGGGGCGTGATGCCATTTTGTGTATATCAACAATTTTTGACCTCTCCATAATGGCACCATACGGGCAGGCTTGCATACAACGTCCGCAGTAGATACACTTGTCCTTGTCTATGTTTTCGGTACCATCGGCGTTTTTTTTGATAGCCTTAACAGGGCAGGCCTCTTCACATGGTACCGGTGTATATATTATTGCATGATACGGGCACACCTTCTGGCAAATACCGCAGCTGACGCAATCTTCCTGAGTAATTATTGCTTTACCCTGTTTAAAAGAGACAGCTCCTTTGGGGCAGTTCATCAGGCAGGGGCGACCTTCGCAGCCTCGGCACATATTGGTGATAAAATACTGAGATTGCATACAAGCACTGCAGGCTTCATGTACAACCGACAGGATTGACTCTTTTATATTTTTATTATCGAGTGAGCGTTGTGCGTAGGATTCAAGAGATATAAGATCGATATCTTCGTCTTTGATGTCAAAACCGAGTATCGAAATTATTTTGTGCTTTATAATATAGCGGTCTTTATGTACGCAGCAGTCAATATTACGTTTTTCCCTTGGGCGCATCTCAACGGGAATTTTTTTAATATCTTCTACAAGTTTCTCACGGATAAGGACTTTGACAAGACGTATCAGAAGTTCGCGTTTTGCCAGCATCGCATAATTATCATACAGCATCGTTAAGGGTCTCTTTTAAAATTTGCACTAGATTTGATTTTGTTACTCCCGGAATTGTCTTCCCGTCTATCTGAATGTAGGGTGGTTCTCCCACGTCTGAACACATACCCATACATGGAGAATAGCTGACAGAAAAATGTTTCATAATATCGTCGGGCATAAGATCCAGCATGGCTCTTAATTCTGCCCCTCCCATCACGTAGCACATTGTGCCAGTGCATATTTTCAAACTTTTCTTTTTCATTCCTGTCTGTTTTGTTGTTTGAATGTTGTATCAGATATAATTAATGTCAACATCTTTCAGCCATTTGCTTTCGAGCAGAGATTTAATCTTTTTAACAACGTTTCGCCGTATCTCAAGCTCTATGGGTAGTGTAGGGTCCTGATGCGCTATATTGATGCGTGTTCCAACCAGAAATGTGATTTTATCACTTTCTGCGAGTAATCTGAGCAGTTTTTCAGCAGGACCATCCTTATATTTTGATTCATACTCCTCTTCTGAGAGGACTCTTTCAACCTTACTGAGAGTCAGTATACCCTCTGTTATCAGATCAATTCCCTCCATGTTTGACACAGGAGGAAGTTCTCTGTCAGAAGAGGATCCAACATCGGTTGTGATTGAACGGCCTGTCTCCCTTGAGATTATTTGAGCGGTTGTGCCGCCGCAAACAATTTTTTGTCCTTGAAAATTACTAATGTAATTGCTTAGGTAAACATCATTCTTTTCGTCGTAAGGAGGGCCGGTACAAACCAGAAGATTGCGTGGTTTGCGCATATAAATCACACAACAGCTGGTGTCGTCTTTAAGTACCGAACAGTCATTTTGTTCAGCTTTAATTACTATTCGTCTTGAGAGATCTTTTGCAGAAATATCGGGGTTTCTGTTTACTATCATCGAGATAAATTCCATTGCCCCATCTTCCCAGCCAAGAGGCATATTTCGGTTTCCCATTCCCGATTGGCTTACTCCATCACTAAAGAAGATAATTCTATCCTCTTTTTGCATACGAAACTCAGAGATAAGCAGATGGGTGTTTGCAAGGTCTTCACGTTCAACGGGAATTTTCTTCTTAGGAATATTAATAAACTCTCCATTCCTGAAAAGGTAAAAAGAGGGTGTTTCGTATTCTGCTATCCGGACATTTCCAAAACAGTCAATTTCACACAAACAAAAGGTGGAATAGCTTATTCTGCGGACAACATCCTCCGGCAATGTTTTAAGAACAGACGAAGCTGAGTCCATAATATCTTCGTTCATTATAGAGAAATTGAGCAACATAGAGGATGTTATTGTTGAGAGAACGCTAGCCTTTATACCGCTGCCAAGCCCGTCTGACAGTACACTTATAACGCGACCCTCCTCCTTGAACTTATGAGACATAAAGCTATCTCCGCAGACAATATTGCCGGCCTTGTTTTTCTGACAACAATCTACCTCTATAAAATCTCCGTTAACCCTCATTGTGCCTCCCTCTGCTTTCGGCCTCCTTCTGATCGTAAGCATCAATAATTGAACGAAGTGTTGAGTCAGTATAGGCAGCGTTTTCTCCCAAGAGCCCGGCTACCTTTTGGACAGTGCTCATATGGTTACGGATAACTTCGCGCGTTTTCTCCAGAATCCACTCTTTCTTTACGCTTGGCTCATTCAGACTCTGCAACAATCCAAATACCTGTCTGTTTGGCTGAAGGTTATAAATTGAAAGAAGCCATGTTTTCTCATTATCTGTTATGCGTCTCTCTTTAAGCTCCTCTCCGGTAGCAAATGCTGTCCGGAAAAAAGGTTCAAACGAACAGATTTTTCCAAGTGCAGCACCACTCATACCGGGCATCAGATCGTAAACAGAAAGGATATCTTCTCCCATATACGATGCAAAAGTTCTGTTCATATCAACAACCTTCAGGTCTGAATTAACAAGTATGACTCCTGCAGGAATCTTCTGAAGCAACACCGTGGCTTTGTCGTGAGCAATTTTACGCATATACGAAGCACACATGTTGTCTTCTGCTCTTCTGTCGAGCATTGCAACTGCAAAATCGCGGCAAGAGTCATAACCACAACTGCTGCAGTTGAGTTCATCTTCTACTGTTGTTTTGCCAACAGTTGCCAGAGCTGCTTTTATTTCAATTTCTGTATATTTCTGTGTGCTTTTCTGACAGTTGCTGCTGAACGTTATTGCTAAATCAAGATGAGAGAACTCTTTATTAGGCTCTCCTGTTTCGCATTTGTCAATTATATCATAACGTTTTCTTGCAATAGAACCTGAATTGAGCTTAGCGGGGCCGTTAACACATCCGCCGCTACATGCAAGCAATTCCAGAAACATTGGGTCTGAACCCTCATCGGGGTTCAGTTCATTAAGCACACTCTTTACAACATCAATCCCCGAGAATGACATGTAGTGTACAGGCTTCTGCAGAGTGTTCATTCCTTTTAGCATACCTCCCTCTATGGGATAGGCGGCTCCAATTCGTGAATTGAATGGAATAAATGCCTCTCTGACATTACCCGAAATATCTCTTAGTGGCAGTTCTCCCTCAGATTCGAGCCACTCGTTAAGATCTTTGAATGTAATGGCAACATCAACAAGGTGGTTGAAGTTGTCTGATTCGATTTTTTTGCTGATACAGGGTCCAGCAAAGATTATCCTTATATCATCGCCGTACATCTCCCGCAACATCATTGCGTGGGCAATCATCGGCGAAACAATGGGAGTAATGTTATCTACAAGAGAGGGTGCGTACTTTCGGATATAATCCACAATTACAGGGCAGGCCGATGATATGTGAACCTTCTGAGATGACTCCCCTATATATTGTTCTGTTTTTGCAGAGACTACCTCTGCACCCAGTGCGGTCTCGGAAACTCCTGCAAAACCCAACCTTTTAATAGCCGCAATAAGTGATGAGACAGGAATATTCCCAAATTCACTAACGTATGAAGGTGCAAGCGACAAAAATACATTTCCCGGATGCTTGCTTAGTGTGTATTTGGCTCTGGTTAGCCCGTCACGCACCTTTTTGGCACCGGTTGGACAGACCTGAGTACAGTGACCACAGTATATGCACCGCTCCTCAATTATTGAAGCCTTATTACCTTCAACCATTATGGCTTTTACAGGACACTCTCTGATACATTTGTAACAATCCTGACAATTCTCGGGTTCGGTGTAAATTGGTCTTAACATTAAAATTCCTCTTTTAATATTTTATAAAGCCGGGACATGTTTACATTCTCGTAAACCTTATCGTCTATGACAATAACCGGGCCTCTGCTGCACATATTTTCGCAGAGGCGCCCGGTAAATGTAAGTTGGGCATCCAATGAGTTGTCCTGGATAAATTGCTTTATAACCTTAACATTAGCACTATTCCCACGACTGAAACAGGAACTTCCCAAACATATTTTTATGGTGCGTTTTTGCATTACAAGCGTTTGTTAGCTTAGTGGGACTATCTTTTTAGCCTCTCTGTGAGTAATGGGACAATTTTTTTAACATCTCCCACTATTCCCAGATCAGAAGTCTGGAATATTGGTGCGAACTTGTCTTTATTAATAGCTATTATATAGTCTGACTCCTCCATTCCAGCAAGGTGCTGAATTGCTCCTGAGATACCCAGTGCAAAATATAGGTCGGGTCTGACTGTTTTACCTGTCTGACCTACCTGACGATTGTGGGTAACAATACCGGCATCAACCAGTGCACGAGAAGATGATACCTCTGCACCAATTGTCTGTGCAAACTCACGTAACTTGCCGAAACCTTCTGCATCACCCACTCCGCGGCCTCCTGAAACTAAGATGTTGGCCTCTGTGATATCTACAAGGTTGCGCTCTTCCTTTACTGTTTCAATCAGCTTGACTCTGAATTTAGAACTGTTAAACTTAGCATTGAAGTTTACTATTTCACCTTTACGGCTGGTGTCAGGAGTGATGGCACACATTACTCCCGGTCTTACGGTTGACATTTGAGGGCGGTGCTCTTTGCAGACAATTGTTGCCATCATATTTCCTCCGAATGCCGGACGTGTCATCATAAGATTTCCTTCGTCTGATATCTCCAGAGCTGTACAGTCGGCTGTAAGTCCGGTTGTAAGCCTTGCCGAGAGTCTTGGGCCAAGATCGCGTCCGATTGTGGTTGCACCAATAAGGATGATGCTTGGTTTAAACTCCTCTGCAATCTGATGTAGGGCCTGAGTATAAGGCTCTGTCATATAGTGTTTTAACTCAGGAGAGTCAACTACAATAACTTTGTCTGCTCCGTGTGAAATACAATCTGCAGCCAGACTCTGTATATTGTCACCAAGCAAAAGAGCGCATACTTTATCGCCGTGTTTGGCAGCCAGTTCTACGGCTTTGCCAAGCAACTCAAGCGATACACTTTGCAGTATGCCTTCACGCTGCTCAATAAACACATAAATATCTTTATAATTTGCTTTGTCCATAACTATCTTATTATGAATTTCTCTTTTAGTTTATTTAATATGATCTCAACTGCCTCCTGAGGCTCTACTTCGTGAAGTTGTCCTGCAGCTTTAGCTCCTCTTGTGAAAGATTTGGCCACACGTGTAGGGGAGCCACCCAGGCCGAGCTTCTTTTCGTCGATATTGATGTGCTCATATCCACGTATGCTTACCTCTTTGCCAAAGGACTCTACAATTCCGCGAACCGACATATAACGAGCTTTATTGGCGCTTGAGAGTACTGTAAGAACACATGGTGTCTCTACCTCAAGAATCTGATATCCCTCCTCGGTTGATTTCTTGACGGTCAGTTTTTTATTGCCGTCAAATTTTACATCCTCTACATAGGTGATCTGTGGTAAATCGAGGTGCTCTGCTATCTGTGGTCCTACCTGTGCTGTATCGCCGTCAATTGCCTGACGTCCTGTAATTATAACATCAAAATCGAGCGTTTTAAGTGCGCCTGCAAGAGTGTTAGATGTAGCAAGTGTATCTGCTCCGGCAAATTTACGGTCGGTAAGCAGGATTCCTTTATCAGCACCCATTGCATAGGCTTCGCGAATTATCGCCTCTGCCTTTAACGGACCCATAGTGATTACTGTAACTTCGGCACCAAATTCATCTTTCAGTCGGAGAGCCAGTTCAAGACCTCCTTTATCATCTGGGTTCATGATGCTGGGAACACCCTCCCGTATCATTGTCCCGGTAACAGGATCCAGTTTTATCTCAGTTGTATCAGGTACCTGCTTTATGCAAACTATTATCTTCATAATTTCTCTTTGTTATTTAAGTATGTTTGCAGCGATTACCATTCTCTGGACTTCGCTGGTGCCTTCGTATATTTCTGTGATCTTTGCATCACGCATCATCCGCTCTACAGGATACTCTCTTGTATAGCCATATCCTCCGTGGAACTGAACAGCCTTTGTTGTCATCTCCATTGCGGTTTCTGCCGCAAAGAGCTTACACATTGCAGCATCGGCAGAGTAGGGAAGCTTCATATCTTTTTTCCAGGCTGCAGAGCGTACCAGAAGGCGTGCTGCCTGAATTTTAGTTTCAAGATCGGCCAGTTGGAACTGTGTGTTCTGGAATGCAGAGATTGGCTTGCCAAACTGCTTGCGCTCTTTTGTGTATTTAATGGTTTCGTCCATAGCTCCCTGAGCAATACCAAGAGCCTGAGATGCAATTCCTATACGACCTCCGTCAAGTGTTTTCATTGCAATTCCAAAACCTTTTCCAATCTGTCCCAGCAGGTTTTCCTTAGGTACGATACAGTTTTCCATTATCAGTTCACATGTGGCAGAGCCGCGGATTCCCAGCTTCTTCTCTTTTTTACCCACTGAGAAGCCCGGAAACTTAGTCTCTACAATAAAGGCAGAGATTCCGCGTGTACCCTGGGATTTGTCAGTCATTGCAATAATGATATTAACATCGGCATATGCAGCATTGGTGATAAAGATCTTTGATCCGTTAAGCACCCAGTGATCTCCCATATCCGTTGCAATTGTCTGCTGACCTCCAGCGTCTGTACCTGCATTTGGTTCGGTTAGTCCAAATGTGCCAATCCACTCGCCGCTTGCAAGTTTAGGCAGGTATTTGCGCTTTTGCTCCTCTGTTCCGAATTCCCAGATTGGAGCACAGCATAAAGAGGTGTGTGCAGAGACGATAACTCCTGTTGTTGCGCAGGCTCTGGAAAGCTCCTCGACGCACATAGAGTATAGCTGGTTATCACCACCGGCACCACCATACTCAGCCGGAAACGGAATACCCATGATTCCCAGTTTTGCCATTTTTTTTACGGTCTCCACCGGGAAGCGCTCCTGCTCGTCGATTTCGGCAGCCAAAGGCTTAACCTCCTTCTCGGTGAACTCCCTGATCATCTGCAGGAAAAGCTCCTGCTCTTTACTTAGAGAAAAATCCATAATATAGTTGTGTTTTAATTTTTCCAGATTTCTGAATCACTTGGTACTTGAATACGTGCTGAAAGCGGGGCTACACGTGTAATATTTAACAGATGCTTGTATGTGAAATTCTCTGATATTGAGTTGTTTCCCCAAGTTCCGCAACCAAGAGTATTGGTAACGGCAAGTCCGTTTTGAATAGATCCGCCGGCGGTAGTGGCGCAGATTGCATTTACAATTACGCGTGAAACAGAGAGCTCGGTCCCGGCTTTAATAATGTTTGCCTGGTTGTTTGAGTGTATGCCGGCCGTGTGACCACTCCCCTCAAATGTGAGATTTTTCTCAGCTATTTCTATAGCTTCGTCAAAATAACCGTAAGGAATGACCGTTAATACAGGGAACATCTTTTCTTTGCAGATAATATCAGCCTTGCCTGCACATTTTGCCTCAATAACAAGAATTTTGGTATCTTCCGGAACTGTTATCCCTGCTGCCTTTGCGATTGTGATTGCAGATTTGCCTATCAACTCTCTAGTCATTGTTCCATCCTGAAATATTGTATCAACAACCCTCTGGCGCTCCTCCTCAGGAACAACGTAACCTTTGTTTTTTCTGAATGCATCAAGTACCTCTTCGCGGCACTCCTTCGGATAAATTGCACTTTGCTCTCCCGAGCATATAATTCCGTTATCAAACGAACGTCCGGTAACAATTTTCCCCACTGCAAGATCATAATCAATATTTCGGTCAAGAATCACCTGGACATTTCCGGCACCCACTCCGAACGAAGGTTTGCCTGATGAGTACGCAGATTTTACCATTGGCATACCTCCTGTGGCAACAACAGTATCGCACCTCCTCATAAGCTCCTGAGTCTTCTCAAGTGTAGGCTCCTCAATCACCTGTACCATGCCCTCTGGTACATTCATAGGGGCAATTGCTTCAATTATTGCCTTAACCGCAGCTACAGAGCACCTCTTAGCTCTGGGGTGAGGGGATATTATTATGGCATTCTTGGTTTTAAGAGCAAAAATTATCTTTGACATAGGGGTTACAATAGGGTTTGTCATTGGAGTAATTCCGGCAACAACGCCTATTGGTTTTGCAATCTCGATAAGTCCTGTCATTTCGTCTATGCTCAGAATACCCATCGATTTTTTCCCTTTAAGGTTATTCCAAACACCTTTTGATTTGTTTCGGTTTTTGGCGACCTTATCTTCATAAACGCCCATCTCTGTCTCCTCAACAGCCATACGTGCAAGCTCTTCGGCATTATCGAAGATGGCGCGTGCGGCCAGTTTAATGGTCTGATCTACATCGTCCTGGTCAAATTGTACCTGGTAAGCGGCCTGCGCTTTGCGCGCCAGTGCAATCATCTCTTTTATCTCCATTGCGTTATGATATTAAATTAAAACAATTCTTTATAGATACCCCTTATGTCATCCTCCGTGAAGGGAACATAATTATTGTTGAGCAGACGTTGCTGACCAACGAGTACACTTTGTGTAAAACTTTCGATCTCTCTCTCCTGCATTCCGTAGAAACTTAGCCGGTTTTTTGAAGTCAGATGTCCCAGCAGCTCATCAAGCTTCGTGTAAACCATCTCCTCTGATGTGTTGAGCAACTTTGCATACAGTTCATTAACCTCTTTTATAGCCCCCTGTGGTCTCTTCTTGTTGTAGAGTTTGAATACAGCGGTAAAAAACTGGTAGTTGGCTTCTCCGTGCGGTACATGGTAAACTCCTCCCAGCGGATATGAGAGTGCATGAACAGCCCCTACACCTGTGTTTCCGAATGCTACTCCGGCATAGTTGCTAGCAATCAGCATATCTTCAAGTCGTTCAAGACTATGTTCCTGCCCCTTAAGAGCAATTTCAGAAAACACATCAACAATTAAGCTGATAGCTTCGCGGCAGTACATCTTGGTATATGGATTCGATTTTGGCGAAACGTAGGACTCTGTGGCGTGTATAAGTGCATCTATGGCGCTGAATGCAAAGAATTTAAATGGCAACCCCTTTAGAAGTTCAGGAATCAGTACGGCATCATCGGGTAATAGAGTGTCGTCTGCTATTCCCATTTTGGTATTTTTTGCCTTGAGTTCTGCGATTGAGATATTGGTCACCTCGCTGCCGGTTCCGCATGTGGTTGGAATGGTGACAAGCTTTTTCTGCTTAACAATTGGAACTTTTCTTTCAAACACTTCAGATATATCATTAACTTTGTTGATTACTAGGAGTTTGGATACATCAATTACAGTACCTCCTCCAATAGCCACAACTCTGTCATACTTTAAATCTGAAATATCGGCGAGTATTCTGTTTATCATTTGGTCAGAGGGCTCGCCGGAGCCGTACTTCTCAATCATTACGAACAGACACTTGAGGTCTGCCTTCTCTATGTACGACTTGTAAAGGAAGTCGTGTGTAAGAACCAGATCATTTGGGCCAAGTTCGAAGTTGCAGGCAAACTCTGCAAAAGTGTCGAAACGGCTGACAGTTGTTTTTAATTTGAATAACTGCATTTTGTTCTCTATTTGTTAAACCTTTTTTTGTACTCTTCTTTCAAATCATCACGGAAATCCGGATGTGCAATCGCTATCAAAGCCTCTGCCCTCTGAACAAGGGTACGCCCTTTGAGTTTGGCCACTCCGTACTCGGTCACCACATAATCAACATCGTTTCTGGAAGTTGTTACCGCTGCACCCGGGCTCAGGAACGGAACTATTCTCGACACCTTTCCTTTAGAGGCGGTAGCCGGAACGGCAATTATCGACCTGCCCCCTTTTGAAACTGATGCTCCGCGCACATAGTCAACCTGACCTCCTGTGCCGCTGAATTGCTTTGTTCCTATACTCTCTGCATTCACCTGACCCATAAGATCGACCTCTATACACGAGTTGATTGAAACCATATTGTTGTTCTGTCCTATTACCGCTGGGTTGTTTACATAATCGACAGGCATCAACTCAACCAATGGGTTATTGTCCACAAAATCATATAAGGCGCGTGTACCCATAAGGAAAGTGGCTACCAGTTTACCGGGGTGGAGAGTTTTAAGTCTTCCGTTAATAACTCCTGATTTAACCAGCTCCATTGCTCCGTCTGAGAACATCTCGGTATGAACTCCAAGATCTTTTTTCTCTTTCAGAAATAGCAGCACCGCATCAGGAATTGCTCCAATCCCCAGCTGAAGAGTATCTCCGTCATTAATAAGTGATGCACAGTTTTTCCCGATTTCCCTCTCAACCTCAGTCACCGATGGGAGCGGAATTTCAGGAATCGGATCTGCACAGGGAACTATACAATCGAACCTGGATAAATGGACCCTGTTAGTTGATCCGACATAGGGCATGCACTCATTAACCTGTGCAATCACCCTTCCTGCCTTTTCAACGGCAGCTTTGGTGTAGTCACATGATAAACCCAGACTGCAATAGCCTTCACTATCAGGAGGTGATACATTGATAATTGCAATATCTACAGGAAAGATATTGCCTATCAGCTGAGGGGTGTCCTTGAAAAAACATGGTATGAAGTCGGCCCTTCCCTGTGAAACGGACTCTCTTGAAGATCCTCCCACAAAATTTGTGATGTGGTGGAAATGCTTTGAATTTTCCGGCAAAAGGTACTCTCCGTAGCCGAGAGGCAGCATATGGTATATGTGAAGATTGCTGAACCTCTCTTTTTGCGCAACCAATTCACGCATGATAACCTGTGGATTGGCCGCTGCATGTGAACATACTATATAATCGGAATCGTTTATCGTGCCAACTGCCCGGGTGGCAGAAACGATCTTATCTTTGTATTGTTCTTTCCAGTTCATCATTTTTCTGTATTGCTATTCGGGCATTTGGTCAGCTCCTCTTTTATCAAGGCAATCTCTTTGGCAAGCAGTTTCTTACCTTCGATATTCCCCTGTCTGGCAATCATTACTCTCTGTGCCTGCGGAGAGCCGGCTCCGTGCATCGATTCGGTACGGTAACCAACGGCAGCTGTACCCAGAGTTATATTTTCTATCAGTCTGAGGATTCGCATACGGTTTTCAGTTGAAACACCCTCTACCCCTTTCAGATACTTCTCTACGTAAGCTCCAACTTCGGGGCTGCGGAAATCCTGCTCCGATGGCATTGTCACCATAAGACCTCCCGCGATATCTTCTGCGAGTCGGGCTATCTCGTATGGCATACGGGTGATATTCTGCTTGCAGACATTGGCAAGCAAAAGGTTAACAATATAGTTACCTGCAGGCATCGACTCTCCCTCTGCCGAGCATGCTATACCGCAGGCATACAGGGTTTCATTCAGGTGAGTCATCTCTATGAGTTTGTCTTTGATGTGGCTTGCCTTGGCAGCTCCATTGTAATCGGCAGCTACTGCCGAAGCACCAATCAGTACATCACCAACGCCAACCTTACACCCACCGTATGACTGGCGGTGGTATCCTGCGAATCTTTCAACCATCATGCCTGCAAAATCATACTCACGACACATAAAGATGCGCTCATTAGGAACAAAAACGTCGTTGAAAATTACAAGAGCCTCGTGACCACCAAAGCGGGGATTTCCCAGGTCGATGTCAGCACCCGGCTCCATCTTGCGGGTATCACACGATTGTCTTCCGTATATCATAACAACCCCTTCTGCATCAGATGGAACGGCAAAAGAGACCGCATAGTCTGCATCCTCCTCCTTCATTGCAACAGTAGGCATAATAAGGTGTTCATGCGAGTTTACGGCACCTGTCTGGTGCGCTTTTGCGCCTCTCACCACAATTCCTTCCGGCAAAACCTTAACAATCCGAAGATATTGGTCGGGATCTGCCTGCTTTGACGGAGATAGCCCACGATCTCCTTTAGGATCGGTCATTGCGCCGTCAACCGTAAGATCGTTCTCCTGTACAAACTTCAGATAGTCTGTAAAACGTCTGTGATACTCTGTCCCGTATTTTTTGTCGATTTCGTATGTAGTTGAGTATATCGCGTTAAATGCGTCCATTCCCACACAACGCTGAAAACATGATGCTGTCTTTTGTCCGAGAAGGCGTTGCATCTTAACCTTTTTCACAAGGTCGTCGGTATTCTGATGAAGGTGGCAGAAACGATTTATGGTTTTTCCGGTGAGGTTAGATGTTGCGGTCATAAGCTCACGGTATTCCGGCATTTCGGCAAGCTCGTAGGTCATTGCAACAGAATTCATAGACGGTTTGATCATTGGATGGTCAACGGGGTTGTCTATAAGTTCGCCCATAAGGTAAACCTTAAGATTCATCTTCCTGAGGCTTTCGATATACTGCTCTTTTGTCATCATAATGGTATGTGTTTAATATTCAGTTTCGTGTTTCGGTTCAGGCAAAGCAATCACACTCCGGCAAAAATGCCGGCTTCTCATGTTTTTTCAACTTCGCCCCGCTAAAGGCGACTATTTTCCGAAGTTTAACTTTTAGGTTGTCATTTAACCCGGTCCACGGGGTTTTGTGACATTAACATGAATTGGCAGGTCTTCTGACTAACACACTCATTCCTAAACCTTCCCGGCCGTTATGACCAGTGGTCGCAGATTTTTTCGGAACGTTCACGTGCTTCACAGCAGCGGGCCTGTCCGGGATTCACACCCGGTTCCCTTTTAATCAACACACCTGTTGGTGTATCGATACCAATTCGGGTGCAAATGTATGTATATTTTTGACATTTAACTAAATTTTGGGGAGGTTTTTGTAAAAAAAACACAAAAGATTTTTTGCCGGAAATGCAACTACCTCCATTTTAGCATTGTAACGATATGTGCGATTTTGATAATAAATAGAAATAATAATCCAAAAAAATGTTCGGATTAGAAATCATTTGCCTTTTGAAATGACAAATTAACTCAGAATTTAGTGGGATAAATATGTAGTGCGAAAAACTGATTGAGCATTATGAATATCAAATATTACCAAATTTCATTTTTATAATAAAAACATCATTGTCTGAGTCTGGAAGCTGACTCATTTTGTGTAAAATATAGTCTTTGAGATTTGTTGTTTTTGATAATACCTCTTTTACAGCGTCTTTGTCGCGGTAAACTACCGAGTAAAAATAGTTTGAGTCTGATGCCAGAATAAAAAAAGGGTCGTTGTTGTTACTTTCGTATGCCCATCGGAACCCTTTGCAGTTATTCTTTGATAGAACAAAATCGTTCTGCAAAGCAGCCGGGCCAATCGACGAAAAATAGAGATGTTCCTTTGTATCATGTATATGTATCGGGAGCTTATAGTAATCCGAAAATAGATAGTTTTTCATCCCCTCAAACAAATCGCCACCATTATTGAAAATATACTTAGGCGAAATTGCTTGTTGTTGAAAATCAATTTTTAAAAAAGGAGTGAGATCTTTTCCGATTTTATAAGCAATATTGTCACCCTCCTGAGGTCTCATAATCGTTGACTTGTCATATGACTGAGTAAATATCCCCTGAGTAAATACAAAGTCTTTCCTGGGCAAAAACTCTTTAATCTTCACTCCATTGTTGTCAAATTGGGTAAGAGCATAAAAATGCTCTTCAAAATTAGATTCGTCAGGAGGATTTGAAGAGAACAGGTAAAAACCTCCATTAACGGACGCACAAATTGCGTCGTAATTAACCTGTTCAAAATTTAACTTTAAAACAAACTTGCCGTCACTTATTTTATATTTTGATACACCGCTTGAATGGAGGAGCCAGATGTACTCACCATCAGGGGTTATGCACATATCAGTAATATCGGTATATTCGCCTGGTCCGCGCCCTTTATTGCCGATACTTCCGATATATTTTCCGGTTTCATCAATAACTTGAATGCCTAGGATTTCGTCTTTTAAAATAAAGTTATCATTATTATCAATTAAGATCTTAGATACCACAGATATAATATCTCCAGAGCTACTTTGTACCGGGATAAAGATTAATGTGTCCACAAATAATGAAAAATCATCGGTAAAAGTTGTGGTTTTCAAAGGTGCAATTGTTTGGATTGTTTCATTTTCAAGCCTATTGCAGCTAATTAAGGCAAAGATTACCCACAAAAAATAGAAAGGTAAATGAGGCTTTTTCATAACTTATTTTTAAATATTGCTATAATTATAAGTCTCGGCCAGCTTCATTCTCCAAGAAAATTATTCATTTTAATGTTGACGGAACTGACTCGTTCCTTTAACCCATTGTATTATCGGTACTTTAACTTTTACTTTTTTGTCGTTGTCCACGATTTGTCCACGAGAAATTCGGGTACAAAAAGAGTTTACAATCGCTTTAACGATGGGGCAAAGATGCTGATATTGTTTGACTTAGCAAAAGGATTTTCACGGTTTTCCTTTCAGTTGCTTCCCTAATATTGTCAAGCGATATTTTTGCAAACTGCTATTAGGCTTATCAGGTATAGTCATTTCAACAAAACCTTGTTCTAATGCGGGCTTTAGATAGTTGGATCGAAAATTTTCTCTATGAGCAAGTCCTAATTTATCCTGAATTTCTTGCCTATCCATTTTCTTTATCCAATACATTAACTAGTTCTTTGACTTGCTCGGTAACTTGCTCGGTAACTTGCTCGGCAACTTGCTCGGATCCAGGGAAAGTCATTCGTAGAAAGTTCTCGGTAAACTTAAAACACTCTTTTCCATAGCTTTTTAAAATACGAGGAACGCCAGATCCTAAATGTTCAACCAGTTCCAAATCCCGAAATACTCGCATTAGTTCTTTATTACGAGGGACAGAATAACCCTCAAAGAATTCTTTTTCTGTCATTCCTTGCGGGAGACTTCCAAATGAAGTAATCTCAATCCTATCATCAAAGAACTCAAATTTTGGAGGAACTAACCCGATTAATCTTAGTGGCTATTGCAACAAAAGAGAGTATAGAAATGGATAGATTTATTAATAGTGTAATAAAGAATATTTTGTTGATTTTCATGATATTATTTATATGTGTATTTTAAAATAACATAGTTATCATCTATGTTGATGTTTGATAATGCAATTTGTTGACTACTACTTAGGATAGATTTATTTACAAATTGACTTAAATATTTTGGGGGAATGCAGATATAATGATATTCTTTATGAGAATATCCTGGAAATATTTGAACTCCTTCTTTTGTTTTATGAAATACATGTGATTTGTTTAAACTTTTATTGTAAGCTAATGTCATCATTCTTCCCCTAAAATTAAAATTAGAGATTACAAAACCATCTGATTCAGTGCACAATAGAAAACTTGATGCGTATTTAAAAGAAATTGTGTTCCCCAATTGATAATAGTAAGCATCATTCTCGTTTTCTGGCACTTCAGACAAATTAAAATTATACTTGCCAAAATCCCACTTGTACTTTGCAAAAATTGAGAGAGATGTAGTATCAATTGAATAAATATTTCCATTATGTCCCTCGTAAAAACGAACTGTATCGTTGAACCTAATAAATGGAGACATAGCGAATTTCAAGGTGCTTTTTTTAAGAATATAATCAGGCAGGGTATAGTCTGTTTTTACCACCTCATTTTCTTTTGTAGAATAATATATAAGCTTTTTATCGTTAAATATTGAGAAAAAAACATAGTAATCATCAGAAAGAATCTCAAACAAATGAGTGGACTTCGTACTATCTTTAAGACTAAATGAATCAACAAAATAATTACTGTCTATGGTATAGCGATATAGTGTGCCGGTAGGACAGAGCAGCTCAATGGTTCTGTTTTGTCGATTAATTCCAAAATCACTAAGAAGCGAATACTCTCCCGGCCCGCGCCCTCTCTTATTAATTGTTGTGATATATTTCCCACAAGAGTCAAATTTTTGTATCAAATGCTGTTTACTATCAAGAATATAAATAAAATCCTCGAATGGAATAACTTTAACGAAATTCATTTGACTTAGTAAAGAGAGGTTAGTTGTTTCTAATGGGATAATCTCAACCTTAGAAAAGATATCAAAAAAAGATAAAGAATCTTTTATATTATCCAATTCAACAGGGATAAGATCATTATCTAAAAGATTATTTGTACGACTATTGCATCCGTATGTAAAAAGTATGATAAAAGTCAAAAATGATGCAATTACAATTTGTTTCATAGCATTAAGAAATTATTTCATGATACTACATTAGTTTTAAACCTGACAGTAGGAATATAGAAGGGAGTCGTTCATATTGTGTTAATTTACATAAAATCACTATAGGATTCAATGCCTATCGCAATAATAATTTGGTTAGCAGGATTAAAATGAATTATAGCGTGACCTATGCTTTTATATTCCTCACTTGGAGCCCAATAAAAGAGATTTGGTTTTACATTGAATATAATACCCCCCATTTGATTAACCGCAGAAGTACTCATTCCTACTCCAAGAAAATTATTCAATTTAATGTTGTTTCCTCTAATAACGATTTGTTGCAATGAATTATTAATGAGTGTAAATTCATTTTCTTTTCCAGCTAAACTATCGTAATACCAATATGTGATCCAATCCGGGAAATCTTCGTTAGGAGGCGTTATTCTGCTTGGAGCACCTAGACTGTCAGTTAGTTGTGATTCTGTGTAAGTAGCTCCCAAAATGAGTCCGTTTACTTTGATTTCACTATATTGTGAAAATACAGGTATTGAAAGGGTTAATGAAACAATAATTATTATAAACTTTTTCATAAGCAACGAATTCATTAGAGAATGTTATATACAAAAAATCTTGCCGGAGATTCTTTAATTAAATGTCCGGCAAGAAAATTTAATCTTAAGAAGGGAAACGACACACCATTCGTGTAATAATTCCATTGTTGTGGAATATCTCGAAGACTGTGTCACCAATTCCCCTGAAATAATAAGAACCACCCGGTTTTACTTCCAATTGACCAAAGCCAAGCTGATTGAATTTGGCAATAGGCTCTCCTACTTTAATGCCTCCCTGCAGGTCTAAAGTAAAAACTGCAAACCTGTTGTCAATCAATGTAAAAGTAGAGAAAAATCCATTATTGCTAAATCTGAAAAAATTTTGCCCGTAGTAATATTTTTCGTCTAGTCCGAATTCGCTTTCTCTGCTCCAGTATCTGTCCGGGGCTCCGAACTTGTTCGTGACGTAACTATAATTATAAATCTCGGCCAGTTTCATCCCATTTACATCCTGGGCAAATGATGCAAGTGGAGTTGCTACGAGAATTAAAAGAGTGACTGATAATGTTATTGCAGGTTTATTGAGTGTTATCATATCAAGAGACTTATGCATTTTATATGAGCGGAATTGCTACTTCTCCACTTATCAATGTGATCTTATTAGTAGAAACATCTGTATGTATTATCAAGTATCCGGTTTCATTATAGTAATTTTCGCTAGGCGCCCAATAATAAACACCCGGAGACTTTCCCGGAATAAGCAAGCCACCCATCAGATTTAATGCAGATGAATCCATACCCACACCAAGATAATTATTTACTTTAAACAAAGTATCTCGGATAGTAAAATAAATAAAATCACCAGCTTGAAACACAAATTCTGAACTTCCATAGTGATACTCTGTCATTTCAGGAATATCATCATCAGGAGATGGATATCTGATGTTGGTAGGAATCCCAAGTGCTGCAGTTATTTGTGCACCAGAATATGAAGCCGACAGGCTAAGGCCATTTATCGTTATTGTGCAGTTTTGTGAATAAATAGATATTGAACAAAGAACAAAAATCAAGAATAGTATAAACTTTTTCATATGATTTAATTACATAAAATCACTTGTTGTGCTAACGTCAATCAATGTTATTTTCTGATTTGAAGGGTTAAAGTGGATAATTGCATATCCGATGCTCTTGTATTCCTCACTTGGTGCCCAATAAAAGAGATCTGACGTTGAATTATAGATTACGCCTCCCATTTGATTTACCATTGATATATCCATTCCAACTTCGAGATAATTATTTAATTTGAAATTATTATTTCTAATGCAGAATTGTTGAAGTGATCCATCAATAAATAAAAAGGCACTTTCATTTCCTATAACGCTGTTTAAATAGCAGTATTCAACCCAATCAGGAAAATCCTGATTTGGAGGAATTATTTTGCTTGGAGCACCGAGACTGTCTGTTATTTGAGACTCTGTGTATGTAGCTCCCAAAATGAGTCCGTTTACTTTAATTTCACTAAATTGTGAAAACAAAGGCATAGAAACGATTAATGAAACAATAGATATTATTAACTTTTTCATAATGTGAATGTTAATTAGTCAAATTTCTTGTAATATTAGCATTTTACTCACATTTTGTATATTGAAAACATTCTTACTATGCTTACTGACAGATGCTTTGTCAAACATAATAAAAATTTCTGATTTATTTGCTCGTAAAGTATTCACAAAATGCTGATTTGCTGAATAATTACACTATGGCAAATCGCTGGAAACACTAATGAATACTAGTGATCGCGAAACTATGAGAATAAAAAAACAGGCCGGGAAATGGCCTGAATTTTTTACATTTTTTTTAATCTAAAGCGCTGTATGATTATACATTAAAGCGGAAGTGCATGATGTCGCCATCCTGAACAATGTACTCTTTGCCCTCAACGGCCATTTTACCGGCCTCTTTGCAGGCGGCTTCACTGCCATACTTCACGTAGTCGTCGTACTTAATGACCTCTGCACGGATAAAGCCCTTTTCGAAATCGGTGTGAATAATGCCTGCAGCCTGAGGTGCTTTGATGCCCTTTGAGAAAGTCCATGCGCGAACCTCCTGTACGCCTGCCGTAAAGTAGGTCTCCAGGTTCAAAAGCGCATATGCCGATCGGATAAGCCTTGAAACCCCAGAAGAGTCAAGACCAAGCTCTGAAAGAAACATCTCCCTCTCCTCGAAGCTCTCAAGCTCTGCAATCTCTGATTCTATCTTTGCTGCCACTACCAGAAGCTGTGCATCTTCGTCCTTTATGGCCTCTTTTACCATATCCACATATTTGTTCCCCTCTTTTGCCGATGCCTCATCTACATTGCAGACATACATAACGGGTTTATTGGTAAGCAAGAAGAGCTCTTTAGCCATTTTTGCATCCTCTGCGTTGTCAAAGAATACAGTTCTGGCAGATTTACCCTGAACCAGGGCATCTTTGAGCTTAACCAGAATCTCGTACATCCTTTTTGCGTTTTTGTCACCGCCAGTTTGTGCCTGCTTGTGCACTTTAGAAATGCGGCTTTCAACTGTTTCAAGATCCTTAATCTGAAGTTCGGTGTCGATAATCTCTTTGTCCCTCACAGGATTTACCGATCCGTCAACGTGAACTATGTTGGGGTCGTCAAAACAGCGGAGTACATGTAAGATGGCATCTGTTTCGCGGATATTTCCAAGGAACTGATTTCCAAGTCCCTCTCCTTTGCTTGCCCCTTTAACAAGTCCGGCAATATCTACAATCTCTACGGTTGCAGGGATAACTCTTTGCGGTTTTACCAGCTTTTCAAGTACCTGCAGCCTCTCGTCAGGTACAATTGTAGATCCTATGTTTGGTTCGATTGTGCAAAAGGGGAAGTTTGCAGACTGGGCTTTTCCTGAGCTGATGCAATTAAAAAGTGTTGATTTACCAACATTCGGGAGCCCCACTATTCCGCATTGAAGTGCCATTTTATAAAAGTATTATTATTTGAGGGTGCGAAATTAACAAAAAAAGGGAGATAAATCTAAAAACGCATAAAATGTGTTTAAAATCAGATAATTGTGACAACAGACGACTACTTATTATCTGGTTGGATATTAATTTTACCCTGTTATAAACAACAATTCTCTCCGACGTTTTTTCTCTGAAACATAAACTGTCTTTAACATGAAAACAAAACTACTTTTATTGACAATAGCAGCAATTACTCTTTTATTTACAGAACTATCGGGACAGCAGAGAGATAGTTTAACCGGTAGCGGCGGGTTTCAGGGTAGTTATTTTGTGTTCTGGAATCTCGAAAACTTTTTTGATACAAAATCAGATACGGTGGGTGTTGTACAGGAGTTTTCTGCTTATGGTAAGATGATGTGGGGCAGAAGGAGGTTTGTTTCCAAAAGGGATGCTATTGCAAAGACAGTTATGGCTGCGGGGGAGGGGAGCTTTCCGTTGTTTATTGGTGTTGCCGAGGTTGAAAACAGGTATGTGCTAAACTCTCTTGTCTATGACTCTCCATTGAGTTTTGGACGTTATGGAATTATTCATAAAGATTCTCCTGATCTGAGGGGGATTGATGTGGCTCTGCTTTACAGAAAAGATATGTTCAAGGTATTGTCTGCTAGGTTTATAGGGGTTGATCTCCTGGATACTTCAAGAAAGACCAGAGATATTCTATATGCCAGAGGGGTGGTGAATGTTCTGGATACTCTGCATATTTTTATTAACCACTGGCCATCAAAATTTGGTGGGGAGAGGGTGTCGCAGCCGGCAAGGGAGGCTGCTGCTCTCGCGTTAAAGGGGGTTTGTGATTCGCTGTTTTGTGTTAACAACCGTGCAAATATTATTGTAGCGGGTGACTTTAATGATACTCCTGATTCGGATATTATGAGATCGCTCGAGGGGTTGGTAAATCTTGCCGGCCGCCGTCATGAAAAGGGGGAGGGGACAATAAAGTACAGGGGTGTGTGGGAACTGATTGATCAGATTCTTGTCTCGCGAAATTTGCTGGATAAAGATGAGCCTCTCTTTACTGATGAGTCTCTCTTCTCAATTTTTGATGCTCCGTTTCTGCTTGAGAGAGATAGGGCGTTTACGGGACTCAAGCCCAAACGTACATATGTTGGGCCAAGATATAACGGAGGGGTGAGCGACCACCTTCCTGTGAGGGTGCTGATTTATTTTTATACCTTTGCAGCATGTATGTAAAGGCAAAAAAGGCGTTGGGTCAGCATTTTCTCAAGGACCCTAAAATAGCAAAGCGTATCGTTGATTCGCTTGAGCTTTCGGATTTAGATAAAAGTGGCGGGATTGATGTAATAGAGGTGGGGCCGGGAACCGGTGTGCTTACTCAGTTCCTTGCCGTTGACCCGGATATTAACCTTAAACTTGCCGAGATTGACTCTGAGTCGGTTGAATATCTTAAAATTCACTATCCGGCACTGGAGGAGTCTCTGTACGAAGCCGACTTTCTGAGAATGAAGCTTGAAGATGTTTTCGATGGGGAGTTTATGGTGATTGGTAACTTTCCGTATAACATCTCTTCTCAGATCTTCTTTAAGGTTCTGGATTACAGGAGCCGTATTCCTCAGGTTGTGGGTATGGTACAGAAAGAAGTGGCTGAGAGGCTTGCGTCGAATCCCGGTAAAAAGGCTTACGGAATATTGTCTGTTTTGCTTCAGGCTTGGTACTCAATTGAGTATCTCTTTACTGTTGATGAGAATGAATTTATCCCGCCACCTAAGGTTAAGTCGGCAGTTATAAGGCTTAAGAGAAACTCAAGGGAGTCACTCGGGTGTGACGAATCGCTCTTTAAGGCTGTTGTTAAGACCTCTTTCAACCAGAGGCGCAAAACCATACGAAACTCTTTGAAGCCTATAATTGGTGGGCTAGAATTACCTGATAGCTATCTCTTTGCCAAAAGACCTGAACAGCTTTCTGTTGAGGAGTTTGTAGAGCTTACAAAAATTGTTGACTCTCTGAAACAGAGTTAAGACACACGAAAGAGATTTAATCTACTTAGAGTTAATTGCATCTACCGGATTCAGATTTGCAGCAGTGTAAGCCGGCAGAAATCCGGAAACTATCCCGATAACAGATGAAATCATCAATCCTCTTATGATGTTGTATGCGCTAAGCTGCATCGGGAATGACTCGCTGCTCCCTACTCCCAGCACCAATAATGATACAAACAGAATTCCCACGGCACCACCGGCCAGGGCCAAAACCGCAGCCTCTGCCAGAAACTGTGTGAGTATTGTATATTTCTTTGCACCGAGTGCCTTTTGAATACCTATGAGGTTTGTCCTCTCCTTAACAGAGACAAACATAATGTTTGCTATTCCAAAGCCACCTATAAGTATTGAGAAACCTCCGATTATCCAGCCTGCAAGGTTTATCCCTCCAAATATCTCTTTGGTTGAGTCAAGCAGAAAGGTCATTTCGTTAAGTGCAAAATTGTCTTTCTGCTTTGGTTTTAGTCTTCTTACAGCCCTCATTAACTGTCTCATCTCCTGAATAAATTCGTCTCTTGAGACATTGTCGTGCGGTTTCAGACAAATCATTGCAGATGAGCGCTTCACATTAAATAGAGTACCGGCATAGCTGTATGGAACCAACACAGAATTATCTGTATCAAAGATATTAACGATACTCTCCCCAGCCTTCTTCATAACACCGATTACCCGCGTGTTGCTGTTGCCAAGCTTAATGATTTTATTAATAGGATCTTCGCCCGCAAAAAGGTTTTCTGCAACTGCATAACCAAGAATTACAACCGGAACAGATGATTGGGTTTCTGACATCGAAAAATACCGTCCTGTCTCTATCTCAACATTTGCAACCTTATCCCATTCGAAGGTAGGTGCAGTTACAAACCCTCCGGTGAATGTGTTACGGCGGTATTTGATTGATAAATTGGTAAATGTTACAAAAGCAGTAGATTCGAGTGTCTTTGAATTTGCCTTAAGAAAAAGATACTCTTCATACTTTGGGGTGGGCCTCATCCTGAATTCCCACCACTTGTACTCCTCTCCCTCTTCGGGAGCAAATGGGAACTCCTGTACATAAACTGTAGTAGAGCCAAAGCTGTTAAGCCCTCTCTCTACATTATTGCGTAAGGCATCAATGGCAGTAAATACTGTTACAATCGAGAAGATACCAATGGTTACCCCGAACAGTGACAAAAATGTCCTGAATTTATCTCCCTTTAGCGAACCGAAAGCAAACGTTATACTTTCGACCATAAGTTTAAAGATCATCTGGAATCTTCTGTAATAACTTATCATAAACCCTCCTTAAAGACCCAATCTCTTTTTTAAGTTTCTTAATTTATCAAATGCATCAAGCGGCGAAAGAGTATTTATATCCATATCTCGAAGCTCGTCACGGATCTCAATCAGCAGCGGGTCGTCGAGCTTGAAAAATGATAGCTGAACGGCATCCTGATTTGGGGGCATCTTTTTACCCCTTTTTTCTCTTCCCGAGCCTGTGTTTTCGAGTTGTTTCAGAACCCTCTCAGCACCTGAAACTACATCACGCGGCATTCCAGCCATCCTTGCAACATGGATACCAAAGCTGTGTTCAACTCCTCCTCTGCACAATTTTCGCAGAAAGATAACATTTTTACCAACCTCTTTTACAGAAATGTGCCAGTTTTTAACTCTCGGGAACCTCTCCTCCAGATCGTTCAGTTCATGGTAATGGGTTGCAAAGAGTGTTTTTGCTCTGTGTTGAGGGTGCTCGTGAATATACTCTACAATTGCCCAGGCTATCGACATGCCATCGTATGTGCTTGTTCCTCTGCCTATTTCGTCAAGTAAAACAAGGGAGCGCGACGACAGATTGTGAAGGATGGTGGATGTTTCGAGCATTTCGGTCATAAAGGTACTCTCACCGCGGCTGATATTGTCCGAAGCGCCGACTCTTGTGAAAATTTTATCGGTAATTCCCAGTGTCGCGCTCTCAGCAGGAACAAATGAGCCGGTTTGGGCAAGCAGAACTATCAGAGCTGTTTGTCTAAGCAAGGCACTTTTACCCGCCATGTTAGGTCCGGTAAGAATAATTATCTGCTGATTGTCGTTATCAAGTGTTATATCGTTGGCGATGTACTCCTCCCCCGGAGACATAAGTGTCTCAATAACGGGATGTCTTCCGTTTTTAATCTCTATGGCAGTTCCTGTGTTAAGAACAGGGCGGCAGTAGTTGTTCTCCTGAGCCAGCAGTGCAAAGCCTGCCAGGCAGTCAAGCTGTGCCAGTACAGCTGCGTTCTGCTGAATTGCCGGAATGTTCTGCTGTATGGCTGATATCAGATTGTTGAAAAGGGTCTGTTCAAGGGCAAGAATTTTCTCTTCTGCTCCAAGAATTTTCTCTTCGTACTCCTTGAGTTCCTGTGTAATATACCTCTCAGCACTTACAAGAGTCTGTTTTCGTATCCAGTCCTGTGGTACCTTGTCTTTGTGTGTATTACGTACCTCCAGATAATAACCGAACACATTGTTGTAGCTTATTTTGAGTGAAGTTATTCCTGTACGCTTTGTTTCCCGCTCCTGAATGTCGGCAAGTATCTCTTTGCCGTGACGGGCAATATCGCGGAGTGAATCCAGTTCTGAACTGATGCCGGGTGAGATTACATCTCCTTTTCCGATTAGGCCGGCGGGGTCGGGAAGAAGCTCTTTGTTGAGTCTTTCGAGTAGCGTTTTACATTCGTCTAATGACTCCCCGTAATCTTTCAGGTGATTTGACTGTGAGTTTTGGCAGATAGTCTTTACAGGAGAGATCTGTTGCAGACCCCGCCTGAGCATAACCATTTCACGCGGAGTTATTCTGCCTGCAGCAGCTTTTGAGACAACCCGTTCGAGATCTCCTGTATCGTGGAGGAGTTGCCTGAGATTATCTCTCAGCTCTCTCTGTGTGAACAGTGTCTCTACAATATTGTGTCTGATATTGAGATGATCGATATTTTTCAGTGGCATGGCAAGCCAGTTTCTCAGGGTTCTTGAACCCATCGGATTGGCACACCGTTCAATTGTTTTGAAGAGCGAGACAGCACCCTCCTGTGAACTCCCGAAAACCTCAAGATTGCGGAATGTGAACTTATCTATCCAGACAAACTCCCCCTCGTCAATCCTTGATATTGAGCATAAGTGCCCCAGTCCCTCGTGATGGGTCAGTTCGAGATAAAAGAGAATCGCTCCGGCAGCAGTTACCGCCAGTGGAATTTCGTCAACTCCAAATCCTTTGAGCGAGGTTGTTCCAAAGTGATCTCTAAGCTTTTCATAAGCGGCATCCTGAACAAATGCCCACTCATCCATCGGGGTAATATAGTAATCTCTTCCAAACCGCTCTTCAAAACCTTTACGGAACGAACGCTCCACCAGAACCTCCTTAGGGGCCATGCTTGCAAGCAGCAACTCTGCATATTCCAACGAACCCGATGCAACCCGGAATGTGCCGGTTGAGATGTCCAGAAATGCAATTCCGGCACTATCTCCCTTAAAACACATTGAACACAGAAAGTTATTTTCGCTGTTTGAAAGAAGTTGATCGTTGTATGCTACACCGGGAGTAACCAGCTCTGTTATGCCTCTCTTTACAATCTTCTTTGTGAGTTTGGGGTCCTCCAGCTGATCGCAGACTGCAACCCGGTACCCGGCCCTTACAAGTTTGGGAAGGTAGCTGTCTATGGAGTGGTGTGGAAATCCCGCCAGTTCTACGTGTGAGGCGGCACCATTTGCCCTTTTTGTGAGTACTATTCCAAGCACTTTTGATGCAGTAACAGCGTCCTCTCCAAAGGTCTCGTAAAAGTCACCTACTCTAAAGAGCAAAAGGGCGTCGGGATACCTGGCCTTGATGGCCAGATACTGTTTCATTAAAGGGGTTTCTGCTATTTTTTTATCGGAGTTCATTCTTACAAAAATAGATATATTTTATTTCAAAACTCTATCTTTGTGAAATGTCCGCTAAAATTAACCGCTTATGAAAAAACAGAGAATTTTCAGAAACATCGCTGCAATTTTAAGTGTCGCTACAGTAGTGACCGCTTGCAGTTTTCAGTCAAAGGAGAGCAAGGTGGAGGAGAAGATTGGCAATATTATGGATAGTACGGGGGCTGTTGGCCTTGCCGTTGCTGTCGTAAAAGACGGAAAGATTATCTACAGCAACTCGTTCGGGTGCAAAAACCTTGATGAGAAGAGCCCTCTGGCACAAGATGATATTTTTAGAATAGCCTCAATATCAAAATCTTTCACCACAACAGCCCTTATGACACTCGTTGAGAAGGGTCTTTTTAGCCTGGACGAAGATGTTAGCAATCTGGTGGGCTTTACAGTAAGAAATCCAAAATATCCCGATGTGCCAATTACGGTTAAGATGTTGCTTTCGCACACTTCAAGTATGAACGATGCAGGCGGATACTTCAGGCTTGATGTGATAGATCCTCTGAAGACTCCTGAGTACGCTAAAAGCTACAACGATTATGAGCCGGGCACAAAGTATGAATACTGCAATCTGGGATTCAACACACTTGGTGCTATAATTGAAAAATATTCCGGTATTAGGTTCGATAATCTTATTAAAGAGACAATTATAAATCCGCTTGGCCTAACTGCAAGTTTCAATGTTGACTCTCTTGATGCTGCAAAATATGTTCCGCTGTACAGTAAAGAGCCTGTTGACACAACCGAAGGAGCGGAGAGGGTATTTAAGGTTCAGCCGTCTGCCTATCTGAGCAGAGCGAAAGATATTGATTCGGGATATGTAATGGGTTACAGCACTCCTCTCTTTTCGCCTACAGGTGGTATGAAAACGTCGGCATACGATCTTGCACGCTATATGATTATGCATATGAACTACGGAGTAGGAGAGAACGGAGTGAGAGTTCTGTCAGAAGAGAGTGCAAAACTTATGCAGACTCCTGTTATTGAGACAGGTGAACTTAACAGCTATTGCCTTGCTTTAAGACACGCCGGAAACCTAATCCCGGGAGAGATGATGGTTGGGCATACAGGATCTGCTTACGGACTATACAGCGCGATGTTCTTTGAGCCGAATAAAAGGTTTGGCTTTGTGATGATGACAAATGGATGTGATCCTGTTTACAAAGACGGATTTACAACAATTCAGGGAGACGTTATCAGAGCGCTTTATGAAATATTTATTAAATAGAACCTAAATTATATATCAGAATTGACAATTCTGAATTTTAAGGTTGAAAAAAATACTCATCATAACCTATTACTGGCCTCCGTTCGGGGGCTCCGGAGTTCAGAGGTGGCTTAAGTTTACCAAATACCTCAGGGAATTCGGGTATGAACCCGTTATCTACACTCCGGATAATCCTGAATTTATGGCCGAGGACAAGTCATTGGAGAAAGAGATTCCGTCCGGCATAGAGGTTATAAAGCGAAAAATTACAGAGCCCTATTCGCTTTACAGACTTTTTACAGGAAAGAAAAAGGGGGCTGTTAAGCCGGGTTTCATTAATGCTCCCGGTTCGGCATCCCGCCGTGTCTCTCTTAAAGAGAGACTATCTCTTTTTATAAGGAGCAATATATTTATTCCCGATCCAAAGATACTCTGGGTATCTCCCACTGTAAAATTTCTCAGGAGATACCTTAAAGAGAACCCTGTTGATGCTATTGTCAGCACAGGACCTCCCCACTCAATGCACCTGATTGCCGGAAAGGTTTCAAAGGCAACAGGAATTCCCTGGCTGGCAGATTTCAGAGATCCCTGGACAAAGATTTATAACTTCAAATACATGGGACACACCTCCTTTGTGAAGGGTATTCATGAAAAACTGGAGAAGAGAGTGGTAAGAGATGCAAATGCAGTTGTAACCGTTACAAACACTATTGCTGCAGAGCTTAAAGATCTGAGAGGGAGTGATGTCTATGTAGTTACCAACGGCTTTGATAAAGATGATTTTAAAGGAGTGGAACCTGAGTCAGAGATTAACTTCACGATTACATATACAGGGTTGTTTGTGGCAGTTCAGAATCCGTCTCTTTTGTGGAAGGTGCTGGGGGAGAGAGCAAGAAAAAGCAAGGCGTTTGCCAAAGAGTTAAGGATAAGGCTTATTGGAAATATTGATAAATCAATTATTGATGATATTTACAAAAACGGCCTTAGGGAGAATCTTATTTTAATGGATTATATGCCACACGATCAGGTTGTAATCTGGCAAAGGAAGGCTCGTATTCTGTTACTTTCAGGGGGGATGGAGCCTGAATCCAAAGGGATAATGACGGGTAAGTTTTTTGAATATCTGGCTGCAGGAAAGCCTATTCTTGGATTTGGTCCAAAGGGCGGTGATATGGACATAGCTCTGGATGAGAGCGGAGCGGGAAGGATGTTTGATTTTAATGATAGCAAGGGTGTTTCATCCTGGATAGATGAGGTCTACAGGATTTATAAAGAGGGGTTGGTATATCCGAAAGGGTTAAACATTGATAAATATTCAAGAAAAAATTTAACCGGGCAACTTGCCGGAATACTTGATCAAATTACAGACAGAGAATAAATTATTGTTATATGAAGGAGTTTATTAAGAGATACAAACAGTATCTGATACCAATACTGCTTTTTGCGGTTACTGCCTATCTCTTTACACCTCAGGTGTTACAGAATAAGGTTGTTAATCAAAGCGACATTGCAGCCTGGAGAGGAATGGCAAATGAGATTATTGAGTACAACAAGGCAAATCCCGACAAAGATCCGGCGCTTTGGACAAACTCTATGTTTTCGGGTATGCCTGCAACAACAATCTCTGTAATCTACGAAGGTGATTACACCGATTATTTCTACAAACTGATAAATAAAGTATCGGGAACCCGTCCTCCGGCATATCTTCTGATTAGTCTGGCTGGGGCATTTATGATGTTCCTTGCCTTTGGAATCAACCCGTGGCTCTCTGCTATTGGTGCCTTTGCTGTAACATTCTGCTCTTACAATCTGCAGATTATTCAGGTTGGACACAACTCAAAAATGGTGGCGATTGCCTTTATGCCCTGGGTTGTAGCTGCTGTTGTTTATGCATATAAACGAAAGGCGCTTCTTGGATCTCTTCTCTTCGCTTTTGCCCTCAGCTTTCAGATTAAAGCAAACCACCCTCAGATAACATATTACCTAGCAATGATTATTCTTGCGCTGGCAATCGCCGAGCTTTACTCGGCAGTTAAGGAGGGATACTTCAGAAAGTTTATAACTGTCTCTGCAATGCTACTGGTTGCAGGTCTTCTGGGCATTGCATCAAATGTAAACCATTTGTGGCCAACATATGAGTATTCGAAATATACAATGAGAGGGGGCTCCGATCTTGCCAATGAAGAGGGGAAAGATCAAAAGGGGCTTGATATCTCTTATGCAACAAACTGGTCATACAGCCCTCAGGAGATGCCAAATCTTATGATTCCAAATTTTAACGGAGGTTCATCGGGGGGAGAATTATCAAGAAATTCCGAGACCTATAAGGCACTTAAAGCGGGTGGTTATACAGGTGCCGAGCAGGTGATTAAGCAGATGCCGCTCTATTGGGGCCCTCAGCCTTTTACTGCAGGCCCTATGTATATGGGAGCACTCTCTGTTTTCCTTTTTGTTCTGGGTCTCATACTAATTAAGGGGCCTCTGAGGTGGTGGGTGGCCGGCGTCTCCCTTCTTGCAGTAATGCTCTCCTGGGGGTCTAACCTTCTTTTTGTAACGGAGTTTTTCTTTAGATATATTCCGCTTTACAGCAAGTTCAGAACAGTGTCCATGGTTCTTGTTATTCTGCAGATTACAATTCCGCTGCTTGCGATTGTGGTTCTGGACAGGATTCTTAAAAAAGAGTATGACGAGAAAAAGCTTAAACGGGCATTTGTGATATCACTGGCAATTACCGCCGGCCTGTCGCTCCTTTTTGCGATTATTCCGTCACTTGCCGGTTCGTTTGTATCTGCAGGTGATGCTCGTCTTCCTGAAGCTTTGAGAGATTCGTTGGTTAACGACAGGATCTCTTTGCTTAGTGCAGATGCTTTACGTTCTCTCTTTTTAATCCTGGCCGGCGCTGCTGTAATATGGTTCGGATACAAGGGTAAGATCAAGCAGGTAGTTATCTATGTGTTGATTGCTCTGATTTTTGTTGCCGATTTATGGATGGTTGGAAAGAGGTATTTGAATGATGACCATTTTGTTAAACGTCGCGATTTTGAAAACCAGTATGCTCTCAGGCCTGTTGACAAACTTATTCTTGAGGATAAAGATCCTAACTACAGAGTACTTGATTTAAGCGTAGAGAGTCCGTTTAATGATTCGCATATCAGCTATCACCACAAAACAATCGGGGGCTACAGCCCGGCCAAACTGCAGAGATATCAGGATATTATTGATAACCACCTTTATCGTGAAATGCAGCTTGTCGTAGATGATATTAAGGAGTGCAGGACAATAGATGCAGCACAGGACAGTCTTGGGTTCTACCCGGTATTAAGTATGCTTAATTCAAGATATATAATCATATCACCCGAAAGTTCTCCGCTCATAAATAAATTTGCTTTTGGAAACGCCTGGTTTGTAAATGATATTAAAATTGTTGAATCCAACAGGAAAGAGATTGATATGCTTAATCCTGCTACTGCAGATCAAGGATTTGACATCAGAAATCACGCTGTTATACACGAGAGCTATGCCTCATATGTTGATGGGTACTCAAATGATACTCTTTCTGACGATGAGTTGATTGTTCTAACTGAATATTCGCCCAATAAGCTAACATATCAGTACAATGCAACCGGTACAAGAGTCGCCCTGTTCAGCGAGATATACTACCCGGCAGGGTGGCGGGCTTATGTAGATGGTCAGGAGGTTCCGGTTTTCAGAGCCAACTACACCCTTAGGGGGCTTAAACTCCCTGCGGGTAGCCATACAGTTGAGTTTGAATTCAAACCTGAATCGTTTACCAAGGGAGAGCTCTACTCAAGAATCTCCTCAGGAATTCTTATCCTTCTGCTTTTGGGTGTAATTGTTAAGGAAATATTGCGAAAAAGAGCGATTGTTAAGCAATAGCTAATTTTGCACGGAAATTGAGAGTAAAGAGAAGAGGTTCCTGACAAACATTTTTATTGTGGCCTTACAAATAATAAATTAAGTTGGACAGATTAAAGGAGATAAAAAATAAGTTTTTGCGGAGATTAATTCCTGCATTGCTGGCGTGCCTTCTGCTTGCCGGCTATGTGGGATATTTTCGTAGCTCCCTTTTGCTCTGCAATCAATCCAGTAATATCTCTGTTTCCGGCAAATCTGCTCTTAAAGGATTCTCTTTTTCGGAGGCAGAAGCCTCTCCCTTCTCTGCAATTGTTCAGGATGGGTCAGTCTCGCTTCCGGGAGTCTCTGCCCGCAGCAACTCTCCGTGGAGTAATTCCGGAATCAACTTTCGCCTTGGCAAAACAATTCAGTACTCTTCAATTCGGGAAAACTCACTAAAGAGGTTCTTTGCCCATTCGGTGAAAAGCAAAAATGAGAGCCTTATTCATATATTCTCCTACAGCAATAACCTGTTCGTTTACAGGCTCAGGGAAATAATTATTTAACCACATCTGTTTTTTTATTCAGACTCCGGCCTGCATTACCGGAGCGGCTTACCTGTATGTATTGCCGGTAACCGCCGTATAATGCATATTCAGTTCAATCTGAAAATTACATTAAAACAGATATGTCATGGAAAATCAAATAATAAAAAGACTTAATATAAAAATTCTTATTCTTTCGCTCTCATTGCTTACTGTGTCTGGAGTGGCCTTTATTCTCAGAGATTACTCTACAGCTGTAATTGTATTAATAGCTGCAATTTTAATTTACCTCTTTAAACGGAAACATGAGGTTTATGCAGCTACCGGAAGCCCCGTAAAACGGGAATCCTACTACTTTGACAGAGACAGCAAAGGTGCCCTTGAGAACGTATTACGTGGAGAGCTCGGTGATAATTCGCTTGTACTCTACTTTAGCGATAACGGTAGTGGCAGACTGGATGTAATAATGACCAAGGATGAGAGTTTTGCCTCGGCAACAATAAATCAGTTTATTCCCCATAAATATGAACGGGTTGGTGAGCCGATAGAGTTTACAGGTCCTAAGGTTAAAAAACTGGCAAGGTATCTTAAGCGTTGTCAACGCTAAAACCTCAGGCTATCATTAAAAAATACTGTTCAAAAGAACAATAGAGATAGCAATAGGAGCTAAAAATTTAATTACCAGCATAATTCCACTAAAGAGGGACTTTCTTAACGCGACTGTCCCTCCGCTGGTAAGTTCATCCATAACATCTGCTTTTTTCATTCTCCATCCAACAAACAGCACCACAAGCAGACCTCCAACCGGGAGAAGCACGTTTGAAGAGGCGTAGTCAAAGAGATCGAAGAATGTTTTTCCAAATATTGTAACATCACTAAGCGGGCCTTGTGAAAGGGAGCTGAATGTTCCAAAGAGACCTATAATGAGGAATGTAATTATAACGGCTGTTTTCCGGCTCATCTTAATCTCTTCTGTGAAGTAGGCAACTACTACTTCCAGAAGGGATATTGCAGATGTAATTGCAGCAATCAGAAGTATGAAGAAAAAGGCTATTGAAATTAGGTTGCCAAACGGCATCTGTGCGAAAATCTGTGGGAGCGTTATAAATACAAGACTTGGCCCCTGTCCGGGCGAGATTCCGAATGCGAAAACAGCCGGCATTACTGCAAGTCCTGCCAGAATTGCAAATCCGGTATCGGCCGCTGCAGACATAAACGAGATCTTAAACAGGTTCTCTTTTTTGTTTACGTATGAACCATATGTGATTATGCAACCCATGCCCAAACTGAGTGAGAAAAAGGCCTGGCCAAGCGCCGCAAGCATTGTCTCTCCTGTTATTTTTGAAAAATCAGGGTAGAGAAGGAACTTAACTCCAGCACCTGAGCCGTCAAGCGTAAGGGATCTTATTGCCAGAATCATAACCAGAACAAAAAGCATTGGCATCAATATTTTGGAATATTTTTCAATTCCGTTTTTTACTCCGGCAACAACTATCAGGGCCGAAAGAGTAAGAAACAGAAGGTGCATAGCTACAGGCATAAGAGATGACTGTGAAAAACCGGAGAACTGGTTTGCAAGTGAAGTGCTGTCTGATGTGAGAAAATCCGGAGAGAAAGATTTGAAAATGTACTCAAGTGTCCATCCTCCCACTACGCTGTAGAATGACATTATGCAGATAGATGCTACAACGCTTATTACTCCAATAGAAAGCCAGCCCGATTTGGGTGCAATTTTCTTAATAGCTCCGAAAGCATTTGATTGTGTCCTCCTCCCGATAACAAACTCAGAGAACATTATGGGAAGGCATAGTAAAATGACAAAAAAGAGATAGAGAATTATGAATGCGGCACCTCCGTTGTTTCCCACCATATAAGGGAACCTCCACAAGTTGCCAAGACCTACAGCCGAACCGGCTACCGCCACCAGAACTCCGAATCGGCTTCCAAAGCCGTCTCTTTCTATGTTTGCCATAATTTAAGTTTTAACACAAAGATATATAAATGCTGGTTTTATCATTATTTTTGTGGTGTTATGGAAAACAGAATTTGCAAACTTTTTGGGATTGAATTTCCCATTATTCAGGGAGGTATGGTCTGGTGCAGCGGATGGAGGCTGGCATCGGCAGTAAGTAATGCCGGAGGGCTAGGTCTGATTGGAGCTGGATCTATGCATCCTGACAATCTCAGACACCATATTCGTAGTTGCAGGGAGGCACTTTTACCCGGACGTACATTTGGGGTTAATGTTCCGTTGCTTTATCCTCAGATAGACGAGATTATGAATATAATTGCAGAGGAGAGGGTCCCTGTTGTATTTACCTCGGCGGGGAGTCCCAAAAAGTGGACTCCGTTTTTGAAGGAGAGGGGAGTGATTGTTGCTCATGTGGTTTCAAGTTCTGCATTTGCAGTTAAGTGTCAGGAGGCTGGTGTAGATGCTGTGGTTGCCGAAGGTTTTGAGGCCGGCGGTCATAACGGAAGGGAGGAGACCACAACTTTCTGTCTTATTCCTGCGGTTCGTGAAGCAATTTCGATACCACTGATTGCTGCCGGCGGGGTGTCGTCACGTCCAAGCTATAATGCTGCATTTGCTCTGGGGGCAGAGGGGGTTCAGATAGGAACACGCTTTGCGTTGTGTGAAGAGAGCTCTGCTCACGAATCATTCAAAGAGTTTTGCCGCGGCCTGCCTGAAGGGGGAACGCGACTTCTTCTCAAAAAACTTGCTCCGGCCAGACTTGTCGAAAATGATTTTTCAAATGCTGTTGCAGAGGCCGAAAACCGTGGAGCTTCCGCCGAAGAACTTCGCGAACTACTTGGAAAGGGGCGTGCCAAACGAGGCATCTTCGAAGGTGACCTCTCACAGGGCGAGCTCGAAATAGGCCAGGCCGCCACCATGATCCGCCATCCCGAAACCGTCGCCGACATTTTTGACGATCTTACACGGTAAATCTCTGCGCCAGTTCGGGGTATGTTTCACATATCCAGCTACTTGCAAAAAGTACTTTTCTAAAATGGTTCAGTTTTACAAAATGTCCTATTTGCAAACCGCACACAATCAAATGGTTGCACCAAGCTGGCGCGGAGAAAAATTTAGCCGGCCCTTTTGCAAGAACCGGCTTTTCACCGTACAATCTCCACGCCATTTTGGGGTATATTTCACACATCCAGCTACTTGCAAAAAGTACTTTTCTAAAATAGTTCAGTTTTACAAAATGTTCTATTTATAAGCCACACACAATCAAATGGTTACACCAAACTGGTGCGGAGAAAAGTTAGTGTGCAGACAGCCTTATTTCACCAACTCATCATATCGTTTAGAAACCACATCCCAGTTTATAACACTCCAAAATGCCTCAATATAGTCCGGGCGTTTGTTCTGGTATTTCAGGTAGTAAGCATGTTCCCAAACATCCATACCCAGAACCGGAGTCCCTTTCTTATCTGCAACATCCATCAGCGGGTTGTCCTGATTAGGGGTTGAAGATACAAACAGCTCGCCCTTCTCGTCAACGCTCAGCCAAGCCCAGCCACTTCCAAAGCGAGTCTTACCGGCATCAGAAAATTGCTTTTTGAGCTCATCCATAGACCCGAATTTCTTCATAATAGCAGCCTCAAGCTTTGCTGAAGGCTTTCCGCCATTTACCTTCATGTTCTCCCAGTAAATAACGTGATTATAAAATCCTCCGCCATTATTCCTCACAGCAGCAGGGTATTTGCTAATGTTGGCAAAAATCTCTTCAATGGTTTTAGATTCCATCTCAGTACCTTTTATTGCTGCAACAAAATTGTCAAAATAGGCTTTGTGGTGTCTGCTGTAGTGGATCTCCATTGTCATTTTGTCAATGAATGGTTCTAATGCGTCGTAAGCGTAGGGAAGTTCCGGAAATTCGAATTTATTTAATGTTTTCATACTCTTTTGTGTTTTTGAATGGTTTTCAAATGTGCGGTTTTCGGCCTCTGCAACTAACGGCAGAGCAATTAAAAGAACCGCTGCTATAATACTTCTCATATAAATCTCTTTTTAGTAAAAGAATTTCGTTTAGTTATTATAACAGAATAGCACTTCGTTTGTTCAACGCAGGAAAATATTTCTAATTTAAAATAGGCGGGTATAAACCGGAGATAGTTAAAAAATATGGAGTATCTAAGGGTTAGCGAATTTGAGTTTTTTCGTAAACAATAAATTCAAACGGGTGCTCAAAGCGCTTACCGTGATCGTGGGATTCGCGGGAGATTTCACTCCATTGTGCCGGATCTATTTCGGGGAAAAAGGTATCGGCATCATCTACAGTAACATGAACCCTAGTAAGATAGAGCTTGTCGGCCAATGGTAGTGCTTGTTTGTAAACCTCTCCGCCTCCGATAATAAAAACCTCATCAGGGTAGACAACCGTTTTAATTTTATTATCGTCTGTTAGAGGGTCTTTAATTGCCTGATTTATAGTGTCAGGTTGGGCTGTTATTTCTGACGGGTTAGTCGTAATTGTTGAGTCTTCCGGGATGGGTTTGTATGCAATATTATTTAATGCCTCTTCAAGTGAGGCGTAGAGTTCTGCTCCGGGAATTAAGTGTCGGTATTGTGCTAGCGAACTTCCGATGGATTTGACAACTGCGGTGTCAACCCCTTTTTGGTGGGCATTACCCTGTGAATTATCCTGCGCGTTTTCTTGAGAATTGTCAGATGGCTGGCAGAGTGACCTACTGAGTACTATATTTCTTCTGCCGGGAAGTGGTTTTCCAATGGAGAGCCAAGTCTTGTGACCCATAATTACCGGGCAACCGTGAGTGATTCTCTTGAAGTATTTAAGGTCTTCTGAGATGTGCCACAGTAGTCTGTTATCTTTGCCGATCGCGTTGTTTTCTGCTACTGCAACAATAACTGAGAGTTTATATTTTTTTTCGCCAATGTTGTTCATTTTGTTTCGACTGTTTGTCCGGAGGGGTTGAATGCCTGGTGCTTAGAAACGACCTGCTAATAAAATAATCAGGTAGCTATTAAAATAATCAGACCGCTATTGGAGCTTTGATGGCCGGATAAGGGTCATAGTTTTCCAGAGTAAAGTCTTCGTACTTGAAGTCAAATATTGATCTGACTTCAGGATTAATTTTCATTAACGGTAAAGGACGGGGTTTGCGTGAAAGCTGAAGATCTACCTGATCAAAGTGATTTGTATAGATGTGTGCATCCCCGAATGTATGTACAAACTCCCCAGGATTCAATCCGCAAACCTGAGCAATCATCATAGTAAAAAGTGCATACGAAGCAATATTAAACGGTACCCCAAGAAAGACATCTGCACTCCTCTGGTAAAGCTGACAACTTAGTTGTCCGTCGGCCACATAAAACTGAAACATTGCATGGCAGGGCGGAAGCGCCATCTTGTCTATATCTCCGGGATTCCAGGCCGAAATAATATGTCTGCGCGAATCTGGGTTTTTCTTAATGCCCTCAATCAGATTGCTTAGTTGGTCAATTGTTCTTCCGTCTGAGCACTCCCATGATCGCCACTGATGCCCGTAAACAGGACCAAGGTTTCCACTCTCGTCTGCCCACTCGTCCCAGATAGTAACTCCGTTTTGGTTAAGGTATTTTATGTTGGTGTCACCGTTAATAAACCAGAGTAGTTCGTGGATTATTGATCTGAGGTGCAGTTTTTTTGTTGTCAGAAGAGGAAATCCCTCTTCAAGGGAGAATCTCATCTGGTATCCGAAAACACTTTTGGTGCCGGTGCCTGTGCGGTCGCTTTTGAGCTTACCGTTCTCCATAATATATTTAAGTAAATCTAAATATGCTTTCATGCCACAAATATAACATTAAGGTGCGAGACTATGAAGTTAATACCTTTATTGAAAAACTGAGCCAACTTTTGATAATTAGAAAACGAGTTGATTTTCGTGCAGAGCGACCTATTTTGCACATTCAACTGAGATTACGGCATAGTTGGCTTCCCTTGCTTTAGTCGTATAACTTCTTGAAATACCTTTGTGGCTCAGCATAAAATTGTTGTAATTTGGTTAGTCAGCCAGATTGTCCGTTTAGGACCAATCTGGCTTTGTCTTTCAACCGTTATAATCCGCAAGTTCAGGATTGAAATATGCTGTTCCGCCAATCCGGAATGCTATCTCACGTCTTATCCTTTTATAGAGGTAAAGAGTAAATCTATTTTTGCAAAAACCGCAATTGTCCCCAAATGATGAACCTTAACAGTATTTCTTTGTCTGAGACCAATGTTGTTACATCTACAATATCTCATGAACTTAACACTCCCCTTAATGCAATTATCGGGTTCACCGACCTTATTCTTGAGGAGGATTCAATTGATGATATAAGAGGATATGCTACCATTATAAAGAACAATAGTTCGTTGCTTCTCGAAAAAATTAAAAAGATAATTTCGCTTAATTCACTTGACTTCGAAAATGAAGTCTATCTGGAGGAGGTGAGTATCTCTGTTCTGGTTGAAAAATCACAGGACATTATTGAAAAAGAGTTCAGCAAGAATAAAAGGATGTTCAGTATAAGCTGTAATACATCTGAAGAAGATCAAAAGATTACAATATTCTCAGATAAAGTAAAGCTGGAAAAATTTCTGAGCCATCTGTTGTTTAGTGCTTTCTATCTCAACAAAGAGGGTCAGGTGTTCATTTCTTTTAATGTGGTTCATAAAGACGGATTTAAAGAGGCTCTTCAGGTGATGGTTTCAGAAGAGAAGATTAAAAATTTCAATGAACTGGAGCGAGGTTTCGAAGAGAATATTGATGATGTTGTGTCAACCATGAAGTTCGAAGATGGAATAGGCATCAATCTGGCTATTTGCCACAAAATATCTAAAAAGATAGGTGGACACATGTATCTTAAAATCAATAGTAACAATAAGATTATTGCATTTGAACTTCCTGTTGGGAATCTATATGGTACAGATGCCCATTCAGAGAATGACATACAGGTACTTATTGTTGAGGATGAGCCTTTAAGTTCGGCCCCCTTTAACAGAGTGATTTCTGAGTACCCATTTACTGTAATAAGAACTTCTTCAAACGGATTTTTGGCAGGTGCTGCAGAGAGGTTGGCCAGAACTGACATTGTTGTTATAAATGAAGATATGAAGGGAGACCAGTTAAAAAGAACTATGGAAAATCTTCTGAAAAGAGATCCCAAAGTTCTATTTCTTCTGGAAGATTCCTGTTTTAAACCCGAAAATAATTTGTCTCTGCACCACAATAATTTCTTTCACTACTGCAAAAATTCCACAACCGGTATGATAGAACAAATAATTGACAACATAATCGAATATAAAAACAACGAAAGTAGTAATTCATATACACAAAGAATAAATGCGCTTTAAATCAAACATATATAAAATTTTCGGGCTGCTTGTTTTATTTATGGCCTTCTCTGTGCAGGTTAGCTCTCAAAGCATTCTTCATCCCGGTATAGTATTCGATCTGCGATTTTCAAACGGCTCGAATGTACTTGAGATGAATTATGAAGATAATCGCTACGAGATATCTGGCCTAAACGAATTTATTTCCTACAACAGAAATACAATTCTGAGCAGAAGATCGCACCTTGCCATTATTGCGTTTATGAGAGAAGATCAGAAAGAAAATCTCTACTCGGTTAACAGAGCATCTGTGCTTGGGAGTGTGGTCAGATCATATCTTAAGATCAGGCATGGTTTAAATAACTCTAATTTTACTTTTATAATACGTACAGACAAAACCGCATCCAATCTTGTTAAAATTGAGTACAGACCATACTCTGTAAAGCCATATGAAAATCAGGATATATTCTACACTTTAAAGCCATCGTACAAAGAGCTGATTTTTGCATTAGCAAGTTACAGAGAGATTCCTTTTGAAGCCGTGAAAGAAGAAAATTCATTTGAGGTTTTCAACGGCGAAGAGACTCAAAATATTGAAAGCGGAAACATCGGGAGCGAAGATCTTGAAAGATTTGAAGAGCTGTTAAAAAGGGTTAAGGAGTTGGAAAGCCTTGGTAACAAAGAGTCCGGAATTGTAAGCCAGTCTCAGAAACCGGTTGATAATAGTGTAAATCACTCTTTTCAAAAAAATACAGAGATTTCAGTTCAGGCAGCGGCAGCATCATCAATTCAGGCAGCGGCAGCATCAGTTCAAACAGAGGTTAAGGAGTCCGCTCAAACAGAAGTAAAAGAGTCTGCTCAAACAGAAGTAAAAGAGTCTGTTCAAACAGAGGGGAAAAAATCAGCTCAAACAGAGTTAAAAGAATCAGTTCAGGCAAAAACAAGTAAGTCGTCTCAAAAAGCTATTTATAGTCCTGTAGTTGCTCTTAAAACAAACCTTCTTGGATTAGCCGGATTAACTCCTCCTGCTAAAATAACCGATCCTATCTTTAATATTTCAGCTGAATTCTTTTTTGCTAACAGATTTTCGATTATTGCAGAGGGCTTTAAATCTCCCTTGGCCGATAAAACTGACGCAAATTCTGAGGAGTGGTTTAAAACCAGTGGTCTGGTGGTGGAGAGCAGAGTTTATCTGGGCAAAGCTAAAACTTACAAAGGTTTCTATGGAGGTATTTATGGTTTGTTTGGTGATTTTGACATCAGAGATTTATCTGTGGACGAAAAGGGCAAAACAGGAAGCTTTACAGGAGCGGGCCTGAGTATTGGATATGCAATTCCTCTCTATAAAGGACTTACTCTTGAGGCAGGATTAAGAGCAGGATACAGAGGCGATAAGTTTGATACATACATTGTTAATGAGGGGAGTTTTTATATTTCGGAATCTCTGACTAACAGTGAATTCGGCCTTACATCATATAATTTGAACTTAACTTACAGATTTGGGAGTTATAAACGACCCGGGGAAAGATGAAGTTAAATATCTGTATATACTTTTTTATCTGTGTTGCATTCGTTTACGGTTGCAGCAAACGTGACGTTTTTGCCCCGGTATGGCATAAATACACTGTAGAGGTAAAGTATAATACGGAGGCTGACAGTACAAAGAGCAAGAGTACAAATGTTTATAAAACATATGTATACTCCGGAGATACCCTCGTAAGAATAAAGAGCTCTGTAAAAGAGAAGGATACTCTACATATTCCTGTAGGAAGCTATAATTTTATCACAGTGAACCTCGCAGCAACAGGGGTTAAGCTGGGAAACATGGATACATTCAGGGAGGCAAGCCTTTTGCTAAACTCAGACGGAGCATTGGCAGCCTCTGTTAATCCACTAAGAGATGTGTTCACATCTACTGTTTCACAATACTATGTGATGCCAAACTCACCAAATGTTCTCAACATAAATCTGGTTAATCAAGTAAAAAACATAGAATATCAACTTGTTATAGAAGGGGCGAAGGATTCTTTGGAAAGATGTATCATTACTCAACACGGAGTTTCAAAGGGATTCCTGTTTCATAATAACAGATTAATTTTTGACAATGTCAACAAAACATCGGTATCTGCAGAGGCATCCAGCACAAATAACTTTACAGGTACATTCTCTCTCCTTGGAGTTGATCCGGAAAAAAAGGAGCTGGAAATAAACTTTGTTTACAATAATAAGAAGGTGCAAAATACTACACTCGAAATCAACAACCTTCAGGACGAATACCTCTTCTCAAAAAAACTGGTCATTTATATTGATATCTCAAGGGTAAATATGGAGCTTAATGCCTCCGTTAAATCATGGATAGTTGTACAGGATAAAATTGATATTTAGTTAGGGATAATTAATGCTAAAGAGAATTATATATATTGCTGTTTTACTCACAACACTTGGCTGCACCAAGGTTTTTGAGGAGGCTTTCAACATCTCAAAAGTTGAATTCACAGTTGGTAAAGTTATAGATTCCGGAGTACCCGAAAACCAAAACAGCTATCAGGAAGATTTTCTTACAGGAGTATTCGTTTATGAGGAGGGGGTATATCAGGGCAGCGGATATAAGGGAGTGCCTGTAGTGCAAAATATGCAGTTTAAAAACTCATCTGGCATTCTGGATGGAGACAATTTATATCTGGACAAGAAAAAAAGTTATAAAATATATTCTTATGCTCCCTATACCGGAGATAACAAGATAAATGGGGAATCAATTGAGTTTAATCATGGAACAGATGTTATCCACGCTGTTGCAAGATATTCAAGCAATAATCAAGCAGAGATTATAAACAAGATACAACTGGATTATGAACATCTGACTTCTAAAGTAAAATTTGTTTTCGAAGATAACAGAGATCCGGTTTTGAAGAATCTCTATGATTTTAACAGAAAGAGTTTTAAAATCAATGGATTCAGCAGAAAATATTCCCTGAATGTATTTACAGGTAAATTAACAAGAGGTCAGATAGATCTACAGGTTACAATTACAGAAGAGAATAGTCCTGTTTGTTTCGCACCCGGGACAAATGGAACAGAGCTTAATCTAGAGCTGATTATACCTGCAGCTGCTACAAATCTGCCTCCTGTCACAATAAATGAAAAATTCATGTACAACTTCAGGCCGGGCCACTCATATGAAATTACCATAAACATTAAAACCGAGGAGATGTCCTTTAACAGCCACATTGTTAGTTGGGAATACAAAGCGGTTGAAGATCTTGAAATAGAAACAAAATAATAATATGATGAAAAAAACATTAATTGCGTTATTAATAGGGGTAACACTTATCAACTCCTGTAGCAAGGTAGACTTGATGTCGGGAGGTCAGACTCCTGCAGATCCAAAAGGGCCTGTTGTGTTAAAAGTAAAAACACCACTCCTTATGCATGCAGAGACTAAATCAATAATTCAGGGCAACACCTTTCCCATTGGTGCTAAAATGGGGGTACAGCTTTTAAAGTATGAAGATGATGCTGTTTACTCTCAATCAGGGATAGCCAATAATGAATACTCTTATATTGGTGGAGGAGTGTGGAATTCTGCTTCAGGGTATATTCTAAGCTCATCAAAAGCAAAGGTTTACGCCTACTATCCCTATGTGTCGTTGACCGATAATAGCCAGAAATTTTTAACAGTTCCAATTTCGGTAGATAAACAGACTGAATCTGAAGATTATATGTATGCGACTCCGGTAGTTAATCTGGCAGATGTTGTATCTAATGCCAACAGCACAATTACCCTTAATATGAATCATGCTCTGGCCCAGATTTCAATACTTGTATATAAAGAGAATTACGGTGGTTTGGGTGAGCTGAGCGAATTTTCAATCGAAGATGCAGGGGTGACAAACCATATTATAGTAAACAAAGATTCTAACAATGATCTTGTTATGGATATTACTGACGGAACTGTTTCCGGAGGTCAAAAAGGAAAAATCACAAGAGTTCTGACTCCCAACCCTGTCATTCTTAAGAATTCTAGCCTAGATCCGGAGTATCCTTCCTCAATCCTTGCGACTCTTAAAAATCAGGTAAATTCAGATGGAGTATCTACCATAATAGTTCCAACAGGATTGATTCAACCGGGAGATCTTACCTTTTCGTTTGTAATAGATGGTAATACATACAGTATTAATAACGGGTCTCAAGTAACATTTGAAAAAGGAAAACAATACATATACAAAGTTAAACTTGCCGGAACCTCACTGACAGTCTCTTCTGTAACCATTACAGAGTGGACGCCTGTATCGGGAGAAGATATGGTTATTCAATAATCTTACAGCTATGAAAAAGACAATTACAATCTCAATCCTCGCTCTTGCACTACTTTCGGGTTGCACAAAAAACAAATTTCTATCTACCGAAAGACTGGCTCCAATCTCATTAACTCCAAATTTCGCAGTGCCTGCAACAAAGGCGCTTATTAGTGATGCTAATATTGAAAGTGAAACCATCCGGGTGCAAGTTTCAAAAAATGACGGAATTACAAGTTATGTTGACGGTGGGGCAAAATACACTTTAACTCACGGTGGTATCAACTGGGCATTATCAAACATTCTCTATCTTTCAGTAGAAAACGCGAAGGTGTTCGCCTATGCACCAACCCCCGCTGACCCTACATCAGAGGAGACAGGAGAGTATAACACATTGAAAAGAAGACTTGATATTCCTGCCACACAAAATATGACAGATCAGGTTGACTACCTTTGGTGCTATCAGGATAAAACCAACGACACAGACGGGATCAACATAAACAGCACAAATCCTAATGTTGCATTGACAATGAAGCACGCTTTGGCTCAGGTCTCTTTTGTTATTTATGGAGAGAACTACAACGGTGCAGGTGTAATAAACACAATTAAAATAAAGGATAACACAGCAACATCGTCGCTTACCAAGATGCTTGACGCCGGTAATGATCTTTATCTGAATATAGCTAACGGCTCTATTTCGGGTGGTGAGCCTGTTGCGGAGATTGTAGCAACCAATATAAACGGAGCAATAGAGACAACTCAGCCAACAGCCGATCTTACAGAATTAAAATCAAAAGTAAACGGTTACCTTTTACTTGTTCCTGTCTCTATAGCAGATAAGACTAAAGTTCAGTTCTCATTTAACATAGACGGGAAAGATTACAACGTCTCTTTAACGGGAGCAGGTGGAGTCAACTGGCTTGCAGGACAGCAGTATATATATACTGTAAAACTTTCAGGTACTCAGATGAGCGTAATAAGCGTTGCAGTGACACCTTGGACATCTAGTCACGAGGGTGAAGTGGTGATTAATTAATAAAAAATTAAACGAAAACCGGAATCCAGTTGTGAAGTTTTGTCTTAACATATTTGCTGTTGCGCTAATTCTTGTATTAAACTCCTGCTCAAAAGAGAGGATTATAATCAAGGAGGGGTCTGCTCTGCACATATCTCCGGCAATTAACGGAATGACCAAATCTTTGGTTGATGACAGCAATGTCTCAACCAAAGAGATTGGTGTTCAGATAACAGATCAGGCCGGTACTCAACTTTATGACGGTAATTCGCAATATAGCAATCTAAGACTCATCAAACCTGCTGATTCGTGGATCTTTGACGATGGAGCAGGAGACTCCAGAGATGTGCTTTTAAATGCGGATAATGCAAAAATATATGCCTACTACCCTTACACTTCTGATCCGGCCGTTTTTACAGGAACCTCAGATGGGGCAGTCCTTATGGCAGATATTCCGCAATCACACTCTTATGGTTATGTACAGGATTATTTGTGGAGTGCACAGGATAAAACATTACCAACAGGTGGTTTGCCAATAAATTCAACAAGTTCATCTGTCCAGCTAAAGATGAACCATGCTCTTGCAATGGTTGCATTTGTCTTTTATAAATCGGGATACGAAGGCACAGGGAATATAACTGCAATGGAAATGAAGAGTTTATCAGTCACAAATGTTTTCAGTGTAAATAAAACCGGAATCAACGATCTTAGAATGAAGCTTTCTAACGGAGCTTTCGAAGGAGGCTCAATGGTTCCGAATTTGATTCTCACAGATATAAACTCTAATATAGCCCTCACTGCCGATCCGGGAACTGATCCTCAGACTCTGTTTAACATAAGAAATTTTCATATGTTGTTGATACCGGCAAGTATCGCAGCAAGAGAGGATATAGAATTCAGTTTTGATATTGACGGCAGTAATTACAAGGTTGGATTTCCAGGGTCAGGAGCTCTTAATATGACAGCAGGAAATATAAATATTATTACTGTTAAGCTTAGTCCAAAATCTCTTAGCATTACTGGGGTGGCAACCTGGAATCTGGTTGAATATGAGGTAGGAAGTGGTTATCAGGATATATGGGGTGGCTTTACACCTCAGACAATAAACGGAGTTACCTGGGCTCCGGTTAATGCCGGATATGATGGAACTCATTTGCATGGTCTTATTTACCAGTGGCATAGGAAGTACGGGCAAAATTATAACGAATCTCCGGCACCAACATCGGTTCAAGGTCCTGTTAGTTTGCAAGTTGCAAATGATGAGTTGAATAAAAGTAATTTTTACATCAGCACTTCAGGTGACTATGATTGCATAACACCGCAACAATCTGCATGGAGCATGACCTCTGATTTTAACCCGTGTCCTGCAGGATGGAGGGTGCCTACTGCTGCAGAATTTCAGTCACTTATAAGTTCTGGTTATACATATGTTGATGTTGGACTAAATAACCAACGGGGTTATTGGTTTGGCGGACGTCACAATACAGATCGTGTTGGAAGTATATTTATTTCATTATCAGGCTACAGAAGGGGGTCAGACTCATCACCGATTAACAGGAATATCACTGGTTATTACTGGACTATGGATTCAGATCTTATAAATGCAAGAATGCTTCAGATGAACTCATCTACTGTACAAATGAATTCATGGAGCAGGGCAAATGGTTTTAGTGTCAGATGTGTTAAAGAATTATAATAAGAGATGAAAAATTTTCTGAATTCGTTGTTAATAGTGGTTGTTTTAGCCGTGGGGTGTTCAAAGGAGAACCTAAATACGACAAAGAATAGCACTGCGGAGGTTAATTTTTCTCTTATTCCGGTTGAATTTGGTGCACCGTTAACTCGGGCCGGAGTATTGGCAGACGAGAATACAATAAAAGATTTATGGATTTTACAATTTGATGGTACTGCAGAAAACTCGCTCTTAATCAAGTCAGAATATATAACAGGAATAACAGATCCCGCCAATACACAGATTGTACTTAATCAAGGAGTAAATCACAGGGTAATTTTCATTGCAAACACCTTTGATCCTCTCCTTTTTGATGGTACAAATGCTCCGCTAAATACATATACATACTCCCAATTCAAAGGCAAAACAATATCTCTGGCAACTGAATCAGACATTTTTACCGGAAGCGGTACAAGCTATCTGAGAATGTACGGGTTATATGAGGGAGATCTTCCAAACAAGAGCGAATCTGTATTGTTATACCGAATATGTGCCAAAATAAATTTAACCTATACCTCCGAAGATGTTAGCTCTGTTACAGATGGTGTAAGGTTTAAGATAAACTCAGTACAGTTAAAAAATGTACCAACTACATACTCTTATATCTCTAATCCATCAAATGATATAGTTTTAACTCCGGCTTCTGTAACAGATTATCCGGTTACATCGGGATCGTTAACGGGGGCTGCCGGAGAGGCCTATAATATTGGAGATTACAGCGGTTATGTTACTTATTATTTCCCCGAAAATATTGCCGGGATCAATAGCTCGGTTACATCACAGTTTAAAAAATCATTGTATGCTCCCGCAAAAGCAACATGGCTTGAAATAAAGGGTGAGGGTATTGGAAATGACGGAAGGTTAAATGAATATGCCACATTTAAATTCTATTTAGGGAATAACCTCACCGATAACTACAATGTAAATTCAAACACATCATATAATATTTCCATCAGATTTAAAGGGGTAGATGTAGCGGATATGAGGATGGAGGTTATCAGAATTTCTGATATCGAAATTTTTCAGGAAGAGGAGTGGTTATAACCTGTTTTTAAGCAGATCGGATCATTATGAAAAAGACTACAATATTATTCAAAACTATTATTTTTCTTGTATTAACATTTATTACAATCTCTTCATGTATAAAAGAGAAATATGATAAACCGATATTGAATAATGATGGAAGTATTCCTTTTATATGTGAGGGGAATGAGCCCAAAACCAAGACTACATTAAACGGGCTAACCACCAGTTGGATTGCAAACAGCGATAAAGTCGGCCTTTTTTCTCCACAGGCAACTACAGTTGCAGGCGGAGCAGCCGGGGTTGTTAATATACCCCTTACGGCACAAAACAACGGAGAGAGAGTTCAATTCAGCGGAACAGTTTTTTGGGGATCGGGCGAGCATGACTTCTACTCCTACTATCCATACACAGCAGGATCGCCCGAATATACAGCAGTTCCTGTTTCACTGCCAGCCGATCAATCTCAATTAAACGGAGATAACAGCGATCACCTCGGATCATTGGATTTTCTTATAGCAAAGCCATATAAGGCTAAATTTCCGGGAAACTATTCAGACGGAGCAACCGTATCTTTAAAATACAGTCACCTTTTTGCAATATTAGAGTTTCAGATAATCAGGAGTTCAGGTACAGATGCAATATCAAAAGTAAAACTAATAGGTAAAGTGCCCCTTGCTTTTGGGAGCGGCACGATAGATCTGTCACAAAGCACACCGGCCTCGGGTGTTTCCTATGTAATTGATGGAATGTCAAATACCTCCAACTCTGTTACAGTATCTCTGGGTACTGCCATAACCCCCACCACAGACTATTCTACAACCCCAAAGGTTTATATGGTTGTTTTACCCGGCACACATGTTGGCGATTTAAAAATTGGGGTAGAAAGTGCAGGGGTTTTTAAAGAGGTTAAAAAAACAGATGCAACTTTTGAAAGAGGTAAAAAATATATTGTAAAAGTTGATGCCGATATGGCATCAATACCGGTGATAACGGGAAGTGAACTTGAGCCGGTTACTATAGATGGAACGACATGGATGCCGGTAAATGCAGGTTACAGACAAGATCTTACGATGGGTGAATATTTTCAATGGTTCAGAAAATATGGATTCGGGCAACAACCGGAAATTATGCTGGCCAACGAAACATTATGGAACGATGATCTTGACCAGGAGACATCAATGGACAAATACAAAAATGTCTTTTTTAAATCCAAGGGTTCAGGATTTGACTGGATGCCTTGTTATCAAGCTGCATGGAATCTTACTGAAAAATTTAATCCTTGTCCGGCAGGCTGGAGGCTTCCTACCAAAGATGAGGCAACAACGCTCATCTCTTACGGGAGCACAAGCATTCCTACTCAAAATGCCGGAGGCGTTGATGGTTTGGTTGGCAGATGGATAGGCCCAAATCATGATAATCCCGATCTTAGAACAACAACTGCAGTTTTCTTTCCATATACCGGTATGATGTCATATAGTAACGGGTTGTTACCAAGTAGCTTTAGTGTTGGCTATTACTGGCTGGCCTATTATGGAGAACCGTCAACATTATATAATGGTCAGATGATGAGTGTAAATCAAAATCAAAGCACAAATCCAAACACTTCTCTTATGAATAAAGCTTACGGATTGTCTGTCAGGTGCGTAAAAAGAGAGTCTTCTGTTGAGCCCTTGCTCCATACAACAAAACCTGTGGATGTGCAGGAGGGGTTAGTTACATCGGGCGGATATATAGAAGAAGAGGGCTCTCTGCCGATTACCGAAAGAGGAGTTTTCTATGGAACCGCATCATTTCCTTCTTCAACCAATGTGGTTGCATCAACTGCGGGTTCGGGCTCCTTTACGGCTGATATTACGGGATTAGAGGAGTTAAAAACATACTATGTAAGAGCTTATGCCAAAAATTCTGCAGGAACAGTCTATTATGGTGATCAGTATAAGTTTATTAAGAAAAATCCTGACAACTACAACGGAGAAGAGGTTACTATAAGCGGCGTTACTTGGGCTCCCTATAATGCCGGATACAGCGATCTATATCCGTATGGTCTTTTATATCAGTGGCACAGAAAATACGGACAGACATACACAGGAGAAACACCGGCACCAACATTTTCATCAAGTGCGACTACTCTTTCTACAGCATCTGGTTTTATAAATAAAAACAGGTTCTATTATAAAACCACCTCTCCATACGACTGTATCTCTCCTCAGCAAGCTTCATGGAATATGGACAGAATGTATAACCCGTGTCCGGATGGTTGGAGAGTTCCTACAGATGCAGAGTTCCAGCTACTTATAGATTCAGGCAATTCTTGGGGGACAGGCCCCGGAGGTATACCCGGTATATGGTTTGGTGAAAATCATTCAGGTTCAAAAGAGGGTTGTGTATTTCTTCCTGCTTCTGGTTTCAGGGATCATACAGCTACAACGAATTTAAGAGATACGTGCGGACTATACTGGACATCATCAATAAATTCCATCAGTGCCAATGCACTAATTTTTTCCAGCGATAATACACCTGCTATCTCTGCTAGATATAGGGCGTCTGCAAATTCAGTAAGATGTGTAAAAGAGTAGTAAGGTAATAATTGAGTGTTAATGATAAGACGAGCATATATAAAAACCGGGCTTCTGATTGTGATTTTACTCACTTGCGGGCAGATTTATTCCCAAAACCAAAGCGGAGTGTTTTCGGCAGAGGTTACAGGCGGACCGGTATTTGCTGTGGGGGAGACAGGAGGGAACAGGCTAAAATATGGTAGGGGATTAGACGCTGTTTTAGCTGTTAATGTTTTTGCAAATACCGGCCTTTTTGGTGGATGGAGTGTAAACAGTTATACGTCTGACGGGGTATTCAGTTACCGTGAATCAGGGTTAATATATGGCTTGCAGTTCACGATTAATCCAAAAGAGAGCATATATAAGATAGTTATCAGAGGCGGTGGGTTTTGGAGCAATCTGGATATTACAGGATCTGACAACACCTATGCCGCCGGGTACTCTTTTAATTCTGACTGGAAAAATGGTGCTCTTTTGTCAGCGATATTGTTGCGCTCTTTGGGTAAAGAGTGGTATATAAGTGGCAAATTTGACTATCGGCTCAGTATCTCCAGAGTAATATTACCGGAGATAATATGGTCTGACGGAACGTCAGAATCACAGACTTATGTATTAATGCCACGCAACCTTTACCTTAACCAGGCAGGAATAAAATTTGGCATAGTTAAGACGTTTTAAATATTATTTGCACATTGGGGGCGCAATTATTCGCGTTCAGTTTTGTTATTTCCAAGTTCATAAGGTTTTGTTATTAGTATCATGTTCCTTTGAATAATTTTGCGCCTCCAAATTAATATAGTTATGAATTTCAAAAAAGTAATTTTAATTGCAGCAATAAGCCTGATAGCTTTATCCGGTTTTTCTCAGGAGGCTGGCATAGCTAAAAAAACTAACAGGAGATTTTCAGTAGAGCTAGGTGGCGGAAGCTCTTTTGCAATCGGGAAACCAGCTGGATTTAAGCTAAGCAGTGGTATGGGTAGTGACGGAGTTATCGGATATACTGCCTATAAAAACTTTGGCCTTTTTGCAGGCTGGGGCTTCAATATGTTTGAGAGTGACTACTTCGACTTTGAGGAGACAGGATACATGTATGGTATTCAGTACAGAAATTCATTTAAAGAGAGTAAATTTTCTTATACGTTAAGAGTAGGTGCTCTTTACAACCATATAGAGGTTGAGGGTGCTCACGATTCGTATTTCGATGGCTTCTATTCCGACAGCGGACATGGCCTTGGATTCCACACATCGGCTTCATTACAGTACAGTCTTGGTAAAGGATGGGCGATCAACGGAAATGTCAAATTTCATCAACTGAAGAGAGATGTCCAATTGGAGGAGTCTGAGCTTCTTCCGGAACCGGATCAGACAGATTATTCATTCAACCTTAAATATATTGGTCTGAGAATAGGAATTGTTAAGAATTTTTAAAATATATTTGAAAAAAAACTTATTGGTGTTTGTTTAAGCGTGACTATTTCAGACCCTTTTCAGCCAGGAGCATTTTTATGCTTCTGGTTGCTTTGTCGTTTATAATCCAGCTGATTGTAGTATCATATAACCATTACACCGGGTATCACTTAATCCGCTCGTGGTATGAAGTTCTGGTCAGAATAACAATAAGTACCGGAATAAGTACAATTGCAGGATTGGTAATTGTACTGATGAATCTGGCTTGTATAAGGCTACTTAACAGGAATTTTCCGTGGTCTTCCAAGGCTCTTAAAAGAGGGGTGTTTCAAATGTCATTCACAATTCTTTCGGGAGTGATTATTTCACTAGTTGCCACATTTGTATCCAATAATTACATACATGCATACGAAGAGGAATTTTCCGGTGTAATCATTATTAATGCAATTCTCTTTGCTGTTGCCAATGTTTTATTAATGACAATACTTGAGGGCTGGATGTTTTTTAATGAAAACAAAAAGACCAATTTGGTTACGGGTAATCTTAAGTATGAATTAAGTCAGGTTAAATTCGATATACTCAAAAATCAGATAAATCCCCACTTTATGTTTAATAGCCTGAATGTTCTTTCGGGGTTGATTAAAAAGGATATTTCTAAGGCGCAGTTATTTATCGAAGATTTCTCAAGTGTATACAGATATGTTGCTGAGACAATAGAGAGACCTCTTGTTACTCTTAAAATGGAGCTGGAATTTGTTGAAAGTTATCTTTATCTGCAAAAAATCAGGTATGGAGATATGTTACAGTATAAAGCAGATCTGCCCGAAAAATTTATGGATTATCAACTTCCTCCTCTCTCTTTGCAGGTCATACTGGAAAATGCCATTAAACATAATATCGTAAGTGTTTCAGAGAGCCTGATGATTGAGATATTAATTAAGGACGAAAATCTTGTTATAAAAAATAAGATCACACCAAAAAAATCATACGAAATATCAACAGGAACAGGACTAAGCAATCTTACCAAAAGGTATGCTTTTGTATGTAACAAGCACCCCGAATTTGTAAAATCTGAGGGGTATTTCATCGCCAGATTACCACTAATAAATTAAAAATCATGAAAGTACTTATTATTGAAGATGAGGTTTTAGCGGCAGAGAGGCTTGAGGAGATGTTACACGAAATAGATCCGTCTATTAATGTTGCTGCTAAAACAGGCTCAATAACTGAATCAGTTCAGTGGCTAAAAAGCAATATTGCAGATCTTATTTTTCTGGATATTCAGCTCTCTGATGGGTTGAGTTTTACGATATTTGATGAGGTCAAGATTACTACCCCTATTATATTCACAACAACATATGATCAGTATGCAATAAAGGCATTCGAACTTAATAGTGTTGCATATCTGCTCAAACCCATAAGTCAGAAAAGGCTGGCTGAGAGCATACAGAAATTTAAATCTCTTAAAACAGCATTTGCCATAGATTTGTCGGCACTGTCACAAATGATAGGCAATAAAGAGAGTCGTTATAAAGAGAGGTTGCTAATACAGATAGGGCCGAATTACAAAAAGGTAGATGTTACAGAGATCGCCTATTTCTACGCCACTGATGCAGGAATATATGTAAGAACATTTAACGGGAACTCATACCCGATTGATTTTCCCCTTGAGAAGGTTGAAAATATGTTTGATCCCGAAATGTTCTTCAGAATAAACAGAAAGCTGCTTATATCTCATAAAGCAATTGGAAACATGGTAGCATACTCAAGAGGGCGGATTAAAATATCATTAAATCCCGAAATTGAGGATGAACTTGATGCTATAGTAAGCATAAACAGGTCTGGTGAATTCAAAAAATGGATGGATAAATAGTTGTGTCAATAAAAAGAGAGATATATAAAACTTACAGAGATCTCGCGGGATTTCTGGTTTTTATTGCAGTTATTCTGCAATCCGGAATCATTGTGAGCAACCATCTTCAGGGTGTTTATGACAACTTGAGTTCCGGAGAGTTTCTGGGGATTATTATATCAAGATCGGTTACAGGATTTTTGTCAAGCCTTATTGTGGCAGTCCCTTTTATATATCTCATAAAAAAACTTAATAAAAAATTCCCTTGGGGAGTTAAAAACTTTAAAAGAATAATAATTGAGTTTTCGGTAGTTGTTTTGACATCTTTTATAATAACCTCCATTGTTTACATGCTAGTGTGGATTATTTTAGGTGACACTCATGAGGCTGACCACTCCCTTCTCACAGGGACTCTTATATATTCTATTACAAATCTGCTCTTTATATCTTCTCTTGAAGGGTATATGTTTTACATAGAGCATAAAAGAGCCAAGCTGGAAGAGGCTATTCTCAGAGATGAAATAGCCAGAATCAAACTCGAAATTCTGAAAAGCCAGATTAACCAGCACTTTATGTTCAATAGCCTGAATGTTTTGTCCGGGCTTCTCAAAAAAGATCAGGAGAGAGCTCTGGTATTTATCGAAGAGTTTTCAAATATTTACAGATATGTGTTGGAAACTATAGAACAATCATTAACAAGTCTTGATAAAGAACTTGAATTTATACGTTCTTACCTGTTTTTGCAGCAGATCAGATACGGGAACAGCCTTAAGTTCACAGAAAACATTTCGGAATCTCATCTTTCGCTCTCATTGCCTCCTCTTTCTCTGCAGGTAATATTTGAGAATGCCATAAAGCACAATATTGTAAACGAAGAGAACCCTCTTATAATTCGAATTGAAAGCGAGAATGATCAACTTATTATAAAAAACAATTTTCAGCCAAAGATTTCAAAATTCGCCTCCACCGGTCTGGGCCAAAAAAATATAAAAAGACGTTACGATATTATCTGTAATGAATCTCCTGAGTTCTATATAGAAGATGGTTGTTATACCGCCAAACTACCTTTAATTAAACAATAGTTATTAATATTTCTGTTTCTAATACTTATTATAATGAATAAGCTCTTTTTCTCATTGCTTTTACTTATTATCATTCAGGTGGATATGCTGTGGTCACAAGATTCTGACCAGTTATGGAGATATCAAACCGGGGGAAGAGTATACTCTTCACCTGCTCTTTACGGCGATAAAGTGTTTTCCGGGAGTGGCGATAGCTGTTTATATGCTTTTGATAAATTATCGGGCAAAATGCTTTGGAAATACAAAACAGAAGGGGCAGTGCACTCATCCCCTGCAGTAAATGATTCAAATGTCTATTTTAGCAGTACCGACAGAAACATTTATGCGGTTAACTCAGAATCCGGCTCTCTAATCTGGAAATTTAGTTCAAACGGAGAGAAGACGAAAGATATTTGGGACTATTATCTCTCTTCTCCAAAATCGGCAAAGGGTTTGGTTTTCTGGGGTAGTGCCGACAGCAGCCTTTATGCAATAGATCAATATACAGGGGATCTTAAATGGAAATTTAAAGCCGAGGATATTATTCATTCTACTCCCGAAATTGATGGAGATACCCTCTATGTTGGAGATTTTAACGGAAATCTTTTTGCGTTGAATATTAATAACGGAAAACAAATTTGGTCATTCAAGACGGTAGGTGACAGATACTTCCCAAAAGGAGAAATACAAAAAGGGGTTGCAATAGATAAAAGCGCAGTCTATTTTGGTAGCAGAGATTATAACGTATATGCTCTTGACAAAAAAAGCGGAAGAGCACTCTGGAATCTAAAAGAGGGGAGTTGGGTTATTTCAACTCCAACAATTCATAATAAGATGATCTTTTATGGTACGTCTGATACTCATGAGTTTGTGTGTTCAAACAAGTTGACAGGAGAGGTTAAGTGGCGTATCCCATTACCAATGAGAGTTTACGGTTCTGCTGTTACAAATGGTGATATAGTTTATTTTGGTTGTTTTGACGGAATCTTAAGAGGGGCAGATATAAATACAGGTGAGGTTCTTTTTGAATTCAGTACAAAAGGGAGCACAGACAATTATTCCAATGTGTACGGCCCAGACAAAAAATTCAAATCCGGGTTTGAACTATACGGAAGAGATTACATAGAAGCAGAACGGTTAATTCATACTTTGGGGTCAATTTTGTCAACCCCGGTTGTGGCTGATAATGTTATTTACTTCGGGAGTTCAGACGGTGGTGTCTATGCTGTAGAAATCCCTACAAGATAAACCTAAGGTCGTCTTTGTGATACTTCTTGGGAACAGGCAATTTTTTCTTCTCTTTCCAGCATATAATAGCCTCTTTAATTGTAAGACCGGGATTGTCTTTTAACAGGTCGCGTATATATTTGTTGTACTCAAACTGAGGTGATATATCACTTTGATAGTTTGGGTCTTTTTGCCGCTCTTTTATCTCTTTCCAGGCCTCTGCAGCATCATTAAGTGTTTTCCCGGCATTCCTCTTCATCCAGTTCATAAACTCTGTATTAAACTTAAAATGCCGGCCTATTGCTTCCTTAAAAAAAGCACGCACATTTTCACTATTTCTATAGTTGTCAGTAATAAGAGTATTATAGGAGAGTTTTTCGGAGCTCCAGTCAAAATGAGAGGTGGTTCTCTTTTTCGCAGAGTTGGTATTAGCATTAATACCTTTGCTAATCAATAATTCAATTCTGGAAGATATCTCCAATTTTCCCCCGGCCGTGTTCAATCCGTTAGTTCTGCAAAACTCTTTTAACTCTTCCAGAAGCCAATAGTTAGATTTGAATTCATTTAACGGAATGTCAGAAGTTAGTTTGGGGCGGAAGTTTGTCATACAAATGCTGTTTACAAGGCAAAGGTATCAACCCGTAATTGTTTTATGAATTATAAATTGCCGTAAAAGGCGAGCAGGTAGCTGAATTATCTGAAATTTCATCTGAATATGTTATTATCTTTATACCGTCATGAAAGAGTCATTAAAATCGTTTATCTCGGCAATCGTGCCTCTAAGTGAGAGGGAGTATTCACTGATAGAAGGCATTACAAAAGAAAGAACATTACAAAAGAAAGAGATCCTTGTTAAGGAGGGCGAATCATGTAACACCATCTGTTTTTATCACGAAGGTTGTTTCAGGTTTTTCTATACTGATGAATCAGGGAGAGAGATAACCAGTGATTTTTCTTTTGGTCCCGGGTTTATAACGTCATATACAGCATTTTTAACAGGGCAAAAATCACATATTAATGTTCAGGCTATGTATGACATTAATCTTCTGGAGATAGATAAGGTCAGACTCTATGACCTCTATGTAAACTATCCCAATATTGAGAGGATTGGAAGGCTAATGGCAGAACGTACACTTATAGAATATGAGAAGCACCTTTTTATGATTTTAAACCAACCGGCAGAATTCAGATATAAAAATCTTCTGGATAACCATCCAAAGTATATCAGGGAAATTCCACTGCAATATATTGCCTCTTATCTTGGGATCACTCAGGAAACTCTAAGTCGTATAAGGAGGCTGGTATAACTTTTTTGACATATATCAAACAATAAAGCAAAAAGAGAGAATACTTTTGCGCGAAATTTTATTTCAAGTATGAGAAAAATTACGCTAATCAAGTTATTTTCAAAAACATTATTGGTACTTATGTTAACAAGTTGTATTGCAACAAGAAAAAATGTGGTCAAGGCTCCCAATATTAAAGAGTCAGAAATAAACAAAATTATCTGGTATGCCTCTCTGGCAGGTAATTCACACAATACTCAGCCCTGGAAGGTTCAGGTAGAGCAGGGCGGATCTGTTTTAACAGTTATCCCTGACTTCTCAAGAAAACTTAAAGTTGTTGACCCGACATCCAGAGGTCTTTTTATTTCGATAGGAGCTTTTGTAGAAAATCTCTGTCAGGCTTCATCTTATTTTGGGTATGAGACAGAAGTAGCTGTTTCGGGCAAAGAGATAAATGAAAATTGTACAGTTAAGATTAAATTGCATAAATCAAAAAAGGGTAATGTTAATATCAGTACATTGGAACAGAGGATGACTCTTCGTACTCCGTACAGTAAAAACAGTATTAAAAAAGAAGATGTTAATACTCTTCTTACAGACACCGACAATTGCGCTAAGTTTATCTCAATGGATAATATTCAGGGCAAGTATATTGCAGCCAAAACTCTGGAGGCATATGCAAGTCAATCTGTGAGAGATGATGCCAAGAACGAACTTGCAGAGTGGATAAGATTCTCTAATAAACATGTTAAAGAGAAAAAGGATGGTCTCACAACAGCCGGAATGGGAATAAACGGTTTTGCAGGAGTTATGGTTAGCTTACTGTACAAACAAGAGGATTCAAAGAAGGAGTCTTTTGTTAATAAAGGAATTGAAAATGCTAAAAACCAGACTGAAAATTGTGGTGGCTGGTTGTTAATCGTAACAGAAAGTGATTCACCCGGAAATTGGATTAAGACGGGAAGAATATACCAGAGAATCAATCTCAGATGCCGCGACCTTATGATAGGTATGCACCCTATGAATCAGATGATAGAAGAGCCTAAGTTTGAGGAGGAGTCAAATAAGTATTTGAATATTAACGGGAAGATTCAGTTTGTTGCACGTATCGGCTATGTAGATAAATATCCTCAGCCGGTAAGTGTAAGAAGAGATATCAAAGATTTTGTTAATGTAAAATAGGTGAATCGAAGTATTTTAACCAACTCTTCTCAAATTTAAACTCATCCTATGTGATGAGTTTTTCTTTTTTATTGTAGCATAAAGCCCCCTTTTTTCGTATAGGCTTAAAACAAAATTCATATAAATCTTAACGGTTGGGAAAACCCTCTTATTTATTCGTATTAATATTTGATCACTTTAAAGTCCTATGAAAAGAAAGAAAATGATTATAGCAGCACTTATGCTATCAGTTGTTACAATAACAGGCTGTAACAAAAACTTTGACAATGATGTTACAGACGGCTACAGAATAGGCCATCGGTATTATATTCATGATATGTTGTCTTTTCAGATTGACAGCATCAGAGATTACAGATGCCCTGCTGATATGTTTTGCATGTGGTCAGGAGATGTAGATATGTTTTTTAAGATATACTATCAGAGACAAAGAATAGATACTATGATACACTTAATTACAAACAGTCAGAATCCTTTTGATATTGGCGGGTACAAATGGAAGATAACTGAGGTCAGCCCATATCCCGGATCATCTGAAAAAAAGAGAGAAACTAGAATAAAAATAGAAATTAAGAGTAACATACCAACGATGTAATAAATATAATTCACTTAATTGATAAATTGAAAAACATGAAAAAAATGAGAAGTAAAAGTATTTTTATCGCAGGTTTAGCCCTTGTTTTATCCCTTGCTTCATGCGACAAACTTGAGTCCGATCTGGAGAAGCAAATGAAGATTGACGACGAAAAGATACAGGCACATCTTCTGCAAAATGATGTTCAGGCCCAGCAACATAATCTGGGTTTTTACTATAATGTACTGGAGGCAAATTCATCTGGAGAGCAATTAAGCAAAAATGATGTAGTTGAGTTTCTTTACTCAATATCACTTCTTGACGGAACTCTGATTGAATCAAACTTTACAGAAGGAAAACCAGCTCTGTTCAAACTTAACTCCTATACTATGATACCTGAGGGGCTTGATTATGGAATTAAGATGATGAAGACGGGTGAAAAATACAGATTCTATATGCCCTCATATCTTGCATTCGGGAACTACGTAAGTGAACATTTTGCACCAAGAAGCAACTTTGTAATAGATATAGAGGTGCTTGATAAGATGAGTGAAACAGAGGTGTTTAACAGCCAGAAGGACTCCATAATTGCATATATGGATGCAAATTATCCCGGCTACTTAATGTCGGAATCGGGGTTATGCTTTGTTGACAGTATCCCTGGTACAGGAAGTCAACCCAATCAAGGAGATATTGTAACAATTGACTTCAAAAGAAAATATCTTGACAATAGTCTGATAAAAAGCACAGAAGGCGCATCGTTCATGCTGAACAGTGTTAATGCTGTAGCCGGACTCCAGGAGGGTCTTATGCAAATGTCGGAGGGGGGATCTGCAATATTGGTAATGCCGTCATCAATTGGTTTCAAGCAGAGTGTTTGTGTTATTCCTCGTAAAGTCAGAGAAGAGTTGGTTCAGGACAGAATCATCAATGAAGAGGTTTTGCCCTATTCAATATTGAAATATGTTGTTAAACTAAAAGCAGTAAACTAAATTTACACCGAACAGTATTAATCGGCTAAATTAATTTGTGTGGCAGAGAGCAACTACGAAAACCCGGCATCCACAATAGAGGGCTGTATAAGAAAAGAGAGACGGGCTCAGGAGGCGCTTTATAAGGCGTACTTTGGTTATGCCCTTAGTGTCGCTCTTTTGTACAGCAGCAGCAGGGACGAGGCGATTGAAACTGTGGACGACAGCTTTATTAAGGTTTTTTCGGAGATCAGAAGGTTTGATCCTGCTCAGTCTTTTAAAGGGTGGTTGAGAAAGATTGTGATAAACACGGCAATTGACAGAATTAGAAAAAACAGCCGTAAAAGGTTGTTACAGGAAGAGATGCCGGATTGGATTCCCAATGATTCTCCTTGTGCAGAGAGCACTCTGTCGGCGGGAGAAATTGCAAAGATGATTGGCAATCTGCCACACATTCACAAAACAATTTTTTGCCTCTTTGATATCGAAGGATATAATCACGAAGAGATTTCAAAGAGGCTCAAAATACCTGAAAGTACTTCGAGGGTTTATCTCACAAGAGCAAGAAAAAGACTCAGAGAACTGTATGAATTTAACTTTAACCACAAACCGGGCAAATCATGAAAGAGGATAAAGATATAGGCCCAATTATTAAAAACACCCTTGAGGGTCATGAAGAGCCATATATAGAGGGGAGCTGGGAGAATTTTAATCTTAAACAGATGCATAAGAGAGCGCTGTTAAGACGCAGACTCTTTACAGGTATTGCTGCGGCTGTTGTTATTACGCTTACAGTTGCCGGGCTCCTGTACTCAAATAAAGAGGAGCCTCTGGTTAATGACAAAATTGCGGTAATTGAAAATCAGCCGGATACTCCGGGAAATTCTTCTGTAATTGCCGATAACGTTATAATAAATGATAATGAAGAGAGTGCTTCCATTAGATCTTTTAAAGCAAGACCTCAGAAACATACAGTAACAGATTCTCTGATCGAAAATGACAAAAAAGAGAGCGAAGTTAAAGAAGAGATTAAAATTTTAGTTAATGAGCCGGATAAATCAGCATTGGACAAAACAGCTCAAAACACAACTGGTCCTGAAAGAGCGGTAAAAGAGGAGCCTGGCAGTCCTCAGCCTTATTCTCCTTCTTTATCAGCAATTTTTGAAGAAGCAAGACCGAAAGAGAAAAAGGTAGCGTTTGGATTAAATGTAGCTCCTGGCGTGAACACAGCATCCGATGGTTCATCATTTAATATTTCCGGAGGTGTTAATATGGATATATCGATTGCCAAAAATCTTGAAATATCAACAGGAGTTCAGCTTGAGTACCGCGATATGGTTTCAGAGTCCCGAAGTTATGATGGAATGACAGCAATGCAACATACCTCTTACAGTATGACAAACCTCGATATCCCTATAAACATCACCTGGAAATTTAAAAACAACAGGAATGAGAGTTTCTATATTTCAGGAGGGGTATCATCTATGGCCTATCTGGGAGAAAACTACAGTACAACCACATTCCGGCAGGAGTTACAATCCAGCTTTATTGCAGGAACAATAGGAGAGGAGAATAAGGTGTATAAACTGGTAGAGGTAAGAACCACATCTACAGACCGCTCCGAACCATTTTCATCTTTCGATATGGTGGGCAGATTAAACCTGATGATAGGCTACAGCCGGGTAATCTCCCCAAAACTTAATCTTCATGTTGAGCCATATTTGAAAATTCCTGTTTCAGGAATGGGCTCAAGAGATATGAGATTTACGACAAGCGGAATTACATGTAAAATTTCGTTCAGATAATCGGCATTATTTTGTAAATTTGAGAGGATTTCTGCAGGATTGATAAAATCGCCTATAGCGGGAGTCCTCAAATTTTTACTGCCGTATGAAAAAACTTCTCATTTTATTACTCCCGGCACTTATCCTGTTTTTCTCCTGCCAGTTCGAAAAGAGCTATAAATATGTTTTTGGTCAGGAAGAGCCGGTCGAGATTAAGGCAAAGAACGATAGTTCTGCCTTTGCAACAGCTTATGAAATGTATTGCACTGCATTAAAATCTTCAGGAATCTCAAAGCAGACTCTGGATGATTATAATGCACCGCCTAAAAGATTTTTCCTTTATAATTCTAAAGGAGATGACATCACATTTACAGCCAAGGTTCCTGAAAGAGAGAAAACAGAGAGCATTATAGAAGAAAGAGTCTTTTCTCAGATAAGTTCTCCCGTTGACAGAAGAAATATCATGGAGAATATTGCCGCCTTTAAGATTCTTGCCAGAATTGACCAGCACAAAATTGACTCTTTGATGCCATACTTTACAGTTCATAAAGATGAATTCGACCCTAAGCGTCCGGTCTCTTACAGGCCAAAGGCAGCTCCATACCGCACCACCTCAAATCACATATATTGTTATTTCCATGTTAAAAAGGGAATACCGGGAGCAATAAGGTTCAGAGCTCAGTACTATGCCGACACATGGCTCTTTTTCACCAGAGTGCAGTTTTCTATAAACGGGGATGCATTTGAGTTGGTGCCGGGCTATACAGACAGAAATCTTGGAAGCGACGGGAAGATATGGGAGTGGTTTGATATAGAGTTAAAAGAGAAAGATAAGGAGCTTATCTTTGCACTTGCAAGCGCAGAGACGGCCAAGGTTAAGTTTGCCGGCCGGCACTACTCTGCAGTTCATGACATACCCGATTCACAGATAGATGACATAAGAAGAACAATAGAGTTATACTATGCAATGGGGGGTAGTTATTAGGGAGAATATCTTTAAAAAATTATTATCAGAGTATAAAATAAGTTAAAACATAACAGAGATGAGAAGGATTAAAATATTTAGAACAGGGACAATTATCCTGGTTGTTTTATTAATTGCAGCTTGCGGAAAGGTGATGATAACAGGAAGAAAGCAGCTTTTGCTTTACAGTCAGGGCGATATTACAAACCTGAGTAATCAGGCCTATACCGAGATCATGAGCCAGTCTCAGCTCTCTGCAAATAAAAATCACAATGCTGTTGTAAAAAAGGTGGGAGAAGATCTCACTCAGGCCGTTAAGAGTTATTTTGCAAAAAATGGCTGGCAAAATGAGGCGGAGGGATTTAACTGGAAATTTGAGGTTATAAAAAGTGATCAGGTAAATGCATTCTGCCTTCCTAACGGAAACATTGTCTTCTATGAAGGGATAATGAATCTGACCAACACACCAGATCTTGTTGCTGTTGTTATGGGGCACGAAATAGCTCATGCACTCGCAAAACATGGGAATGAACGTATGAGCCAGGAGGTTATGATGGGTCTTGCAGGGCAGGCCATATCGGCATTTATCGGAACTGAAGATCAAAAGAAACAGATGATATTTCAGGTTGCGTTCGGTCTGGGTTCACAACTGGGGGTTCTGCTCCCTTATTCAAGAAAACACGAATACGAAGCCGACCGTCTTGGCTTGATAATCATGGCAATGGCCGGCTACGACATTAAAGTTGCTCCGGGATTTTGGGAAAAGATGAGTGCCGGGGGAGGCAATAAGTCAGATTTCTTTAGCACCCACCCATCAGATGAAAAGAGAATAGCAGAGATAAAGAGAATAATGCCGGAGGCAGAGAAGTATTTACCGGCTAAAAATTAACAAACAGCTCTTTCTGTTTTATTCTTATATTTGCAGCTTATTTGAATAAAGAAAAGAGATATACTATGTACAGGACACACACTTGCGGGGAGTTACGCTTAAATAATGCCGGACAAAAGGTTACACTTGCCGGATGGGTTCAGAAAATCCGTAAAATGGGAGGAATGAGTTTCATCGATCTCAGGGATCGTTACGGCATCACTCAGCTTGTAGTCGACGAAAGTGCAAGCCATGATCTGAACGCCACAGCAGAAAAGCTTGGCCGTGAGTATGTGATTCAGGCAACAGGTATTGTTGCTGAAAGAACAAACAAGAACAGCAAGATTTCAACCGGAGATATAGAGATAAAACTATCAGATATAAAGCTCCTTAATGCCTCGCAAACTCCACCGTTCACCATAGAAGATGAGACCGACGGGGGTGAAGAAATTCGTGCAAAATACCGTTATCTCGATCTCAGAAGAAATCCACTTAAAAAAGCGCTCGAACTGCGCCACAAGATGGCTCAGGAGACAAGGAAATATCTTGACGGAATCGGCTTTATCGAAGTTGAAACTCCGGTGCTTATTAAATCTACACCCGAAGGAGCAAGAGATTTTGTTGTCCCTTCAAGAATGAATCCCGGTGAATTTTACGCTCTTCCCCAGAGCCCTCAAACATTCAAACAACTTTTAATGGTTGCCGGGTACGACAAATATTTCCAGATTGTACGCTGTTTCCGTGACGAGGATCTTCGTGCCGACCGTCAGCCCGAATTTACACAGATAGACTGCGAAATGTCTTTTGTAGAGAGGGAAGATGTTTTAAACACATTTGAGGGGATGATAAAAGCGCTCTTTAAAAATGTACTCGGCCTTGATATGAACGGGCAGTTCCCGAGAATTTCTTATGCCGATGCTATGAAATACTACGGCTCAGACAAGCCGGATATCCGCTTCGGGATGAAGATTGCCGAGATTAAACATCTGACCGGGGGTAAAGATTTTGCAGTATTTGACAGCGCAGAATATGTTGGTGCAATCTGTGTGGATGGTGCTGCCGGTTATACCAGAAAACAGCTTGACGAGATTACCGAATGGGTAAAAAGACCTCAGGTTGGTGCAAAAGGGCTTGTTTACATAAGAGTTGCAGAGGACGGAATCAAATCATCGGTTGACAAATTTTACTCTCCGGAAGATCTCACAGCGATAGCCAATGAGGTTGGAGCTAAAAATGGAGACTTAATTCTGATTCTTGCCGGAGACAAGAAAAAGACCCGGGATGCAATGGGAACTTTACGTATTGAGATGGGCAACAGGCTTGGCTTAAGAAAGAGCGATCATTATGCACCGCTTTGGGTTTACGACTTCCCGCTTTTGGAGTGGGACGAAGAGACTCAGAGATTCTACGCAATGCACCACCCGTTTACCTCTCCAAAGCCGGAGGATATGGAGAAGTTCTACAGCAACAACAAAGAGGATATTGCACAGGTTTGTGCCAACGCATATGATTTTGTACTGAATGGAACAGAGATTGGCGGAGGATCAATCAGAATACACGATTCGGGCGTACAGAAGAGGATGTTTGAGGTTCTTGGCTTTGGTTCGGAGGAGGCTGAATATAAATTTGGATTCATTATTAATGCCTTTAAATTCGGAGCACCTCCTCACGGTGGTATTGCATTCGGGTTTGACCGTTTCTGTGCCCTGTTTGGTGGTCAGGAGACAATCAGAGACTTCATCGCCTTCCCTAAGAATAATGCAGGCCGCGATGTTATGCTGGATGCCCCTTCGGCAATAGATGCTGCCCAGATGGATGAGCTCTTTTTAAAGAGTACTGTGTCAAAGTAAGCTAGCAAGAGATTTAAAGGCATTGATTACAGAGTTAGACTACAGAGTTGGACTGCAGAACTGTATTAATGAGTTGAATTGTAGAGTTGGACCGCAGAGTTGGACCGCAGAGTTGGACTTTAGAATTTGATTACAGCGTTTAAATAGAGAGGTGTACATAACGGGTAGTGCGTTGTCTTATTTTAACTCTTAGAATAATATTTACTGTTACCTTATAATTAAATATAATCAAATGGGCCTGTTGCTGTTTTATCTTTTTCTTGCGCTTTCGGTCTCTTTTTTGTGCTCAATAATGGAGGCGGTGCTTCTTACAACTCCGGTTTCATTTATCTCAATGAAAGAGGAGCAGGGAGTAAAGGCCGGAGCTCTCTTTAAAAAACTTAAACAAAATATTGACAGGCCGCTTTCAGCAATCTTGTCTCTCAATACAATTGCCCACACGATAGGTGCAGCAGGGGTGGGTGCTCAGGCTGCCATTGTGTTCGAAGACGTGTCATTCGGGCTTATATCTGCGGCACTTACAATACTTATTTTGGTCTTTTCAGAGATTTTGCCAAAGACTATTGGTGCCTACTACTGGAAGTCCATTGCAATGGGTTCGGCAAGGATCATAAACTTCATGGTTTTTCTGACATATCCTTTGGTGGTTATCTCAGAGGGGTTGACTAAGATTATATCAAAAGGGGGAAAAGAGGGGGCAGCTGTCAGCCGGGAGGAGTTCTCTGCAATGGTTAATATAGGTGAAGAGGAGGGGCTGATAGGTAGTGCAGAAAACAGAATTATCCAGAATATTATAAAGCTCAGGGGAATAAAAACAGAGGATGTTATGACTCCAAGGGTTGTTGTAGAGACAGCGCCCGAAGATATGACAATAGAGTCGTTTCATAAAAACCGAAATTACAGGCACTACTCCCGCATTCCAGTCTATTCTTCTCAAAACAAAGAAGATATCACAGGTTTTGTACATAGACAGGATGTCATTGAAAATATGGCAAATGATAACTTTGGGTTACAGCTTAAAGCAATAAAACGAGAGATAATTGTTGTGCCCAATCTTCAACCTCTGACAGTATTATGGGAGAGGCTGCTTGATAAAAAAGCACACATTGCCCTAGTGGTTGATGAATATGGTGGTTTTGAGGGAATTGTTACATTGGAAGATGTTATAGAGACCATTTTGGGGCTGGAAATAATGGACGAAAGAGATGTTAATCCCGACATGCAGCAGTATGCAAGGGAGCGTTGGAGCAAACGACTTGATAAGTACCGTCATTTGTCCGAAAAGTAAAGAAAATATCCAGTTACAGATTGTGAAAAATTATGCTTTCCGGGTTTTGATTTTCAATTAGCCGCAATATTCCTTAGTTGAATGACAGTTGTTTGGAATTTGATATAATTCTTAAGAAGCATAAAAAATGGCCGCAGAAAAATTTTACATTATCTGCGGCTTTTTTTACGATACCAGTCAATTTTTTTTAGGGCAATCTAATGAAAGCCATTATTCTAAAATTGATACAATTTTTGAGGCCAGCTTGTGGAAACTTCTTGAATCCTCCCTCTCCTTTAGAGCAATTGGTTTTCCCTCGTCTCCGCACTCTCTGATGCTTTGAATAAGAGGAATCTGACCAAGCAAAGGGATGTCAAATTTTGCTGCCATTGCCTTACATCCATCTTTCCCGAAAATGTAATACCTGTTATCCGGTAACTCAGCAGGTGTGAACCAAGACATATTCTCGACAATTCCCAGAATTGGCTTGTTAATATCTTTAGACCGGAACATATTTACCCCCTTTTCAACATCTGCAAGTGCAACATCCTGCGGCGTACTTACAACAATGGCTCCGGATAAAGGTAACTCCTGAACAACCGAGATATGAACATCACCGGTGCCGGGAGGGAGATCGATTAGCAGAAAGTCCAGTTCACCCCACTGCACCTGTAAAACCATCTGTTTTAGGGCATTACTGGCCATAGGCCCTCTCCATATGAGTGGCTGATCTGGCTTGGCAAAATAGCCGATAGACATCCATTTTACCCCGTACTTTTCAATAGGAATTATCATCTCTTTACCGGAAGAATCATCTACAAGAGGTTTATCAGTCTCGGTATCTGTCATTTTCGGAACAGAGGGGCCGTAGACATCTGCATCGGTTAATCCGACTCTGAAACCCTGATTAGCCAAAGCAATGGCAAGATTAACGGCAACGGTTGACTTACCAACTCCCCCTTTACCCGAAGCCACGGCAATAATGTGCCCTACATGAGCAATTGCCTCCTGCCCCAACTCAACAGTTGTTCTCTTCTTTATTTTTCTCTCCCTTACCAGCTCCATTATTGAAACCTTAAATTCTTCGCCGGGAAATGCATCCTTAATTGCCTGTTCACAACTCTTTTTAATTGACCCCGAAAGTGCGTCAGGTGATGGGAATACAAGCTTAAAGCGAACTTTACCATCTTCAATCTTAATATCTTCCACCATTTCGAGAGATACAATATCTATCTCTTTAACAGGGTGAATTACAGTGCGGAGTGCCTGTTCTATTGAATTTTTATCCATCTTATCTTTAATCTTTTTTTAAAAGCCCAAATTTATACAACAATACTGACAACAAAAAGTTAAAAAAAGACCCGGCTCCATTTCGAAAACCGGGTCTGATCTGAATTTTTTAAAATATTCAGCACTTTACTGCTGTTAGGAGTGTTTTTACTTGGCCAGTGTCATTTCGTTAACAAGATGCCCTGCACCTCCGAACTTGTCTATAATAAACAGTACGTAGCGGATATCAACCGCGATACATCTCTGTAAAGTAGGTTCAAAGATAATATCACCACTCATCGCCTCCCAGTTTCCGTCAAAAGCACAACCGATTAGTTCGCCTTTATCGTTCAGAACCGGGCTTCCCGAGTTTCCTCCGGTAATATCGTTATTTGATATAAATGCAACAGGCATCTCTCCATTTGGCAAAGCATACTGTCCGTAGTCTTTGTTTTTATATAGCTCTTTAAGTTTAGCCGGAACCACAAATTCCCAGTTATTTGGATCTTCCTTCTCAATAACTCCGTTAAGTGTTGTAATATGCTCATAGAGTACTGCATCTTTTGGAGAGTAATTCAGCACCTGACCATAAGTCATTCGCATTGTGGAGTTGGCATCAGGATACATTGCTGTGCCTTTCTTCATCTCTAACTGACCTGCAATATAAGCTTTGTGACCATCTGCATAAGTTTGATTTGCTTTGGCAAGTTGAGCCTGTAATCTTGGCATTAGAGAAAAAATACTCTTACCAACCTCAAGTGCAGGGTCGTTTATAATTGCATTGTGATCTTCTGCAAGGGCCTTTTCAATTTTTTCACGAGAGGTGAATACCGAGTTGTCAAACATATCGTCAACAAACTTATCAATGTTGCCGGCATACTTCTCTTCAAGAGTTTTGAAAAAACCCGGCCTTTGGTCTGCAGCAACTTTATCTTTGTAAACATTAATCAGGGCCTTGGCAACTTTGCGGTCGGTAGGTTCTGAGTAGTTTACGAAAAAGGCATTAATTCTTTGTTCAAGTGCTTTGGCTGCCTTCATAGCATCCTCTTTTTCACCTTTTTCCAGAAGTGAGGCAACCTGTGCATAATGGTTTGCAACTGCAGTAAGTTCTATGTTTCCGAGGGCCTCTTGAAGATATCTTAAGTGATACATAGGATGGGCTCTCTTCTCTACCGCTGTGTTTATGTTCTCCAGAGCGTTAGAATATTTTTCAACCCTTTTTTTGTCTTTTTTTACCCACTCCTCAAAAGCTCTCTCCTCTTTTGCACGGCGATCCTGAACATTAAGTTTGGCAAAAGTTTCGTTCATTCCGATTGCCTTTTTCCAGAAATTTGAACTGCCTGCATATTTACTTGAGTACTGTAGACGGATTTTTGGATCTGCCTCCATATCCGCCATAAGAACATCTTGTCTTATTCCTCTTACATATATCGAAATTGCATTTGTGAGGTCTCTTGTCTCAGCCACCTCTGCAGAGGTCATAAAACGACTTGTGCGGCCCGGATAGCCGATAATCATTGCAAAGTCATTTTGCTCGACACCTTTTAAAGATATAGTGAGGTGTTTTTTAGGCTGTAAAGGTTTGTTATCCGGAGAGTAAGGAGCCGGATTATTGTTCTCATCTGCATATACCCTAAACAGAGAGAAATCACCTGTATGTCTTGGCCACATCCAGTTATCTGTGTCTGCGCCAAACTTGCCAATTGACGAAGGGGGAGCACCTACAAAGCGGACATCATTATAAACTTTTGTAACTATAAGGTAGTAATCGTTGCCACCATACATGGTTGTAACCCTTGCTTGCAAATATTTGTTACCACCTGTTGCTTTTTTAGTTAGCTCTTCTACCTTAGCTTCGATGGCCTTTTTCTTCTCCTCATCAGTTTTGGCTTTTTTGGTGGCCGCATTAATCTCTTTTGTCACATCTGTAAAACTCTCAAGGAATGTAACTGTAAGACCCGGAGCAGGGAGCTCCTCCTGGCGGCTCATTGCCCAGAAACCGTTCTGAAGGTAATCCTTCTCAACAGTACTTAGTCTTTGAATAACTCCGTAACCACAATGGTGATTTGTAAGCAGCAACCCTTCAGATGAAATAATTTCGCCTGTACATCCTCCGCCAAAATGAACTACAGCATCTTTGAGGCTGCTGTTGTTGATATCGTAAATATCTTTCGCCGTTAATTTAAATCCCAGCTCGGACATCTTTTTTATATTGAGCTTCTCAATTAAAGGAAGCAACCACATTCCTTCGTCTGACCTTAATGGGCTGACTGAAAGCAGAATGGCAAAAAGAATCAATAAACTCGTCTTTCTCATTTTTTAAATAATAATTAATTGTTTGATTTGGTTGTATTTTAACAAAGATAAATAAATCTGCCAGATTTATAGTATATTTACATAAAGCTAAAAGTTGTATGACAAAGGTTCTGATTCTCGTTGATAAGTTCAGAGGGAGCCTTACCGCGAGGGAGGTTTCTGATGCCATCTCACTTGGCCTGAACTCATCGGTGAATGGATTGGAAATTGTTAAAATACCTCTGGCTGACGGAGGAGAGGGGACGCTGGAGGCTGTTGAAAATGATAATACAAAGCGTATTCTTATAGAATGCGTTGACCCTTTGGGCAGGAAATTGACAGTACCTGTTCTTGAGACAGATGACAGGATTCTTATTGAGATGGCCAAATCAACCGGGTTGCATTTGCTTTCAAAAGAGGAGCGCAATCCCCTTTATACAAGCAGTTACGGGTTGGGTCTTGTAATAAGAAGAGTGGCCGAGATGGGGTGTAAAAATCTTTTAATTGGAATCGGAGGTAGTGCTACAAACGATGGCGGAACCGGAATGCTCGAAGCTCTTGGGTTCAGATTTATTGATAGAGAGGGGAGAGATGTTCGTATTGGGGAACACATAGCAGGCAGAGATTTGTCTAATATAAGAGCAATAGATGACTCTAATGTTTTGCCGATACTCAGAGATATTAATATTGAGGTTGCCTGTGACGTTACAAATCCTTTGACAGGGCTTAAGGGGGCCAGCCATATTTATGCCCCGCAAAAGGGTGCAGGATATGATGAGATATTACAGCTCGAATCGGCAATGCTCAATTATGCCAGGGTATCAGCGGAATATCTGGGTAAGGATCTCTCGTCTGCTCCGGGAGCGGGTGCAGCCGGGGGAGTAGGTTTTGCACTTACGGCATATTGTGGTGCAACTCTGAAAAGCGGATGGAGAATTCTATTCGATTTCATGGATGTTGAAGCCAATATTTCTGAGAGTGATCTTGTAATTACAGGAGAGGGACGAGTTGACAATCAGAGTTTGTCGGGCAAGCTGGTAGCAGGTGTCGGCGAACTTTGCAGAAAACACGGGAAACCTTTATGGATAATTTGTGGGGATAACCTCTTGACAAATAAGGATATTAAAAAACTGGGTGCATTGACGGTGTTTGCAATATCCTATATTGAGCCCGATAAAGAGTTGGCTATTAAAAACGCAAAAGAGTATCTTGAAAAAATTTCATCGGAAGCTGCAACTTTTTTGAAGAATATTTAGTCTAACATTCGAACAAATAACACACAATAATATGGAAGGAGTTTTTGGAATTATTAGTCCGTTTCTTACCGCGGTAGCAATTATACTAATTGTCTTTCTCTCAAAAGTATCGAGAGATCGTTCTAGAAACCAGGTGATAATCAGGGCTATTGAGCACGGCAGAGAGATTTCGCCCGATCTTTTATCCGAGGCAAAAAGTGCGAAAAAGTACGATCCTCTTACATCATCTCTCGTTACAATCGGCGTAGGAGTCGGAATATTCGTAGCTCTCTACCTTTTCTTTGAGGAGTTAAAATTTGCCGCATTCGGTTTTATTCCGCTCTTCATTGGTTTGGGTCAGCTTGCCGCATACTTGATTAACAAGAACAAAAAAGAGTCTTAAATTTTAGTAAAGTTGACAAGGGCAGAGTTCGAACAACAGGTGAGATTTAATCAGGAACCGCTCCGCCGGTTCCTGATAAATCTTTGTGACGGAAACCATGCTCTGGCAGACGATATTGCACAGGAGGCCTTTATAAAGGCATATCTTAATCTGAATGCATTTATCGGTAAATCAAAATTCTCTACATGGTTGTTCAGAATTGCCTATAACTGTTTCTGCGACGATAAAAGAGTCTCTCAACGATTTGCAGGCAAGGAGATTAGTGAGGGGAAGTATTACTCAGAAGAGAGCAGCGATCAAAAATATCAAAATCAGGAGTTGTATATTGCGCTGTCAAAACTGAACGAAAAAGAGAGGGGTTGTATTCTTCTGTTTTATATGGAAGATAAACCAATAAAAGAGATAGCACAAATTACGGGAATTAACGGAAACACGGTAAAGTCTCACCTTTCAAGAGCAAAGGTAAATCTGGAGACACACCTAAAAAAAATAGGTTATGAAAGAAGTTAATATAAAAGAGTTTTTTGATAGCCATAAGCAGAACATCAGTGATGAGGGGTTCAGCGAAAGGTTGTTTGCAACATTGGACTGCCTTCCTGCACCTGTGCCGGAGAAAAAAGATAAAAGCCGGGTGATTATTGCCCTTTTTGCATTATTTGGGTTTTTAATATTTGTAATGTTTGGAGGATATTCTGCACTTATAGATGGATTGGCCTCATCAGGAATAATTTTTTCAAGTCCGAAATCTGCAAGCCCCGAGATTATTGTCTCTTTTATTCTGGCAATGTTGTCGGTTTATGTTGTAAGTAAAACTGTTGTTCAGCTCAAATAGACTACAAAAGTCGAAACGAAACTCTGTGGTATGGTGTTATGCCATATTCTCTGATGGCCTCCCGGTGCAATTTTGTAGGGTAGGCCATGTTTTTATCCCATCCGTACATTGGGAACTCACGTGCTATCTTTTTCATGTAACTATCTCTGTGGCTTTTTGCCAGTACAGAGGCTGCGGCAATTGATGCTATTTTTCCGTCTCCGCCAACTATGCACCTGTGAGGAATCTCTTTAAATGGTTTAAACCGGTTCCCGTCAACAAGAATAAGTTCGGGTTTAATCAGAAGGTTTTCAAGAGCACGGTGCATCGAAAGGATTGAGGCGTTCAGGATATTAATTCTGTCTATTTCGCCTGAGTCTGCAGAGGCAACACTCCATGACAGAGCCTCCTTTTCTATGACCGGCCTGAGAATTTCACGCTCCTTTTCTGTAAGTTGCTTTGAATCATTAAGCAATGGGTGTCTGAAATCTTTTGGAAGAATAACGGATGCTGCAAAAACAGGCCCCGCCAGGCAGCCTCTGCCGGCCTCGTCGCAACCAGCTTCAATAAGATCTTTTTCAAGATAATTAAGGAGAATATTTTTCATATCGGATGCAATTTAGCAAGGGCCGGCCAGATATGAAAATCTAATTTAGTACTCAGGCAGTCTTTCCCGCAGAACCCCTATTATACTCTCTTTGGTCTCCAGGTTAGCTTTAAGAACATTTATCTCACCCTCTTTCTCTGCCATTTTTATTTTATATGAGGTTTCAAGAGAATCAAATTTCTCTTTGAACTCCCTCTCAAGCATATCTATTTTCTGGTTGTAATCAGAATAGGATGCGTTATCAAAAATCAGACTTTCGAGAGGTTTTTCCAATATTTTCGCTATCTCCGGCAGACGAGGATTTACCAGAAGTGTATTACCGCTTTCAATTTCGCGGTAAGAGTTCACAGATATGCCCAGTGATGTTGCCATATACTCCTGAGTATACCCAAGGGATCTTCTCTCCCTTTTAATGCGCTCCCTTATCTGTTCGAAATCCATATATGACAAATTTATGGTTAAGATGGCACTTACGAACAACAACTAAAGCTTGTTTAAATAACATGCAAAACCTGTTGTAAGAAGAAAATAAATTTAAAAAAAGATATATTTTAACTTGAATTAAATAAATCACAACCTATGGTTTGTTTCATATATCGGTTGCACTTTACTTTTGCAGAAAAACAGGATTATGAACAGTGCGATTACAGATTTTCAGAGAGCGGAGTCTCTTGTGAAATTAATGGAGAAAGGGATGGTTTATCTTAATCCCGGATTCGGACCAAGGGATTTATCAGTTTTGACAGGGGTCCCCTTGCGGCATTTAGAGAATTCTTCTGTAAATGTATTTGGTCTTTCGCTCAGTCGTCTGATTGAGATGTACAGAATTCAATACTCTCGGAATTTACTTATTTCGGGAGTGAGCTTTAAAAATTTAAACAGATATTCGGGATTTGGGAGTTTTTACTCCTTTAAACGGGCTCTGGAACATATTGTCTATTGAAAAAATTTTTCTAAATTTGATGTTCTGTTTTTAAAATTCGTTATTAAAAATGAACTAAAAAGAAGTAACTAATATGTAATTTGGATTAAGTATGAAAGTCTATCCCACCCAAAACATCCGTAACGTAGTCCTGTTAGGAAATACGAAGTCTGGTAAAACTACCCTTGCGGAGACAATGTTGTTTGAAGGAAAAGTGATCGACCGCAGAGGTTCGGTTGAGGCGAAAACAACAGTAAGTGACAACTCAGAAATCGAGCAGATTTATCAACGTTCAATTTATCCGGCTCTGCTATACACAGAGTTTATGGATAATAAACTGAATATAATTGATACTCCCGGTTCAGACGATTTTGTCGGCGGAGTAATCTCTGCATTCAAAGTTGCCGATACAGGAGTGATGATTGTCAATGCACAGCAGGGTGTCGAAGTTGGGACAGAAATTCTTGCCCGTTACGCAGAAAAGCACAGTAAGCCTTTGATTCTTGGTGTTAACCAGCTGGATCACGAGAAGGCCAACTGGGAAGCTACTATAGAATCGTTAAAGCAAACCTTTGGTAAAAAGGTTGTTATTATACAGTTTCCAACTGATCCGGGGTTGGGATTCAAATCGTTTGTCGATGTTCTCAAAATGAAGATGTACATTTTCAAAGATGAAAACGGGACAAGAGAAGAGATTGAAATACCTGCAGAATTTGCAGATCAGGCGGCAGAATACCATCAGGAACTTGCTGAGATGGCTGCAGAAAATGATGAGGAACTTATGGAGGTTTTCTTTGACAAAGGACAGCTGTCAGAAGATGAGATTCGCAAAGGTTTGTCAATAGGTCTTTCAAAGTGCGAAATTATGCCTGTATTCTGCCTGTCGGCTAAGAAGGATATTGGTGTTAAAAGGTTGATGGAGTTTATCATTAATGTTGCACCTACCCCTGAAAAAACAGTTCAGAAACTTAAATCAGGAGAGACAGTTCCTTGTGACGTCAGTGGTCAGACAGCTCTTTTTGTTTATAAAACAGCTATAGAACAACACCTCGGAGAGGTTTCATATTTCCGGGTAATGTCAGGTAAGCTCACTGAGGGAATGGATGTGGTTAACCATGAGACAGGGACAAAAGAGAGGATCTCTACAATTTATGCTGTTGCCGGTAAGAAGAGAGAGAAACTTACAGAGATTATAGCAGGTGACATCGGATGTACCGTCAAGCTGAAATCGGTAAAGACAAATCAAACTCTTAACGGAGGAGCAAAAGAGTGGGCATTTGAGGCAATCACATTCCCTCCGTCAAAATTCAGAACTGCAATTAAGGCAAAACAGGAAAAAGACGAAGAGAAACTTGGTGAGTTACTCAACAGAGCCCATGCAGAAGACCCTACAATCAAGGTTGAATACTCAAAAGAGCTCAAACAGACAATCCTTAGCGGTCAGGGCGAACACCATATCAACATCCTTAAATGGCATCTTACAAACACCCATAAGATTGAAGTTGATCTTATCTCTCCAAAAATTCCTTACAGAGAGACCATTACCAAGGTTGCTACAGCTGATTACAGGCATAAAAAACAATCAGGTGGAGCAGGCCAGTTTGGTGAGGTTCACCTTTTGCTTGAGCCGGTAGTTGAGGGAGTTCCTGCAGGAAATAAATTTAAAGTGGAAGGCAGAGAGCTTGTGCTTAACCTTAAGGGTAAAGAGGAGTACACAATGGATTGGGGTGGCAAACTTGAGTATTACAACTGTATTGTGGGTGGTGCAATTGATGCCAGATTTATGCCTGCAATTCTGAAGGGTATTATGGAAAAGATGGAGGAGGGCCCTCTTACAGGCTCTTACGCCCGCGATATCAGAGTGTTTGTTTACGACGGTAAAATGCACCCTGTTGATTCAAATGAGATATCATTTAAACTGGCAGGTCGTAATGCATTCAAAGAGGCATTCAAGAAAGCCGGTCCTAAGATTATGGAACCTGTTTACAACGTAGAGGTGCTTGTGCCAAGCGAGTATATGGGTGATGTAATGAGCGATCTGCAGAACAGAAGAGCTATGATAGAGGGAATGAGCAGCGAGAAGGGATTTGAGGTACTTAAGGCCAGAGTTCCGCTCGCAGAGATGCACAAATACTCTACTACACTGAGTTCACTAACATCCGGCAGAGCAACCTTTACAATGACGTATGCAGATTATCAGCAGGTGCCTGCAGAGGTTCAGGATAAACTTCTCAAAGAGTACGAAGCAAGCGAGAAGGACGAATAACATTAATGATAAGAGCAGAGAATATTACTAAATCATTCGGTTCTTTACTTGTCCTCAAAGGAATTAACTTTGAAGCAAAAGATTCCGAAGTGCTGAGTATAGTTGGAGCAAGCGGGGCCGGAAAGTCCAGCTTGCTCCAAATTCTTGGTACATTATCCTTACCTGACTCAGGCAAGGTATATATTGATAATTCAGATGTATTTGCTCTCAAATCAGATGATCTTGCAGATTTCAGGAACAGAAAGATTGGATTTGTCTTTCAGTTTCACCACCTGTTACCTGAATTCACTGCGCTTGAAAATGTGGCAATACCTGCGCTGATTGCCGGAGAAAAAATGTCGGGGGCACAACAGAGGGCAGAAGAGTTGCTCACATTTCTGGGGTTGGGAGAGAGACTCACCCACAAACCCTCCGAAATGAGCGGAGGAGAACAACAAAGAGTAGCAATAGCAAGAGCCCTTATTAACAACCCTTCGGTATTATTTGCCGATGAACCTTCCGGGAATCTTGATACAAACACAAAAAAAGAGATTCACCGGCTCTTTTTCGACCTTAGGGACAAGTTTCGTCAAACAGTCGTAATTGTTACCCACGACAGAGATCTGGCCAGGATGAGCGACAGAATTCTGGAGATGAAAGATGGGGAGTTTTTACTTTAAACAATTTACAGTCAGGCAGACAAAATCGGCCATGAAGGTAAATACCGACGGTGTTCTTCTGGCTGCATGGGCTTCAGTTAATGTCTGTGAGGCCACGCAACAAACAGTTTTAGATATTGGAACAGGTACAGGAGTTATTGCCCTTATTATAGCCCAAAGATTATCCGGGTTTTCCGGGAAAAGCTTTAAAATTGAGGCAATTGATATTGATTTGGAGGCCACAGAAGAGGCGCAATTAAATTTCGTCAACTCTCCGTGGAGTTCATATCTGACAGGTTATAACATATCTCTCCAGAATTTTCTTGCAAATTTCAGGTCAGAGAGCTCTCATCAGAAATATTCTCTTATCATCTCCAATCCCCCATTTTTCTCAGACTCTTTAAAAGCACCTTCAAAAAGAAGGTCAGAAGCAAGACACAATAATGTTCTTCCCTTTACATTACTGGCTGAATCTGCCTCTGTAATGCTGGATGATGAGGGTGTGTTTGCACTGGTACTGCCTTCAGATCAGGTTGGTAAATTTACAGATGTGGCAAAAGAGGTAAGCCTTTATCCTTCGAGAGTTTGCAGAGTTAAAACACTTGCAGGTAAAACGGATAAGAGATCACTTATTGAGTTCACAAAAAAGGAAAAGAGCCCCTTTACAGAAGAGACTCTTATTATGCAGCTGCAGGGAGGAGTTTGTTATACACCTGAATATTGCAGACTGGTAGGGGATTACTACACTAAAGAGTTCCCGCAATCGGACTCTTTATAATAAATACCTTAAATGCTATTCCTTTTTCTTCTCCGGTAAATTTCCTGCACCACCACCGCTTCTTAGCTGGTGTATCATTCTCATACGAAACTCCTCTTCGGCAACATATAGTCTTGCAACCTTAGTTGGAGGCAAAACTTTAGAAAATTTAACAAAATAGTCTTTGTGTATCGCCCCCTCCTCTGATGAACCATTTATGTAAATTTCAAGTTGTTTTTTAAGTTCTGTATCAGACATTGTCTGTTCTCCTTTCAGAGAACGGTTTATGCCTCTTAGTGTACTCTGTACTCTTCTGATTACGGTTTCGCGCTCTTTCCAATATTGGTTATAAACAGGCCAGAACTCTTCTGCCTCTTTGGGTGTAAGTTCCAGTTCAGAGGTAAAGAAGGCTATCTTTGCACTTTGAATCTGTTGATATCGTTGGTTTCTCTGCTGCTTATAAGGCTCAGGCTGTGCAATCGCAGGTATTGCGAATGTTATTGCCAGCAGAATCACTATTAACTTTTTCATTTTCGGTTATATTTTATGTTCCCGCTATTCCAGCGAAGAGAGTGTAATAATATCAATGTTATCGCTTAAATAGGTAACTACCTGGTCGGCAGGTATGGTGTATATCTCCTCTTTCTGACTATCAGATTCAGGATCAAAAAAATCTATAAATGTTGTTTTAAGAAAACCTTCGTCAATATATTGGTTATCTGCAGCTAAAATTGTAGCGTCATCTGTTTGAACAGATGGAGTAAAGAGAGTGTAGGCCGCGTATCCGATAAAGAATATTATGGCAAAAGCCGAAACAAGAGCAATCTGTGGTCTCAGAATTGCTACAATACCGGTCTTTTGATTGATTCCCGGTGCGGAAATGCTCTCTGCAACACGGCTTCTCATTTCATCGAAGTATCCTGCAGGAACCGTATATGGGTTCTCCTTAAGGTGCGGATCTTCTATGTAATTTTTCGTTTTCATACCTATTTGACTATAAAAATAACAAAAGGATTAAATTGTCTCTTTTAAATATTCCTGAATTTTCTGATATGCGTGGTGATAAGATGCTTTTAATGCACCGATGGATGTTCCGGATATTTCGGAGATATCTTCGTAACTCATCTCATCAAAATAACGCATATTAAATACTGCTCGCTGTTTGTGAGGCAGTTTAAGAATAGCTTTATGAAATACTCTTTGGGTGTTGTCTCCGTTAAAATAGGGATCAGCTTCCAGTTGGTTTTCCAATTGGCGGGAGTAGTCACTCAGAGAGAGAAATGCCTTAAGTTTAGCCTTTTTGATAAAGGTTAGAGTTTCGTTGGTTGCAATTCTGTATAACCAGGTGTAAAGACGTGATTCCTCTCTGAATCTGGGAAGGGCAGCCCAAGCCTTGATGAATGTCTCCTGAAGGAGGTCATTGGCATCTTCGTGTGAGGCCACAAGTTTTCGAATGTGCCAGTATAGTCTCTCTCCGTATTTATCAACGATAAGGTTGAAGGCATAATTCTCTTTTCCCTCCTCTCTGAATAACTCCAGGAGATCCTTATCGTCCATCAGTACTAATTGTTATTTTCTTTTTAATGCTCTCTTAACAGCAGCAACTATGTTTGCAGATGAGAGACCGTACTCTTTCATTAGTTGTGCAGGTTCTCCGCTCTGTCCAAAATGGTCATCCACCGCTACAAACTCAACCGGAAGAGGTAATTCCCTTGCCAGAAGACCCGCTATCAGCTCTCCCATTCCTCCCGCGATCAGATGCTCCTCTGCCGTAACAACCGCTTTGGTTTTTGCTGCTGATTCTATGACTGCTTTTTTGTCAAGGGGTTTAATTGTGTGGATATTTATTAACTCTGCAGAGATTCCTTCCCTCTCCAGCTCTTCTACGGCAACGATTGCCTCCCAAACAAGGTGTCCGGTGGCAAAAATTGAAACATCCTTACCTTCTGTAAGTTTAATTGCTTTTCCAATTTCAAACGGAGCATCTTCTGATGTGAAATTAGGAACAGACGGCCTGCCAAATCTCAGATATACAGGGCCTTTGTGTTCAGCTATAGCAAGTGTTGCAGCCTTTGTCTGGTTATAATCACAAGGGTTAATTACAGTAAGGTTGGGCAGCATTCTCATAAGACCGATGTCCTCCATTATTTGGTGTGTGGCACCATCTTCTCCTAATGTTATTCCGGCGTGAGAAGCACAGATTTTAACATTGGTCTCTGAGTATGCAACAGTTTGCCTAACCTGATCATATACCCTGCCGGTTACAAAACCCGCAAAAGAGCCTACGAACGGAATCTTACCAGAGACTGCAAGACCGGCGGCTGTTCCTATCATATTTGCCTCAGCAATACCGCACTGAAAAAACCTTTCGGGATGTTCTGCAGCAAAGGCATCCATCTTTAAAGATCCTGTTAGATCGGCACAAAGTGCAACAACCTTATCATTTTTTCTGCCCAATTCAGTTAGCCCTGCTCCGAATCCTGAGCGTGTATCCTTGTTTCCTTTATTTTCAAATTTTGCCTTCATTGTACTCTCTTTAAAAATCACCAAGTGTCTCTTTTAGTTGTTCCAGTGCCTTAACTGTCTGATCGGCATTTGGTGCTTTACCATGCCAGTGGTGTGTGCCTTGCATGAAATCAACATCTTTACCCATGTCCGTTTTCATAAGAAGCATCTTGGGTTTGCCGTCTCCGGCACCATCTTTCGCCCACTCATAAGCTGCAGCTATATTATCAAGATTATGTCCGTCAACAACTTTACAACTCCATCCAAATGCCTCCCATTTAGCCTTTAAATCTCCCAGATCAAGAATTGAGCTTACAGGACCGTCAATCTGCTGTCCGTTCCAGTCGGTAATAGCAATAAGTCTGTCGAGTTTATGTTGTGCCGCAAAAAGAGCCGCTTCCCAAATCTGACCCTCCTCACTCTCTCCGTCACCAATAAGAACATAAACAAAATTTTCCTCTTTGTTAAGTCGTTTTGTAATTGCTGCACCACAAGCTACAGATAACCCCTGTCCCAGCGATCCCGAGGCTGTATGAACTCCGGGTAAGCCTCTCTCTATAGAGGGGTGACCCTGAAGGCGGCTTCCGTATTTACGGAAAGTGGCAAGCTCCTCTGTCGGAAAGTATCCGCTTCTTGCCAGCACACTGTAATAAACAGGTGAGAGATGCCCTGCCGAGAGGAAAAACATATCGTTGTTTTTACCTTCTCTGTCCCATTTTGCCGGGTTATGATTCATCGTTTTAAAAAAGAGAACCGTGAGAAGATCGGTGCTGCTCAGAGATCCGCCGGGGTGGCCCGAACCTGCCATGCTTACCATTCGGATAATATCTCTTCTTACCTGAGAAGCAATATCTTTTAAATTTGCTGTTTCAGCCATTATTTCCTTAATATTTATTAATGTTCAGCAAAGATAACACCAAAGTCATAATTTTGGAATTATTTTTATCTTTGCACCCACAATAACCCCTTACTTGTAAAATGAAGCATATTAGGAACTTTTGCATTATTGCACATATAGATCACGGTAAAAGCACTCTGGCAGACAGACTGCTTGAGCATACCCATACTCTTTCAGAGAGAGATATGGATAATCAGGTGCTCGACTCAATGGATCTTGAAAAGGAGAAGGGGATCACAATAAAGAGCCACGCAATACAGATGGACTATATCTATCAAGGGGAGCAGTATGTACTGAACCTGATAGATACTCCGGGCCATGTTGATTTCTCTTACGAAGTTTCACGTGCCATTGCCTCATGCGAAGGAGCGCTCCTGGTAGTTGATGCAACTCAGGGTATTCAGGCACAGACAATATCAAACCTATATCTGGCAATTAACCATGATCTTGAGATAATACCTGTTCTCAATAAAATAGATATGGATGCCGCCATGATAGAAGAGGTTAAAGATCAGATTATAGACCTTATTGGTTGTGATGGAGATGATATTCTTTTAGCAAGCGGTAAAACCGGTCAGGGCGTTCCTGAAATTCTTGAGGCTATTGTCCAAAGAGTCCCGGCGCCAAAGGGTGATGAAAGTGCTCCCTTACAGGCCCTCATATTTGACTCTGTATTTAATTCATTCAGGGGCATTATTGCATACTTTAAAGTGGAGAACGGAGTTATTAAGAAAGGAGACAAGGTTAAGTTTTTTAATACCGGTAAGGAGTATGAGGCAGATGAGGTTGGAAAGCTTCGCCTGAAGATGGTTCCTACCGGAGAGGTAAAAACCGGGGATGTAGGCTATATTATCTCAGGTATTAAGACAGCCAGTGAAGTTAAGGTTGGAGACACCATTACTCATAGAGACAGACCATGCTCAGGATCGATAGCAGGTTTTGAGGAGGTAAAGCCGATGGTTTTTGCCGGGCTATATCCTGTTGAGGCAGACGAATATGAAGATTTAAGAAGTTCACTGGAAAAGTTACAGCTTAATGATGCTTCTCTGGTGTTTGAACCTGAGTCGTCACTGGCTTTGGGTTTTGGATTCCGTTGTGGCTTCCTTGGGCTGCTCCATATGGAGATTGTTCAGGAGCGTCTGTACAGAGAGTTTGATATGGATGTTATTACAACCGTTCCAAACGTGTCGTACAAAGTATACACTACCCAGGGTGAAACTCTGGATGTTCATAATCCATCCGGTCTTCCTGCCCCTACACTTATTGACTATATAGAAGAGCCATATATCAGAGCACAGATCATCTCCAAGTCTGAGTATTTTGGCGTTATAATGAAACTTTGTCTTGACAAAAGAGGTGTTCTCATCAGTCAGCACTTTTTAACAAGCGAGAGGGTGGAGCTCAACTTTGACATGCCGCTGTCTGAGATCGTGTTTGACTTTTACGACAAACTCAAATCAGTATCCCGCGGATACGCCTCCTTCGATTACCATATTACCGAATATAAAGAGGCCAGCCTTGTAAAACTGGACATTCTTTTGAACTCCGAGCAGGTAGATGCTCTCTCATCTCTTATTCACCGTGATCACGCCTATGACTTTGGAAGGCGCATGTGTGAAAAGCTAAAAGAGCTTATCCCCCGCCAGCAGTTTGATATTGCCATTCAAGCAGCAATCGGTTCTAAAATTATTGCCCGTGAAACCGTTAAAGCGGTCAGGAAAGATGTTACGGCCAAGTGTTACGGAGGGGATATTTCCCGTAAACGTAAGCTTCTCGAAAAGCAAAAGAAGGGTAAAAAGCGTATGCGTCAGGTAGGTAATGTAGAGGTACCTCAGAGTGCCTTCATGGCGGTACTCAAGCTCGACTAACCACACCTGCTAAAGTTCATTTGCTGTAATAGCCACAATACTACAACAAAAATTTGCAGTTAAGTTTCTTTCTAAACAGCAGTTATTTAGGGTTTTGCAAATTTGGTATGCTTGTAATATCTTCTGATAATCTTGTATATCTCAGATAATGAGTCAGTTGTTCTACAACTTAAATTTGTTTGACTTTTATCGTTTGAAAAGTGGCACGGATATTTAGTGCAAAAAAAGACCGCCTGAAATTGGGCGGTCTTTTCTGTTATATCGATTACCACAAACGGTAATCAGGTGTGATTAGTTTCTGAATTTTGCAAATTCAATATCTTTCTGAGCGCGGGCTTTTAACTCCTCATTTTTGTAAACGATCTCCAATTGTTTTGCAACCTCAGTCATATTACCCTGACGAGCAGCAATGACAGCTCTCATATAAGCAGCATGAGGGCATTTGCATGTGATAGCTGCTGATGCTTTGTCAAGTTGGTTTGTAAGGATGTATGCAAGACCTTCGTTTTCGTTCTTTGTTCCTGCAAGTTTGCTGACAGCCTCTTTGTACTTACCGTTAAGGATATCAATAATTGCAAGGTTTTGCTTGGCCTCTTTGAGATCTGATTTTGCAAACATCTCTGCAGCTGTTTTATAGTCTTTATCGCGAAGAGCAATTACACCTGCATTGTTCAGGTAGAATCCTGATGCTTTGTTTCCAACTTTAGCATGTGCTGCCTTTGCCTCAGCAAGTTTACCGTAATCAAGAGAGATTGCAGTAAGGTTGTTGTAAGCACGGTCACATTTGAATTTATCACCGGCCTTTTTGTAAAGGGCAGCTTTAGTTTCATAATCCTTAACAAGGGTTGCTGCGTAAAGAAGAGCCTCAACATCCATAATTTCTATGTTTGTTTTTGTAAGCTCTTTAAGCTCTTCGTCTGAGTAGTTTGTGTAGTCTACATTTGCAATCATTCTTGCTCTTCTGAGTTCAGGAAGAATTTTATCTGCAAGAGTTTTAAATACTTTTGACATATTTCTGATCTCTCTTTCACGAACCATAGGATCGCTGTACATCGAAAGTACACGGAGGATAAGTTCTTTGTCCTGAATTGTAGAGGCAGCTACAAGCTCCTGAAAACCTTGCCAGTCTTCTGCAATAGTTGATACATTTACAGGTGCGTCAACAGGAACTTTCTTGGTAATCTTATCGAAAGCAGTTTTAGCTGTCTCTCCGCGTTTGTCAGAAAGTTTTGTGTTGAGCTTTGTAGGACCGTCCGGAGAGGCATACGCTACTATATCGGTGCTCTTTACCTCTCTTCTTTCGTCCTCATTAATAGAGGCAAGGAATTGTTCAAACTCTTTAATCTCTGCTTTAGTCAGCTCTTTAGGGCGAACTACAGGGCTGTTGATTGTATAAAGAATCTGAGTCTCTTTCTTCTCCTTAATAACTTTCTGGTAGTTGTTAGATGTAATTGCAGTTATACCGTCTGTATGTACAAGCTTGTAGGTAATGTTAGCTCCGTCTGCAAGTTTATAAGGTGCAGGGAAGTCATATTTTTTAAGTTTGTTCCAAACAGCAACTCTTAATTCCAGATGAGATTTTTCCATTCCCGGTTTGTAGGCAAATTTTACTGTATTGCTCGCCTTTCCGCCTGTTGAATATATTGGCTGGAAATTATCTGTAATCTTTTCTCCCTGAAGTTTAAAAGCAGGGGCAGCAACCTCTCCTCCTTCGTATACCAGCACAGGAATTACCTCGAGAATAGCTTTTGGATGGAAATATTTCTCAGGGAAGTTCATTGTGTAGGTGGCTGTAATCTCATCAGCAACTACTTCTAGAATTTGGGGATTACTCTCAACACTCACCAATTGAGCATCTTTAGCCATCTTTGAAGGATTACTGCAGGATACGATAGATAATCCCAGGATGGCAACCGCTAAGATTTTAAATAAATTTTTTTTCATTCTGGATATATTTAGTTGTTTAATAATTACGCTCGGTTTTGGTTAAACCCATAAATGCAAATATACAAAAAGTTTAAGAAATTCTATGTTAAATAAGCCCTTTAGCCTTCAAAAGCTCTATATCTGCAGGAGTGTCGACTGAGTATGAGGGGTGGGCAGTTTGTTTTACCACAATTTTTATACCGTTCTCCAGCCATCTTAATTGTTCAAGATTCTCTGCCTGTTCAAGCTTTCCGGGGCCGAGGCTGTTGATTTTTATAAGCGCATCTCGTCTGTAGCCGTAAAGGCCAATATGTTTGTAAAACCTCACATGCTCAAGCCATTGATCCTGCGGAAAATCCCGGACGTAAGGTATAGGCATTCTGCTGAAATAGAGTGCTTCTCCACTCCCGGATGTAATGACCTTTACGGTATTCGGGCTAAAAAGCTCCTCATTGTCTGAAATCTCTCCCGAAAGTGTCGCGATCATTGTTTCAGAATTCTTAAAACAATCAGACAACTCCTTTAACTGGAGAGGCTCAATAAATGGTTCATCTCCCTGTACGTTTATAATGATATCTGCCTCTTCTCCCGTAAGCTCCTCTATTTTATACATAGCCTCCAGAATCCTGCTTGTACCGTTGGAGTGTGTGGCAGAGGTCATAACGGCATTACCACCTGACAGAATCACTCTATCATATATTCTTTGATCGTCCGTTGCAACATATACATCTTGAAATGCCTCTCTGCTTCTGTAAACCACCCGTTCTATCATAGTAACACCTCCGATAAGTGTAAGAGGTTTGCCCGGAAACCTTGTTGAGGCATATCTTGCCGGTATGATCGCCAGAATTTTCATTTTACGCCTTTTAAATTTCCCAAAGGTATAAATTTTATCTATTTTTGTGTGCTATGGATTTAAGGTCAATAAAGCAACGATTCGATATCATTGGCGATAATCAGGCTCTTAACAGGGCTATAGAAATAGCCGTTCAGGTAGCTGCTACCGATCTCTCAGTTCTTGTAACAGGGGAGAGTGGAGTGGGCAAAGAGGTTATTCCTCAGATAATTCACATAAACAGCCCCAGAAAACATAATCAGTATATTGCAGTCAATTGCGGAGCAATTCCGGAAGGTACTATTGATTCGGAACTTTTCGGTCATGAAAAGGGCTCTTTTACCGGAGCTTTTGAGACAAGAAAAGGATATTTTGAGGTGGCAGACGGGGGAACTCTGTTCCTTGACGAGGTGGCAGAACTACCTCTTTCTACTCAGGTGCGGCTTCTCAGGGTTATACAATCCGGCGAATTCATTAAAGTTGGATCATCAAAGGTACAGAAGACAGACGTCAGAGTTATTGCCGCAACAAATGTCAATCTCCAGAGAGCAATAGAACATGGTCGCTTCCGCGAGGATCTTTACTACAGACTTAATACCGTTCCCGTAATTGTACCTTCGCTAAGAGAAAGAAGAGAGGATATTCACCTTTTGTTTAAAAAGTTTGCTCTGGATTTTGCTGATAAGTATATGATGCCCTCTATCCGCCTTACACCGGAAGCGGCAATATTACTGGAAAGCTACAGATGGCCCGGAAATGTGAGACAACTTAAAAGCATTGCTGAGCAGATATCGGTTATAGAGCACAACAGACTTATCGGGCCGGAATTACTTAAAAAATATCTGCCTCAGGATTCTTCCAATAATTTACCGGTAAGGACAGAGGGGCAGGGTAGTGATTACCTTACAGACAGAGATATTATTTTCAAGGTTCTTTATCAGCTGAGGCAGGAGGTAGAGGAGCTTAAAATGAAGCTGTCTCAGGAAATTCCCGCACAATCTACCCGAATCTCACAGGGAAAAGAGATTCAAAACACCATCGGGGACTCCTCTATTGTTGATTACGAAGAGGATGCTTTTGCCGAAACACTCTCAATATCAGAAGTCAATGCAGACCTTATAAAAAAGGCTCTTGAAAAAAATAACGGTAAGAGAAAACTCGCGGCAGCAGAGCTTGGTATATCTGAAAGGACTCTCTACAGAAAGATAAAAGAGCTGAATCTGGATTTATGAAAAAGTACATATATATAATAATTACTCTTTTACTCACCACTTCCTGCGGGATCTACTCATTTTCGGGCACCTCCATTCAGCCTGATGTTACCTCAATATCTGTTTACAATATTGATAACAGGGCAATGAGAATAAACCCGGCACTGAGTAACCTGCTCACAGAGGAGCTCAAAGAGAAGTATCGCCGGTTCACAAAACTCAGGCTCGAAAACGATGGAGGAGATCTTATAGTTGAGGGGCAGATAACAAGTTATGAAACCACCTCCATTGCTGTTACCGCACAAGAGGTAGCTGCCCAGAACAGATTGACGGTAACTTTAAAGATTACCTTCACAAATGTTAAATATCCAAAGGAGAACTTCGAAAAGAACTTCGCTGCATTTGAAGATTACCCATCAACATCATCACTTGATGCTGTAGAGGGTCGTTTGGTAGACAGTATTGTTAAGAAACTGGTAGAGGAGATATTTAACGCAACAGTTGCAAATTGGTAGCCTTATGAAAGACATTGATATACAAACCCTGGAAAAGTACCTGGAGAGATACCCTTGGTATTCTGCGGGTTATCTGGAACTTTACAGGCGGATCTCAATAATGGATGAGGATGCCGGAGGAGTTTTATTAAACAAAGCCGCATCACATGTATACTCAAGGTCTAATCTATACAGGATAAAAATTTCCAAGGGCAACATGGTTGCCTCTGATGATATACTTGAAATAAGCGAAGAGATATCGCAAGAGCAGAAACCGGTTGGTGCATCATATACTGCAGATGAGATAAAGGATTTTGAAGATGGTGATGAAATTATTCTGGAGGATATATCAGATATTGTTCCGGGCACAATGCCAAGATTTGTGCTTGCGGGGGGGGACTATTTCTCCAGAGAGGAGTTTGAATTGCTGGAACTGGACAGATCAAAACCTCTTGATAACTTTATTGCAGAGAAGCCATCTCTTCTGAGAGCATCTCCCGGATTCCGCGAATCAGCAACGGTTCCCGAAGCAGAGATAGATACCTCAGAACTGTTTGATGATGCAGCATTTTATACAGAAACACTTGCAAAAATCTATCTGGAACAAGGCTTCTCTAAAAGAGCCCTAGATGTTTATGCAAAACTAATTTTGTTATATCCGGAAAAAAGTGCTTACTTTGCGACCCTTGTAAAAGATATTAAGAATAAATATAACTGTTAATATTATGTATACCGTAATAGCTATCCTAATCGTCATCGCCAGCGTTTTGCTCACAATTGTAGTTTTGGTGCAAAATTCTAAAGGCGGCGGACTTGCAGCAAACTTTGCATCCGGCAATCAGACATTCGGAGTTCGTCAGACTGCAGATTTTCTTGAAAAGGCAACATGGACGCTTGCCATCTCAATACTTGTTCTTTGTGTTTTGGCAACAGCCTTTGTCTCTACAGGTGGAAGCAGAAAGCAAAATGCCATTCAGGAGAGAATCGAACAGTCAGCTCCGGTACAAGGGCAACCGGAATTCCCGGTTAATCCGGCACCAACAACTCCGGAAACACCATCGGGGACAGAAAATTAATAAAATTTTTCTAACAGAATATCAGCTCGTTACGGTAGTAACGGGCTTTTTTTGTGAAAATTTTTAGTACTATGTGATACAAGGTATTGAAAAAAGTATATATATTTGCAGTACCAAATTCTATATAAATTAAAATAGACTAAAAATGAAAAAGGTTGTAACTGTAGGTATAGGCGGAAGAAGTTTTGTAATTGACGAAGACGCATACCAGAAATTGAATCTTTATCTTACCCGTTTCAAGGAGAGAACGGGTATGGGTGTTCAGTCGGGAGATGTTATGGAGGACCTTGAGCAAAGAATTGCCGAGCTTTTTACAGAGGCTTTGGGGACCAAATTTCAGGTGGTAAACATAACGATGGTTAATAATATTATTTCCCAACTTGGAATGCCGGACGGCGGACAGATGGAGGATGACTTCGGTGTAAAAAACGAACCATTCTATAACATGGCTGTAAAAAGACTCTACAGAAATCCGGATGACAAAGTTATCGGAGGTGTCTGCAGTGGTCTGGCTCTTTACCTCAACATTGATGTAGTTCTTGTGAGGGTACTCTTTTTTATAGCAATTTTTATGGGTAGTGTAGGATTCTGGGCGTATATCATTTTCTGGATTGTTGCTCCAATGGCCTATACTGCAGCACAGAAGTGTGAGATGAGAGGTTTACCGGTGACTGCCGAAAACCTCAGAAGATTTTCAACATACAGATAACAGGAGGGGTTATGAACGAAATTAATACAGATAACATTAAATCGCAAATGCGTAAAGGTGTTCTGGAATACTGCATACTGAGTATTCTAAACAATAATGACGCATACGCCTCGTCACTGATTGGTGAACTGAAGGATGCGAAGATGATTGTTGTGGAGGGCACACTCTATCCGTTGCTCACCAGACAGAAAAACCAAGGATTGTTGAGTTACAGATGGGAAGAGTCGCAACAGGGGCCTCCAAGAAAATATTACTCAATCACCGATAAAGGGAAAGAGTTGCTTGCAGAGATGGATTCGGCATGGGTTGAGATAGTCGAAACAATAGCATTAATAAGAAATAAAAAAGAGGTAAAATGAAAAAAGTTGTCAAAGTAAGTATCGGAAATCTTGCCTTCACAATTGAAGAGGAGGGTTTCCTCTTGATAAAGGGTTATCTTGACGAACTTCATGACCATTATGACAAAAAGGAGAACGGGCAGGAGATTATCGAAGGAATTGAAGAGAGAATGGCCGAGCTCTTTGTTGAGAAGTGCGGACCCGGAAACGTAGTTACTGCAACAGCCATAAAAGAGGTTATTACAATTCTGGGAAGGCCTGATGTTATAGATGAAGATCAGGCTGATTTTGGCGGAACATCCTCTTTTTCCAGCAGAGGAAGAATCCCTAAAAAGCTATTCAGAAATCCTGATAATAAGGTGCTTGGAGGGGTGTGCTCGGGATTGGCAGCATATACCTCAATTGACACAACTCTCGTTCGGGTTCTTTTTGTAATTCTATTCTTGGGTTTCTCTATTTTAGGAATACACTTTGGAGGTGGTAGCTTTATGATTTTTGCATACATAATTATGTGGATTGCAATACCAGAAGCCAGAACAGTTGAGCAAAGATGTGCTATGTACGGAGAGCCTATGGATCTTACTAACTTTCAGAGACAGATGGAGATGGGTTTTAATCAGGCAAAAAGAGGAATAAGAAGAGCGGGCAGAGAGGGATCCGAGGCGATGAGTGTAATTGGCAGAGTGTTATCAAAAGTAGTATCGGTGTTTTTGATTCTCTTTTCACTTGGAGGTCTGATTGTATTATCATTTTTGTTTTTGGGGATAGAAATTTTTAAAGATGTTGTTCCTGTTGATTTTCTTGATTATATAGAACTTGGGTTGTCGAATCCGTTATATCTGAAGATATCGTTTCTTGGAATTATATTCCTTCCGTTGATTGGAATGCTATATGGTGGAATTCAGCTTCTTTTCGGTTTTAAATCAAGAGGATTCAGACCAGGTTTAATTATTTTTATTCTCTGGATACTCTCAATTTTCTCATTTGGTATTCTGGCAACCAAAGCCAGCAGGCCTTTCTGGAGCGAAGCAAGATATGAGCAGGAGGTCCCTATCACTAATCAATATGACACCCTATATGTAAAATTTGAGTCATCAAGCAGTGTCCCCGATTCAAAAGTTATGCTTGATGCCGGTTATTCAGACTATGCACTGTTCTGGATGGAGGGAGAGAGAAAAGAGCAGAAAATAGTTGCCTTTCCAAAGCTGAGAATTGTAAAGCAGAGCAAAGAGGAGGGGTATGTTGTTAAATATCGTACCGACGCCTTGTCATACACCTATACCGAAGCATTGGCAAAAGCACAAAAAAATCTGCCATCTTTTGAGATAACAGATTCTCTTATAACTATCAAATCAAATGTTTACAGCAAACAAAACAAATTTGATGCAACATTCAGACAAGTATTCCTGTACATCCCCGACGGTGTAAAGGTTATTGTAACCGATCCGGTGCCACACGACTTTGAATCACAAACCAGAAGAGACTGGATTTTTGATTGTGATCATGACTGGGATTTTGACGACCAGTGGGAAGGCAGATACTACAAATTCAAAGATAGGATGGAGCGTAAAAAAGATAGAATAGAGCGCAGATTTAACTGATAACTCCCAGCTCCTTTCCAACTTTGATAAAGGCATCAACACATTTGTCAATATGCTCAGGCTCGTGTCCCGCACTAATCTGAACCCGGATACGGGCCTGATCTTTTGGTACAACAGGAAAGTAAAACCCTATAACATATATCCCCTCCCGGAGCATTTTTGCGGCAAACTCCTGTGATAACTTTGCATCGTACAACATAACTGCACAAATTGCAGAACGGGTAGGCTTAATATCAAAGCCTGCATCCTTCATCTTATTAAGAAAATAAGATGTGTTTTTGTGAAGTTTGTCCTGAAGTTCATTGGTCTTTGACATCATATTGAACATCTCTATTCCGGCTGCAGCTACCATTGGTGGAATTGAGTTTGAGAAAAGATATGGTCTTGAGCGCTGTCTTAGCATCTCAATGATCTCTTTCTTTCCGGTTGTAAAACCACCGATTGCACCACCGAATGCCTTACCAAGAGTTCCGGTTATAATTTCAACCTTGCCTTTTAGATTATAGAGTTCCGTAGTTCCTCTGCCGGTATCGCCAACCACCCCTGCTGAATGTGATTCATCTACCATAATCATGGCATTGTACTTTTCAGCCAGTTCATAAATCTTATCAAGCGGAGCAACATTACCGTCCATAGAGAATACACCGTCGGTTACTATCAGCCTGAATCTTTGGGCTTGAGCTATTTTAAGGCAGTTCTCAAGTTCCTCCATATCGGCATTTGCATAACGATACCTTTGCGCTTTGCAGAGTCTTACTCCATCAATAATTGATGCATGGTTTAATGAGTCGGAAATAATGGCATCCTCATCTGACAACAGTGGTTCGAAAACTCCTCCGTTGGCATCGAAACAAGCAGCATATAAAATGGAATCTTCTGTTCCGAAGAACTCTGATATCTTTTTCTCAAGTTCAAGGTGTAAATCCTGTGTTCCGCAGATAAACCTCACACTTGACATGCCGAATCCGCGCTGATCCAAAGCTTTTTTAGCCGCTTCTATAAGATTATTGTTGTTTGACAGACCCAGATAGTTGTTTGCACAAAAGTTAAGAACCTCCTGTCCTGTAGATATCTTTATTTTAGCTTGCTGCGGATTAACAATTACCCGCTCTTTTTTGTAAAGTCCTGCCTCTTGAATGTTGCTTAGTTCATTCGAAAGAAATTCCTGAAAATTATTATACATATAGCTGATCTTAATGGTTTTGTAACAAGATAAGTACAAAGTTAACAATGAAATATAAATTTTTGGCATAAAACTTGAAAACTATTTTTGTTTTTTAAGTTTTCAATATTACCTTTGCGCCCCTATTCAGAGTAATTATAAAATGGAAATAAGAGATAGAATAATTGAAGTATCAACCGAGTTGTTTCTCCAAAGTGGCTGTAAGTCTGTTACTATGGACGATGTTGCTAAGGAGAACGGCATCTCAAAAAGGACCCTTTACGAACACTTTTCAGATAAAACCACCCTTCTCGAAGAGTGTATAAATTTCATGAAAGACCAAATGATGGTCTATTCAAAAACATTGGAACAAGAATCAGAAAATGTCCTTGATTTGTTGTTCAGGATTCATAACTCACAATCGGATCTTATAATAAACCTTAAGATTAACTTTTTTCAGGAATTGAGAAAGTACTATTACGATTTATATAAGAAAACTGTTGAAAATGTGATGGTATACCACCTTGAACGGATTAACGACTATATTGCAAAAGGTCAAAAAGAGGGTTATATCCTGGAGGATATCGACAGAGGGCTTGTTTCGAAGATTGTAATTGAGATGTCACATATGATAGAAAACTCCGATGTATTTCCCATAAAGGAGTATAAAAGAAAGGAGCTATTTAAGGAGGTTGTTATGTTTTACTTCCGTGGGATAGCTACTCAAAAAGGGATAGAAATGATTGACGAATATTTAGAAAATTCAAATTGATTGAAGTATGAAAATAATCACAAAAGTAACGATTGCGTTAACACTTTTGACTTTAGTTGCTGCAAGCAACAGCCTCCGTGCACAGGAAAGTGCGGGAGAAAAGCTTACGCTGACAATTGACAGAGCACTGGAGATTGCATTAAATGAAAATCTCAGCGTGAAAATAGCACAGGAAGAGATTCAGCGGGTAGATTGGCTCAGGACGGAGAACTGGTATTCATTGTTACCTGCCTTAAGTGCAAATGCACAGTATACCAATAATATTTTAAAGCCTGTATTTTTCTCGGACTTTTTCCCCGGAGGAAAAATGGAGATAGGTGCCACAAACAGTTATGCTGTAAGCAGTACATTACAGGTACCGATCTTTTCACTTACTCTCTTTAAGAGCATTCAACTCTCGGAACTCGATCTTAAGAGTGCACTTGAGTCTTCAAGGAATACCAAAATAGAACTGATCGCCCAGGTTAAGAACTCATTTTATGGTATTCTTATGCTGGATCAGTCTCTGGAGGTGCTCAAGGAAAGTTATAAAAACGCAGAGGAGACAGCGAAAAATATAAGTAAGATGTACGAAGAGGGATTGGCGTCAGAATACGATAAAATAAGATCAGACGTTGCAGTCAGAAATCTTTTGCCGGCAATTAGTCAGGCGACCAGTGGTCTTGAACTGGCTAAAATGCAATTGAAAGTTCTTTTGTCACTAAATCTGGATACGCCGATAGAGATTTCAGGTAATATTGCTGATTACGAGAAAGAGATAACCACCTATAACGGAATGGGTGCAATAGTACTTGATAACAATAGCTCTTTAAAGAGTCTTGATATTCAAATTGAAAAGCTGGGAAAGAGTTATGAATTAATAAGATCTCAAAGACTTCCTTCATTAGCTGGTTTCGCCAACTATCAGCTTCAGATGCAGAGCGAAGAGTTTACTTTTAATAAACTATGGACAAATTCTGTAGCTGTAGGTCTGGCTCTACAGATTCCTATCTTCAACAAATTCTCTGTCTCTCTCAAAGAGAAGCAGACCAAAGTTGGAATAAGACAGCTTGGATATCAGAGAGAGATGGTAGAGAATAACCTCACATTGGCGCTTAAGAACTCCCTTAATGAAATGAAGCGGACAAAGATCCAGCTGGAATCGGACAAACAGGCTGTTATGCAGGCCAAAAAAGGTTATGAAATTGCTAAGGTGAGGTACTCAACAGGAACCGGAACACTTCTGGAACTCAATGATACCGAGGTTGCACTTACCAGATCTAAGCTCAATCTTAATCAGACAATTTTTGATTTTATAAAGGCAAGAAACGAATATGAAAAGGTAATCGGAAATGATGCCGCAATTAACAATAACTAAAGAAAACAAATCATAAGACACATGAAAAAAATAGCATCTCTACTACTTATCAGCACTCTTGTACTTGCATCCTGCTCGGGAGAACAGGGAAAAACAGAGGGTACAGAGACCTCAGAGAAGATCTACCCGGTTAAAGTGGCCGAAGTTGAAAAGGCTATGGTTAGCCAGATTATAGAATTCACCGGCAATATTGAGCCGATGGTTAAAAATGTAATATCAAGTGCTGCAGCACAACGTATTGAAAAGATTTATGTGGAGGTTGGCAGCAGAGTTAAAAAAGATCAGTTGCTGGTTCAGATGGAGAGCATCAACTATGCACAGGCCAAAATACAACTGGAGAACCTTAAGCTGGACCTGTCAAGAATAGAGGCTCTTTATAATTCAGGTGGTGTTCCTGCCCAGCAATACGATCAGATGAAGACTCAGGTTAAGATTGCAGAGGAGAGTCTGGAGAACCTTGATAAAAACACAAAATTGCTCTCACCTATTGACGGAATTGTTGTTCAAAAGAATTTTGACAATGGAGACCTTGCTCCGGGTCAGCCTATTTTGGTTGTTATGCAGATGCAACCTGTAAAGATACTTATTGCTATATCAGAAGAGTTTTTCCCTCAGGTAAAAATTGGTACTCCGGTAGAAATATCACTTGATGTATATCCGGGTAAGAGATTCAATGGCAGAGTTATGCTTATTTACCCGGTAATAGATCCAAATACAAGAACATTTCAGGCAGAGGTGCGTATAGACAACCCTTCGCTGCAGATTCGTCCCGGTATGTTTGCAAGAGCCAAAGTTGACTTTGGAACCAAGGAGAGAATTGTAGTACCGGATAAAGCTGTTATTAAACAACAGGGTACAAATGATAAATATGTTTATGTTCTTGACGGTGATATAGTGAAATATACAAAAGTAGAGCTTGGTAAGAGAGTAGATTCAATATACGAAGTACTCGGTGGGCTTGAAACAGGTCAGAAAATCGTAGTTGCCGGAAACAGCTCGCTGATAGACGGTTCAAAAGTACAGATAACAGAATCTGATCTGAATATTAAATAAGTACAATTAGAATAAAATAATTACTGATGAAAATATACGAAAGTGCAGTAAAAAAACCGGTTACCACGGCCCTCATTTTTGTGGGTATAATGGTATTTGGTCTCTTCTCTTTCTCAAGACTTTCGGTTGACCTCTATCCCGAAATTGAGCTCAATGCCGTAATGGTAATGACCACATATTCCGGAGCAAGTGCATCCGATATTGAACAGAATGTGACCAAGAGAATGGAGATGTCGCTTAGTACTGTTTCCGATCTCAAAAAAATATCATCTGTTTCAAAGGATAATATCTCTCTTATAACTGTAGAGTTTGAGTATGGAACAGATATGACTGAGGCGGTTAATGATATCCGTTCTGTTATAGATATGCTAAGGAATTTCCTTCCGGAAGATGTAGAGAATCCGGTTATTCTCAAGTTCAACTCCACAATGATCCCGGTTGCCTTTATTTCGGCAAGGACATCACAGAACGAGCAGGGGTTGTACAAAATACTGGAAGATAAAGTTGCCAACCCGATTAACAGGATTGACGGTGTTGCATCGGTTTCTATATCAGGAGCACCCCAAAGAGAGATTCAGGTTCATACAGATCCGAGAAAATTAGAGGCCTATAAGCTTACCGTAGAGCAGGTGGCAGGAGTACTTGCTCTTGAAAACAGGAACATCCCCGGCGGAAACATTGATATAGGTTCGGAAACATTTTCTGTAAAAGCAGACGGAGAATTTAAATCGAGCGATGAGATTAAAGACATCATAGTAGGTAGCTTTATGGGGCGCAATATTTACATTAAAGATATTGCAACAGTAAAGGATACATTAAAAGAGAGAGCTACAGAGGTGCTTACCAACGGCGAGAGAGCAGCAACAATAGTTGTTCAGAAGCAGTCGGGAGCAAATGTTGTGGATATTGCGGAGAAGATTCAGGTAGAACTCGAAAAGATTAAACCGCAACTTCCTCCCGATATCAAGCTCGAGATGATAATGGATACCTCGGAATTCATAAAAGGAAGTATAGGATCTCTCACAGAGACAGTACTTTTGGCAGGCCTGTTTGTGATGTTTGTGGTACTATTCTTCCTTGGAAGATGGAGAGCAACATTTATAATTATCCTTACTATTCCGGTTTCGCTGATTGCCGCCTTCATATACCTTATGATTACAGGCAATACACTGAATATTATCTCACTCAGTTCGCTCTCCATTGCAATTGGTATGGTGGTGGACGACGCAATTGTGGTGCTTGAAAACATAACGTCCCACATAGAGAAAGGGAGTAAACCGAAAGATGCTGCAATATATGCAACAAATGAGGTGGCTGTTGCAGTAGTAGCCTCAACACTAACAATTGTGGCTGTGTTCTTCCCGTTGACTATGGTATCAGGTTTGGCAGGTATAATGTTTAAACAGCTAGGTTGGATTGTTACAATAATAATTTCTGTATCAACACTGGCTGCATTGACTCTAACGCCAATGCTTAGTTCGAGAATGCTCAAGAAAGATCCTAAGAGGAGTAAGGCCTTTACCTTCATTTACACTCCTATAGAGAAAGGACTTGACGCTCTTGACAGGGCTTATGAAAGTTTCTTATCGTGGGCTTTAAGTCACAGGATAATGGTAATTGTAGCTTCGGCAGCTCTATTTATCTCCAGCCTTATGCTTCTCTCAAAAGTGGGTACAGACTTCTTCCCTGCTGTAGATAACTCGCAAATAGATGTGACAGTTGAATTACCTGTGGGTACAAGAGTAGAACATTCCAGAGAGTTAAACAAATATCTCTACGATCAGTGGAAAGATAAATATCCTGAGATTGAGGTGATGTCAACAACAATGGGTCAATCAGACGGTTCAAACATATTCCTTTCGATGGGTAACTCAGGAACTCACCTTATCTCTTATACAATGAAACTCAAAGATGTAACTGAAAGAAAACGGGACATTTTTGAAATTTCAGACCTAATGAGAAAAGACCTTGAGGTAATACCGGAAATTTACAGGTATCAGGTAATGCCGGGAGGTAACAACGAAGGAATGGGAACCGGAGCATCTTCTCTTGAAATGAACGTTTTAGGATATGATATGGAGGATGCAGAGGCTGTTGCTCACCAGGTTTCAGAGATTATGAAAAAGACCGAAGGGCTAAGAGATATAAAGCTCAGTCGTGAAAATTACATGCCTCAGCTGAGTGTTAAGTTTGACAGGGCAAAACTTGCCGTAAACGGAATTAACTTAAGCAATGCAGCAACTGCCGTCAGAAACAGAATTAATGGTATAATTCTTACTCAGTTCAGAGAAGACGGAGAGGAGTATGATATTGTGGTGAGAGACGAAATAAAGTACAGAACAAATATTGAAGATGTTAAAGCAATTATGCTCTATAACAATCAGGGCAGATCGGTTAGATTAAGCGAAGTTGCCGATGTTATTGAAGACTTTGCACCACCTTCGATTGAACACCTCGACAGAGAGCGGGTTGTCAAGGTTACAGGAACTGTTTACGACAGACCTCTAGGAGACATTGCAGCCGAAGTGACGAAAGCTGTCGGAGAACTCACACTGCCTGCAAACATTGTAGTTGAACCATCAGGTGCGTTTGAAGAGCAGCAGGAGTCCTTTATGGATATGATAACTCTCTTATTGCTGGTTATTATGTTAACATACATAGTTATGGCTGCTCAGTTTGAATCGTTCAGAGATCCGTTCATTATTATGTTTTCACTACCTTTTGCCTTTACCGGAGTATTTATAGCGCTTTGGTTAACAGGTACATCACTTAGCCTTATAGCCCTTATTGGTGCTGTAATGCTGGTTGGTATAGTTGTTAAAAACGGTATTGTATTGATAGACTACATTAACCTTAACAAAGAGAGGGGTATGAGCGTTATCAAATCGGTAGTATCGGGAGGTAAATCAAGATTAAGGCCGGTACTTATGACAACTGTAACCACAATTCTGGGTATGTTACCAATGGCAATAGGCATCGGTGAAGGTTCAGAGATATGGCAGCCTATGGGTATTGCCATTATCGGAGGTCTTACCGTTTCTACAGTACTTACTCTGGTTGTGATTCCAACTATATATGCTTCACTGCATGTAAGAGAGATCAAAAGAATTAGAAAAGCACATGCTAAAAATCTTAAAAATAGAAGATAATGAAAGCAGTAATGATAATATATAATCAGGCACACTCAAGTGTGGTAATGGAGATTCTGGATAATTGCAATGTCAGAGGATTTACCAAATGGGTGGATGTTCAGGGCAGAGGCTCTGTTAAAGGGGAGCCTCACTACGGAACACATGCCTGGCCGTCAAAGAATATGGCAACCATGGCAATTATTCCTGAAGAGCTGGTTAGTCCGCTTATAAAAGAGCTAAAAGATGCTAACAATGCGGCAAAAGATCAGGGATTAAGGGCCTTTGTCTGGGAAGCAGACTCTGTGGTTTAGTAAAAGAGGAGCGTAATTGCTCCTCTTTTTTTATGTTTTTATAAAATATCATATTAATTTAGCAATTCAATTGTATAATCTTTTTTAAATATTCTTTAATATGGCAATAGCGGTAAATGATTCAAATTTTAACGAGATAGTAATTAATTCAGATAAACCTGTTTTGGTAGACTTTTGGGCTCCCTGGTGCGGACCTTGCAGAATGATAGCTCCTATCATCGATGAGTTGGCAACAGAGCTCGAGGGCAAAGCAGTCATTGCAAAATGCGACGTAGACTCAAGTGAGTCGGTACCTGTTAAATATTCTATAAGAAATATCCCTACTATACTATTTTTCAAAAACGGAGAGTTAAGGGATAAAATTGTAGGTTCTACAACTAAGGCAGCTATTGTTGCCAAATTAAATGACTTAATGTAAACAGAGATGAAAAAAATTGCGGTAATACTAATTGGAATCCTTATTCTTTCAACTTCTGTGAATGCACAGTCCAAGTTTGGAATAAAGGGCGGACTCAACTTCAATTCGCTAAAGGATATTTCAGAAAATGTAGATGATACATGGAGCAAACAGACCGGGTATCATTTTGGTTTGACTTACCAGTTTAAGGTTCCTGTTATTGGTATCGGCTTACAGCCCGAACTACTTTTTGTAAGACAGGGTGCTGATAATGCAGTTGGTCCGAATCAAAGTTTTTACCTTGATTATATGACTGTTCCGCTTAACATTCAACTAGGTCTTGATCTTTTACTTATCAGACCGTTTATAATGTTTTCGCCGTATGTCTCTTATGCAGTCGGAAAGGGGGACTCATTCGAAAATGCGGAATGGGATGATATTAACAGGTTTGACTACGGTTATGGTATAGGAGCAGGTATTGATATCTGGAAACTTCAGGTTACCGGAAAGTATAACTGGGGTCTTGGAAAATTACAATCAGCAGGTGCCGGAGCAATTAATGGTGAGACATTCCAAAATGCAAAACTGCAGGGTTTTCAGCTATCGGTAAGTATAATGTTTTAATTGATAACTGATGGGTAAAAGAGTATGTGTCTACTGTTCATCCAGTAACATTCTTGAATCCAAATACACAGAGGCCGCCAGAGAATTTGCAAGGGCGGCTTCTGTGCTAAACTACACAATAGTTTGCGGAGGCAGTATGCGGGGCCTTATGGGTGTGATTATTGACACAATGCTCGAAAAAGGGACAAATGTAGAGGGGGTAATACCGGGATTTATGGGGGAGATGGAGTTACAGCACCCCCGGATAAAACAGTTGGAGATAGTTGATACCATGAGCAGAAGAAAAGAGTTGCTCAGAGATAATACTGACGCTGTTATTGCATTCCCCGGAGGATTGGGTACACTGGAAGAGTTTCTGGAAACCTATACTTTAAAAAGGCTTGGGCAATATGACGGAGCAGTTATTCTGTTTAATCAGGATGGATTTTACGATAAACTTATTGAGCTTTTTAACCATTTTGTAGAAAAAAACTGTCTTGGGCAAAACTTTAGAGATAGTCTGATTGTTGTTGATACTATTGAAAACTTAATTGAAGCAATTGAGAACAGCACCAGAAAGGTTCTCGAAGCAAAACACTACCTTCCCGTCTGATAATGGAAATAAATAAAATCCAGGAACGAATAAAAGGAGATCTTGAGAGAGTTAATGATCTTATAAAAGAGAACCTTATGAGCAATGTTGAATTGCTCAACACTATCAACAATTACCTCTATAATCTTAAAGGGAAACAGATAAGACCTGTGTTAAGTATAGTCTCAGCAAAAGCTTGTGGCAATATAAATCAACTTACCCTCTCGTGTGCTGCTGTGGCAGAGATGATACACACAGCAACCCTGCTTCATGACGATGTAGCTGATAATTCATCTCAAAGAAGAGGATCTCCTACTGTTCAAAGTCTTTACAACCCTGCTTCTTCGGTTCTTACAGGTGATTACTGGCTTTCCAAAGCTCTGTCCCTGATTGTAAAACAGAACAATTCCAGGGTGATGGGATTTTTTACCAAAGCTGTTGAGGAGTTGTCCGAGGGGGAGCTGTTTCAGATACAGAAGGCATCCCGTATGGATACAACCGAGGATGACTACTATTATATAATTTCAAGAAAAACATCAAGTCTCTTTGTGGCCTCTGTAGCCAGTGCTGTTTACTCTGCAGGAGCATCAGAAGAGATCATTTCGGACCTTAGCAGATATGCATACCATCTTGGAATAGCATTTCAGATCAGGGACGATATCTTTGACTACATGCCGGATCTTAATACGGGTAAAATGGCGGGTACGGATATTAAAGAGAAGAAGATTACACTACCGCTCATTTGTGCATTTAAAAATGCCCCGGTACCGGAGCGTGATGAAATGTTGAGTTTTATTAGGGAGACAGATGGAGACTCCAAATCGCTTGTAGATAAAACGCTAAAGTTTGTAAAGAGCTACTCGGGGATTGAGTGTGCACAGAATGCATTAAGTAACCACTCAGGATTGGCAATTAAAGCACTGGAAAATCTTGAAGAATCTGTCTATAAAGAGGAGCTGATAACATTGGCACTTTACGTGGGGAGCAGAGAGATCTAAGACTCTCCGTTTAGTTCCCGGGCAGCAATCTCCAGTTTATCATAAAAATCTGATCCAAAGGCAAAGACAATTGGTTCCCTTAGGAATCTGTAAACAGGTACTCCCTCTTTGCGCCCTTTGGCAAAAGCATCCAGACAAATATGCCACTCATGCAGATTGAGTGCAGTCATCCCGTTTGAAAGGGTGGATACTCTAATTGGATATAGCCAGCACGATATCGGTTTTCTGAATTTACTCATACCCTCACGCCATGCCAGCTCAATTCCGCAAAGGCAGTTGTCCTGCTGATCAAAGACGGTATAGGAGCACTCTTCGCCATCTATGAGGGGAGTTACCAGATCGCCGTCTCTATCCAGAACAAAGGGACCCGACTCCTTAATGGAGCGGATCCCCTCATCTCTGAGATAGTTTTTAAATTTTGGATACTCACTGCTAATCAGATCACACTCATCTTGTGAAAGCGGGGCACCGCTGTCACCGATTATACAACATGCTCCGTGGCATTTTGAAAGATCACATATAAACCTCTCTGTGAGAATTGCCGAGGAGACTAAAAAATTGTCAATCTCAATTATTGCGGTCATTAAGCAGTACTGTAGTTTATTTTTATTTCTTTTCTGCGGCTACGCCGTTCATTATAATTTCAAATTGGTTACCCTGTTTAAAGAACTCTTTCATAAAGTTTTGGAGTTTGGCAGGAGTAACAGCTTTTAGTGCAGCCTCATAAGTTGTATGAAGATCTTTACCGATCAGATATCTGTTTGCGATAGTACCAACCCAGTAGCTGTTCTCTCTTAGGTTCTGAGTGTAGTTTTTGGTCATATATTCTACAGCTTTGTTAAAGTCTTCTGCTTTGATGCCATCTTCAAGAACCAGACCAATCTCTATATACGCTCTTGCAAGAAGTTTGTCTCTGAGAGCAACATCTGTATCAAAACCAAACAGGAATGAGAAACTGTCATCAGGATAGTAGCTTAGACTCATATTTACGCCAACCCCGTATGTTCCTTGCTCCTCTTCGCGGATAGTTCTGTTAAATACCATATCAAATATCTGTTTGGTCATGTTAGCCATAATCAGATTATCTACAGTGTAAGGGATTTTTCCGGTATATATTGAGTAGATTGTTGCCTTAGGGGTCTGCATCTCTTTTTCGAAATGTTTCTGAACCTTGCCCTTAACAGGAACCATTCCAATATTTTTCCAGTCCTCTTTCTTGCCTTTATTCCCAGGCAGAGAGCCGATATATTTTTCTACCAGAGGTTTAAGTGTAGCAAGATCGACATTGCCAACAAAGACGAATGTAAAGTCAGCAGCATTTGAAAGACGCTCCCTCACTAAATTGAGAGTTCTGTTATAATCAACTTTCTCGAGTGTTTCGATTGTAAGCCTCTTTGCATAAGGGTTATTATTGTAAAGATGCTTCTGAAGTGTATCAGAGAAGGCCGTCATCGGCTCAGATGCAGCATTTTTCAGTGCAGCCTCCATCCTTCCTTTATATGATTGGAAAGCCTCATCGTCGTTTCTGAGAGCAGTAAAATGAAGGTAAAGAAGTTGCATAAAGGTCTCAAGATCCTTAGGAGAGCTGTTTCCTGTTAAAGATTCACTGCCTGCTCCAATAGAAGGGCGTAAACCAACAAGTTTTCCTGCAAGTACCTTTCTGAGATCTGGTGCACTGAAATTACCTAAACCACCGATAGTAACAATATCGTTTATTACTTTGGTGTTTATTACATCAGATATATCTGTTTGTGAGTAACCACCCCTGCTTATTGCCTGGAAAACAATCTGATCCTCTTTAAAATCGGTTTTCTTAACAACTACTGTTGCTCCGTTTGAAAGATTCCATACAACTCCGCCGCTCATCGGCTCTGCAACCTCGGTAACCACCTTGCCGGCAACAGGCTCTTTTGCAACAAGAGGCTCGTTTGAAACGGTCTCTTTATATGCTTCAAGTTCGTCGTCATGTGCATCCATGAAAACAGAAAGCAGTTTCTCTTTTTCAGGAATAACAATACCCTCTTTCTTAGGCATCATAACAGCTACTACAACATTTTCTTCGGTTGGAAGCGACATTGCATATGTGTTTATCTGCTCCAGAGGGATAGATGGTATAATCTGTTGCAGAAGGGCGTACTCCATCTCTATACCCGGAAGAGCCTCACCTGTAAGGAAATGGTTTAGAATCTCATCTACAAAATACGAGTTGCTTAGTTTCTCTCTCTCTTTAAAAGTCTGCTCAATGCGACTCATATAATTTGCCTTTGCCCTCTCAAATTCAGATGGTGTAAATCCAAATCTTTTTACCTTTTCTGCTTCGTGTACAATTGCTCTCAGAGCATCCTCTATACCGCCATCTTTTGCCCCGGCTGAGATGCTGAATGCAGCCTTGGTGTTGGATACTATAAAGTCACCGTGTGATGCAGATGCTCTGGTGAAAGGAGGATTTGCTTTTTGAGTAATATCGGCAAGCCTTGAGTTGAGCATCATGGTTGTCATGCTCTTGAAGTAATTATTAACAACAGAAGCAGCTGTAGGTCTGAACTGCTTAGGCATAACATCCTGTTTGTACATAAGCATTACACTTGTTCCGGTTGCCTCAGGATCACTTACAACAGAGACTAAAGGCTCTTTGGTGTTCGGAACTTCAAACTCCTCTCTTGGTGCAGGGTTTTTAACGGCAGGAATTGCTCCGAAAAGTTTAATGATTTGTTTCTCAACTGCATCCGGGTCAATATCGCCAACTACAATAATTCCCTGAAGATCCGGGCGATACCATTTGCGGTAATATGACCTTAACTCTTCGTATGTAAAATTATCAATTACCGATACCAGACCACCGGGTAGTCTGTGAGCATATTTACTGCCCGGCATAATTTCAGGCAGAAGTGCCTCAATCATTCTCATCTGGGCACTGCTCCTTGTGCGGAGCTCTTCGCGTATAACACCTCTCTCTTTGTCAATATCATCTTCATTAAGTGATATTGCGTTTGACCAATCAGAGAGAATCAGCAGACACGAATCAATAATACCCTGCCTGCTTACAGGAACGGCAGAGATATTATATACTGTCTGATCTACGGCTGTATATGCATTCAGATTTGCTCCGAATTTTACACCAATAGTCTCAAGCCATGAGATGATCTTATTTTCAGGAAAATTTTTGGTGCCGTTAAAGGCCATATGTTCGAGGAAGTGTGCCAGACCTCTCTGGTTCTCCTCTTCTAGAATAGCGCCGACCTTCTGTGCAATAAAAAATTCAGCCTGACCCTTTGGTTCACTATTTTTCATAATGAAATAAGTCAGTCCGTTATCTAGCTTCCCGCTCTTAACCTTAGGGTCAAGCGGCAAAACCGGAGGCATCTGCGCCATTAACCCAAAAGTGAGAAAAAGCGAGGCCACTATTAGAAATAGTCGTTTCATAAAGTTATTAATGATTTAATTTATTAGATAGTACAAATGTAACTATTATTTTGCATCCTAAATTAGTTTTTTATATTTTTGTGGCTACCCCTATACTGAAACTAAATTATATGTTCAATTTTAATATTACACAAATGAAAAAGATCAAGACATTTTTAGCCGTTTGTCTTATAACAGTTCTAACATTCGGTTCAGTTGCAGCACAAGATTTGCAAAGTGCAACAGATTTATTTAATGCGGGAGGGAAAGCTCTTAGTGAGAGCAACTATGTTGCTGCGGTTGAGTCATTTAACAAATCGCTAAAAATGCTTGAAGCCCTTACTCCTGAAGATCGTGGCGAGGAGGGTGCTTCTATGATTAAAGAGTGCAAGGATATTATTCCTCAGATTCATCTCCGTTACGGGAAAGAGCTTGCAACCTCAGGAGAGATTGATAACTCTATCGTACAGATAAAACTGGCTCAGGAGACTGCTACAAAATTTGAACTGCCGGAAGTGGCAAATGAGGCAAAAGATCTAATTCCTCAGCTTCTTCTTGCAGATGCATCAAATCTTTTAAACGCCGGCAAATTTCAGGAGTCAATAGCAGGTTTTAAAAAGGTGATTGAGGCAGACCCTTCAAACAAAGATGCATACCTCAGGATTGGTATTGCAGAGAGTCGTCTTGAGAACGAAGAGGGAGCATTAAAGGCATTCGAAAAAGCTATGGAGCTTGGCGAAACAGAAAATTCCGCTAAACAGATTGCTGTTATTTATCTTAAAAGATCGGCGGCAGCTGTTCGCACAAAAAACTGGGCAGGTGTATTTGAAAACGCAAAAAAATCCAACGAATACAACGAATCACCACAGGGTAATAAGCTAATAGGGCTTTCAGGTGTTCAGCTCAAGAAATATGATGATGCAATCGCTGCTCTTGAAAGTTACTATGCTGCTGATCCTAATGCCAAAGATAAAAACAGCACAATGTATAACCTTGCTGTTTCGTACGAAGCAAAAGGTAATACTGCAAAAGCGTGCGGTTATTACAAACAGCTTGTTAACGATCCTACCTACAAGCAGATGGCCGAATACAAGGTAAAAACACAATTAAAGTGCAATTAAGAGAGTTAGAGATCTTAGCTCCGGCAAAAAACAGAGACATCGGCATCGCGGCAATAGACTGCGGTGCCGATGCTCTCTATATTGCAGGCCCTTCATTTGGTGCAAGGGAGGCAGCGGGCAATCCAATGTCCCATATTGCAGAACTTGCAGGATATGCTCATAAATTCGGGGCAAAGGTCTATCTTACTCTAAATACTATACTCTATGACAGCGAAATAGAAAAGGCTGTTAAAATTGCCCGTGAGGCTTATGAATCAGGGTGCGATGCCCTTATATTACAAGATACAGGGCTATTGCAAACCAATCTTCCTCCTATCCCTCTCTTTGCATCAACCCAGACAAATATCAGAACGGTTGAGCAGGCAAAATTGATGGAGGCTCTTGGATTCAGCCGTTTGATTCTGGCTAGGGAACTCTCCCTTGAGCAGATAAGAGAGATAAGAGAGAGCTGTACAGCAGATCTGGAGAGCTTCGTGCACGGAGCATTATGTGTCTCATACAGCGGTCAGTGTTACATGAGCAGCAGAATCACAGGCAGAAGCGGAAACAGAGGAGAGTGTGCCCAGCCATGCCGGTCTGACTATAATCTTTTAGACAGCAAGGGAAATGTTATTGTAAAAGATAAACCTCTGCTTTCACTCAAAGACCTTAATCTTTCCGGCTATATCCCGAAGCTTGCAGAGGCAGGTATCTCCTCCTTCAAAATCGAGGGAAGATTAAAGAGTAAATCCTACATAAAGAATATTGTGAGATATTACAGATCTGTTGTAGACAATTTTCTGGAAAGCGACTCAAGCTTCATGCAAAGCTCTATGGGCAAACTATACGGAGGCTTCACTCCAAGACCTCAGACTACATTTAACAGAGGTTACACCAAGCTTTTTATTGACGGAACAAGATCATTGTGGAATTCCGGTGAGATTGCAAAATCGGTTGGTGAATATATTGGAAAGGTAGAAACTGTAAGCAGTGATAAAAGAGGCAATCTTGTATTTACATACTCTTCTGAAGAGAGAATAGGAAACGGAGACGGGCTCTGCTTTATAACTCCAAAAGGGCAAGTAACAGGCATAAGAGCGAGTCTCTCTCAGGGGAAAACAGTCTTCACTAATGATAAAGTTACACTACCTGCCGGATCCTCATTATACAGAAATTATAACCACTCTTTTGAAAAAGAGCTGGAGAGTAATATGCCCAAAAGGATGATTGAGGTTAAGGTTAGATTTGTTTATAATGACGGTAAAACAATAGTTACAGGAGTCCGGGAAGATGGGAAAGAGGTAAATTATTGTCCGGAGGGAAATTTCGAAGCGGCAAGAGACAAGGATGCTGCTATTGAAAGTATAAAAAGACAAATCGAAAAGAGTTGGGGAATCTATAAGTTCAAACTGGAAAGTATTGATGCTGATGATGTTCTATTTTATCCTTCATCAGCTCTAAACCTTGCAAGGAGATCTATTGCAGAGCTGTTTGATTCACAGCCCGTTTCAGCTCAACATCATAAAGGCACTAAAATAAAAGGAGATCTACTAAAAGGTAAAACGCTGGATTACAGGGCAAATGTTGCAAACTCATTATCCCGGGGACTCTACGAAAAGCTTGGCGCCGTATCTGTGGCAGATGCCTTTGAAATTACTCCTCCCGGGGAGGCAGAGCTGATGAGATGCAAATATTGTATTAAATTTGAACTTGGAACCTGCCCTTCTGAAGGGAGTAAAATCAGGTACAACGAACCACTATATCTGGAAAACAGCGGAAAGAGATTCCGGCTGGAATTTGACTGCAAAAGATGTGAAATGGTTATATTTGGATAAACATAGAGAAGAATTATGAGGTTTGCAGAGATTGTAGGGCAAAAAAGAATAAAGAGTCAACTTGCTGCAATGGCAGATGAGGGAAGGGTAAGTCACGCCATACTTTTTAGTGAAGAGCCGGGTTACGGTGCTTTTCCGCTCTCTCTTGCATTTGCACAATATTTATCCTGTAACTCTAAAGAGTCAGGTGACTCTTGCGGGAGCTGCCCCTCATGTAATAAATTTAACAAACTGATTCATCCCGACCTGCACTTTGCAATGCCTGTCAGCACTACAAGAACAATTACTGCAGAGAAAAAACCTGTAAGCGATCTTTTTGCAGCAGAGTGGAGAGAGATTGTAATTCGTGATTTCTATTTTACCGAGCAGGATTGGTACGAACATATTGGTATAGAGAACAAATCCGGAATCATAGGGGTAAACGAAGCCTCTTTAATTTCAAGAAAACTTAGCCTTAGATCTTTCGAAGGGGGTAAAAAATTCTTAATAATGTGGCTTCCCGAGAGGATGAACCAGGAGGCTGCAAATAAACTTCTAAAACTTATGGAGGAGCCACCTCCCGATACATTTATTTTTCTTGTAAGTGAGGCTCCTGAAAGGATTATTCCTACAATTATATCCAGATGTCAGATAATTAAACTTACTCCCATCGAGACAGATGAGCTGGCGGCCGAACTTACTCAGGAATCTGACCTCACATCCGAAGATGCAATGTTCTGGGCATTAATTTCCGGGGGTAGCCTTAGTCGTGCCAGAGCTCTTATAGGGGAATCCGGTAAAGAGAGTGAATTTTACAGGCCCCTTAATGTTCTTTTAGATGGATGCTCCAACAGAGACCTTAAAAAAGTTGTAGCATTCTGGGAGGAGGTTTCACTTATGGGGCGGGAGAAACAGAGGGCCTTTTGTGAATACACAATGGAGTTCCTGAGAAGAGCACTTGTTACAAGGGCCGGTACTCCTGAAATATCAAACACCCCACCGGCACAAAAGGAATTTACACAATATTGGTCCCAGAGACTTAAGTCCTCGTTCTTTGTCAAGGCTTATGATTCACTTAATGAGGCGCTTGCCGATATTGACAGAAATGTAAATTCAAAGTACATTTTTGCTGATCTGGGTAATCGCTTTTTTTTATCTTTGTAGCTTAAAATATGGATACACAAAATATAAAATATGATTGTACAAGGGGCAGCATAACCGAGCGCACTCCCGAAGGGGAACTTAAATGCGTTTTTCAGTCGTGCTGTTGCAAACTGAGCGTCTTTGACTGGCTCAAAAATATTCCTGACGAACTTACACAGGATCTCTTTGAGGTAAGATTCAAAAACACAAGAAAGTTGTACTTCAGAAACACCTCCGGTGTCTCAATTCAGGTAGGTGATATTGTAGTTGTAGAGGCTGCCAACGGACACGATGTGGGTATAGTATCACTGAGTGGTCCTGTTATTCTTCCGCAGTTAAAGAGAAACAACATCGACATAGCAACATACGAATTCAGAAAGATATTCAGAAAGGCTAAGATGCTGGACATAGAAAGATGGCAGGAGGCTATTGCCAGAGAGCACAAAACAATGATAAGGTCGAGACAAATAGCAGCATCACTAAATCTGAACATGAAAATCGGAGATGTTGAATTTCAGGGAGACGGAACAAAGGCGATCTTCTACTATATTGCTGATGAAAGAGTTGACTTCAGGCAATTAATCAGACTTTTCGCAGATGAGTTCAGGATCAGAATTGAGATGAAACAGATTGGTGCTCGCCAAGAGGCCGGATTGATCGGTGGAATCGGAGTGTGTGGTCAGGAGTTGTGCTGTTCTCGTTATATGTCCGATTTTCAATCAATCACAACACAGGCAGCCCGTACGCAAGATCTTTCTCTTAATCCTCAAAAGCTGGCCGGGCAGTGCAGTAAACTTAAATGCTGTATAAACTATGAGGCCCCTACGTATATAGATGCTCACATAAACATACCACAGGTAAGAGGTCCGCTTGATACAGATGAAGGGCCGGCCTATCTTGTAAAAACAGACACTCTTAAGGGTATAATGTGGTTTTCGTACGAACAGAACAGTATGACCAATATGTTTCCTGTTGAGGCAGAAAAGGTTAAGGAGATTATAAAGCTAAACAGAAGGGGTGTAAAAGCAACAAACATAAACGAAAAGAAGCAGGCCAAATCTCCTGAGTTTATGAGTGCAGTTGGTGAGGACAGTATCTCGCGGTTTGACGAAAAGAATGGCGACAGACAAAAGCAGCAAAAAAGAGGCAGGTCTTCCCGTAATAACAGAAAAAGAGGTGGAAATGATTCCAGCCAGCAGAAATCGTAGATCTTTACTTTTAATAATTCTGCCAATGGTGGTTTTATCCTGTTCCGGATGGGGTAAATATTCACCCGGCTACAGACATGTTACCAGATTCACATCCGAAGACACTCTCTCACCTCATACAATTGATATCTACGCCAGGATTCCGGAAAATTATAAGGGAAATACACTTTCTTTAATACTTGATATTACATCTCCGGACGGAAAGCTTTATCGTGACTCACTCTATTTGAATGTTAACGGAGTAAAAACAAAGGGAATATCGGATGTAAACGGTCGATGGCGGGATTTGTACAGGAAATATCGTGAAGAGGTTATGCTCGAGCAGCGCGGAACATGGATTTTTACACTTTATACATCAGGTAAGAACAGGCAGCTAAGAGGTACAGGAGAATTAGGAGTGGTAATAAGAAAAATGTAAAATGGGAAAGGATAAGTTAAAGAGGTTTGAAGAGAATAAGAATTTTGGTTGCCTTTATCAACCGGAATTTGAAGAGGTATTTAGCGGTGATTACCACATGAAGGGTAAGTGGAATTCAAATCAGTTTAAAAACATTAATCCGGTTGTTTTGGAACTTGGTTGCGGAAGGGGAGAGTACACTGTTGAACTTGCAAGGAGATTCCCATATAAAAACTTTATAGGGGTTGATATTAAAGGGGCAAGAATGTGGAGAGGAGCCAAAACTGTAACAGAGGAGAATATTCCGAATGCCGCATTTCTGAGATGCAGGATAGAGTTTGCTCAAAGTGCCTTTGATAGTGACGAAGTATCTGAAATTTGGGTCACTTTTCCTGACCCTCAAAAAAAGAAAAGTTCTAAAAGACTTACATCATCTTTCTTTCTGGAACGCTACAGAAAATTCCTTAAAGATAATGGTGTTGTTCACCTTAAGACAGACAGCCTCTTTCTTCATAAATACACTCTGGAGCTTATCAGACACAATAAATTGGAACTTATTGAGGCTAATGATGATATTTACGGAACCGGACGTGCCGATGCACTCTTGTCTGTAAAAACAAGATATGAATCTGAGTTTCTTTCACTGGGAATGAAAATTACCTACCTCTCATTTAAACTCAGAAAGGCAGGTAAATTAACTGAACCGGAATGGGATCCCGAAGATCTTTAGCCGTCGTTTCTGTCGTCTCTCACTGCATACTCAATCATACGAGCAATTCTGTAAACATCTTTGCGCATACCGTCAAGTACGATAGGATTATCTGAGAAGTTAACTGTAATTTTATCTTCAAACATTCTCATCAGACGCATAAATACAGATTTGTGTCTGAATGTTACACTATCAGCCCCCTCGCAATCCAGAACGAAGTTACTTCTTGTAAATACATCAACAATTTTATCTCTGTCCTGAGCAAAAGTCTTGTTCAGATATACCTTCTTTCTTGCAAAACCAAAGAACGGATAGATGAACGCCATTGCAAGAAGGAATATAATTATCTGTATTTCAGTCCCCTCTCGGAAAAGTGTGTTGAAGTTGAACCCCTGTTTTGTTGTAAGGGCAAATATGCCTATTACAAGAATGAAAACGATAACAAGGTACACCAGATATTTGGCCGATCTTGTTATATACTGTTGGAAATTAAATGATGCCATATTTTTTAATTTATCTGTTTAACTCTTTCCATGCAAGGGCAGATGAACCAAGAATTGCTGCATTATCCTCGTCAAGCCCCGATAGTAATAACTTAACCTTACCTTTCCACATCTTTAGAAGGTTCTCTTCCAGTGCCTTTTTAGTAGGCTCAAGAATAAGGTTTCCCGATTTTGCCAGACCGCCAAAGAGGAAAATTGCCTCAGGAGTAGTAATGGCCACTAAATCTGCAAGAGCCTCCCCTAAAATTGTGCCTGTAATTTGAAAGGCCTCAGATGCAATTTTATCTCCGGTAGCGGCTGCCATTGCAACATCTTTAGATGTCATTTTTGAAAAAGGAATATCCCTTAGCGAACTTGGGGTATTCTCCTTTGAGAGCAGTTCGAAAGTTGTACGTTTAAGACCTGGTGCTGATACAAATGTCTCCAGACATCCCCTTTTACCGCAGCCGCACTGTCTGCCATTACGTTCATAAACTATATGCCCGTACTCTCCGGCAAAGCCATCATGGCCGTAAAGGACCTCTCCATTAACAACGAAACCGCTGCCCAGCCCTGTACCTAGTGTTATAACCACAAAATTCTTCATCCCCTTTGCCCCGCCGTATATCATCTCTCCGATAGCCGCGGCGTTGGCATCGTTTGTCAGAATAACGGGGATACCTCCGAAAAGAATCTTAAGCTTCTCTGTAATGGGAAGGCTCTCCTTCCAGATAAGATTGGCTGCAGATTCGATACATCCGGTGTAGTAGTTTCCGTTGGGAGCACCTATTCCGATTCCTGCAATTTTATGAGGGAAGTCTATTCCTTTGGATATTTCAAGAATTCCGTCACGAATAGCAATAATATAGTCGTTAAATTTTTCGTGAGAGTTTGTTGGAAATGTTCCGGAACCAAGAATATTTCCCGATTCGTCAACAAGGGCAAATACAGTATTGGTTCCTCCTATGTCGATTCCGGCTACAAGTTTTTTCATAAAAGGGGCATTAAATTTGTTCGAAAATTGATTTGTAGCAACAAAGCTAACAAAAAATAATCAATACCATTTAGGATAAAATTGCTATTTTTGTAAGACTGATAAGGCAAAAACAAGATATTATTATGGGAAACGAAAAGACACTAAAGAGACTGGTCATCGCGATGGCGGCATTAGCCGTTGTGTTGGCTGCAATACTTGCATGGATATGGGTGCAGAAGAGCGGGATGGTAAAAGATCTTACGTTGGAAAAGGATCAGCTAACCAGTCAGATGATTCAGCTGAGAGATGATTATGACGTACTTACAACCAATAATGACAGCCTTAATTCAGAGCTAGACAGAGAGAAAGAGAAGGTTGATCAGCTAATTGAGAGGATTAAGAAGACTGAAGCCACCAACAGGGTTAAGATACGTGAGTATGAAAAAGAGCTGGGCACTTTAAGGAGTATTATGCGTAACTACATACACCAGATAGATTCTCTCAACACCCTTACGATTTCGCTAAGGAAAGATGTTGCTGTTGCAAAGGATGAGGCCAAAGAGTCAAGGCAGAGGTACGATCAGCTTGTTACAACCACAGAGGAGTATGCAAAGAAGGTAGAGGTAGGATCTGTTCTTAAAGGGAGAGGTTTTGTGATGACTGCGATTAACTCTTCAGATAAAGATACAGAAAGAAGCAGCAGAACAGCAAAACTTAAAACATGTCTGAATCTTGTAGAAAATTCAATTGCCGTTAAGGGACCAAGAAGAATATACATTCGGGTTAAAGGTCCTGATGGAATTTTGATGACAAATTCACAACAGCAGATATTCACCTCAGCAGGTGAGCAGATGATTTACTCAGCGGTAAGAGAGGTTGATTATCAGGGTAGCGAACTTGAGGTTTGTATCTTCTTTGCAAGCAATCAACCGTATGTGAAAGGCGTCTATACAGTAGATGTATTCACCGAGGAGTCTAAGCTTGGAAGCACAGATCTTCTTCTGAGATAACATTGGCCGGAATTTACATACACATTCCGTTCTGTTCTCAGTTCTGCAGTTACTGTGATTTCTACTCTGTAAAGCAGACACAGAATATTGATCAATACATAAAAGCTCTTGAAAAAGAGATTGTTATAAGGTCGAATGATTTCAAAATGAGGGGGTTAACCGTCGGTACAATTTACTTTGGAGGCGGAACCCCCTCCCTGATTAAAACAGCCTCATTAAAGAGAATATTAAGAGCGATTCAAGATAATTATCCCTTCTCTCCCGGTGGAGCATACGAGGTAACGATAGAGGTAAACCCTGACGATATTACCCCCTTATACCTTGATGGCTTGAAAGAGTGCGGCTTTAACCGCCTTAGCATGGGAATACAGTCGTTTAGCGACAATCATCTGAGGTGGATGAACAGAAGGCATGACGCCCAAACTGCAATAATGGCGTTTCAAATGGCCAGGGAGGCAGGGTTCTTAAATATAAGCACCGACCTTATTTTTGGATTTGAAATGTTATCAGAGAGTGAGTGGAGAGAGAATATTCAAAAAACCATTTCTCTCAATCCTGAACATATCTCAGCTTACCAGATGAGCATAGAGAGAGGAACAACTCTATACAAAAACTATATAAAAGGAGAGTATATTGCCCCTGCAGATGAGTCCTCAGCCAAACAGTACCAAATACTCCAGAAAGAGCTTTTAAAAGCAGGTTATATTCAGTATGAGGTCTCAAGTTTCTGCAAATCCGGGCATCAATCCCGGCACAACAGCTCATACTGGGACTTTACCCCCTATTTTGGATTCGGGCCTTCCGCCCACTCTTTTGACGGAACAAACAGACAGCGCAACTTCTCATCTCTGGCTAAATATACAAAAGCAACAGAATCCGGCGGGAAATTCGGGACTACTCACAAACAGAGTGCAAAGGAGAGGTTTAATGAGTTCATAATGCTATCGCTCAGAAAGACAGAGGGGATAGACAGGGCACAACTTAAAGAGTTCTACAAAAATTTCGTAACAGCAGAGTTTATTAAAGAGCTGGAAAGACTCACAGAGTACGGATTTCTGATAGAGGAGAGGGGAAAAATAAGAATCCCGCCGGAACATCTGTTTGTATCCGACGGGATAATACGAGATCTTTTTGCCTGAAATTAAATAATTCCTGAGGCCTTCAGATATGAGAATATCGCGATTATGCTAAATCCCACGGCAATGATTGTCGAATAGATATAAGATACAACCTTAAGTCTGCTCAGCCATTTGCTGTTGTTTGCACCCAAAGTCTGAAAAGCACTCCAGAATCCGTGAGTAAGGTGGAACCATAAAGCTGCAAACCAAACAAGATAAACCAGAGTAATCCAGATATTTCCAAAAGTCTGCTCCATTAGTACATTTCCGTTTTCTGCGTGACCTCCGGTAAATTCCGGAAGCTGCATCTTAGCCCAGAAGTGGGACAGGTGAAAAACCAGTACGCCAAAAATAATTATACCCAGAACAAACATATTCTGAGAGGCCCAAGAGTCTCCCTGAGTAGCATTTGCAACTTCATACCTCTGATTTCCCCTGGCCTTCATATTATAGCGGGTGAGATAGGCAGCATAAATGATGTGAATAACAAAACCGGCAGCCAGAACAGGCACCATTACCACGATAAAAGGCGAACCCATAAACTCGATTACAGCATCAAACGCCTCCGGACCAAACAGATATGCCGAGTTTGCCAGCATATGTACAAAAAGAAACAGAATTAAAAAAAGGCCAGTAATACTCATTATGAGTTTTTTGCCTATCGATGAGGTGAGGATGTTTCCCATATAAATACTTTTTCGCAAAGATATACCGTTGCTTGGTATTTTCATAATCTTTAAGTATTTTTGTTCGGATAAACACCTCGCATAAGAGGTTGAACATAATCTCTTTTCAAATGAAATACAACAGAGTACTTCTTAAATTAAGCGGAGAAAGTCTTGGTGGAAATTCCGGCAGAGGTCTGGATGAAGAGTCACTTGCAACTTATGCAAAAGAGGTGGCAGAGGCCGTTAAGTCGGGAGCAGGAGTATCAATCGTAACAGGCGGAGGAAACATTTTCAGGGGCCTTTCGGGAGTCGGAAAGGGGTTCGACAGAGTAAAAGGAGATCAGATGGGTATGCTTGCAACAGTAATTAACAGTATTGCCCTCTCTCTTGCAATAAAGGCTGAGGGAGTCGAAGCCGAAGTCTTTACGGCTACCCCAATGGAGCCTTTCGCCAAATATTATGAGAGAGACGCAGCACTTGCTCTTCTTAAAAGAGGTGGGGTAGCAATAATTGCAGGAGGTACTGGAAATCCTTTCTTCACCACAGACTCTGCGGCAGCCCTGAGGGCAGCAGAGCTAAAAGCAGATGCCCTGCTTAAGGGTACAAGAGTTGATGGAGTCTATAATGCAGATCCCGAGAAAGATCCTTCGGCTGTAAAGTTCTCCTCACTCACTTTCAGCAAAGCTTTGGCAGATAACCTGAAAATAATGGATACAACCGCATTCGCATTGTGTCGCGAAAACAACATACCAATAGTCGTATTTGATATCAACCAAAAGGGGAACCTTTTAAAGATTGTAAAAGGGGAAGAGGTAGGAACATTAGTAAAGGAATAATTAAATATTATAACTATGGATATAAGCAAGCAAAAAGAGGTAATTTCTGCTTCAAAGGAGAAGATGGAAAAGGCTTTTCTTCATCTGGAAGAGGAGCTTAAAACCTATCGTGCAGGCAAAGCAAACCCTGCAGTATTTAATAACATTATGGTAGATTACTATGGTAATCCAACGCCCATACCACAGGTAGCAAGTGTTACTACACCCGATGCTAAAACAATGCTGATTCAGCCTTGGGACAAAAAGATGATTGCTCCTATTGAGAAGGCTATTATGGTTGCCAACATTGGCTTTACCCCTCAAAATAACGGAGAGCATATCAGAATCAACGTACCTCCATTAACCGAAGAGCGCCGTAAAGAGCTTGTCAAAAAGGTAAAAGGAGAGGGCGAGACAGCAAAAATCAGTATCAGAAACGCCAGAAGAGACGGTGTTGAACTACTCAAGAAGTATCAGAAAGATGGTCTGCCGGAAGATGTAGTTAAAGATGGTGAGGCGGCAATTCAAAAAGAGACCGACATCTACAACAAAAAAGTTGACGAGGCTCTTGCCCACAAAGAGAAAGAGATAATGACTGTCTGATAATTAAATAAATGGCCTCTTAATGAGGCCTTTTTTTTAATTCATAGTTTGTGCTTCGTCCTCCGCTTGCCTCTTTTTGTAATATACCCTTCTTTATCAAACCCATCAAGCAGCCTGTTTATAATTTTTTTTGCCTCTATTCTCCGCAAAATATGCTCCGATTAGGGTTGTAAATCGCTGCACTTGCGAATATATACCAGGTTAACGTTAGCATTAAGATACCGACAACCCGGTGGTAGTAAGGGTTAAGCTCAAACAGTAATATAAATAAGGGCTGCCATTGGCAGCCCTTATGTCTTAAGAATTTTACAGGAAATAATTAGCTCTCCTTTATTGCGGCAATACCCGGAAGTTCAATTCCCTCAAGATATTCAAGCATTGCACCGCCACCGGTAGATACGTAGCTTACTTTGTTGGCAAAACCCATCTGAGTTACAGCAGCTACAGAGTCTCCTCCTCCTACAAGGGTAAATACCCCGTTTGCGGTAATTTCTGCAAGGATTTCTGCAATTTTATTTGTCCCTTTTGCAAAAGCAGGCATCTCAAATACACCAACAGGTCCGTTCCAAAGCACAGTTTTTGAAGCTCTAAGAACCTCTTCCCACTCTTTAAGTGTAGATGGGGCCGCATCCATTCCAAGCCATCCTTCAGGGATATTATTGTCAGGACAGATTACGGTTTTAGCATCATTGCTGAATGAATCGGCAGCAACAACCTCTCCGGAGTAGTAAACTTTAACACCTTTTGCTTTTGCCTTTTCCAGAATAGTGAGAGCAAGCTCAAGCTGATCATCTTCACAAAGTGATTTACCTATGTTTCCGCCATTAGCCTTCACAAATGTAAAGACCATTCCTCCGCCAATAATCATATTGTCAACAACATCAAACAACTTCTCGATAATAGCAATCTTTGAAGATACTTTTGCTCCGCCAATAATTGCCGTAACAGGGTGCTCAGGTGATTTCAGCACTTTGTCGATTGCCTTAATTTCACCCTCCATTACATATCCAAACATTTTGTCATTCGGGAAGTACTTTGCTATAAGAGCTGTTGAGGCGTGTGCACGGTGAGCTGTTCCAAATGCATCGTTTATATAGCAATCTGCATACGAAGCAAGTTTTTTGGTAAACTCCTTCTGCTTCTCTTTCATCTCTGCCTTTGCAGCCTTTTTAACTTCGTCTGTTACATCTTCTGCTAGACCACGTGGTTTACCCTCCTCCTCTGCATAAAAACGAAGGTTCTCAAGCAGTAAAACTTCACCCGGTTTGAGAGAGGCAGAGAGCTCTTTGGCGTCATCACCCATACAATCGGTTGCAAATTTAACTTTGACTCCCAGCTTCTCTTCAATTGCAGGGATAATATGTTTTAGTGAGTATTTCTCAGTAGGACCCTTCGGACGGCCGAGGTGTGACATGATAATCAAAGAACCGCCCTTTTCCAGTACCTTTTTAAGGGTTGGAATTGCTGCTCTGATGCGGGTGTCGTCAGTAATCTGAAATGATTCGTTAAGAGGAACATTAAAGTCCACCCTTACTATCGCTCTTTTTCCAGTAAAGTTGTAGTTGTCAATGTTTTGCATATGGAAAAATTATTAATGGATTGAATAACCAGACCGCAAAAATAAGAATAATCTCAGAAAAATCACTACCTTCGTTCTCTTTAATTAACAATTTAAAACAATAATTTGCTATGTTACTGGAGTCTCCCCAAAAATGGATTGATTATGAGTTGATTGATTCAGGTGAATTTGAAAAGCTGGAGAGATTTGGCAAATATTTTATAATCAGACCTGAGCCCAAGGCGCTTTGGAACAGACAGTTGTCAGAAAGGGAGTGGATTACAATGGCGCATACCCGGTTTACTACCGGGGCAGGATTCGGGAAATCGGGCAAAGAGGATTCAGGTACGTGGCATCAACTTAAAAAGATGCCGGAACAGTGGATTATACCTTACAAGAAAGGGGGGCTTGACTTCAATTTACGTCTTGGTCTTACAGCGTTTAAACATGTGGGGGTTTTCCCGGAACAGGCACCTAACTGGGACTACATTTATAAACACGCTCACGAAATTGCAAAAAAGAATAAAGCTACTGCTATGGCTCCTCCAAAGGTGTTAAATCTTTTCGCTTATACTGGAGCTGCCTCTCTTGCTGCCAAATGTGCAGGTGCAGATGTTACCCACCTAGATTCTGTAAGACAGGTGGTTACCTGGGCACGCACAAATATGGAGCTGAGTAATCTTGATAATATTCGCTGGGTTATAGAAGATGCTCTCAAATTTGTAATACGTGAGGCAAAACGAGGAAATAAATATCAGGGCATAATAATGGATCCGCCTGCTTATGGTCATGGTCCCGACGGAGAGAAGTGGAAGCTGGACGAGCTCCTTTTTGATATGATGTCTCAGGTTTCAAGAATATTGGCCGTGAAGGATAGTTTTCTGGTCCTGAACCTCTATTCAAACGGCTATTCGGCACTGCTATCAGAGACATTGGTCAGAAGTGCCTTTGGCCTTAATATGCCTAAAGAGAATAGCGCGGAGATTCAATACGGCGAACTGTTCCTGGAGGATAGATTTAAAAGGGCTCTTCCATTGAGTGTTTTTACTCGCCTAAGACGTTAGTATTTAGCAAATAAAGCTTATTAAATTATCCTAAACCGGATACGTTAAAGAGGCAATATAGATTATAAACGAAAAAAGAAGAATATGTCAACACTTGCAGCAACTCTGCCAATGGCGATAAACTGGGCACCATCACCCGAGATCTTTTCAATCGGGCCGATTCATATCAGATATTACAGTGTACTCTTCGTTTCAGGATTTATTATAGGGTACTACATTTTTGTCAAATTCTTCAAAAAGGAGAGGTTACCTGTAGAAATTCTGGATATGCTTCTGTACACTTTGCTTGGATCGGCGGTTATAGGAGCCAGATTGGGACACTGCCTCTTTTATGAGCCGGAGTACTACCTTGCCAGGCCGCTTGAGATCTTAAAAATATGGGAAGGAGGCCTTGCCAGCCATGGAGGAGCTATTGCAATTCTGATTGCAATCTGGTACTATGTTAGAAAGTACGGCCGTAAATATGGCTTTGACTATATGTGGCTCATGGACAGAATTGGTGTTGCAACAGCCCTGGCCGGAGCTCTTATTCGTTTAGGCAACCTTATGAACTCAGAAATTTACGGGAATCCTACCGATCTGCCGTGGGGTTTTGTCTTTCTTCTGAGAGGCGAGACACTTCCAAAGCATCCGACACAGCTTTACGAGGCTCTTGCCTACCTTGTAACCTTTGCTGTTCTTATGCTGCTCTACTTTAAGGCCCTGCCAAAACTTAAAAAGGGAACTCTGTTCGGACTGTTTCTCATTGGCATATTCGGAGCACGCTTTTTCATTGAATTTGTTAAAGAGCCTCAGGTTGCTTTTGAACAGGGTATGACCCTGAATATGGGCCAATGGTTAAGCATTCCGTTTGTAATTGCAGGTGTTGCAATAATGTATTGGGGGATTTACAAGAAAATTCCGGCAGCAATAGTACAGAAGAAAAAGGGTTGAATTTAACCTCTGTCCTGTTCCCGCCTAAGGTCTTTCTCTTTGATTGTGTGACGTTTGTCGTACTCACGTTTGCCTTTTGCAAGGGATATATTAAGCTTGGCATAGCCGTTTTCTGCAATAAAGAGTCTTGTGGCAACAATTGTAAGACCCTTCTCTCGGGTTGCCCTGAAGAGTTTGTTGAGCTCTTTCCTGTTTAATAGCAACTTTCTGTCACGACGAGGATCATGCTGGTTAAAACTGCCCCACCAGTATTCGGCGATGTGCATATTTTTAACATAGAGTTCGCGGTTTACAAAATAGCAATAAGAGTCCACCAGAGATGCTTTACCTGCTCTGATTGATTTAATCTCGGTACCCGATAACACAATCCCTGCTGTAAAACTCTCCAGAAGCTCGTATTCAAACGATGCTCTTTTGTTTTTAATCTCTATTTTACTCTTTCCTTTTGGCATGGGAGTGCAAAATTAGTGTAAATTTGTGGATTGAGCCAATATTTGAGATTAATGAGCAGCCAATTGATATGCATACTGGGCCCTACCGCTTCCGGCAAAACAAAATTTGCGGTGAGGGTAGCAGCACAGACAGACGGGGAGATAATTTCGGCTGATTCGCGCCAGGTGTACAGAGGCATGGACATTGGAACAGGCAAAGATTTGTCGGAATACTCATTTTCCGGATCCCCGCAAAATCAAATAAAGAAAATCCCGTATCACCTGATTGATATTGCAGATGCGGGTACTAAGTACAACATTTTTGAATACCAAAGGGATTTTCACAAAGCATATAACCAGATTATCAATAAGGGGAAGCAGCCTATTCTTTGCGGTGGCAGCGGTTTATACATTGAGGCTGCAACAATGGGTTACTCACTACCCGAAGTTCCCCCCGATTTTGCATTGAGGGCAGAGCTTGAGAGGGAGAGTACAGTTGACCTTGTGAAGAGGCTTGCAACAATGAAGCAACTCCACAACACGAGTGACACAGAGAGCCGTAAAAGGCTTATCAGAGCTCTGGAGATTGCTATCTATATGGAGAGGCACTCAATTAATGTGGCAAGCTACCCTCCTGTTGACACAAGATATATCGGAATGCTTGTAAGCAGAGATGAAAGGATAGCCAGAATTGACAAACGTCTTGACGAGCGACTCAAAGAGGGGCTTATCGAGGAGGTTAAAGAGTTGATGGAGAGTGGAATCACCGCTGATGATCTGATTTATTACGGGCTTGAATACAAATTCGTTACACTATATCTTACAGGGCAGATTTCGTTTGAGACAATGCGGAATCGTCTTGCTGTGGCCATACATCAGTTTGCCAAGAGGCAGATGACCTGGTTCAGGGGTATGGAGCGAAGAGGCATAAAGATTGAGTGGGTTGAACCGGATTCTGAATTTGTTCCGTAAAAAATCAATGTAGATTAATTAAGTGCAGTATTTTAACATAGAAGATGACAGATAAAACTATTTACAGAGATACAAGATTTAAACTATACAAAACAATATAAAATGAGAGATATGATGAGAAGTGTAAGTAATAGATTCTGTTTAGCTTTAATTGGCGGATTGATGATTATCACTTCGACTGCTTTAGCACAGAAGCAGGAGGAGATGAGGTTTGTTCAGGCAGACAGTCTGATGATAGTTGGGAAAGCGTTTGAGCAGAGTATTGTTAAATACGGCAGGTTGCCTAAGGTGTTTGAGGGTGAGTTCAGGAAAGAGCTGATTTCGCTTGGTTCAAACAGCTCCGGGCTGGCGGTTCGGTTCAATACAAACAGTACGGCAATTTCGGCCAGATGGAAGGTTACCAATAACACAAGCTTTAACCATATGGCCTCTACAGGAATAAAGGGGTTAGATCTTTATGTGCTCGAGGGTTCTAAATGGATGTATGTTGGAACCGCCAGACCTTCGGGTGTGGAGTCATTCTCGGTTTTCATAAAGAATATGACAAAGCAGAATCGTGAGTACATTGCCTATTTGCCTCTTTACGATGGAGTTGAGTCTCTTGAAATTGGCGTTGACCAGGGGGCTGATATCTCTCTTCCAAGAAATACGCGGTTGGTAAAAAGTGCCAATAGCAGTAAAAAGCCGATTATTTTTTACGGGACAAGTATAACTCAGGGCGGTTGTGCAACCAGGCCGGGAATGGCTTATTCTGCAATACTGGGCAGAATGATGGACAGAGAGACAATAAACCTTGGATTCTCAGGCAATGCAAGATTGGATTTTGCAATTGCAAAGGCAATAAATATGATTGATGCAGATGCTGTTGTGATTGATTGTCTGCCTAATACCACTACTCAGATGGTTAAAGACAGTGCCTACCGATTTATTACTCATATTGCACAGGCAAAACCCCGGACACCAATTTTCATGATCGAAAATCCCAACTTCCCGTATCTGCTGCTAAACGAAACAGCTAGCGCAGAGCAGAGGGAGGAGAATGCAGCGTGGAGAGATCTCTATGCGCAACTTATAGGCGAAGGGTTTGAGAATATTATTTATGTAAGGGGTGACAACCTCCTTGGTGACGATAACGAAGCTACGGTAGATGGAGTGCATCTTACCGATCTGGGCTTTTTAAGATTTTCTGAAGCTCTATTTGAACTGATTACCGGCGTTGTGCCTCTTCGGTAGGGTAGAATTGCGGAAAGTCAACGCCTGTAGGGTATTGAAATACCTTAAGATCAAATTGAGGGATTATTGCAAGTACGTGGTCAAATATGTCTGACTGTACACTTTCATAATATACCCAGTCTTTTATAGTTATAAAGAAGTATAACTCAACAGGGATACCCCTTTCGGTGGGCTGAAGTTGTCTTACCATACGGGTCATCTCCTGATTAACTTCGGGGTGTCTGCTAATATACTCCTGTAGATATGCCCTGAATACTCCGATATTTGTCTGCCTTCTGCCATTAACCAACACAGAGTTATCTACCTTATTTTCTTTGTTATACTTCTGAATATCGTTCTCGGTCTTTTGTATGTACTCCTGCAGATATTCAATCTTTGAAAATCGTTCAAGCATTTCGGGAGTACAAAATTTGATTGTACTCATGTCTATGAGAACAGAGCGTTTAACCCTTCTTCCTCCGGACTCCTTCATCCCTCTCCAGTTCTGGAAAGATTCGCTTACCAGTGAGTATGGAGGAATAGTGGTGATTGTATTGTCAAAATTCCTCACCTTAACGGAGTAGAGACTTATCTCCTCTACATCACCGTCTGCGCCATATTTTGGAACAGTAATCCAGTCACCCATTCTGAGCATATCGTTGGCAGAGAGCTGCCAGCCGGCCACAAAACCCAGAATACTGTCCTTAAAAATCAGGAGAAGGATTGCCATTGAGGCTCCCATTGCTGCAAAAAGGGCAGTAAAGTCTTTATTGATAATAATGCTTAAAACTGCAATCCCTCCTACAAAATATGCGATAACGGCAATTATCTGAAAGATAACTTTTATTGGTTTATCGGAGTAGTCCTTAGACTGTGCATAAATCACTGTAAGCGCTTTTGTTGCAGCTTGAATGGCACGAATTACGGCAACAATTATAAATATCTGTGCTGCCTTCTGGAATACCATTACCCAAAGTTCGCTCCTTATAGCAACAGGTGTGGCAATGTGAAAAATTATTCCGGGGATAATGTGTACCAGATATCTGATTACCTTCTGTTCAATGAAAATATCATCCCATTTTGCAGTGGTATATTTTGCAATTCTTTCAATTATCCTGTGAATGATAACCCTTGTAAAGAGATCGGTAATATAGGCAAGGGTAAACAATAACAGCATACTGATTATCTCATCAAGTGTGGAGGCCATCCCCGGAGAGAGGCCCCACCTGATAAGAAGATCGTATATACCGTCAACAACTCCAAACAGAGCAGTTGCCTTTTCAGCTATTGCGGTCTCATTCATTATTCCAAGTTATTTATAACCAGCCTTCGCAACTGCACATCAGATTGCGGTCACCGTAACCGTTGTCAACTCTTGCAACGTGAGGCCAGAATTTATTGTCTCTTATCCACTCCAGAGGATATGATGCCAACTCTCTGTCGTATTTGTGATTCCATTCATTTGCAGTAACCTCACCGGCAGTGTGTGGAGCATTTTTAAGCGGATTGTCATCTTTATCCATCCTGCCTGCCTTAATGGCCTCACACTCCTCTTTAATGGCAATCATTGCTTCAATAAAACGGTCAAGTTCGGCCTTTGGTTCACTTTCAGTTGGTTCAACCATTAGTGTGCCAACAACAGGGAAAGATAGTGTTGGAGCATGGAATCCGTAATCCATAAGCCTCTTTGCAACATCGGTAGCATCAACACCATACTCTTTTGCAAAATCTCTGAGATCGAGGATGCACTCGTGTGCAACTCTTCCGTTTGCTCCTGTGTAAAGTGTTTTGTAGTGATTCTTTAACTTTTCTGATACATAGTTAGCGTTTAGAATAGCAATCTCCGATGCTCTCTTAAGTCCGTCAGGGCCAAGAAGTTTTATATAGGCATGTGTTATTGGCAAGGCCATAGGGTATCCGTAAGGTGCCGAACTGACAGCTCTTGCCCCTTTTTTGTCACAATTACACATAAACGGATGGCAAGGGAGAAACGGAGCAAGCTCCTTTGTTACACAAATAGGGCCTATTCCGGGACCACCACCTCCGTGAGGTATTGCAAATGTTTTGTGAAGGTTCAGGTGGCAGACATCGGCTCCGATGAATCCCGGGTTGGTAAGACCCACCTGAGCATTCATATTTGCACCATCCATATAAACCAGACCTCCGTTTTCATGGATAATATCCATAATCTCACGGATTTTAACTTCGAACACTCCGTGTGTAGAAGGGTAGGTAATCATTATACACGATAGTCTCTCTTTGTGCGCCTGCGCTTTCTGACGAAGCTCGTCAACATTGATGTTACCGTTCTGATCACATGAAACCAAAACAATCTCCATTCCGGCCATTGCTGCAGATGCGGGATTGGTTCCGTGTGCAGAGGTGGGAATAATAGCAACATTTCTGTTGGTATCACCTTTAGACATGTGATATGCCCTGATTGTCATAAGACCAGCATACTCTCCCGCAGCACCTGAATTTGGTTGTAGTGAACATGCATCAAATCCTGTTATAACCGCAAGGTCATTTTCTAACTCAGTTATTATCTGCATATACCCCTCAGCTTGATCTGCAGGGACAAAAGGGTGCATATTAGTGAGTTCAGACCAGCTCAAAGGCATCATTTCAACTGCAGCATTAAGCTTCATTGTGCATGACCCCAGAGGAATCATAGATTGGGTTAGTGATATATCTCTGCGCTCAAGCTTCTTGATATAACGCATAAGCTCTGTCTCGGAGTGAAACTTGTTAAAAGTTGCCTCTGTAAGATACTCGCTCTCACGTTCAAGATAAATTGCGCCTTCGGGAATTCCCGGACACTCTTTTGCTTCTATTCCGAAAACTGACAAAATTTTAACAGCCTCATCACAGTTTGAAAGCTCGTCGAAGCTTATCTGAACTGTTTTCCCGTCCGGATAGTAGAAGTTGATTCCGGCGTTTAGAGCTTTTGCCTTTATTGCTTCGGCATCAACTCCAACAACCTGTATGGTGTCAAAGAATTTTTCAGTGGCAAGTTTAAATCCGTTTTTAGTGAGTTCTGATGCAACTGCCTTTGCAAAGGCATGAACTCTTCCGGCAATTCTCTTAAGGCCGTGCGGGCCGTGATAAACTGCGTACATTCCGGTCATAGAGGCCATGAGGGCTGTTGCCGTACAGATATTCGAAGTTGCCTTCTCTCTTTTGATGTGCTGCTCTCTTGTCTGCAGGGCCATTCTGAGTGCAGGCTTGCCCAAACGGTCAATAGATACGCCGATTATTCTTCCCGGCATATTTCTCTTGTATTCGTCGCGGGTTGCCATAAATCCTGCTGTAGGTCCGCCGAATCCCATAGGTAATCCAAATCTTTGTGCTGTTCCAACGGCAATATCTGCTCCCCAGGCTGCAGGCTCTTTGAGCAGACAAAGTGCAAGAAGATCTGTAACCGCTGTTACAAGTATTCCCTTTGAATGAGCTGTTTCACAGAAAGAGGAATAATCCTCTATTGCTCCATTGGCCGCAGGATACTGAAGTACAGCGCCAAAACATCTGTCGTTAAAATCAAACTCTTTAAAGTTGCCTGTTACAATCTCCATCCCCAGAACCTCTGCTCTTGTCTCAATAACAGCCATCACCTGTGGAAAGATGTTCTTTTCTACAAAGAGTAGGTTTTTACCCGCTTTTTGTGCCTCCCTGGAACGCAGTTCGTACATCATTCTTACTGCCTCTGCTGCAGCGGTAGAATCATCCAGCATAGAGCTGTTTGCCATTTTGAACCCTGTAAGTGACGCTACCATAGTCTGGAAGTTGAGAAGAGCCTCAAGCCTTCCCTGAGATATCTCTGCCTGATATGGAGTGTATGAGGTGTACCAGCTTGGGTTTTCAAATATATTTCTTACCACGGCAGGGAGTACTCCTGTTCCATAAAACCCCAATCCTATCATAGACCTCAGGTTTTTATTCTTTGACGCCGTAGCTTTTAGTTTAGCAAGATATTCATACTCGCTTAACGCCTTATCGGTTTTTAGCGGGTCATTAAGAAGGATGTCGGCCGGAACAGTTTGCTTTACCAGTTCATCGAGACTCTTTGCGCCTATCTCATTGAGCATTCCATCGATTTCAACTGCCCGCGGACCATTGTGTCTGTCAGCAAAAGGGATTGACATATGATATTATTTATTAGGTTTTTAATTACAATTTGTGCACAAATGTAGTCAAAAAATCATAAAATTTGCTTATTAAAATATTTTCATATTTTTGTGCGGAACAAAACTAAAACCTATGAATCTATTAAAAAGAAAAATCTCTGAATTGCAGGAGAGGAGGGCCAAAGCCATACAAGGCGGAGGCGAAACCGCAATTGCAAAGCAGATAGCAATGGGTAAACTCCCCGCAAGGGAGAGGATCAACCAGTTACTGGATCCGGGATCGTTTTTTGAATATGACCTCTTTATCGAACACGAAGCAAGGGAGTTCGGAATGGAGGGCAAGGATCTGGCAGGTGACGGGGTTGTAATTGGTACCGGAACCATAAACGGAAGACCGGTTGCCATATATGCCCAGGATTTTACTGTTGCGGGGGGCTCTTTGGGCTCGATGCATGCACGTAAAATCACTAAAATTATGGATTATGCACTAAGGATGAGAATCCCTCTTATTGGTATTAATGACTCCGGTGGTGCCCGTATTCAGGAGGGGGTAAACTCTCTTGCCGGTTACGGAGAGATATTTTTCAGAAATACCCTTGCCAGTGGGGTAATTCCGCAGCTATCAGTAATTCTGGGGCCATGTGCGGGTGGTGCTGTATATTCACCGGCGCTTACCGACTTTGTTTTTGTGGTAGATAAAATTTCAAAAATGTTCATCACAGGGCCTGAGGTTATAAAATCGGTTCTGGGAGAAGAGATAGACATGGAATCACTTGGCGGTGCCCGTGTTCATAGCGAGGTTACAGGAAATTCACACTTCTTTGCAAACAGCGAGAAGGAGTGCTTTGAGCAGATTAAGACACTTTTGTCATACATTCCTGCACATAATGAATGTAACTGTAATGTAGAAAAGGCAATTGAGCCCGATTCAAAAAAATATAAGATTGATAAAATTGTACCTGTTGATCCAACTAAACCTTATGATGTAAGGGATGTAATAAAGGCCCTTACCGACGGTTCTAAGTTCTTTGAAGTACAAGAGCTTTGGGCTGCTAATATTGTTATTGGCTTTGGAAGAATTGCGGGAAAGACAGTAGGGTTTGTCTGCAACCAGCCGATGGTACTGGCCGGAGTGCTGGATTGTGACTCAAGTGATAAGGCTGCAAGGTTTATCAGGTATTGTGATGCATTTAATATTCCTATCGTAACTCTCGAAGATCTTCCTGGCTATCTGCCGGGTGTTGATCAGGAGCATGCAGGGGTTATTCGTCACGGGGCTAAGCTTTTATATGCATACAGTGAGGCAACAGTTCCAAAGGTTACAATAATTCTAAGAAAAGCATACGGTGGAGGTTATATTGCTATGAACTCACGTCACCTAAGGGCCGATTTTGTATTTGCATGGCCTTTGGCAGAGATTGCAGTTATGGGTCCGGAAGGTGCTGCAAATATAATCTTCAGAAAAGAGATAACTGAGGCTGCCGATCCTGAAGCAATGAGAAAGCTTAAGGTTGAGGAGTACAAGCAAAAATTTGCCAATCCTTATGTAGCAGCTGCAAAAGGCTATATAGATGCAGTGATAGATCCTGCAGAAACAAGAAAATTCCTCATTCATTCGTTTGATGTCTCTTCACACAAGGTTGTTAAAAGACCTTCGAAGAAGCACGGCATTCCACCATTTTAAAAACGAACCGGTATGAAGTTATCTGAAAAAAGGGCACTTGTTCTTAAAAGACAAAAGGCCAAAGCCAAAGAGGAGGCTAAAAAGCTGAAGGAGAAGGAACGGGAGGCTAAAAAGCTGCAAAAAACAACTGAAAAAGTTAAGAAAGAGAAGGTTGTTAAAAAGGTTGCAGATATCTCTGCTGATTCTAAACACGATAAGCAGAAGTACGATGTTATTCAGGTATTCCCTGATTCCAGAAAATATAAGACCACCCTCACAAAAAAGTACAACGAAAGAAAAATGTGGCAGAGGCCTGATCCTCAGGAGATCAAATCGATCATTCCTGGGGTGGTCACTTCACTTGGAGTAAAAGAGGGAGACCATGTATTGAAAGGTGACCACTTGATGGACTTTGAGGCTATGAAGATGCAGAATCTTATCACAGCACCATTTGATGGTACAGTGGAAAAGATTTTTGTTAAGGAGGGAGAGAAGGTTCCTAAAGGTGTTATTATGTTTTATCTGAAGTCTGATACCGAGTTTGAGATTTATGAGGACAACTCTACTTCCAACGATCTAGGTCTAATCGGATAAAGATAAACAAAAACAGAGTAAAGCTCCATAGAGATGATCCCCCGTAGCTCACAAAGGGCAGGGGGATTCCTATTACAGGCATAATGCCAATGGTCATTCCAATATTGATAAGGAAGTGCATAAACAGAATTGAAGCTAGTGAATAGCCGAATATTCTGTTGAAATTGTCTCTCTGTTTCTCTGCAAGATTTACTATTCTAAGAATCATAAAAAGAAAAACAAAGATTAGCGCAGTAGATCCGATAAATCCCCACTCCTCGCCAACTGTACAAAAGATAAAATCTGTACTCTGTTCAGGAACAAAATTATACTTGGTTTGTGTACCTTTCAAAAATCCCTTTCCGGAAAATCCTCCTGAACCAATTGCTATCTTAGACTGGTGTACGTTATATCCGGCCCCCTTAAGGTCGACATTTATACCCAGCAAATTCTCTATCCTTACCCTCTGATGCTCCTGTAAAACCTTCTCAAAAAAGATCTCTACCGAAAATACAAGAATGACAGAGGCAATAAAGGATAGGGTTGCAATCCACATCCCTTTAACTTTATACTTAATGGTAGAATAGATATGGTAAGCTAAAAACGGAACAGAGATCACAGCAAGCCAACCTTCGTCAGGAAGCTTTATGCGGGTTGCAATAAAATCCCACTCTCCAATTTGAGGTGACATTATCATTGCAGGGATAGCCATAGCTAAAATGAACAGATGCAAAAAGAGTTTTTTCAGAATAATACCTCTTGCAAGGATTAGTAAAGAGATTAGTACCACAAGTGCTGCAAATGTCGATACTCCCAATGTGACAAGGAATATCATAATAGCAAGTATGCCAAATAACAGATACCAACCGCTAAGACCCTCCCTGTAAAGCATAAAAATGAACGCCATAAAAACCAGAGCCGAGCCTGTCTCTTTTTGCATTACAATTATTAGCATAGGTAGCAAAATTACTGCTGCCACCCTCAACATTCCTCCGACAGATTTTATTCTAAACTGATAGCTTCCCATCATTGATGCCAGAGCAAGCGTTGTTGCTATCTTGGCCACCTCGGCAGGCTGAAATCTAACAGGCCCTATTTCAAACCAGGAACGTGAGCCATTGACCTCGATTCCAAGGAATATTACAGCTAAAAGCAATAACATAGAAGATCCGTAGATAATCCATGCCAATGTTGTATATAATTTAGGATTAATAAGAAAAAGAACTGCAAATGCAATAACAAATGATGTCATAATCCAGATAAACTGCATCCCGTATCTTTGAGTAATATCAAATATGCGTGCATGCTCTTCGTCATAAACTGCAGAAAAAATACTTATCCAGCCAACAAAAGTCAGAATAAGCCAGCAAACAATCAAAGGCCAGTCAAGTTTCCTGTAATCGTAATTCTTCATATCAGTTTACTTAAGCACATTTCTTAAAAGATTACCTTGTAAAACATAAGCCTCCAAGTCTTTTCTTTCGACCTTTTGGTTCAGATAACGCTCAATAAGAAGCGAGGCAATCGGGGCAGCCCATGTAGCACCAAATCCGGCATTTTCTATATATGCGGCAACTGCAATTTTGGGATTATCTTTAGGGGCAAAGCAGATAAAGACAGAGTGGTCGTTTCCGTGAGGATTCTGTGCTGTGCCTGTTTTACCGCAAATTTCCAAATCTTTTACCGCAGCAATCCTCGCTGTAGCCCCCGAACCCGGAGGTGAGTTTACAGCAAGATACATTCCATCAATAATTTCGTTAAAATGTTCAGGTTTAACCTTAGTATAGTTCTTATTGGAATAATCTGCATTAATGAGTGTATCCGGTGAGCCTTTTATTATGTGAGGAGTGTGATAATATCCTCTGTTTGCAATCGTTGCTGCAAGGTTTGCCAGGTGAAGCGGGGTTGTTCCGATCTCTCCCTGCCCAATTGCCAGTGAGATTATCGAAAGAGAACTCCACCTGTTTTTACCATGTATTTTATCGTATGTATCGGTAGTAGGAAGTGTCCCCCCCTGTTCTGCAGGAAAATCTGTATTAAGTTTACCACCAAATCCAAAACTCTCGACAAGCTCTTTCCATCTGTTAAAACCTGCTGCGGTGCTTTCGTATTTGGGATTGTCGATTATGTTTCTGAATACATAGCAATAATATGTATTACAAGACATAAATATTGATTGGGTAAGATTTGTAGGTGAAGGGTGTGCGTGGCATCCTACTCCTCTTCCTACAGGATATCTTCCGGCACATGAGTATCTGGTATCGTGGCTTAGAACTCCCTCCTCAAGACCGATTAGTGCATTCACAAGTTTAAAGACAGAACCGGGAGGATAAGGAGACATTACGGCTCTGTTAAACATTGGTTTAAGAGGATCGGAAGCGATCTCTCCATAGTATTTGTTTATTTGTGCCAGTTTATTAATGTCTATTCCCGGGCTAGATACAAGGGTTAAGATATCTCCCGAAGAGGGTTCTATGGCAACCAGACTCCCAACCTTATTGTTCATTAGCATCTCTCCGTATTGCTGGAGTTCAGCATCAACGGAACTTATGATGCTTTTCCCGGGAATTGCCTCAAGATCATACTCTCCGTCAGCGAAACTGGCCTTTACCTTATTGTGAACGTCTCTCAGAAATATATTGTAGCCCTTTTCGCCCTTAAGAATATGTTCGTAAGACTGTTCTATGCCGGTTCTTCCGACATAATCACCCCTTTTATAATCGGGATTTTTGCGAAGAAATGCGGTATCAACCTCAGATATGTAGCCGAAAAGATTTGCTCCGGCATTATATGGGTAGTTACGTATCGTTCTTGATACACCATTGAATCCCGGGAATTTATATGATTTTTCAAGAAAAAGAGAGTATTGCCATCCAGGAACCTGTTTTACAAAAGGGAGTGACTGATAGCCTATTCTTCTTCTGTCGCGGTAGTACTCTTTAAGCTTAATTCTTACTTCGTTAATATCAAGGTTAAATATTGAGCAAAGATCTGCCGTATCAAGATTTTTAACCTCAAGAGGGGTTATCATTATGTCGTATGCAGTCTCGTTACCCACCAGAATTTTGCCATTTCTGTCCAGAATAAGGCCTCTTGCAGGATACCTGATGTCGTACCTGAATGCATTGTTACTGGCATTTATCTTATACTCTTCGTCAAGTATTTGCAGGTTAAAAAGTTGAAAAATATAGACCAGAGCAACAGCAACCGCTCCGATTGTCAATATTGTCTTTTTATCCAGTGAAAATGCCATATTATCCCTTTATCGTCTCAATTTATAAAAAAGGCCGTATTCTACAAGCAGAATAAGAAATGTATTTGCTGCAAGACTCAGGCAGAGACGTGGGAGGTTGTAAATAAAATGGGTAATACTCAGACTTTCTGCAAATGAAAAAATTAAATGGTGAATAGAAAGCAGAATTAAAACGTAGAGGGTGAATTTGGAGCCTCCCATTTGTGACAAACCGGGACGGATCTGATTTTCAAGATCCCCCTTACGGCTAACTGCCTTGAACACCTGCGTTTGGAACAGAGCCATTACAAGTGTGGCAGCGCTGTTTATACCCATTACTGAATTAGTGAAATAATCTACTGCCAGTCCAATGGCAAAAGCCCACAACAACATTCTGTTGAGCGAAGTATTAATTGGCAGGGTCATTATAAACAGAGGATAAACCGAAATGAATACCAGAGGACCGAAATCAACGAGCCCACTTAGTATAATCTGAACAATCAGAAGAGAAATAAACGATAAAAAAATGCTACCTCTTGACTTCATTTTGGTTGAGAAACTGGTTTAATTCATCCTGTTTATTATTGACTACTACGCTTACATAACGCAGTGAGTTGAAATTCTGAAAAAGCTTAACCTGGAATTTGTGATGAGAACCTTTAATAACAGAGGATTTCCTTACTGTTCCCAAAGGAACGTCAGGGGGGTAAAGGGTTGAAAATCCGCTTGTAAAAACTGTGTCTCCGACGGATATTTTTATATGATAAGGAATCTCTGCAAGTGTTGCGTAATCCTGACTTCTCCCCTCCCACACCAGAGGCCCGAATGCTCCGCTGGGTTCAACTCTGGCACTTACGCTCTGATTAATATTCAGGAAAGAGATTACATACGAATAATTATCAGAAACCGAGCTTATTACTCCGACAACTCCCTCGGGAGAGATTACACCCATATCTTTTTTGATACCGTGTTTACTGCCCCGATTAATAATTATATAGTTGCTCAGTTTGTTGGTGCTGTTTGAAATAATCCTGGCAGGTATATATGAAAAACCGGGTGTTATGGGATTATATCCCGCCAAAGTATCTGATAAATCTCCCTTTGTTTTATAAATTGCTAACTCTTCCCGAAGCCTGTGATTCTCCCGGAGAAGTGTCTCATTAACCTCTTTCAAACCAAAATAATATTTTACATCAGATGTAAAAGTGGAAATCCCGGATTTGAAAAACATTAAAGCTCCGCTTATCTTAACTCTTTGAAAAACGCTGTCGTTAGAAATAAGCAAAAAAGAGACAGCCTCAAGCGTCAGAAAGAGGAAAATAGTGGCAAGGCCGCGAAGAATAGGTGATCTCCCCCACATTTACAGTTATCTCATTAGGAACGGATGCTTTTCCGTATTCTTAAGTGCTATGCTTGTTCCTCTGGCTACTGAGTGAAGCGGATCTTCTGAAACATGGAACTTTATGTTAATCTTCTCATAAAGCCTCTTATCAAGACCCCTAAGCAACGCTCCGCCACCGGTCAGATAAATCCCGTTCTGAACAATATCGGCGTATAATTCAGGTGGAGTTTGTTCAAGGACCTGAATTATTGCTGCCTCAATTTTTACAAGAGATTTGTCAATACTGTGTGCAATCTCCTGACTTGTAACACTAACTTCTACAGGATGAGCAGTCATCAGATTCGGGCCCCTTACAGCGTATGGCTCAGGATACACATCAAGTTCAGACATAGCTGCCCCTACTTTGATTTTTATATCTTCTGCAGTAAGTTCTCCAATTTTTATAGAGTGCTGCTGACGCATATATTGCTGTATTTCAGAAGTAAACACATCTCCCGCAACCCTTATGCTTTGGTTGATAACAATACCACCGAGTGATATAACGGCAATCTCTGTTGTACCTCCTCCGATATCAACAACCATATTCCCTGCAGGAGCCTCAACATCTATTCCGATACCAATAGCAGCTGCCATTGGTTCATAAATAAGATATACGTCTCTCCCGCCTGCATGTTCGGCAGAGTCGCGCACCGCCCTTATCTCAACTTCGGTACTGCCGGAAGGAATGCAGACAACCATTTTAAGGCTTGGCGTGAAAAAGGAATTCCTGTAGTTGATCATCTTGATGAACCCCCTTATCATTTGCTCTGCAGCGTTAAAGTCTGCAATAACTCCATCACGGAGTGGTCTTATAGTTTTTATGTTTGCATGAGTCTTACCGTGCATCATTCTGGCCTTTTGCCCGAATGCAATGGGTTTTCCGGTGTTCTGGTCTATAGCTACAATAGATGGCTCATCTACGACAATTTTATCGTTCATGAGTATTATTGTATTGGCAGTTCCAAGGTCTATCGCCAGCTCTTGTGTCAAAAATGAGAATGCCATAATATCTTTTCTCTAGTGTTTAAAGTGTCTAATTCCAGTTGTAACCATTGCAACGTTATTATCATTGCAATAGCTTGTGCTTTCATCGTCCCTTACAGAACCGCCGGGTTGAATAACTGCTGTGATTCCTGCTTTATGAGCAATCTCAACACAATCCGGAAAAGGGAAGAAAGCATCTGATGCCATAACCGCTCCATCAAGCGAGAAACCGAAAGCACCTGCCTTCACAATTGCCTGTTTTAGTGCATCTACACGAGATGTCTGTCCTATGCCAGAAGCAATAAGTGAGGAGTCTTTCGCTAAAACAATCGCGTTTGATTTGGAGTGTTTTACAAGTTTGTTGGCAAAAACAAGATCTGCAATCTCCTTTTCGGAAGGCTTTTTGTTTGTAACAGTTGTAAGTGACAATGGGGTTTCGGTAGCTGTATCTCTCTCCTGTTCGAGAACTCCTCCCAGCAGCGACCTAAATTTTGTTTTTGTGACCAGATTTCCGTTATCGGTGAGTATGATTCTGTTTTTCTTCTGTTTAAGGATATCGAGAGCCTCCATGGTATATTCAGGTGCGATAACCACCTCAAAGAATATTTTGTTCATCTCCTCTGCGGCTGCAGCGTCTATCACGCGGTTTGAAACGATGATTCCACCGAATGCAGATACCGGGTCTGCTGCAAGTGCTGCATCCCAGGCCTCTTTTACAGTTTTACGTGAGGCACATCCACACGCATTATTATGTTTTAAAATAGCAACAGTAGTCTCTTCAAAATCAGAAATTAATTCAATTGCTGCTTCTATATCTAACAGGTTGTTGTAAGAGATCTCTTTACCGTGAAGTTGAACAGGTATTCCGGATGATGGTCCGTAGAATCTGGCACTTTGGTGAGGGTTCTCTCCGTAACGGAGGTGTACCGATTCTTCCTGACTCTCACGGAATGCCTCCACTTGCCCCTCTCTGTTGAAATATTTAAAAATAGCGGTATCGTAATGTGAACTTACTTTGAAAGCCCACATTGCAAAATACTCTCTCTGTTGCAGAGTTGTAACACCTTTGCTCTCATTTAAAACAGATGTGAGATGTGGATAGAGCTCTTTGCAAGGAACGATTATGACATCTTTATAATTTTTGGCAGCTGCCCTGATAAGAGAGATGCCTCCGATGTCGATCTTTTCTATAATCTCCTGATGAGGAGCTTTAGATGCAACATATTTTTCAAAAGGGTAGAGATCTACAATCACCAGATCTATCTCAGGAATTCCATATTCCGCAAGCTGTGAAAGATCCTGGCTGTTATCCCGTCTGCCTAAAATTCCTCCGAATACTTTTGGGTGGAGTGTCTTAACTCGTCCCCCGAGAATAGAGGGATACGAGGTTATATGCTCTACAGTTGTGACCGGGATGCCAATATCTGTCAGAAAGTCATAGGTCCCGCCCGTAGAGAGTATTTCAACCCCTAAATCATTGAGTAATTTTGCGATAATGTCAATCCCCTCTTTATGATAAACCGAGATTAACGCCCTTTTGATTGTTTTGTTGTCCATATCCTGTAAATGGTGACAAAATTACTAAAATCTATAATAAATACCTACTTTTGTTGAGGTGAATACCTATATTTAGATACTGATAGTGTACGAATAACAATATGAAACATTTTGCAGTAATTGTTGCCGGGGGCAGCGGTAGCCGGATGGGTGGAGATATTGCCAAGCAATTTTTAAATTTGGGAGACAAACCTGTTCTTGTTCACACTATTGAGAAGTTTCTCTCGCTATCTTATCCGGTTGAGATAATTATCGTACTGCCATCTGATTATAAAGAGTACTGGAAAAGCTATTGTTTTGAAAACAGGCTTACATTTCGTCATACACTTGTGTCAGGAGGCATAACAAGATTTCATTCTGTCAAAAATGCTCTCAAATATGTTGAGTCCGGAGCCCTGGTTGCTGTTCATGATGGAGTCCGTCCGTTTATAACTAAAGATTTTATAGAGAATCTGTATAATTTGGCAGAGGAAAAGGGCGCTGTGATACCTGTACTTGAGCCGGCTGACTCAATGAGAATAGTTGCCGGAGAGGCTTCTTCTGTTGTAAAAAGAGAGGAGTACCGCTTTGTGCAGACTCCTCAGGTGTTTCATTCTGATATACTTTTAAAGGCATACGACCGTGCATATAACCCTGTCTTTACCGATGATGCCTCAGTTGTTGAAAGTATGGGTACAAAAATCCACCTTACTAACGGTAAGGTGGTGAACATAAAGATCACTAAGCCGGAAGATCTTGTGCTTGCAGAGGCAATTCTTAGCGTTTCTTAACTGCTGAGGCTTTGCCGGGATAGTCCTTTACCCACACCTGTCTCTCAATTGCTTGATCCAAAGATATAAAGGTCTCGGTCTGCTCAACTGAAGGGATGTTCTGGATTGTGTTAATCAGAATCTCCATAAGGTGGTCATGATTCTGACAATAAATTTTTAACATCAGTGCATGTTTCCCGGTTACGAAGTGACACTCTACAACCTCAGGGATGTTTCTCAGTGCTTCAATTACAGAAGGATAATGGTTTGCCTGAGCCAGACTCACTCCTACAAAGGCACATACATTAAGCCCCAAAGTCTGAGGCTTTACAAGAAGACGTGAACCGGTTATAATTCCTAAGTTTTCCATCTTCTTAACTCTCTGGTGAATAGCAGCTCCGGAGACGCCACATTCGCGGGCTATCTCAAGAAATGGCATCCTTGCATTTTTAACAAGAAATGACAGAATCTTTTGATCTATCTGATCAATCTGATATTTTGGCATATTGGTAAAAGATATAATGTCTGATTACAAATATAATAATAAATTATAATTAATTCGGATTTATTTTTTGAAAAAAGAAAAGCCACCTGATTGGTACGTCTCCTGTGCAGGCTGACATATAATCCGAATAAGAACATGGAATATATTGATTTTTACCTGTTTTAATCTCAGGAACCTCCATCCACCAACGCCCGGTTGAAGAGCTGGTTACAAAGACAATATCCTGCCCGTGTTCGCCCATACTTACAATTTTTCTTAAAAATTGCTCCTCTTTTCCTGAAGAAGCCGGATCTTCATCTTTATTTGTGGCAAGAGCCTCTGTCAGATGCCAAAGAACCTCGGCGGTAAGCTGAGATGATGGTGATTCCGCTTTAGATTTGGAAGGATATCCAAACAGGTGGATCTGTTTTACTCTCTGGCCCATTCCGGTGTATCTGGCTAATTGACAGATCTCCTCGGCATACAGACCGTTAGGGGAGTGGGTGTCATTATCGGGAAAGTCACTAAATCGTACAGAGCGTAGATCAATAAAAACATACTCTTTATTTCTCAGGAGGGGTTCGGCAAGTGATATCTCTTTTCTTAACTCTCCAAGCCTGATCTCTTCGAATTGTCGTTCTTTAAGATTTCTTAGTAGTGAAGAGTCGTATCGGTATGTCTGATATGCAATATGTGCAAATTCAGATGTATTTGTGTTTGTTAAAATCTCTTTTAACAGGCCACAGGTATCTTCTGAAGAGCTTCCTGGTGCAATAAGGGCTGCTGAATATGAAGTGTCTGGTAAAAATTTCGAGTAGTCAGGTACACTTTTACCTCCCATAACAATAGATGTAATGCCTGCTTGTTCTGCTACAGAAAGAGTTTTTGAAAGTCCGTTTATTCCGGGGCGGGTGTAATACACCTTTTTGTTGCTCACAGCATGAAGAGCTCCAAGCAATTTTGCCATTTCGTCGTTTCCTGTTGTGTCAATTATCAATGCAGGAGTACCCGAGATTGCCTCGCTTACGGCGGCAGCCGGGATTACTTCAATGGAGTAGTTGAATTCCATATCAGAAATTATTTATTGAGTGGAACTATTTTTTTTTACGGCTCTTTCCGTTTGAATCTGCTTTTGCAATAATATCCCTGGCCATTTCAAGATCAATAGATTCAGGAGTTACCCCCTTTGGAATCTTGTAGTTATTCTTGCCTTTTTTAATGTATGCTCCAAAACGGCCGTTCAGTATCTCTATCCCATCTTCAGTAAAGCTTTTAATGCTTTTTTTAGCCTCTTTGGTGCTATGTTCCTCGATTAAAGATATACATTTTTCCAGAGTTACTGTGTGAGGGTCGTTGTCTTTCCCAAGAGATATAAATGATCCGTTGTACCTGATGTATGGGCCGAATCTTCCTATTGCACATACAACCTCCTGTCCGTTATATGTCCCCGCAACTCTTGGAAGATCAAAAAGTTTGAGTGCTTCCTCAAGTGTTATGGTCTCAATGAGCTGACCTTTGGCAAGGCTCATAAAACGTTTTTCAGGATCATCATTTTCGCCTATCTGAGCCAAAGGGCCAAAGCGGCCAAGTCTGACGAGTACTTTTTTACCACTTTTAGGCTCAGTACCAAGAACTCTTTCGGCACTTGCAGGTCTCGAAATAGTAAGTGTTTCATCAACCCTTGAATGGAAAGGTTTGTAAAAGTCAGAGATTAGCTTGTTCCATACGAGCTTTCCTTCTGCAACCAGGTCGAAGTCCTCCTCAATACCGGCTGTAAAATTGTAATCAATTATTGACTGGAAATTCTCCACCAGAAAATCGTTTACAAGAATCCCTATGTCTTCGGGGAACAACTTAGACTTTTCTACTCCCCAGATCTCTGTTTTTAAGGCAGATGAAATTTCTCTTTTTTCCAGAACAATCTCTTTGTAGTTTCTCTCCTGACCCGGACGGTTATCCTTAACAATATAACCTCTCTGACTTAGGGTAGAGATTGTTGGTGCATAAGTAGAGGGTCTTCCTATGCCAAGTTCCTCGAGCTTTTTCACCAGACTTGCCTCTGTATATCTTGGTGGTTTCTGGGTAAACTTCTCGGTAGCTTTAATTAATATCTGATCCATTTGCTGACCCTTAGTCAGGGCAGGAAGAAGCATTTCGTGTGAATCTTCCGATGAGTCATCATCTTTGGATTCCATATAAACCTTCAAAAATCCGTCAAATGTTACTCTGTCGGCAGTTGCTTCGAATTTCTGTTTAAGGGTAGATGCTGAAATTGATATTTGTGTCCTCTGAATTGTTGCGTCTGACATCTGTGACGCGAGAGTCCTTTTCCAGATTAGGTTGTATAGTCTTTTATCCTGTGGAGAGGCATCGATATCCTGATTGCTCATATATGTTGGCCTGATGGCTTCGTGTGCCTCCTGAGCCCCTTTGCTTTTGGTCGCATACTGGCGGGTTTTTGAATACTCTTTGCCGTACAGATCTGTTATTACCTGTTTAGCTGATGCAATGGCCATTTTTGAAAGGTTAACCGAATCGGTACGCATATATGTAATATATCCCGACTCATAGAGATTCTGTGCGCTCTTCATTGTCTGATTGAGTGAAAAGCCGAGTTTTCTGGAGGCCTCCTGCTGAAGGGTCGAGGTTGTAAACGGTGGCGGAGGTGTTCTCTTTGATTCCTTCTCTTCTACGTCTGAGATTTTAAACTGAGCATCGATGCAATTATTTAAAATCTTGAGAGCAGCCTCTTCATTTTCGAATCTTTCAGGTATCTCTGCGTTTACTTTAACGGACTTTGCCTGACCTTCGGGATTGAAAATGCCCTCTATCTTAAATTGTGATTTGGCTGAAAATTGTTGAATTTCCCTCTCTCTTTCAACTATTAATCTTAGTGCAACAGATTGTACCCTGCCTGCAGAGAGTTTTGGTTTCACCTTCTTCCACAAAACAGGAGATAGCTCAAATCCAACGAGTCTGTCTAAAACTCTCCTTGCCTGTTGTGCCATTACCAGGTTCATATCTATTTCCCTTGGATTCTCAATGGCGTTTAATATAGCGTCTTTTGTAATTTCGTGAAATACAATTCTTTTTGTGTTTTCGGGGTTTAGCTCCAGCGTCTTGAAAAGGTGCCATGCAATAGCCTCTCCCTCGCGATCCTCATCGGATGCAAGCCAGACTGTCTGTGCTTTTTTTGCAAGAGCCTTAAGCTCAGATACAACCTTTTTTTTGTCGTCTGAAATAAGATAATCGGGCTCAAATCCGTTTTCAATATCTATTCCGAGGTTCTTTTTTGAAAGATCCCGAATATGACCGAAACTTGATTTGACCGTAAATCCGCTGCCCAGAAACTTTTCGATAGTCTTGGCTTTAGCCGGAGACTCAACGATAACTAAGTTCTCTCCCATAGATGAAAATAATCCTTGATGCCGCAAAGTAAAGGATAAATTAAGGGATTATCAAAATTTTTATTTCTAATTTTGCCATTCAACGGACCGGGAAAAAGATTCAAAAAATGGATATTGCAAAGAGAAAAAAGCTGATTAAATGGTTTTGGATAGCGGTGCTTAGCCCCTTTGTCATACTGATTGTTACACTCCTTATGGTGGGGGTTTTTTCTGATATTCCCTCCTTTGAAGAGCTGGAGGATCCTAAGAATAATCTAGCGACAGAGATTATCTCAGAAGACGGAGAGATACTCACAACCTTTCATGTCGAAAACAGATCTTTTGTTACCTATGACGAACTCTCTCCATCTTTGGTAGATGCTTTAATATCTACAGAAGATGTCCGTTTTTACAACCATAGTGGCATTGATTTCAGAAGCCTTGCCAGGGTAGGGGTCAAATCGATATTGTTGGGAAGAACACGTTCGGGTGGTGGTGGCAGTACCCTGACCCAACAACTGGCCAAGACGCTTTTCCCAAGAGATACGGTAAAGACAAATTTCCCGGGTGCCAGAGTTTTTAAGCTTGGAGTGTCAAAATTTAAGGAGTGGATTACCGCAGTGAAACTGGAGAGAAATTATACAAAACAGGAGATTCTGAGTATGTATATGAATGCTGTCTTTTATGGCAGTAATGCATATGGAATAAGGGCTGCAGCCAACACTTTTTTTGGCAAACACCCTTCACAGCTCACGGTAGAAGAGGGTGCGCTTTTGGTAGGAATGGTAAACAAACCAACAAGGTTCAATCCCGTTATAAACCCTGAACAATCACTTGCCAGAAGAAATCACGTACTTAATCAGATGAGAAAATACGGATTTCTTGAGAGGGCTGCATATGATTCAATCGTACAGATACCGATCACTCTTTCATATACTCAGCAGGATCACAATTCGGGTCTGGGCCCCTATTTCAGGGATATGCTTCGCAGAGTCATGAATGCTCATGAGCCAAAGCGTTCTGATTACCGCCAGTATGAGGATTTTCAGGCAGATTCTACTCTTTGGAGAGATGACCCTCTTTACGGATGGCTCAACAAAAACCTGAAACCTGACGGAAGCAAATACAACCTCGACAAAGAGGGGCTTAAGATTTATACTACTATAAATTCAAAAATGCAACGCTACGCCGAGGAGGCTATTGCCGAGCATTTGGGAGGAGAGTTGCAGCGTGTGTTTTTTAACGATCTCAGGTGGAAGAACAACAGGCCATTTTCTAATGATGTGCCCAAAAATATTACAGACAATATAATGAGGCAGGCAAGAAGGTGGAGCGACAGATACAGGATGATGTCTGCTGCAGGGGCTTCGGAAAAGGAGATTGAGGAGAGTTTTAAAAAGCCGGTTAAAATGACTGTATTTTCATGGAATAAGAGGGGTAGCGTTGATACTGTTATGTCACCTAACGATTCAATAAGGTATTACAAGTCGTTCCTGAGGGCTTCATTTATGGCAGTTGAGCCGCAGACGGGATTTGTTAAAGCGTATGTAGGTGGCCCCAACTACAGGTACTTTAAATATGACAATGCCAGACAGGCAAAAAGACAAGTGGGGTCAACAATCAAACCATTCCTCTATACCCTTGCAATGCAGGAGGGGTATACTCCTTGTTACAAGGTTGTTAATGTTCCTCAAACCTTTATAGTTGGTGACACTACATGGACACCCGAAAGTACCGATAAGGAGGAGTGGATTGGCAAAAGTGTTACTCTCAAATGGGGTCTTACCCGAAGCAGCAACAATATCTCTGCATATCTGATGAGGCAATTCGGCCCGTTTGCTCTGGTTGATATGTGTCGTAAACTGGGTATTAAAAGTTTTCTTGATCCTGTGGTCTCTTTATGTTTGGGACCAGCAGACCTTACACTTTTCGAAATGGTAGGCGCATACAATACTTATCCCAGCAGGGGGGTGCATATTGACCCTTTGTTTGTTCTGAGAATTGAAGATAAGTCAGGAAATGTACTGAGTAATTTTACGGCCAGAAAAAAAGAGGCAATAAGCGAGGAGACTGCATATCTTATGGTAAACCTGATGCAGGGTGTTGTTAATGAAGGTACAGCCGGGAGACTGCGTTACAAATATATTCCTGAGGGTGCCCTTGCGGGAAAGACCGGAACAACAAATGACCAGAGTGACGGATGGTTTATCGGTTTTATGCCAAGACTTACTGCAGGTGTGTGGGTTGGAGCTGAAGACAGACAGGTTCACTTCGAAAGTTTATCGCTTGGAGGTGGTTCAAATATGGCATTGCCTATATGGGGTCTCTTTATGCAGAAGGTTCTGAAGGATGGCTCTCTGGGTATATCGGTGATGGATACCTTTACTGCACCTGCCGGGTTCTCTGCAGACTTAAGGTGTACAGGTGGTGACGAGGAGCTGGAGGGAACCTCATCGGGCAGGGATCCGTTTTTCTTTAACTAATTACGGTTTTTTATTTTATGACAAAAAAGATAATTGCACTTATATACGGAGGAGACTCTTCGGAGTATGAGGTTTCGATTAAGAGTGGCAAACATATAGCAGAGCATCTTGACAGAGAGAGATATCTGGTTTACGAGGTTTTAATGAGGGGTGCAGACTGGAAGGTTTTATACTCAGAGGATAAAAGCTACCTTATAGATAAGGCAGATTTCTCATTTGTAATTCCTGATGAATCGGGGATAGGGGGCAGAAGGGTTAAGTTTGATAAGGCTCTTATTATGATTCACGGGACTCCGGGAGAGAATGGTCTTTTGCAGGCCTATTTCGAAATGATCGGGATGAAGTTTTCAACCTGTTCGGCAACTGTCTCTGCAATTTCATTTGATAAATATGCCTGTAAATGTTATTTGCGTGATACAGGAATCAATCTTGCCCGAGAGCAGTTTATAAGAAGAGGTGACAGTTACAATGCATATGATATTGTTGCCAGACTTGGTTTGCCGCTCTTTGTTAAACCCAATAACGGCGGTAGCAGCTTTGGGGTGACAAAGGTTAAGAGGCTTGAGGATTTGAATGATGCGATAGAGAGTGCGTTCAAGGAGGATGAAAGCGTTTTGGTTGAGGAGTACATTCAGGGAAGGGAGATGACCAATGGTGTGTACGAATATGAGGGAGAATTAGTTAGGCTGCCTGTTACTGAGATTATTTCCAATAATGAATTTTTTGACTACGAGGCGAAGTACCTTGGGGCTTCAAGGGAGATTTGCCCCGCTGAGATTTCCGGTGAGCTGAGTGATCGGGTAGTTGAGGCTTCTCACAAAATTTACAGATATCTTGGATGTAAAGGTATTGTTAGGGTCGATTATATTGTCAGGGGGGATGAGATATTCTTCCTTGAGATAAATACTGTTCCGGGGATGACCGAGATGAGCCTGGTGCCGCAACAGGTGCGGGCGGCGGGGATGACTATCCGGGAGTTTTTAAACCAACTGCTTGGGTAGTTGGTTTTTTTTCGTGGTTATTTTTGATTACTAATTCTTTGTGCTATGAACAGGTTTTTCTCTTATGTTTTAATTACTGCAATCACATTTGCTGCTTCCGTTATCAATCCGGAATCTGCTACAGCCGCCCGCCCTTCGCAATCAAAGGGTGAGGTTGTTTCGGGCAGAGTTACTGACGAAAGGGGCAGAGGTGTTGCCGATGTAGTAATTTCGGACGGATTCAATATTGTAAAAAGCAACACTAAGGGGGAGTTCAGGATTACGACCGAAGAGAGGAGCCGATTTGTCTTTATGACTACTCCTGACGGATTCCGTCAAAAGGGCTCTTTCTACGTGCCACTGGCTGTGATGCAACAAAAGAGAGGCACAAAAGTGGACCTGTTAAATGTTCAGTTCAGAGTAGAAAAGGATTCGCCGGGTGTGCTCAGTTTTTTGCACCTTGGGGATACCGAGGCCAGAATTCATAAAGATTGGGTTGAGGTTTTAAAGGACTATGTAGCTTTTAATAAACCTGATTTTGTGCTTTTTAACGGAGATATATGTTATGAAAACGGTCTTAAATTCCATTCAAGGGAGCTCACAACCGAAAAACTTGGTGTAAGAGCAGTCTATTCGCTGGGGAATCACGACCTTGTTGACGGCGAATACGGAGAGGAGCTTTATGAAAAGCTATTTGGCCCCGTATGGTATTCGTTTAACAGTAAGGGGGTTCACTTTGTAAATATTCCTGTTATTTATGGTGACAGAAAGCCTTCTTATACTGCAGATGATATTTACTCATGGATGATAAAAGACCTTGAGGCTGTAAAGCCGGGCACCCCAGTAGTGCTTATCGACCACCATTTTGTGGGATATGCAGATGATTTTAAACTCAAGGGAGAGAGTGTATCAGTTGACCTCCTTAAATACAACCTCAAGGCGTACCTCTACGCTCACTATCATGTTAACCTCTTTGAAAAATCGGAAAAAACAGGCGTTACAACAATCTGCTCAATGTCGCCCAACAAGGGAGGCATCGACCACACACCATCCTCTTTCAGAGTGATCTCCATTACCCGCGAAGGTGATATCTCATCTGAAATTCGCCTTGCATCACTTAAAAATCATGCTGTTGCCGGCTGGTTTATGGGGCAAAACAAGAGTGTGGAAGTTGTTGCAAATGTTTATGATACTGCATACGAAACGGAGAGTGTTACAGTTGTTTCGGAGAGCGGTGAGTATCCGCTGGAAAGAGTTAGTGACTGGAGCTGGAGGGGCAAGATTAAAGGGGTATCAATTGATGATAAAACGGGCACTTCCGAAAAGGGGCTGAACCTCAGAGTTCGTTTTGCCAACGGGAATATTGTTAATTCAAGGGTAAAAGCAATCGATGAAGAGGAGCACTTTCCAAGAAGGGTAGAGTGGGTTTCATCAAACGGTTTTAACACCTTTATGACCTCTCCTGTTATTACCGGAGAGTTGGTTATAACGACAACGTATGATGACAATGGCAGAGGTGGCAGTGCAATTATTGCAGTTGATAAAGCGAGCGGTAAAGTTGCATGGAGGAGAGCCATAAATAACTCGGTTAAAAACAATATGGCATTGTTTGATGGGGTAATCTTTACATGTGATGTTGAGGGTACTCTCTATGCAGTAAACGGCCTTACGGGGGATATAGTGTGGAGCAAAAAGTTAAGGGAGAGAGAGCTTCACCCTACATATAATCAGGGCGTGACTGTGCACAATGGCGTGGTCTATGCCGGTCACGGCCATTTTCTTACTGCTCTTGATGCAAAGAGTGGTGATATTGTCTGGAAGAACACCTCCTGGAGAGGCGGGGTTTGTACAACAGCTTCGCCAATTGTAGAGCCCGAATCGGGAGTTTTGCTGACTGCTGCTTACTGGACCGGAAGGTTTGCCCACGATGCCAAAACAGGTGATCTTCTTTGGCAGAAACGTGATGATGACACAAGGATTGCAGACAACTCGCCTGTACACTTTAAGGGTAAATTCTATTACGCTTCACCAGATTATATTATGGAGGTTGACCCAAAAACAGGAGAGGAGCATCTAAAACACAAGATTAACTACACCATAAACAATAACTCCCGCCCAGTTGTAACAGACAAACTTTTTGTGGTTGGAACAACAGACAAAGGGGTTGTTGCGTTTGACCGCGAGAATGGGTACAAAGAGTTGTGGAACTTTAAGACAAATCCGGGGCTGATCTACACCGCGCCATACACAAAGGACTTTCAGATGACCGTTGAGAGTGGCGCGCTATTGCTTGATAATATTATCTACTTTGGTGCAAACGACGGATACCTGTATAGTGTTGATGCAAAGACAGGTGTATTCAGATGGAGAGTAAATATCGGATCTCCCATATTGGGCAATATCGTGAATGAAAATAACACCCTATATTTTTCCGATCTGAGTGGTAATTTGTGGGCGATTGAAATTTAACAAATTCAAAGAAGGTACAATTTATAAAGCAGAGTAACATTACAGGTTAAAAATAACATCAATTGGTTTACAAAGAGTTTATAGAACTGACAAAGGCACGTCTTTCACACCTCTATCCGAATGAGGAGGGGCGGGCGATAGCCGTAAGGCTATTGGAGCACTTTTGCGGGATAAGCTCTTATGAGCCGTTTGTTGAGCCCTTTGGCGCAATTGCTCCGGAACATCTGTTGCAGCTCGAAAGTGCTCTGCAGCAACTTGCTGCCGCCCGCCCCTTGCAGTACGTAATTGGATATCAGGAGTTTTGCGGACTGAAAATTGTGGTACGCGAAGGTGTGTTAATCCCAAGACCAGAGACAGAAGAGCTTGTTCTTGCCGCATCACAATACCTTACAGATTCTGAAAAGCAGTTTTCTGAGATAAATATTCTTGATGCCGCATGTGGTTCCGGATGTATTGCAGCAACCCTTTCGGCAAAGTTCCCTGATGCCACAATCTTTGCATGCGATATCTCTTCAGATGCACTTGAAGTAACAACAGAGAACCTTAAACCCTCTTCCCGGCATTTCATTTTCAAGTACGATCTGCTAAAATCTGCCCCTGAACAGGCTCCCGATCTGTTGACCAATAAATTTGTCACAATGCAAGATCAATTCGACCTTATAGTGAGCAACCCCCCTTATGTAACCGAAACCGAAAAAGGGGTGATGCGGCCAAATGTAACCGATTTTGAACCTCATCTTGCCCTGTTTGTTCCTGACAGCAAACCTCTTCTCTTTTATGAGGCCCTTGCCTCCCTTGCAGTACAAAAGCTAAAGCCGGGAGGAGCAATTTTAACGGAGATTAACGAACAATTCGGAAGGCAAACGGCAGAGCTTTTTTCTGACGATTACTTTACAGAAATTGAGATAATTAAAGACCTTTTTGGGAAAGACAGAATAGTAAAAGCAATAAGAAAATAGAAATTAATCAAAAAAAAGTTATCAACCGTAACCATTTTTTTATACATTTGCCACGTTAAACAATGAAAAGAAATCTGAACATACAAATGTGGTGGTGGCACAAATCAGAACGATTTGTGAGTACACCCCTATATGTATGTTAAGCCAGAATTAGATTAATAATAATTTAACAAATACACGAGGTCCGATGCTCACGCATCGGGCCTCTTTTTTTATTCACATTTAATATCTCTTTAGCGATGAAGACAACCAAAAAGTTCCAGTTAAGCGAAAGCGAAATTCCTCAACGGTGGTATAACATTGTGGCAGATATGCCCAGCAGACCCAAACCACTGTTAAACCCACAAACCAGAGAACCTCTGCAACCCCATGAAATGGAGGGGCTGTTTGCAAAAGAGTTGGTAAAACAGGAATTTTCAGCTGAGCGATGGATAGATATCCCCGAAGAGGTAATTAATCTATACAAAATATACAGACCCACACCTCTGGTCAGAGCCACAGCTCTCGAAAAGGCACTTGACACACCTGCAAAAATCTTTTTCAAAAACGAAAGCGTAAGCCCCGTTGGGTCACACAAACTCAACACAGCAATTGCTCAGGCATATTACAACAACAAACAGGGTATTAAAAAACTAACAACAGAGACCGGAGCTGGCCAGTGGGGCTCTGCAATGAGCATCGCCTGCCAATACTTTGGTATAGATCTGGTTGTGTTTATGGTAAAGCGCAGCTTTGAACAGAAGCCATACAGAAAAATAGTGATTAACAGTTACGGCGGACAGGTTCATCCATCACCAACCAACCTGACCGAATATGGCAGAAAGGTGCTGGCCGAAGATCCCACATGTGGAGGAAGCCTTGGAATGGCAATCTCTGAGGCAGTGGAGATGGCCGTAACCACCCCAGATACACGATACACTCTTGGAAGCGTTCTCAACCACGTACTTTTACACCAGACAATCATTGGACTTGAGGCAGAGAAGCAGATGGCAATGGCAGGAGAATATCCTGATAAGGTAATAGCCTGTTTTGGAGGAGGTTCAAATTTCTCCGGAATAACATTCCCTTTCCTGCGTCACAGACTTACAGACGGAACTCCAACCGAATTTATTGCAGCAGAGCCCGCCGCATGCCCTAAGCTTACACGTGGCAAACTGGAATACGACTTTGGCGACACAGCCGGCATGACCCCACTCATACCAATGTACACCCTCGGCCACGACTTTCAGCCCGAACAGATTCACGCAGCAGGGCTTCGCTACCACGGCGGCGGCCAGCTGGTAAGCCAGCTTAAATCCGACGGTTACATCAACTCATGTGCTATTGAACAGGAAGAGACCTTTAAAGCCGGCCTCCTCTTTGCAAAAACAGAGGGCATAATCCCTGCACCCGAGTCAACCCACGCCGTCGCAGCAACCATCAGGGAGGCACTCAAAGCAAAAGAGAGCGGAAAGAGCGAAGTAATTCTCTTCAACCTCTCCGGTCACGGCCTGTTAGACATGGGTGCATACGAAAACTACCTGTAATCAGTCACTTAAAACAAGAAATTTTACCACAGGTGTCCGCAGAGTTCAAATCTCTGCGGGCACCTTACTTTATTAGGGATTTGAATGTTTTTTACCAGTGTAATTATAGCACTAATTAGCACGTAATGAATAATATGCAATTAATAAACTTTGTTTAAAATATTTATTTCTAATACATTTGTATTAGTGTAAGATGCTGTATATTAGTTAATGCCTACAACTCTAATTTTGGGTGCCCGTTTTTTTTGGAGAGCAGGTCAAGTTTAAACGAAAAATAACAAAATGAAAAAAATAATTCTGCCATTAATAGCTTTAACAATTTCGTTTTTAAGTTCTTGTCAAAAGGAAGCATCAGAATTTAAATTATATCATATTGAAAATGCAAAATCAACTTTTTTGAAAAATAATCATAATGGATTACGAAGAGTGGACCTTAGTGACTATAGTATATCCCCAATAACCAAAAAAACTGATGGTTATTCAAATATTATTTACGATGATAACCTAAAATGGAATCTGGCAAAACATCTTCAGTGTAACAGTATCGCATTTACTCAAGTTCCAATAGATCTTGATGGTACATATAGTCGTGCTGAGATAATAGACTCATTCAGTATTCCAACTTCAATTGGGTCTTTAATTAAATTATCGACAGTAAATCAATACTTAATAATCAGAGAAAATAAAAGAAGTAAGACATATGATTTCTTTGTTGTAACAATGATATGGTTCACACAGTTTAATAGAGATATTGAAACTAGGACAGATTATTTAGATATAACTGAATTTAATGGGCTAGTGCTTTATTCTGACTTAAACGGAGACATACGCCATTCAATTTTGTGTAAAAACGGCAAATACTCTGAAGCTAAATTGCTTACTAGTTCATCATTTACTAAATCGGAGGATTTCTATGTAAAACTTTACGCTCCAATAAAAAGTAAATCAATAGATTGCGAAATATGTGGTTATGGATTAGCAGTACAAGATTTATATACTGGACTTTGTCCTTTATGCGGATCTTGGTACAGAGTACTAGATGATGTAATTATATCTTCGACTGGCAATTATATTGGCTTGTGGGATAATATCTGGGAAGAACAGATTTATATCCCCCCAACACCTAGCGAATCAGAAGGTGAAGGAGGAGGCTATGGTGCAATAAATAAAACCTATAGTTACCCAAACAGTTCTTGGAATTTAGATAAAACAAGCAATGAGAGACTTAGACCCACATTAGATTTGATTAGTAATACAACATATGGTAGCAAGCTTTTAGCAGCCCTGAAGCCATCAAATATTAAATTTAGATATGACCCTTCATTGCTTGCATTTAGTGTTTTCAGAAGTTCAACTAATACAATATTCTGGAATTGTGATGGTAATATTCCTCAATTAAAGCTAATTCATGAATTAGTCCACGCTCTTCAAAATAAAAATGGAAGTATAAGTAGTAGCTGTTATTTGAACAACGAAATTGAAGCATTTATGGCCGAGTATAAATATGCAGTTGAATATAATCTAACAACTTCGCTTTATGGGAATTATAATGATTGGGAAAATGCTTTTAACCCATATATAAGCAGCCCTACCTCACATAATTATGAGCTTATTTCTAATTTTGTTACGTATCTTGGAGCTCCGTATAACACATATGCAGATAATCCTGATCACAGAAATTTTAATAATATAGATAGTATTTTTACAAAGTAAGTAGTTTACAATAATTATGGAAAAAAGATTACTTTTATTAATGATTTTTAGCATCATCGCTTATTACATTGCTAAAGCTCAAACATCTGATTATTATACAGACAGAACAAGTATTGTTAGCTGTAATTACGAATACAAAGTAGCATTAGTGGGTGCTAATGGGATAAGTAATTACTTCCGGTTAAGCAATGTGAACAACACAAAATTTCGCACAACGCAATATCTTCCAAATGGCGAACCTGCACCAATAGCTCAACTACATTATGCTGCTGAGTTTATTGATAAAACTCAGGTTATTTATGCATTCAAAGAGGTTTTTAACAGTGATGAAATAAACAAATTTAAAGCTCACAGTGGGCTAGATTTAAGCATTGTTTATATTGTTGCTGTAAATGGAGATGTTATTGAAGTAGAATTTTCTTTCCCAAATCATCCTGTTTTAAAATCAATTCACCCGGACAAATTCCATTCATTAGAGGAGAAAATAAAAGAAAAAGTAAAGTTTCGTGTTGAAGAAAGATTTCATTTTTTAGGTTACATTCAAGGCAGATCATCAAGAATTGAATTTGATAAATTATAGTCTTTAAAAGACTTGAATATTCATTTTTAAAGATAAGTTATTCATTAAACAACTCCCATGCTCTGATATGCTTAATTCCGCCCCGCAAAGGAAGCACAACATCATCAAGCGATACCACTACTTTTTCAAAGTTATCATCTATCGCCTCAAGAGCCGAATACTCCCGCTCAACTGTTGCTTGGTCGGTTAACATATATGAGCACTGCAGATATACTATGCGATCGGCCTTTTTTGCAACAAAATCTACCTCCTTACCTCTGAGAGATCCTACATAGACACTAAAACCAGCCCGCTTCAAATGCAAATAAACCAGATTCTCTACCAGGTAACCATAGCCATATCCAAATCCCGGATATAGATAGTTTTTATAACACAAGTCATTTACATAGTATTTAGCATTGCCGGTTAAAGTCTCCTTACCTTTGATGTCATACCTGTCACACTTATGAATAAGGAAACAATCCTCTATATAGCCAATGTATGTAGAGACAATATCATAACCTATTTTTCTTCCTTTACTCTTAAAATACTTAACTATGTTAGGGATTGAGATAAGATTTGATGCATTGTTGACTAAGAAGGCAAAGAGATCCTCAAGTAACTTTGGCTCCCTTATATTATTACGTTGGATTATATCCCTTAGCAACACAGTATCCTTGACGGCAGATACATAGTTTTGCTTTAGTTCCGGGTTGTTTAATAAAAATAATTCCGGCAGACCCCCACTACTCATATAATCGGAATAGCTAATACGCCCCGGCTCCTTTTTGGTTATTCCCAGATACTCACTATAGCTCAGTGGGAAAATTTCAATATTAACATATCTCCCCGACAACAGAGTGGCCAGCTCTCCGGATAACATTTTTGAGTTTGAACCGGTTATAAACAATTCGTAACTGTCTGAATAATCTTGTGAGTATGAATTTACAACCCTCTCCCATTGTTCTATATTCTGAATTTCATCTATGAAAATGTAAACCCTGCCCTGTGGCTTAAGCTCCGTTAGATAAGTTTTTATCAACTCATCCAGCTCTTTGTGGGTTTTAAGGAAATCGAAGTCAGTGAACTCTCTGTTTATAATAAGAGTATTAACCGGGTTGACTCCTTGTGAAACTAACTCCGCGGCTACTTGTCGTAATATATAGCTTTTACCTGAACGCCGTTGTCCTACAAGCACTTTCACAAGTCTGGTGCCTGTAAAATCAATAATTTTTTGGGTGTAGCTTTCTCTCTTAAATCCAAAATCAAACGACTTTTTCCCCCACAGGTTATACTTTTCCAGCAATTTGAAATATTCTTCCATAGCCAAATATTTTGCACTAATATACAAATAATTCGTCTATAAACGAAAATTATTCATTTTTTGTCTTAATAATTACGTTGTGGATGGAATTTTATACACTTAATGGTATGGAAAACTACAATGGGGCACTCAAAGCAAAAGCGAACCAATTGGGCGAAGTAATTCTCTTCAACCTCTCCGGTCACGGCCTGTTAGACATGGGTGCATACGAAAACTATCTGTAATCAATCACTTAAAATAAAAAATTTTCACAATAGGTGTCCGCTAAACTCAAATCTCTGCGGGCACCTTATTTTATTAGGGTTATGAAGGTTTTTTAACAGTATAATTATTGTGATAATATCAACTGAATAAGCAGTTTATGTAGATAATGTGTTCTTTTATTAATTTAAAATTATATATTAGCATCAATATATAAACCTGAAATCTAAATATATACTTTTATGCAGAGTTACAGAGAAATAGTCATAAGCGTTTTTCTCTTCTTATGCTTTGGCTGTAATCCAATCACAGAGCAAACTGATTCTAGGGTAATAGACATTGCTGCCAAAGTTGGAACAGGAGAGATTGTCAATCTGAGTCAAATTGCGGACGAAATCAGATATATTCCGTTGGAGACTAAAAAGGAATCTCTTATTGATGGAGGGATTATATATGTCTTTTTTGAGAAAGGACATATTTATGTGGTTGACAATACAAATGTTAAAATTTTCGACAGTAACGGAAAATACCTCTCTACGATAAACAGACTAGGTCGCGGACCGGAGGAGTATTCAGATATTTTAAACGCTAATGTTGATCCACAAAATGGCAACGTTACGATTTTTTCATACTCTGGCATGTTAAAAGAATATGATATAAACGGGAATTTTATCTCAAGTGTACAAATTCCGGATTTAAAAGGTTGTGATTTTTTAAATTGTATAAAGTTTGATGATAATACTTATTTATCTTCTGTTCAACAGCGCGCTGATAAAGGGATTGAGTATTCGCTGATTGCCTTTGACTTGTTATCGAAAGTAAAGTTGATAATTGACAATCCTGCTGATAATTCTGAACTGAATGTAGCACGAATACCCAGCCTGCTTCGCTTTGAAAATAAAATAAGAATTATTCACAGGGATGTTGATATGGATACAGTTTACTCTTTAAATACAGATATGAAGTTAGAAGAGTCTTTTATATTCAATTATGGGAAATATAAAATGCCATACAACAAATCAAATTATAAAGAGATTCTCGGTTCAAAAACAAGCAATAACATATCTCTGTCAGGAGATGTGATTGAGTCCGGTAATTATCTGTTTTTAAAATTCAATTTCAGAGGGATAAAAACAGAGTCATATGAAAGAAGATGGAATATTGTATGTGGCATATTCAACAAAGTTGATGGTAAGCTGACACTTATGAAAGAACCCGTTAAAGGAAAGCTGGGATTCAGAAACGATATAGATACTGGCTTCGTCTTTTGGCCATACTCACAATGCTCTGATAACTATCTTCTATCAATGTACCCGGCAGATAAATTCAAGACTCTTGCAGACAGCAGTGTTAGTTCAGCAAAAGTAAAAGAGATAGCTGCCAAACTGGATGAAAACGACAATCCGGTAGTTGTGATTGTTAAAATGAAATGAAATGATTTGATTAGTTTTTGAGCTTCACCCTTACTATCACCGGATTGTCGGTATCTTTAAGGGTCTTTGCAATTTTTTTAAAACTATCAGATGCTTTTGAAGATTTAGCATACTCTAATAGTTCAAGTGCGTTAAAATAACAGATCATATAACCATCATCAGATACTTCAATCGGCCATAAAGCTGGCCCTCCTACAATATCATCTGCAAATCCAAACTGGTTTTTATCAGGCTGATAAATGAAATTAAACACCCCCGTTTTTTTATCAAAATATGAATAGGCGATAGGAAATATCTTAATTTTGCTAGAGTACTCATAATATATGACAAAGTGTTTTTTAGCAATGCCTCTCATATTAAATTGCATAAAAAGGTATCTGTCACTTTCGTAAACCAGTGAACTCCTGTCAATATAGTTATCGTTCATTGATGGTCTGTAGTGGATATTGTTTGCAGTCATCTTATATTTGCCATAGTTAAAAACAAATGCTGTATCAGGCTTAATTTCATCATTTAAGCTAATTACATACTCATCATTACTATTGATTATTCTTACCTGATTTCTAAATTTATACATATAAGGATTAAACATATTTCCCCATATTTTCTGTTGTAAAGCAATTTCTGATTCAGGATATTTTACCAGAGCCTTTATATTCGACAAAGAGTCAATAACAATGGCTGAGTATTTTGATTTCTTATTTATGCTTAGCGATAATGCAAATCTATTATCATTTAATTTGATAAATTCACGAAATCCATATTTGTCAGTAAAATCTACATTAGGTATAAGGGTCCTTCTTATAAAGTTTCCATCAGGAGTATATTCGCATAGTTTAGTCGGGGTACTGATTAAAAGATTCTTTGTTGAACTTTCAATTCTTAGTCTTTGAATATAATCATATTCTTGAGGGCCTCTTCCAAACCTGTTGAAAGTGCGAATATATCTGCCTGTTGTGTCAAAGATTTTTATGTGTTGAGGGTTTTCAGAACTAACAATATAGATTAATCCCGAATAATATTTTACACCGCGATTGGGCTCATTCACTAAACACTCTTTGTTAGTCTCTAATGGTATATAGAGAACTTCGTCTGCAATCTCACTAATTTTTGCAACCCGCCCCTTCCCTACATTGCCCTCAATATCCAATACCCGAAAATCATTGACTTGATAATTAGAACTATTGCAAGATTGTAGAAGCAGTAATGTTGTTAGGCTAATGAGGTTTTTAATCATACCCTTTATCAAATTACAAAATAATGAGTGGAAAGTACAGATATAAAAATATCAATTAAAATCCAATTAACCAAATAATTACGGAGATGTGTGCGTAAAAAATGATAGCAAATCTTCGAAACCCCAATCTCCTGTTGGATTTCCAATTAAATTAAAAAATAATCATCAGATTAGATTATTGATCAGAACATTACAAAAAATAATGAAACATTATTAATATTTCTCTTAATTATTGTTTAAAAAAAATGCTGATTCGACAGTAGGTTTGATTAGAATCTCTTGATATTTATGATTATTTTTTAAGCTTAACCCTTACCATCACCGGGTTGTCGGTATCTTTGATACTATCTGCAATATTCTTAAATTTATCCGACACTTTATGTGTCTCTGCATGGGCTTTAAACTCGTGCGCATACAGATATGTTATCATATAGCCGTCTGAACTCACATATTTTGGCCACACAGCAGGGCCTCCTTCAAAGTCCTCCACAAACCCTAGTTGGTTGATTTCAGGCTGAAGTATGAATTGAAACTCTCCCGTTTTCTTGTTAAATATCGAACATTCAAAATTGTAATCGTATTCGCCTTTTGCACCGCCCTTCTTAAACATTTTAGCAGGCTTTTCAGATAGAGATCCGGTATGAAATGTCATAAACAAATACTGATCACTTTCAAAAATCCAAAACTTGTTCCAGATGAAAGGTGCATGAGAGCGAAAATGATCTCTTTTAAGAATATCAGGTGCGTATTTACCAAAGTTGAAAATGTAGGCAGTGTCTATACTATTATCTTCATTTATAGTTAGTATATATTTGTTTAAGCCATTTTTAATTCGTACTACATTTTTGTGCCTAAATATCATAGGGTCCATTATCGATAGTAAAGCACTATAAGTGGTAACCTTTTCATAATCTTCTTGGGGATATTCAACACTTAGTAACAATCTTGCTGTGGAATCAATTAAAAAGCCTGAATGTTGAGACCTATCGTTGATTGTTGAAAGTAGATAATAATTCAAATCCGATTTTATAAATCCTATGATATAATGTTTACTTAAAAAATCACTGTCTCTATAATTCACAACTTTCTTAAAATCTCCATCTAAGGAATATTCTATGATTTTATTAGAAGCCAAAACAGAGATATTACCTGAAATAATGTCAACATCCACACCAAAAGTAGTATCATATTCCTTCGGTCCTCGGCCAAGTTTGTTTATTTTATTAAAATATTTTCCATCATTATCATGAATGATTATCGACCTGTTTTGTTCCATCAAATAAAAAAAACCTTTTTCGTAGAAAATTCTGTCAGCGAATATTTTTCCAATAACAGCTTCACTATTAGTCTCAAGCGGAATATATTCAATCGACTCAGCTATCTCAGACAATTTCAACACCCTACCCTTACCAACCCCTCCTTCAACGTCTATTAGTCTTAAATCTTTTGGCTGGTTATCACTACTGTTCCGGCAGGCAGTTATTGTAATAATTAATATAAAGATGAGCTTTTTCATGTTGTAATCGTGTTGGGATTTACCGGGAAATATAATTGTGAAAATATCGATTAAAATCCAATTAACCAAATAATTATAATTTATCTGAGGAGGGACTCTCCTTTATTTTAAGGTTCCGATACATTTAGAGACTCCGGCTGCTCAGACAATTTGAATATTCAGCAAACTGTCAGCAAGTTGTGAGTGTTCTGTGTGCAAATAGTCCAACTATATTCATTACATTCCGCCATCCCGAAAAAATGCCTTTATGCACACATAATTAATGCATTAGTGGTGTTTTATGGTTTTGAATCCGGATTGTTTGCTCAACCAATACTCGCAAGAGGCTGAAATATTGCTTAAAATGGGGTTCAGCATTTGGTTTTAAAATTTTTTCTACTTTTGCCGCATGCAATATTTTGGAGAATTAATCTCAATTTCGGTTGCGGTATCGTGGACCTTTACCGCACTCTTTTTTGAATTTGCCGGTAAAAGGATCGGCTCGCTCTCTGTTAACCTTCTCAGGTTGTTTTTTGCTTTCTTTCTGCTAGGTACTATGCTCTACTTTACTACCGGATCTTTCTGGCCGGCCGGGGCTGATGCAAAGACATGGGTGTGGATGTCGCTTTCGGGAGTTGTTGGTTTTGTATTTGGGGATTTATGCCTGTTCTATTCATACATATTAATTACTGCAAGGTTTTCTCAGCTTTTGATGACTCTGGCTCCGCCGTTTGCGGCTCTGTTCGGGTGGATGCTGCTGGGTGAGAAGCTCTCCCCGATGGGTTTTCTGGGAATGGCTGTCACATTGCTGGGTATTGCAATTTCAATTCTAAAACGGGGCTCTGCAAACGGCGGCAAAACGAATTCAGGTGAATCACTTGTTGCCGGAACAAGTAACCTGACTGTTGTGGCTTGTTGCGAAAAGGATAAGAAAAGTTTTCTTAAGAAAATAACTCCGGATATCTCACTTCACCTTCCTCTTAAGGGAGTTCTTCTGGGAATCGGAGGTGCACTGGGGCAGGGGCTCGGTATTGTTCTGAGCAAACAGGGGATGAACCACTACTCTGTGGCAGCAGCCGGGAGCGAGGTGGCATCTTATATACCTTTTGCTGCAACACAGATGAGGATTATTACAGGAGCAATCGGATTCGCCCTAATTATTCTGCTTACAAAAAGGGTGGGAGTGCTCAGAGATGGAATTAAGGATAAGAGGGCGATGGGTGCAATCTTCATGGGTGCAATCTTTGGCCCGTTTGTGGGAGTTTCGTTGTCGCTAATGGCGGTTCAGTACACCAATACAGCAGTTGCCTCTACAATTATGGCAACCACACCGATAATAATTCTTATCCCTTATGTGCTCTTTTACAAGCGTAAGGTTACATTTATCGAGGTGTTGGGAGCGATTCTGAGTGTGGGCGGTGTATCGCTGTTCTTTCTTTAAGATCTGATTTATTGAAAATCACTTTACCTGAAAAGTGCCTTTACAAGATCGGGGATATCCTGAAGCGTTACTACAGTTATTGCCGATTTCGTTTTTGGTTTGTTATATGCCGATATAAATATCTTTTCAAATCCAAGCTTCTCAGCCTCGGCTATCCTTCTCTCTGTCTGGGCAACCGGCCTGATTTCGCCGCTGAGCCCGACCTCTGCGGCAAAGCAGTAGTTTTGAGAGATTGCGACATCAAAATTTGAAGAGAGGATTGCACATACAACTGCCAGATCACACGCCGGGTCGCTCACCTTTAATCCTCCTGCCATATTAAGAAAGACATCTTTTGATGAAAGATGAAATCCTGCGCGCTTCTCCAGTACGGCAAGTAACATATTCATTCTTCTTACATCAAACCCGGTTCCGGAGCGTTGGGGTGTTCCGTAAGCTGCTGTACTCACCAGTGCCTGTGTCTCAATTAAGAATGGTCTTGTGCCGTCGAGCATTGCCGAAACTGCTATCCCGGAGAGGTTCTCTTTGTGCATCGGGATTAGCATCTCAGATGGATTGTTCACTTCACGGAGCCCGCTGTTTACCATTTCGTAGATTGCAAGTTCTGCCGTAGAGCCGAATCTGTTTTTAATGCTTCTGAGTATTCTGTATGAGTGGCGGGTATCTCCCTCAAACTGCAGAACTACATCTACAATGTGCTCAAGTATTTTTGGTCCGGCAATCATTCCGTCTTTTGTAATATGCCCGATTAGGATTACCGGGGTGTTGGTCTCCTTGGCATATTTCAGCAGCATAGCAGCACATTCACGAACCTGAGATACCGATCCAGGGGAGCTCTCTATCAGTTGTGAATATACTGTTTGGATTGAGTCAATTATAATCAGCTGCGGTTGGTTTTCGATTGCTCTGTTTAGAATGTTTTCGAGCAGTGTTTCGCTAAGGATATAGCAGTTGCTGTGGTCGCCTCCAAGCCTTCCTGCGCGGAGTTTGATCTGGTTTGCACTCTCCTCACCTGAAACATAAAGTGTTTTAAGACCGTGGCAGTGCAGAGGAATCTGAAGTGAAAGTGTTGATTTTCCTATTCCCGGCTCTCCTCCTATAAGCACCATTGAGCCTGCAACAAGCCCGCCGCCAAGAATTCTGTCGAACTCACCGTTGCCCAATGAGATTCTGTGCTCACCCGAGAAGGTGATTTCTGACAGAAGTTCCGGTTTGGGATTCCTTACAGGCAGGAACCCCTGACTCCTAGAGCCTGCAGATCCCGAATCCTTGCTCACTAACTCCTCCTGAAGTGTGTTCCACTCACCGCAGGCGGGACATCTGCCCAGCCACTTTGCACTTTCGTTTCCGCAAGATGTGCAGAACCACGCCTTTTTTATTTTTGCCATAAACTTGAATTTGTGAAGCAAATATACGAAAATAGATTCCCAAATTCTATTATCTTTGTAACCGATCGATTTTAATCATCTTTGCTAACGTGCAGACAAATAGATGGTTAGTGAGTAGTTGGAGTAATAATGAGATTTTCCGTTTAATGGATGAAAATTTTAAACCGAATATTATGAAAAAACTTGTCGGGACATTACTGCCCCTTTTTTTAATTTTTGCCGCACCTGCTTTTTCGCAGGACAACGAGGCTATACTTCGCAAAACGGAAGAGTATGCAAAAAAGGTTCAAACACAGTGGCAGATACCGGGAATGGCCATCTCTGTCGTTAAAGACGGCAGGATGATTTACTCAAACGGATTTGGTGTAAAGGAGCTTGGAAAAGAGGAGAAGATTGATGCCAATACACTTTTTCAGATCGGTTCAGTATCAAAATCTTTTACAGCAGCTGTTATGGCTTCGCTGGTTGAAGAGGGCAAGGTTAAGTGGGAAGATACTGTTAAAAATATTCTGCCCGATTTCAGGATGTTTGATAAGTGGGTAGAGTCAAATCTGCAGGTTAAAGATATTATGACTCACCGTACAGGGCTTCAGGGTCAGTTGGGTACTTATATTCCAAATATGGGTTATGAAAGAGAGGATATCTACAATATGCTTCCTCTGCTTAAGCCAAAATACAGCCTGAGAGGTTCTTACGAATACAATAATATAACATTTATTATTGCCTCAAAAATAATTGAAAAGCTTACCGGAAAAAGCTGGGAAGATAATGTACGTGAGAGAATATTTGCTCCACTTGGTATGACTTCGAGCCGTCTGACCGGTGATGAGTTTACAACTGCAGAAAATGTTGCGACACCTCATGAGTTTGTATATAAAAGGGGGAAAATGCTTTCTGACACTACCTGGGTAGATTCCGTTGCTGTAAATCCGCTTTACGGCGATGAGCAGGCTTTGCATTGGCTCACAGTTATTGGCCCTGCAGGTTCTGTAAGTTCTACCGTGAATGATATGGCCAAGTATCTTATTTTCCATCTTAATAAAGGGCTCTACAACGGGAAACAGGTGATTGCAAAGGAGCAGATGGAGTATTTAAGAAAGGGACAGACCATTACTTCTCAGGATTCATCAAGAATTACACTCTATGGTCACTGCTGGTTTGTTGAGCAGAACAACCGTTACAGAGTCATCTTCCATACAGGAACAACCTGGGGGTTTACAGCCCTTTGTGCATATGTTCCCGAATATGATTTGGGAATAATGATTCTGGTAAACTCTGAGGCACCTGCATTTCCTCGTTATGCAATTATGAGAAGGATGATTGATCTTTATAAGGGTTACCCGGATAAAGATTATAATACTCAGTTTTATGATGAGTGGCTCACATCTGCTAAGAAAGGTTCTTTAAGCTCACTCAAAAAGGAGAAGGAAACTGAAAAACTTCCTGCTCCTGACATTAAACTGCTTCACGGAACATACGACAAGGGTTTGTTATTTGGCAAAGCTGTTGTTACAGAGCAAGATGGGGGTCTTTTCATTCAGATTGGCCCTAAGGGTTGGAAGAGTAAATTGTCGCATAAAAATGGTAATGAATACACCTTCAGAATGGGAGGTAACGAATTTAAAGTAACGTTTGAAATAGATAAAAAGATTGGAAAATGTACAGGTCTTGACATAAACTTCGGGTACACCGAAAACTTTGGAGCCTGGACTAAATTAAAATAATTATAAACTTTTAAAAATGACAAAATGACTAAAAAAAGCCGTTTTGCCCGTGTCTTAGACACAATCGAAGTAGTGGGAAACAGACTGCCTCATCCCGCTACTTTGTTCTTTATTATGGCAGTATTGGTTGCATTGCTATCATGGCTTGCTGCCTCATTCGATTTACAGGCTGTTCACCCTGCAACCGGGGAGATAATCAAGGTAAAGAATCTATTGAGTGCAGATGGGATAAGATGGATTTATACCAATGTAGAACACAACTTTGTCAAATTTCCTCCACTTGGGTTGGTGCTTGTGATTATGGTGGGTATAGGAGTTGCCGAGGGATCAGGCCTGTTTACAGTATTGGTTAGGCAGCTTGTTCTTGGAGCTCCCAAGAGTTTGATAACATCTGCAATAATTGTTGCCGGTATCTTTTCACACCTTGCTTCTGAGGTTGGATATGTAATTTTAATTCCTCTGGGAGCTATGATTTTTCACGCACTTGGCCGTCACCCGATGGCAGGCTTTGCTGCTGCATTTGCTGGTGTGAGTGCCGGTTTCGGATCAAACTTCCTGATAGGTTCAGTTGATCCAATACTTGCCGGTCTTTCAACATCGGCAGCACAGATAATTGACCCCGAGATGAATATCAATCCTATGGTCAACTATTTTTTCATGGTAGCGAGTGCAATTATGGTGACACTTGTTGGTACATGGATTACTGAGAAGATTGTTGAGCCAAGGCTTGGTAAATACACAGGAACTGAAAAACCGCTTGAAATCGAGCAAATTACCCCTCTGGAAAGAAAAGGACTGAGGTGGGCAGGTTATGGTACTCTGATATTTATTGCCTTGATGGCATGGACAATTATTCCAGAAAACGGGCTTCTTCGTGATCCACAGACAGGAGGAATACTCCGTTCTCCTTTCTTTTCGGGTATAGTGGTGGGGCTTCTTCTCCTCTTCTTTGTCCCGGGCCTGATATATGGGATAATCGTTAAGACAATTAAAAACGACAAAGATGTTATAAAGCATATGACCCACTCTATGAAGGGTTTGGGTGGCTATATTGTTCTTGTATTTTTTGCAGCTCAGTTTATCTACTGGTTTAACTACTCCAACCTTGGTCTTGTTGTAGCAATTGACGGTGCGCAGTTTCTGAGCCATGTAGGATTCACCGGCATACCGTTAATTATTGCATTTGTTATACTCGCGGCATTCCTTAATATGTTTATGGGAAGTGCCTCTGCAAAATGGGCTATTATGGCTCCGGTATTTATCCCTATGTTTATGCTCCTTGGTTATCATCCCGGGCTTACACAGGCTGCATTCAGAATAGGAGACTCTGTCACCAACGTTATTACACCTATGATGAGCTACTTTGCACTGATTGTGACCTATGCTCAGAGGTATGACGAAAAGAACGGCATCGGAACCATTATCTCTCTTATGATTCCTTACACCATTGTCTTTATGATTGTGTGGGTAATTATGATGGCACTCTGGCTGTGGATAGGTATACCGGTTGGTTTTGACGGCCCGGTTTACCTGCCGTAATCTCCGCGCCAGTTTGGTGTATGTTATAGAAATACAGCTACTTATAATAAGGACTTTGCTTGATTCATATGAATTTACTGCAAAGTCCTTTTTGCAATACGCACATAAACAAATGGTTGCACCAAACTGGCGCGGAGAAAATGTTTTTGTTGTATATTTGTGTAATTAATAACCTGAAAAATGAAAAGAGTCTTAACATTCGTTCTGGTTTTGCTAGTTGCAACAGCTGCATGTGCACAGCAAGGCAAAAAACCTGTAATAGGTATCTCCTCTACATGGGGAGAGGGTACATCTGTTTCTGCCCCTTTAACCTATGTTAAATCTGTAGTTAGAGCCGGAGGTGTTCCGGTTGTGCTTCCTATTACCCATGATCCTGAAATTATGAGTAGAATGCTCGATGGGGTTGACGGTATAATAATGACAGGAGGCGAAGATATTGACCCACTTAAATGGTTTGGAGAAGAACCTGTGCCTGGAATGGGTCAGATTGTTCCCGAGAGAGATTCATTTGATATTGCCCTCATTAGAATGGCTGTTGAGAGAAACATTCCGCTTTTAGGAATTTGCAGAGGTCATCAGCTATTGAATGTTGCGTTTGGTGGTTCTCTATACCAGGATATACCTTCACAGGTAAAAGGTACAAATGTTAAGCACAGCCAAAGAGCTCCTACATATTACGGAACTCATTCTATTGATATAGAGAAAGGCTCATTACTTAACAGACAAATAGGAGTTGAGACCGTAGCAGTTAACTCTTTCCACCATCAGGCTGTAAAGGATGTTGCTCCGGGATATAAGGTTACAGCCCGTTCAAAAGACGGGATTGTCGAGGCTATCGAGAAAGTTGGTTCGACAAAGGTATTTGGAGTCCAGTTTCATCCTGAGGGATTCACCGCCAACAACGTCGATACATTCCTTGGAATATTCCAGCATCTGATTAAGGAGGCTAAAACTTACAGCACCCAGAAAAGATAAGAGTTAATATTGTTTTGTGAAAAGGGAACCAGAATAAAACTGAGTTCCCTTTTTTTATCCGGTATTTATATTTCCTGTCTGTAATCTTTATTTCCTATCGGTAATTGATATTTCCTGTCTGTAATCTTGCTTCAGTTCACAAATAATATTTATACTTTTTCTGACTCTTTTTCTGACCCTTTTCTGGTTAATTCATTCCTTTTTCCGACCTGTCTTCTCATTATATTGATTAGTATTTCCCCGAATTTGGACACAATCTTGTGTTTTAAGAGAGCAACGTTTCGTTTCTTAGCAGTAATTAATAAGGTTAAAAACAGTATTTTGTAAAAATGAAAGACGCAACGTTTTGTGCCGGCATGTAAGATGCTTTTATTTTTATGGCTGACGCACTATTTTCGTAAAAAGAAACCAATAGTCCATATAAATCACCGGCACTATCTGCTCGATATCAGATTTGACATTTCAGTCAGCGGTTAGTCTTAAATGTTAAAAAGTGCCGGTGATTTAATTTTATGGAACAACCAAAGGAACTACTACTTTAACCTATATAGAAACTATGAAAGCTGCTTATATTGTCCTTACGGACTGTATTCAATGTGAAAGATGCGCAGAAATTGCACCCACAATAATCGGCATTGACAGTGCCGGACAACCATATTGGATCAGGAGCCTCTCTTCTGACCCTGTTCAAAGAGTCTGGTGTGATCCTGATAGTATATATCTGGATGCTATCAATGACGCAATCAACGAGTGTTCAACCGGTTGTATTTCGCTGGAAGAGTACGAATAAAAATCTCAGATTTTCATATGCGGATTATTGATTATATTCGCGTATGAAAAAATTGGTTTTAATCATATTGCTGTTTTCAGTTGTCTCATGCACTTATGACAACCAAAGGCAGCGATATTTTTATAACAGATTATCTCGCTGGGACAAAATGATGGCAGATCAAACTTCGGCTGTCATTGATTCTCTGAAAACTTTTAATCCAAAGGATCTTTCAACAAGAAACAGGCACTATTATGTGTTGCTCTCCTCTATCGGAGAGGCATGGAGTGGTAAGTACGATCATAATGACTCTGCACTTCAGAAAGCATTGAGCTGGTACCGCTCTAACAGTGATTACCGTAATGTATGCAGGGCAATAATATATAATATGTCTGACCTGGATGGTCAGTTTTTAAGACTTACCGAGGCTGAAAAGCTTCTTAAAAAGCATAAAATTAATGACTCATTAACAGAGGCTTATCTCTACATGTATCTTTCTGAGGCAGTATTCCGGTCATCTGCCGGAGTCTCGTTAAGCAAGCAGTCAGCTGCCCGGCAAAGTGAATCTTACAAACGCATGAGCGTAGATATGTTCATGAAACTGGGGAGATTAAGAGAGGCCCAAAACCTTCTGATAAACAGCTATAACAAGTATCCGCTGTATATGACACCCGAAAATCGGCTTGATTATCTTAAAGATATTGAGTCGTTTGATACTATTTATCCCGAAGTTAAATCTAAGTTGTTATTGATCTACTCCAATTACTTTTTTAGTTCAGGGGATAAACGGGGATTCAGTTATTTGCATGAATACCTCGATTTTGAAGGAGATGATGTATATAAAAATAAAGAGAAGCTACAGGCTTTAGTTACATTATCAGATGAGTACAAAAAGGTGGGAAAACTGGACAGTGCATTATATTTTGCAAAACTTTATAACGCCAGGTTAATTGAACTTCATGCTGATGCTTATGAAGGTTACCGGTTACTGAGCTCTGTATATGAAGCTATGGGAGAAACTGCTAAGGCCTATGAAAACCATCTGATGTATCATAAGGTTTTTAGTTATAGAAAATCTGCTCAGTATCAGGATGTATTGCTCCAAAAACGAAAAGAGAGCCAGGAATATGACAGCAGAATAAAAAAATTAAAGAGAGAGCGTGCTTTTGCACTCTATGGTACTGTGCTGTTTATGGGTGCACTATTTGCTGCGATAACTTTGTTCATATTTAAAAACCGAAGGGGTATATTAGGAAATGCATTAGCAGAGGAGGAGTACAAAGCACAGTTGTCTGGTCTTGAGGAGTTGTACAAAAAATCTAAGTTTACAAATGAAGTAATGAAGGTTTCTGCAGGACTTATGCCATCTTTTGTTGATGCTATGGCTAAAGAGGCAGGCCGATGCAGAAAGATCTCTCAGGATACTTTTGACAATATTCTTAATCAGATAAGCTCGATGAGGCAGAGCGGGAGGGATATTATTGCTGAAATAGCCAAAAGTGAAGATTTCGCCGATCTTTTTCCTGAAATAGCTGCATACAGAGAGCTTTCAAGTTACGAAAAGGTTGTTCTGGCACTTTTTGAAATGGGGTACAGCCCAAAAGAGATTTCAAATCTTATTTCAACAACTCCTGCCAGCGTAAGGTCAATTAAGGCAAAAATTAAAGATAAGTTACCATCACTTTTTATGTCTGGCGAAGTTGAGAATCAGACCGAGGACGATTGATAGTGATGCTGCAAATATAACCTTAAACTCATCCGGCAGTAAAAAAGTAACGGTGTGTGCCGGAATCCAGAAAAGGGGAATAGTCTTTCCTACTACAAATTTAAGGAACCCACTCCAGTCAATTTCACTTACGACATTTGAAAAAGAGGTTTTCTCTCCGGAATAGATTTTGTCGATGTAAACATCGGTTATACGGTGCGATGCCATAAATGCCGGAGCAAAAGTGAGATTCATAATTGCAGATATATAGAGTGCAGTAAGAATCTTTGCTGAAAACCCTTCACCGGTATACAACAGCCCTTTTTCCACAGCTCCGTGTACTCCCGAAGTGTAGAGCGAAAACATAAGTACAATCAGAATTCCAAGTAGGCCCCAGATAAACATTTTGGGTATTATCCCTTTGATTATTACCCATTTTTTAAAGACCATTCTGGCGGCAAGAAGCTCTCCCATTGTGGCCAGTATTGCAAATTTTACAAACCCCATTATGTAGGGGTGCTTACTTGTTGCGGCTGTGAATATGTCACGTGTTGCAGGAATTGCAAGAAATGAACCTATTGCAGCTATTGCAGAAATCCAGAGAATTGTACCTTTTTTCATTTTGCAAAGGTAACAATAGAGCTCTTTTCAGGAAAGAATCTCAGCACAAATTCTGTCACCAACCTCGGTTGTTGTACGCGGAGGCATATCTCCGCAAAGATCGGGTGTGAAGAACCTTTCATCAATAATTTTTTTGCAACAATTTTTTAAAAGGCTCTCCTCTTCTCTAAGCCCAAGCCCCTCTCCAAGCAGAATTGCAGAAGAGAGAACTGTTGCCAGGGGGTTTGCAATGTTCTTTCCAGCTGCCTGAGGGTAGGAGCCGTGAATGGGTTCGAAGAGGGGAGTCTTAAGTCCTATAGAAGCCGAAGGGAGCAGACCTATCGAACCTGTAAGTACACTCGCTTCGTCACTCAGTATATCACCGAACATATTTTCGGTCAGGATAATATCAAATTTCGCCGGATCTGTAACAAGTTGCATGGCTGCGTTGTCAACAAAAAGATAATCAAGAGTTATTCCGGGATAACTATTCTTATGAATACGAGATACAACCTCTCTCCAAAGTCTTGAAGTCTCAAGTACGTTTGCCTTGTCAACAAGTGTTACATGACCTTTTCTTTTTAAAGCCAGCCTGAATGCAATATCCGCTATCCTTTCAACCTCATCTGCTGTATACAAACATGTATCAAAAGCTCTGTTGCCATTTTGATCTCTTCCTCTTGGTTCTCCAAAATAAATTCCACCTGTGAGCTCCCTTACAACAACAAGATCTGCATTCCGAATCTTCTCTGCCTTGAGTGGAGATCTGTCTATTAATGATTCATATATTTCTACAGGCCTTATATTTGCGTATAGTCCAAGCTCTTTCCTCATTTTCAGTAGCCCTTGTTCGGGGCGTACTTTTGCTGCTGGGTTATTGTCATACTTAGGGTCTCCTATTGCGCCAAAAAGAATAGCATCGCTATTAAGACAAAGATTGTGAGTCTCTCTTGGATAGGGGTCCCCGCAAAGATCTATCGCTGATGCCCCTATAACGCCATAAACAAATGTGAATTTATGACCAAACTTTTTTTCGACAGCTTTTAGAGCTTTTACGGCCTGATCTGTTATCTCAGGCCCGATCCCGTCTCCCGGTAACACGGCAATTACTTTTTCCATAATGCTTTTTAGTTTTAACTAGAGAGATGACAATTTGAACACTTCGTACTCTTCTATCTCTTTTAAATTGGAGGCGAGGTAGTCAATATCATCATAGCCGTTTATCAGACAATTCTGTTTGTAGCTGTTGATTTCAAAATTTTCACTCTCCTCTGTTGCCGGAATAGAAATCTCTTTTTTCATAAGATCAATTTTTAAGGTTATATTATTATCCTTCTTTGCATAACTGAATATTTTTACGAGAAAATCATCGCTGACCTGCACAGGTAACACTCCGTTATTTAATGCATTTGTCCTGAAGATATCCGCAAAGAAGCTGGAGACTACCGCTCTGAATCCATAGTCGGCCAACGCCCATGCAGCGTGTTCTCTGCTGGAACCACACCCAAAATTTCTTCCGGCAACCAGAATTGTTCCTTTGATTTCATTCCGGTTCAGTATAAAATCTTCCTTTGGATTCCCTGAAGAATCATATCTTCTGTCATAAAAGAGGTTGTTGCCAAATCCCTCTCTTGTAGTTGTTTTGAGGAAACGTGCCGGAATAATCTGGTCTGTGTCAATATTCTCTTCGGGCAGCAATACCACCTTAGACTCTTCTATTGTAAATTTCCTGTAACTCATATTAAAGATCAATTATTTTAAAAATTCTATTTAAGAAAGTCAAGCGGATCTGTGATATAGCCTGTAACAGCTGCAGCTGCAGCTACCAATGGTCCGGCAAGCATCGTCCTTGCTCCGGGTCCTTGCCTCCCCTCAAAGTTTCTGTTTGAGGTAGAGACTGCATATTTACCTGCAGGTATTTTATCCTCGTTCATGCCCAGACAGGCAGAACATCCGGGTTGTCTCACTTCGAATCCTGCCTTGCGGAGAGTATCTCCGATACCCTCCTCCTCAATTTGTCTTTCGACTCTTTTTGAGCCGGGAACCAACCAGGCTGTCACATGTGGAGACTTTTGCCTGCCCTTGACTATCGAGGCAAATGCCCTGAAATCTTCAACTCTTCCGTTTGTACAGCTTCCAAGAAAAACATAATCAATTTTTTGACCAGCGATTTTTGCACCCGGTTTCAGCCCCATATAATCAAGTGCTCTGGCTAAACCGGAGTCAGTTTTTGGAAGCAGAGGTATTTCAGCACTAACCGGAATCGCCATAGATGGATTAGTACCGTAAGTTACCATCGGCTCAATATCTTCTGCCATAAAGGAGTACTCACTATCATATACGCAATCATTATCGCTTTTAAGGCTGCTCCAGCTTTTTACTGCATTATCCCATTGGGCATCCACGTTTGTAATACTGGTTTCTACTTTTTTATGGCCGTAAATTCCTCCTGGTGAGTACTCTCTGTTTTTAAGGTATTCGAAAGTTGTGTTGTCAGGTGCTATAAGTCCCCCTCTGGCCCCCATCTCGATACTCATATTACAGATGGTCATCCTCTCTTCCATTGTCATTTGCTCTATTGTACTACCTGCAAACTCCAAAAAATAGCCTGTTCCGCCGGATGTTCCGAGCTTTGAGATAATGTGGAGGATTACATCTTTAGCACAAACTCCTTTTTTAAGAGAACCATCTACTCGTATAAGCATCTGCTTTGGTTTTGTCTGGAGTATGGTCTGTGTGGCAAGCACCATCTCAACCTCACTGGTACCGATACCAAATGCAATGTTGCCTAATGCCCCGTGTGTAGAGGTATGGCTGTCACCGCAAACAATTGTCATTCCGCACTGGGTTAAACCAAGTTCCGGGCCGATAATGTGAACAACTCCGTTAGAGGGGTCTCCAAGAGGGAAGTACTTTATCTTATTTTGAAAGGTATTTCTTTCCAGCTCCTCAACCGGGCCGGCTGAAGAGGGATCGCTTATGGGAAGATGCTGATTTAGGGTAGGGACATTGTGGTCGCAGGTGGCAAAGGTCTTTTCGGGACGGAAAACTTTGAGTCCTCTCTTTTTAAGACCGGAAAATGCCTGAGGACTCGTAACTTCGTGTATGTAGTGTCTGTCTATGTAAAGCACAGATGGGCCTCCATCAATCTCTTTAACAATGTGACTCTTCCAGATTTTATCAAATATTGTTTCGGGACTCATTTTTAAGCTTTTGGGTTGTTATAAAATTTTGGATATTGCATTTACGAGTGCCTCGGCAGATGCTGTAATAATATCGGTGTTAGCAGAAAATCCGTAATAGATGTTACCTCTGTTTTCTATCTGTACATGAACTTTACCAACATCATCACTACCTTTTGTTATTGCCTGTACCAAAAACTCTTCAAGAGTAATTTTTCTGTGAACAAGCGATCGTATTGCATTAAAACAGGCATCAATAGGCCCGTTCCCGGAGCTGGTTGCAGTGCAAACTTCACCGTCGATAACAAGCTTTACTGTGGCCATTGGTACAGATGATTTTCCGCAGACAACCTGCAGGAACTTAATTCTAATCCTTTGGTTCTGTTTAGTTCGTGTAACACCTACTATTATGTGCAGATCATCGTCGTTGATATCCTTTTTACAGTCAGCAAGTTTTAAGAATTTATCATATGCATCGTCAAGCTCCTGATTGGAAAGTTCGATACCCAGTCTTTTGTAATGATGGTTAAGGGCTGCACGGCCGCTTCTTGCTGTTAAGGCAATGGTTGATTCATTTACACCCACATCTGCAGGATCAATTATCTCATAACTCTCTCTGTTTTTCAAAACCCCGTCCTGATGAATCCCTGATGAATGTGCGAAAGCATTTCGTCCAACGATAGCTTTATTGGGTTGAACCGGCATTCGCATTAGAGTAGAGACAAGTCGGGAGTTTCTGTATATCGATTTGGTTTCAATATCTGTATAGACAGATATGTCTTTACGACTCTTAATTGCCATTACCACCTCTTCCATTGCTGTGTTACCGGCCCTCTCTCCAATTCCGTTTATAGTAACTTCAACCTGCCTTGCGCCATTAATAATACCTGCCAAAGAGTTTGCGGTTGCCATTCCAAGATCGTTATGACAGTGTGTCGATATTATAGCCTTATGTATGTTTGAAACATTGTTTACCAGAAATTTGATCTTCTCTCCGTACTCGTAAGGAGTACAATAACCGGTGGTGTCAGGGATATTGACAACTGTAGCCCCTGCTGCAATTACAGCCTCAATAACTCGTGCAAGATATTCGTTATCGGTTCTGCCTGCATCCTCTGCGTAGAACTCAACATCCTCAACATATCTCTTTGCATATTTAACGCAGTGTACAGCTCTCTTAATTATATCCTCCCTGTCGGATTTGAATTTGTGAATTATATGCATATCGGAAGTTCCAATTCCGGTATGGATACGCTTTCTCTTGGCGTAGTGGAGTGCATCTGCTGCAACATCAATATCTTTTTCAACTGCCCTTGTAAGAGCACATATTGTTGACTCTTTAATGATTTTTGATATCTCAACAATAGAATTAAAATCTCCTGGGCTGGACACCGGGAATCCGCACTCAATAATATCAACCTTCATTGATTCGAGAGCCCTTGCAATCTCAATTTTTTCCAGAGTATTTAACTGACAACCCGGCACCTGCTCTCCGTCCCGCAGAGTTGTATCAAAAACATATAACTTTTCCATATTTTTCTGCATTAAAAAAGGCTGCCCCTTTCGAGGGCAGCCTGTATATTCAAAATTCAAAATTCACGCCTTTTAATACAAGATGCCCTCTCTCCGGTTATTTAGTCCGAGTAGAAGTAGTGAGAGCATAATATTAAATCGTCTGTTCATATCGGCAGCGAAGTTAGAGTTTTTTTGTAATATGCAATATAAAAAATGAAAAATTTTATATATGCCTTATAGAATAAGCTTTTTAGCGAGTTTTAATCTGTAAGTATAATTGATGGTTCAGATAAAATCAATAACCATATTTACACCCACAATTAATATTTTAAAAACGAAATTGTTATTCTAATTAAAAACATTCAGTGTTAGCCCGAATGAGGTAAATATTGCGGCAAGCAAAAGGGAAAGCACGATATATATCCCTATCATAACCAATAAAGTTACTATAAAGTAATTGGTTTTTTTCTCTTCTGTAACTCCGGTCATAGGCACAAATCCCACATAAAGTACATACAGGCTGTATAGTGAACCTGCTAACGAGAGGATTGATAAAACAGGTATAATATTAAAAATACCAGCCACAAGCATAGGAGTATATGAGTATCCTATAAGAGCAACAGCTTTGTTCATACTGATCTTGCAGTTGAAGGTTGGTGCAAGCATCTGAACAACCCAGGCACTTAGATATACACCTGCAATTGTGCCTACAAATGAAGTGAGAGCGCTGTTTAACCCAAATCCGATACTTACAGATCTGCCAAAGAGCCCTGCATTAACCCCGATCAATCCGTAGCCGACAAATGAGCAGACGGCTGGAATTAATGCCAGGGGTACGATATAGCTAACGATAAAGGAGGTACTGTCATCCTCTTTATCCTTCACCCTCTCCCACGCCTCCTTTGGGTTCAGGATGAATGATTTTACAAGATTAAAAAAAGTTTCCATAGTTTATAGTTTTAAGTTTGAAGTTTTCACTAACAATGTATCACTCTCTTTTATATACTTTTACATAATCTATGTCGTGAAATTGGGGGAAAACTGTTGTTGAGTCAGGATTGCCGGGCCATGTTCCTCCTATTGCTGTGTTCAATATTAAAAAATGGTCTGTATGAGGAACCCCCTCTTTTGTGCTGTGTATAAGTTCTCCATCAAGATACCATCTGATTTCATCCGGTTCCCATTCAAGAACATAAATGTGGAAATCATCACCATAATTTACAGTTCCTCTGTATGTAGAAGAGGATGATCTTGCCTCCCCTTTAAATGAGGTATAATGAAACGTTGCGTAAACAATGTTGGGTTCGTGTCCCAGAAACTCCATTATATCAATCTCTGTATACCATGGACGGAGTTCAGGGATAGATCTCTCTTTACCAGCTTCTACAGCTTGTTTCATGATATATTCCATCATCCAGTCCCTGTTTTGAGGATATAGCCAGTATGCAGGCCATAGCCCTTTCCCAACAGGTAATTTTCCTCTGATTTCAAACCTGCCGTAAGTTATTGCAAGTTTATCCTTGGTGTCAAGTCTGCCGCTTGTATATTTTTTATTGCCGTAGTCCCTAATCCTGCTACGGATTCTTAAATTGCCCCCCTCAACATAAACTTCATCGGGGACATAGTACTGTAATTCATCGTGTTTGCTGGTCTCTCTGATTAATACATTCCATTTGGAATTATCAAGTTTGCTGCCATTAAACTCATCCTGCCAGATAAGTTTCCAGCTCTTTTTGTTCTCATGATTATTACCTTGGGAGAAAGCACTGCCTGTACAGCCCAAAAACAATAATACTAAAATGGTTAATTTTGAGTTTGACATTATAAATACTTATTTGGGGTTAGAACTCACCAAATTTACCCAAAAAATGTATAAATATCTCATTTTGGGAGACTTTTTGATAATTTTTCATTAAATTTGATAAGTACCTCAAGTTTTCGGCTTCTATAACGCTTAAAATCAATGTTATGAAAAGGTTAATAATTGCAATTCTCATGCTGGGATTATGCACAACTGCCACATCTCAGGGGCCAGACAGAGACAAACTTAATGTTTGGGGAAACACAAATTCTAACCTTAAACAAGGTGGAAATGTAGCATATCAAAACGGGGTGGTGTACTATGCAAACCATCTTGATTCTTTTAAACTATATAAAATCAATATTGACGGTACTCAAAAAAGAAGGATATCACACGATATTCCTACTCAGATTAATGTCGTAGGGCAGTATATTTACTATATAAATTCAAATGATGCAACCGGAAAGAGAGGCATGTACCGAATTACGACTAATGGCAGAGACAGAGTCTTTTTTGATATTGAAGCATCTTATTTAAGAGTACATAGCAGCGGTATGGCCTATTTTTATTCAGATGGCAAATTGTATCAGATAAATACTAATAATATTACAAAGCCAAAGGAGCCGGCTTTTGGGGAGAGAGATTATTATACAGGAGTATATATAACAACAGACTATATTTTTTACACAAAGTGGTGGGAGAATCTCTCTGCAAATACACAATACGGGGGCATGCACATTTATGGAAGAGCTTCCGGAAAAACAGACAACCTGCTTAGTGTAAACAGAATTATCCCTGAGTTTATTGTCTCAGACAACTGGCGATGGATTTTTTACAGACAGATGGGGGGCTATTATGAAAATAACACAAAACAGTATCAGACCGGATTGTGTGTTGTCTCAAATAACAGCAGAACTCCAAAAAAGATATCAACTCCTGTTCCGGAGCACGATTCAGATCTCGCATTTATTGACAGATGGCTCTATTTCCGATCAGAAAAACCCTCACCTAATACCCTTTACAGGATGACTTTCGATGGAAAGACAGTTGAGATTGTTTCACAACAACCGGGACAAATTTACGAGGCAGGAGATTACATAATTTTCTATGGAGGGGGCAAACTTTTAAGAACACTTAAGGATGGGAGAATTGAGACTGTTTTACATTAATAATTTTATCTTCCCCAGAGTCCTTTGTTTGTTATACGTGCGTTTTGCTGAAGTTTCAGAAAAAGTTCAGAGTGTCTGACGTTGGGGGGTACTGTTAATGCCATAGCATAACCGTTTTCTACAAGGTAGGCATTCAGAAATGTTCCATCTTCCAGATAGGCATATGCGAGAATCCGCATGTATTGGTCATACTTGTTAACATCGTATTCCAGTCTCACTTTTTTATTTAGGAGAAAAGATTCTAAAAATTGCTTAGCCTCTTTTCCAAAATAACCCACCTCTTTCCTTCCTGTTCTCCTTGATTCGGGGGCATCTATTCCTATTAGTCTTACTTTTGCCCCTTTGGGAGATCCGTCATCAATCCAGAAGGTATCTCCGTCAACAACCTTAGTAACGGTGTAGAATCTCTCGTTTTCTGATACTTTTGATGATCTGCAAGAACTTGCAGAAAGAGCTAAAAGCACCAATACAGGTATGGTCACTTTTCTAAAGTATATAGAAATTGATTTCAGCATCTAATCAGTATCTTCTGCGGTTGACAATTATTAGTGCAGCAATAACTCCGGGCACCCAGCCGGCAAGAGTTAGCAGAAATACTATAAGTACAGACCCGCATCCATAGTCAATAACTGCCAGTGGCGGAAAAAGAATACAGATCAAAACTCTAAGAAGTGACATTGTAAATAATTATTTAATAGTTAATGGGTGGGTGAAACAGAATCTTGCACCGTTATTGTAGCTTTCATCTATCCAGATTTTTCCTCCAAGATGCATTACTATTTGTTTGGAAATTGCCAACCCGAGACCTGCTCCTTGTGTAAATGAGTTGAGTTTGCCAAATCTCTCAAAAAGCTTTTTGTGCTTTTCGGCAGGTATTCCGCTTCCGGTATCTGTAACAGAAAAGAGGATATAATTTCCGGGCTTGTCAGCTACAGACGGATGACTTTCGTGATTTATAAGCTCATATTTCAATACAATTTCTCCACTTTGAGTGAATTTGTTGGCATTGGTTAAAAGATTAAGAAGAACCTGAGAGAGCCTGTGTACATCAGTTGTTATCTCACATGATTCCAGAGATGGTTCAAATCTGTAATCTATTGACTCTTTTTGCATATGCGCAGTTGTGGAGAGAACCTGCTGGCATATAGAATTAACCTCTGCAATTCTGTAAACAAAATTTAGCTTTCCTGTTTCAAGACGTGAAATATCAAGAATATCGGTAATTAAAGCGAGCAATAACTCCGAGTTTTGTGCAATCACTCTGTTCATCTCCACTCTTTGTTCTTTGGTGAAGTCATCTGATATAAGAAGATTTGAAAAGCCTACAATAGAATTAAGGGGTGTTCTGATTTCATGGCTCATATTTGCCAGAAATGCAGATTTCAGATGGTCACTCTCTTCTGCCCTCTCCTTTGCCTCAATCAATTGCTGTCTGTTATCTTCCAGATATTTTCTGAGTCTCTTGTTTCTGCTGTACATCAAATAGAGTGTCACCATAAAAACAGAGAGAATAAATGTTATGGAAGAGACTATAATTAAATAGTTTCTGAGCCTTGTTACCCGCGGATCTCTGGAGTTTATGACCGAACTTTCCGGTGGTAACATTTCGCGTGTTATGTTTAATCTGTCAATTTGCTTTTGGTCAAACTGATACGATCCCCCGGATGTATAAAACTTAACAGAATCAGTTCTTCCCTTGGAGAAATAATCAATCTGATCTACAATTTGTTTAGCATGCATTCCGTAATTAGGAATATACCCGCCAATAGCACCTGAGCCCAACCCAGTCCCGGAGATTGTGAACACAGGAATCTTAGGATTGGCTCCAATCACCACTTCAAGCGAGTTCGAAAGAAAGTATTGGCCCTCTTTGTTTACCCTCCATGTGCCTATTAGTAAGGCAGAATTTTCGGGTAAAGCCTTAACTGATTTAATGATTTCGTTAGTGGTGAGTTCACGGCTGTCCAGAAACATATAGTTGATACCCGGAACCTCTCTCATATCTCTTTTAAAAAGAGCTTTTAATGAGAGTCCGCCGTAGGTATTATCAGAGATAAAAACGATGTTTTTTGTATTGGGGAAAAAGCTAAGTATAAGATCAATATTTTTTCTTGGAACATATTGGTTGAAAATACCTCCGCTTATAGCTTTTCGTCTTGCTCTTCGAGCCATATTAACCCACTCGGGCTGCCATGTTTCATCCACAACACTATTGGGCAGAATAATTCCGTTTGCACTTATATGCTCTCCGAATATAGGAACACCTTCCGGAAGATTCTCCTGTGCAAGCAGGGCCGCCCATGCCTCCTGGCCAATGGCTATTATGGCTTTAATTTTTTTGTGTTCGTATTTTTTGAGTAGTGCTTCAACCCTTCCCCTCCACAAATAGGACTCCTCATTGAAACTTTTTGCGCCGAGATCCTCAATTAAAATAACGGAATGTTCTTTGTAATCGGGGCCAAGTGCAAGTTCGAATTCAGTAATAAAATCCATCATCCTTCTGGTGTCCGGATTAAAAGATGATATGAGCAGAAATATCTCCTGTTCTGCCTCTGCATTCTGAGCATTAAGGGGTGACGGTTTAAACAGCACCATGCCCGACAGAACAACTGACAGGATAGCCTTGCAAAGTATAAATCTGTAATTGAATATCTTTTTGATTGTCACAATAACCGGATTGTAACAACAAATTTAAAAATATTTATATTAAATCAGGATTTTTTTACCTTTTAAATAGGTAAAACTAAAAAGAGAGAGAGCACCACAAATAATCATTGTAAGAGCCTGTGAACCGTGTGAAATTGTCGCAAAGATAACTCCTGTGGTTTGATCTATGCTGTAGACGGTTGCCAGAGCCATAGATATAATAAAGTGGTAAGCTCCGATTCCTCCCTGAACAGGGACAGCCCAGCCAAACCCTCCGATTACCATCAGAAAAAGGGCATCTGTTGCACCCAGTCCTTCAACCGAAGGAAATGCCAGTATTGTGGTATAGCTCATAAGCCAGTAACACCCCCAAATAAGAAGGGTATAAAAAATAAACAGCCATTTCTGAGGCATTCTGAATCCCGAAACTATTCCGGCCAAGACTCCCTTTACGATATCTGCAATTTTTCTGAAAACGGGGTGTCTCTTTCTGAATACGTAAACAATATAGAAGAAAATCAGGAATGCTGCCGCCACGGTTATGACAGCTATTGTAAAGCCGTTACTCAATTTATCACCAAAGGCTGATATGATTTGCTTATCAATAAACTGACCAAACTTATGCCACTGAAAAATGACAATCATTAATGAAAAAAATGCCAGAGATAGCAGGTCAACACTTCTCTCTAGCACTACGGTGCCGGCAACCTTTTCGAATGACAGGCCGGTGTTCCCTGTGATCACTCCGCATCTGGCAAACTCGCCTGCTCTTGGGATTGCAAAGTTTGTAATATAACCTATGTTTATTCCGTCCCATGCATCTTTTCTTTTTGTCTCAGGTGCCAGAGGAAGCATAATCATCCTCCATCTAAGTGCCCTCAGCCAGAAAGCCAGAACGCTAATTCCCATCGAAGCCAGTATCAGAAAATAATCAGCACTTTTAATTCCGCTTGTAAAATCTGTCCACTTTACCTCTTTGAACGAGAACCAAAGCAATAGTATGGCTGCTGCGAACAGCAGAATATATTTCACTGCAGAAAAAATGCGGCTCTTCATCAGAAATATCTATACAAGCTTGTTTGTGCGTGAGTCCGGGAAAATTACCTTGGGTTTAAATCCAAGTGCCTCTTCGGGAGTCATTTGAGCGTATGCCATTATAATAATGAGGTGTCCGACAGAAAATTTATGAGCTGCCGCCCCGTTAATTCCAATTTTTCCGCTCCCCCTCTCTCCTTTAATCACGTAGGTTTCTATTCTCTCCCCGTTATCAATGTTAACAATTGATACCTTTTCGTTGGGATAAAGCCCAGCCGCTTCTATCAGATCCTGGTCAATTGTTACGCTGCCTATATAGTTCAGATTGGCCTCTGTAACAACAGCTCTGTGTATTTTGGACTTCATCAGTTCCAGTAACATATTACTTTAGTTTTATGTTGTCAATTAATCTTACGGTACCTGCATATACTGCCGTACATAACTGTATCTCCTCAGTCTCATCCCATTTGCTGACAGGTCTGAGAGTTAAAGCGTCTACAATCTCTGCATACTCAGCTTTTAACAGAGGCTCGGAATTAATCTCCTCAACCACCTGCTTAGCCAGCTCTCCGGGAGCAGGGCAAATATGAGACAAATTTTGTGCCGAGGCAATTTCTGCGGCTTTCAGAAGGGTTTTGTATATGTGTGGAGCCACTCTTCTGTGTTTTTCAGACAGCAGAGTATTTCTTGAACTCATTGCGAGTCCGTCTTGCTCTCTTACTGTTGGGCACGATTCTATCTTTACGCTATAACCGAGTTTGGATGTAAAGTATCTTATTATTGCAAGTTGCTGAAAATCTTTTTCTCCAAAAAAGGCATATGTTGGTTTTACAATATCAAATAAACGAGTGACAACCTGTGCAACCCCGTTAAAATGTCCGGGTCTTCCGGGCCCCTCTCCTCCTGTATCCAGCCCTCCCAGGTCAAAAATTCTTGTGTCTTTTACAGGATAAATATCTTCTGCAGATGGTATGAAGACGATGTGAGCACCTGCCTCTTCGAGCAATTTACAATCCTGTTGGACAGTTCTTGGATACCTTTCGAGATCTGAAGGGTTATTGAATTGGGTTGGATTTACGAATATGCTGACAATTACAATGTTGCAACTATCAACAGCCTTTTTTACCAGTGATATGTGTCCCATATGCAAAGCACCCATTGTAGGTACAAATCCAATCTCACAATCACCAGGTAATAAGTGTCTTGCTTCGTTAAATTCTTTAATGTTATTACAAATTGTCATCAATTTGAAAATTTTTGCAAACCTACAAAAAAATATGAACTTTGTGCCTTTAACCAAATTCAGCAATAATTCCACATACTTAATGAAAACCATAAAGACTCTGGGGATACTCGGCGGTATGGGGCCTGAAGCCACATCATATCTGTTCGGACTGATTATTAAAAACACAAAAGCAGAAAAGGATCAGGATCATATCCCGGTAGTTATATACAATTACCCTCAAATTCCCGACAGAACGCTTAATATTGTAGAAAACAAAGAGTCCCCTCTTTTATACATGATAAAGGGGATGAAGTTGCTGGAGAAGGCAAAGGCGGATATTGTGCTGATTCCTTGTAATACAGCTCATTATTATATAAGTGAGATAAATAAATACTCTACTTTGCCAATAATGAATATGATAGAGTTAACATCGGATTATATAAGCAAAACAGGGGTTAAAAGAGCAGGAATTCTTGCCACTACAGGAACAATCAGAACATCGCTCTTTCAGAAAAGTCTAGAAAAATACGGGATAGAGGCTTTATGCCCCACTGACCGCGAGCAGGAAGAGCTTGTTATGGAGGCTGTTTACGGTAAAAAAGGGATAAAAGCCGGTTATAAGAGAGGGCCGGAAAAGTTACTTATTGAGGCAGCCGACAGATTGATTTCCAGAGGTGCACAGGTAATAATATCGGGTTGTACAGAGATACCGATTGTTCTTAAACCAAAGAGTGTTAAAGGTATTCTGGTCAATCCGATGGATGTGTTGGCAAAGGCAGCGGTTGCCTTTTGTAAAGAGTAAAATCTGTATATTTACAGCATAAATAGAAAAGACGTGAAATCAATATTAGGAATAGGTAACGCACTGACAGACATTCTTGCTGTTCTGGATAATGACTCTTTACTGGAACAGTTCCACCTGCCTGAAGGTAGTATGCAGCATGTAGACAGAGAGACCGGAGAAAAAATATGGCAGACACTTAAACCAATGGGTGTACAGTATGTGGCCGGCGGTTCTGCTGCAAATACAATTACTGCTACAGCAGTATTGGGAATGCCATCTACCTTTATCGGAAAGGTCGGAAACGATGAACTAGGATCTCTGTTTAAATCAGATCAGGCAAGAAACGGAATAAAATCGACTCTCTTTACCGGGAAAGCTGCATCGGGGAGAGCGATGGTTTTTATAACAGCTCCAAATGCGGAAAGAACATTTGCGGTATATCTTGGAGCAGCCATTGAACTTGTTCCTGAGGATCTTAAAGCTGAACAGTTTGCAGGGCATGATTACTTTCATATCGAAGGATATCTTGTGCAAAATCAGGATCTTGTACGTAGGGCGGTAGAGCTGGCAAAAGAGGCGGGAATGGTCGTGTCAATAGATATGGCAAGTTATAATGTAGTTGAGAGTAACTATGCTTTTTTGCACGATATTATTGAGAATTATGTTGATATAGTTTTTGCAAACGAGACGGAGGCTCAAGTCTTTGCAAACCGCCCGCCTAGAGAGGCACTGGATGAGATTGCAAAAATCTGTGATATTGCAATTGTTAAGATCGGAAAAGATGGGTCAATGATAAAGAGCGGAGATGAATATCATTACATAGAGGCATGGCCTGCCGATACAAGGGACGCTACCGGGGCTGGTGATATCTATGCAGCGGGTTTTCTGTTTGCTCATGCCAACGGTTTATCACTAAAGGATTGTGGTGAAGTTGGGTCGATAGTTGCTGCGAAGGTGGTTGAGGTTATCGGACCTAAAATAGATATTCCCAGGTGGAAGGCGGCCAAACAGGAGATAAGAGATCTTACCGGTCTGCTAAAGTAGGACAAACGAAACTTAAACAGATAGCCATGAAAGCTTTATTAATCGTCTTAACTTCCCTGATGTTGCTGGGTTGTAATGCTAATAATGGACAGAAGGTTGATCCGTCAAAAAAGGTATGGGCCTGGATGGCAGGCAAGACAACCACAACCGATAATGAATGGGACCATTTTTTCGGAAATGCTTCCAAAGCAGGGATTGATGCAATAATTCTTGAATGCCACGGAGGATACCCTGAGGTTCTTGGTGATTCAACAGCATTCCGGGACAGTGCTGCAATTAAGATTATTGAGACAGCATTGCCATTTGCCCGGAAGTACAACATCGAACTGCATGCATGGATATGGACTACAAACCGAACAGAGATGAGTCTGAGGAATGCTCATCCGGATTGGTATCAGGTTAATGCACAAGGAGAGTCCTGCCTTGATATTAAGTTATATAATCGTGAACATTACAGATGGATTTGCCCTTCTCGTCCCGAGGCATTGGAGTATATGAAAGAGAGGGTCTCTGAACTTGCAGAGATTGAAGGTCTGGCCGGAATTCATCTTGATTTCATCCGTTATCCCGACGCCATACTCCCATACGGTCTTCATGAATCCAGAGGCGTTGTTCAGGATAAGGTATACCCGCTTTGGGACTTCTGTTACTGCGATGTATGTCGTGAAAACTTCAGGGATAAGACCGGTATTGACCCTTTAACACTCCAGGATCCGACCGCAAATGATGCATGGATGCAATATCGCTGGGATGTTCTTGCTTCATTTGCCAGTGAGCTTTGCGAAGTTATAAAGGAGCATGGGAAGGTAGCCTCTGCAGCAGTATTTGCATCTCCTGAGGAGTCCAAAAAACTTGTAAGACAAGATTGGGTTAATTTCAGGAATATCGATATCATATTTCCGATGATATATCATAAATTCTACGATTGGGAAGATCCTATGGTTGAGACTGCTACCCGCCAGGGTGTAGAAGGGCTCAGAGCGGCAGGTAACCCCGCAACTCTTTGTTCAGGTCTGTTTGTAGGTCATGTTCCTGTGGACAGGATACCGGAGTTCTTTGACTATGCTACCAAAGGGGGTTCAACAGGAATATGCCTGTTTTCACTAGAGGGGATAAACAGGACAGAGGGTTACTGGGAGGCTTTAGGAGAGGCTGTAAGGGAGTTTAAGATGTAATCAGAACAATCCGTGAAGCTGGGCATCAACCTTGTCTATAACAAGGGACAGATCTTCCGGGCGATCTTCATACTTAACATCATCAACATCAATTATGAGTACCTTCCCGTCTTTGTACTCGTTAATCCACTTTTCGTATCTCTGATTTAAACCTGATAAATAGTCAATTCTGATACCACTTTCATAGTCACGACCTCTTTTGTGAATCTGAGATACAAGATTTGGTATAGATGAACGAAGATAAATGAGCAAATCGGGAGGCTTTACAAGAGAGAGCATCAGGTCGAACAGAGAGTTGTAGTTTTCAAAATCTCTTGTGCTCATAAGCCCCATACTGTGTAGGTTTGGTGCAAATATTCTGGCATCTTCGTAAATGGTTCTGTCCTGGATAACATTATTGCATGTTCTCTCGATATCGACAATGCCTTTAAATCTCTCCTGTAGAAAGAATATCTGGAGGTTGAACGACCACCTCTGCATATCATTGTAAAAATCGGCAAGATATGGGTTGTTGTCGACAGCCTCATATTTTGCATCCCAGTTATAATGTTTTGAAAGTAATCTTGTTAAGGTGGTTTTTCCACTTCCGATATTTCCGGCGATTGCTATATGCATAATAATTATTATTTGAATTGACAGAGGAGACTCTCTTCTGCAAAATTAAGAAAATCTTTTAGTAATTTTGCCCAATGTTTGATACTTTACAACACAAGGGAAGGCGTAAACAGCTCCTCAATCAGCTTTTATCAAAATTTGACTTTGATCCCAGGGTAATTGATGCAATGAACAAGGTTCCAAGGCATATGTTTGTAGACCATGGTCTTGACAATCTTGCTTATCTGGACAAACCATTACCTATTGGTGCAAAACAGACCATTTCGCAACCATATACGGTGGCAATGCAATCACACCTGCTTGCGGCTAAGGCAGTTAAATTCGATAAGGTGCTTGAGATTGGAACAGGATGCGGTTATCAGACAGCAGTTCTTTCAGAGATGGGTTACAGGGTATACAGCATCGAGAGGCAAAAGTCATTATATATGCTTGCCCAGAAGAACCTTACCCGTTTGGAGTACCACAATCCTCTTTTGCATTTTGGGGATGGTTTTGCGGGATTGCCAAAATTTGCACCCTTTAAGGGCATCCTGATTACATGCGGAGCACCTGAAATTCCCAATGAGTTGCTCAAGCAGCTTGCTGTAGGGGGCAGGATGGTTATACCGGTGGGGACGGGGACACAGCGAATGGTGGTAATTGACAGAATTACAGAAGATGAGTTTAGTAAAAGTGAACACGGGGACTACAACTTTGTTCCTATGTTGAGCGGAACAGAGAATAAATAGAGATATTATATAAGTAAAAGATTATTAAACATGCAGATTAAGACATTTTATTTCAACGACCTCCGGGAATGTACATATGTACTTTGGGACGAAACAGGGGAATGTGTGATTGTTGATCCGGGTTGCTATACCGACAGTGAAAAGAGTCGTCTGGAAAAATTCATAGGTGAAAACTCGCTTAAACCTGTAAAATTACTTAATACACACGGTCATTTTGATCACATTATGGGTAACGCTTTTGTAGCAGGCAGATGGAACATAAAGACATATATCCATCCTGAGGATAAACCCCATCTGGAAAGGGCCGTTCAATACAGTAATATGTTCGGATACAATGTAGAACAACCATCTTTGGAGACCGTAGACCTAAGTGAAGGTGATGAGATTAAATTTGGGAATTCAGCTCTTAAAGTTTTAGAAACCCCGGGCCATACCAGAGGAGGGGTCTCGTTCTACAGCGATAATGATAAGTTTATAATTACCGGGGATGCACTCTTTGCAGGGAGCATCGGGAGAACCGATCTGCCGGGAGGTGATTATGATCAGCTTATGGAGTCTTTACTTAAGAAGATAATACAGGTTGGAGATGATTTTACCGTATACCCGGGTCATGGCCCTGTAACGACCATCGCTAATGAAAAGAGTTCAAATCCATTTCTAAGATACGAATAGACAATCCCAAAACTATGAAACAGATCAACCTCAGATTTATCCTGATTCTTTTACCATTTCTTGCATTTTGTACAAACGGAGGCTCTCAGAACAACAAAACGGTGTTTGAGCAGAATACTCAGTTTAATCAGGATATAAAGCTTCCCCCTATTCCAAAAGAGATATCATTTGCAGGAGAAGAGGTACCTCTGGAGTATTTTGATGTAAGGGAATCACTTCAAAGAGAGGTAACTACTCTCAGCTATCTGCACGGGACCATGATCTTTACATTTCAGCTGGATAACCGATACGGCAAAATAATAAAGGAGATACTCAAAGAGGAGGGTGTCCCTGAAGATTTCTACTATTTATGCATAGCCGAAAGTGGTCTGCAGCCTGTAGTTTCACCGGTAGGAGCAGCAGGTTACTGGCAATTTCTTGCATCAACTGCTAAAGAGTATGGATTGGTGGTTGATAATGAGATTGATGAGAGATATAACATAGAGAAGTCGACAAGGGCTGCTGCTGCATATTTTAAAAAGGCTTTTGCAGAATTCGGCTCATGGGCAATGGCCGCTGCATCATACAATACAGGGCTTAATAATGTAAGATACAGAATTGAGATTCAGTCTCAGCAGAATTATTTTGAAACACAGTTTGTAGAAGAGACCGGGAGATATGTATTCAGAGCTCTCGCTTTTAAAACTGTTATGAATAATCCTGAAATATACGGATTCAATCTGAAACCGGAAGATCTCTTTCCTCCGTTGGAATATGAGATCGTTAAGGTTAGCGGATCTGTTGAAAACTGGAGTGATTTTGCGTCAAAGCATGGCACTAATTTTAAAATGATAAAAATGTACAATCAATGGATCAGGTCCAACAAACTTGAAAACAGGCAGAAGAGAACCTACATTGTACAAATTCCAAAGAAAGGATTCAGGGAGAATTAAAGATGGCAATTGAGGTTACAGGTGCAAGGGTTAATAATCTTAAGAATATAGATGTTACAATTCCGTCAGGGAGGCTGGTGGTAGTTACCGGGCTTAGTGGGAGCGGGAAATCGTCACTTGCATTTGATACAATCTACGCTGAGGGGCAGAGGAGATATATGGACACCCTCTCTGCCTATGCCAGACAGTTTATGGGAGTTCTTGAACGTCCCGATGTAGATTCAATCACAGGGTTAAGCCCAATAATTGCCATTGAGCAGAAGACAACAGGGAAAAACCCCCGGTCAACCGTTGGAACCATAACCGAAATATATGATTTTCTCAGACTCCTTTACGCCAGAGCCTCTAAGGCATACTCTCCGGCAACAGGGCTGGAGATGGTTAAATACACTGACGAACAGATAGTCTCTTTGATTATCACTGAGTTCAGGGGAAGAAAATCGCTTTTGCTGGCACCTCTTGTAAAGGGGAGGAAAGGGCATTATAAAGATCTGTTCGAAAGTCTGATAAGAAAAGGATATCAGCAGGTAAGAGTAGATGGAGAGCTTATGGATCTCTCTTCAATAAAACCACTTGACAGATATAAATCGCATTTTATAGAGCTGGTTATTGACAAACTTTTACCCGATGCTTCGGGTGAGAAAAGGATAAGGGAATCTGTGCTGACAGCCTTATATCAGGGAAAAGGAACACTGGCGGTACTTGATGTAACCGATGGAAATCTCAGATACTTCAGTAAACATCTTATGTGTCCCGTAAGTGGTATTTCGTACCCTGAGCCTGCACCGCATACCTTCTCGTTTAACTCTCCACAGGGGGCTTGTCCTCACTGTAAAGGATTGGGAATGATTACCAAAGCCGATCTATCCAAAATAGTCCCTAATCAAACAAAATCAATAGCCGGAGGAGGGATAACTCCTATAGGTGTTAAGCGTGAGACTTTGCTTTTCAGCCAGCTTGAAGGGATTGCCAAGAAATATGAATTCTCTCTCAACGACCCTATAAAAGAGATACCCGAAGAGGCCCTTAACCTTATAATTTACGGGTCTGATGAGCTTATCAGAGTCTCCAGAGGAGGCTCAACTCAAATGATGAGTTTTGCAGGTGTAATATCAATGATAGAGCAGAGCGACAGAGATAGTGATGACCTTATTCAAAAAAAGGAGAGGTTTACAGAGGAGATTTTATGTCCCGTATGTAACGGCACAAGGCTTAAGGAGGAGACGCTGAGTTTTAGAATTGATAACAAGAACATAGCTCAGGTTGCCTCAATGGATATCGATCACCTCTCTGATTGGATCGAGAGCATTGAAAATACACTGGAAAAGAGAGAGAAGACAATTGCACGAGATATAATTAAAGAGCTTAAAGACAGAATAGGATTTTTAAAGGATGTGGGTCTTAATTACCTCTCTCTGGACAGAAGTACAAGGAGTCTGAGCGGAGGAGAGAGTCAGAGAATCAGATTGGCAACTCAGATTGGCTCCAAGCTGGTGAATGTCCTCTACATCCTGGATGAACCGAGTATTGGTCTCCATCAGCGGGATAATATTAAGCTGATTGATTCTCTTAAAAAACTGAGAGATGAGGGGAACTCAATTATGGTCGTTGAGCACGATCATGAGATGATGCTCTCTGCCGACTGGCTTATAGATCTTGGGCCGGGAGCCGGAGATAAGGGAGGCAGGCTTCTGTTTTCGGGTGACCCATTATCAATAGAGAATCTAGGAGTATCGGAGATATCGTCATACAACTCTCTGACTCTGGATTATCTCTCTGGAATAAAAAAATTTGAAGTTCCTGAAAAAAGGAGAGCAGGTAACGGAAAATTCCTTGAACTTTCAGGAGCATCGGGGAATAACCTTAAAGAACCAAGGTTAAAGATTCCTCTCGGAATGTTTATCGGAGTCAGCGGAGTGAGCGGAAGCGGCAAATCATCGCTGATAAACGAAACATTAATGCCAATATTGAGCAACCATTTCTATAATTCACTAATCAAACCTCTGCCCTACAAAAAAATATCGGGAGTTGAGAGTATTGATAAACTGATTGAGATAGACCAATCTCCCATAGGGCGTACACCAAGAAGTAATCCTGCAACCTATACTAACGTTTTTGCCGATATAAGAAAACTTTTTGCCGAAACCAACGATGCAAAAATCAGAGGCTTTAAGGCCGGCAGATTCTCATTTAACGTAAAGGGAGGCCGTTGCGAAGAGTGCAGGGGGGCAGGGCTTCAGATGATTGAGATGAATTTTCTGCCAGCCGTGCATGTCCATTGCCGTGAGTGTAATGGGAAGAGATATCTTGCCGACACACTGGCGGTAAAATATCGAGGCAAAAGTATCTATGATGTGCTGGAGATGACCATTTCTCAGGCTCTCAAATTTTTTGAACACATTCCTTCGATTGTTCAGAAGATAAGGGCATTGGAGGAGGTCGGCCTTGGATATGTTAAGTTGGGTCAGCCGTCCACCACATTGAGTGGTGGTGAGAGTCAGCGGGTGAAGCTGGCCACCGAACTATCAAGAAGAGGGACAGGGAATTCACTGTACATTCTTGATGAGCCTACAACCGGGCTCCATTTCGAAGATGTAAGGGTTCTGCTCGAAGTGCTGCAGAAGATAACCGATCAGGGAAATACCGTGATTATTATCGAACATAATCTGGATGTTCTTCGCTCTGTTGATTATATTTTTGACCTTGGACCCGAAGGTGGGGAAAAGGGGGGATATATAGTGGCTCAGGGGACACCTGAAGAGATTAAAGAAAATCCGGCATCTGTTACAGGAAAATATCTCTGAAATTTGTATATTGATAAAAATTGAAGATTATGATAAAAGTATATTGCGAAAATCTGAATAAAACATTCAACTGTGAGCCCGGGATTACACTCAGACAGTTTGCTGCACAATGTGGTGTTGAACTTCGCTGGCCTGTGATTGCAGCCGTTGTTGATAATCAGCTTAAAGAGCTGGCATTTCAGATATATATACCTCATCATGTCAGGTTTATTGACTACAGCCACCCTGATGGAGCAAGAACCTATGTAAGATCTTTGAATTTTGTTCTCCAGAAGGCAGTTGCTGAACTTTACCCGGACAAATCTTTGGTTATCGACTATAACCTGCAGAATGGAATGTATGCAGAGATCAGAGAGTTTGAGCCTGAAGAAGACGGAACTCCAAAAGAGGTTGTTTTGAGCGAAGATGAAGTACAGTCGATAAAGAGGAGGATGAAAGAGCTGATAGCTGCTGATCTGCCATTTACCAGACAGAAAATCAGAACAGAAGAGGCTGTAAAAATGTTCACTGCCAATAAAAGATCAGAAAAAGCGCTTCTTCATGAGTTAAGAGGCAAATTCTTCACAACTGTCTATTTTCTTGACGGCTACCCCGACCATTTTTATGGTCCTCTAACAGACACTACAGGTGTCTTATCGGCTTGGGATCTTGAATCATTTGGCAGAGGGCTACTTGTAAGATCTCCCTCTATAACATCTCCTTATGAAATAATTCATACCCCCTATCAATATAAACTGTTTGATGTGTTCAAGGAGTATTCAGACTGGTGTAACATATTGGGGGTAAGAGGCGTAGGGGCTTTGAATCATGCAATTATTGATGGCAAGGCAAGAGATTTGATACACATATCCGAGGCTCTTCATGAGAGAAAATACGCTGCAATCGCAGATGAAATCTATAAGAGACGCGATAAGGTCAAACTTGTTCTTATTGCCGGTCCGTCGAGCAGCGGTAAAACTTCAACTTCTAAAAGAGTTGCACTGCAGACAAAGGTTCTGGGATTGAATCCTGTTGTAATAGAGATGGATAACTATTTTGTAGACAGAGAGAAAACTCCGGTTGACAAAGATGGTAATTTTGATTTTGAGGTTCTTGAGGCAATGGATGTTGAGTTTCTGAATCAACAATTAAATGAACTTTTTGATGGGAAGACCATTGAGCTTCCAAAATTTGATTTTACTCAGGGGAAAAGAGTATTCAGAGGGGACAAGTTAAAATTAGGTGAGAAGGACATACTCATAATGGAAGGAATTCACGGACTGAATCCTAAGCTTACCTCACATATAGAGCCGGAGAAGATTTATAAAATATATGCATCTGCACTTACATCCCTGTCGCTTGATGAGAACAACAATATCTCTACCTCTGATTGCAGACTTATAAGAAGAATTGTCAGAGACGGAAATTTCCGCGGAATTTCTCCTGAGGGAACAATACTCAGATGGGCAAGCGTAAGAAGGGGAGAGATAAACAACATTTTTCCTTTTCAGGAGAATGCAGATATAATGTTTAACTCCGCGCTAATCTATGAACTGCCTTTGTTGAAATATTATGCAGAGCCTTTGCTAAGAAGGATTCCTGCAAACTCTCCGGCATCTACAGAGAGTATCCGCCTTCTTAAATTCCTCTCCTATATTCAGGAGTTACAACCATGGGAGATAGCACAGATACCTCCTACATCTGTTATGCGGGAATTTATCGGGGGAAGCAGTTTTAACTATTAGTTTCCGCTTATTTTCTGAGCCATATCTCAGGATTCTGTTTTACAGTACCACTCCAGAGCTGGAAGTGAATTGCTGAATTACCTTCGGTTTCGGCAAGGATTCCCAGGGGTTGTCCTGTCTTGACCTCTTCTCCGCTTTTTACCGTAACTCTCTCAAGTTTTGTATAGAAGGTGTAGTAATTACCATGCTGAACCAGTACGCATTGGTTATAGCCCGGCATCACAAGAATCTGTTTTACCACTCCGTCAAAGATGCTGAGTGCCTGTGCATTTAGGGTTGTAGTGATAGTTATGCCGTTGTTAAACGGTAGTTTAATATTTTTAAATACGGGGTGATAGTGTTGTCCGTAATGATCGATAATCACTCCCTCTTTGACAGGCCACGGTAAGTTACCTTTATTGTTTTCAAATTTCCCGGACAGCATTCTGTCTGACTCGGTATTTTTATAATTGGTGCTCTTCTTGGCTTTTGCAGCCTCTGCAAGAATCCTCTCGATCTCTCTGTTCAGCCTCTCAACCTCTCTTCTCTTTTCTGTAAGTTGCTTTCTGAATTCTCTCTCTCTCTTTGATAACTGATTGATGATGCTCTTCGCGCTCGTCTCCTCTCTCTGCAGTAATCTGTTCTCCTGTTCTCTCTGGGCCTTCATATTAAGCGAGGCCTCTCTGCTTTTGTTAAGTTTATCAATTTCTGATTCGAGGAGTAAATTTTTCGCCTTAATTACATCGGCATTTTTACGAATAGCTGCTGAGTAGCTCTTAAGATAACCCCATCGTCTGTACCCTTGATCGATGTTTTTGCTGGCAAGAACGTAAAGAATCCAGACTGTTCTGTCACGATATTTATATGCATTATAGACAAGGTGTGCATAATTCTTTTTAAGACTCTCCAGCTCTTTTGTCAGCTTTTCTACCTCTCTCTCTTTCTCGTTTGTGCCTGAGTCAATTATCTTAATCTCCTGTTCAATTTGAATCAGCAGTTTTTTTCTGTTTGCAATTTTTCTCTGAATAAAATTGAGATCCCTTGTACTTGCAAGTTGCTTACTCTTTGTGGCCGCAAGCTGTTTGTCCAGAAATGCAATCTCTTTCTCTATCTCCTCTCTTTTTCTTGTCTGTTCAGAGACATTCTGGCCGGGAACATCTGACCAGAATAAGGTAAATAGGAGCGCAAATGCAATAAAGTTTCTCATAGCTTATCTGCCTGTTTCACTTTTGTACTTTTCGATTTTCTTTGCTATTCCCAATGTTGGATCAAGCTTATCAGCCTGACTCCAGTATATAAATGCAAGATCATATTCATTTAACGCATAGAGTATATCTGCGTAGTGGTCAAGAATGTCTGCATTCTCTTTTCCACCATAAACCATCGCCCTTTTGAGAACATTTTTTGCCTCCTGATTTTTACCCATTTTATGAAGAATCCAGGCGTAAGTATCAAGGTAGGTAGGGTTATCGGGCTCTTGCTCAATGGTTATTTTGCTCATCTTCTCTGCCTTCCTTAATTTTTTCCCTTCAAGAGAGAGAAAATAAGCATAGTTATTCAGGGCCGGAAGATGACGGGGTTCTTTTTTGATTACTTTGTCGTAATACTTAAAGGCTTCATTGATATTACCTTCCTGATATGTGAGATCTCCGATTGTGGTGAGTGTGTTAATAGTTGTTGCACTATCTTTGCCCGAATATTTTAATATCTCCTTAAAGGTAAGGATGGCTTGGCTGCGTTTACCCATCTGTAATTGAGCAATACCTTTAAACTGCATAAAATCGGTGTCATTTTTGAAAATGTTAAGTGCTTCATCGCTCTTTGTCTCCAACGGATCCCACATTTCCAGGTAATATATAAGGGACAAATACTGCCTGTGAGACTCTTTTGCATCGGGATAATTTACCAGATTATTGTGAAGTACCTCCAGAGCTTGGCCGCTCTTTCCTGTTTGCACCAGAAAAAGGGAATATGTATATGAGATTGCAGAATCGGATGGGTGTGCTAAGTACATATTTTGCATCAGAGTGTCTACCTGTGGAAGGAATGTCTGGACAAACCGGACATTTCCTATTATCTGCCTCATGTAATCGATTTTCATTCGGGGATCTATGTCGCTGTTGAGAAGAAAAGGGTTCATCCTTTCAAAGTAAAGATCATACTGTCCCCTTATCCTGTATACTTCGGCAAGTCCAAAACTTGCAGGAACATAGTTAGGTTCGGCAGCAAGTGCCTTAAGATAATATCTTTCGGCTATTGAATCAGCACTTTGCAGGGCGTAATGATCACCCAAAATAGTTGAAGTTCTGGGTGTCCCAAATTCAGAATCAAATTGCTCAAGATATTTGTGAGCCTCTTCTTTTTTGCCGTCAAAAATTAAGAGGTTAAACCGTGTGAGTGCGGTACCCTCATTTACACCAATGTTTTTCTCGATATCTTTGAGAACCTCTTGTGCTTTATTGTACTCTTTCTGGTTAATATACAGCTCTATAAGCCCGTCATAAAGGTCACTTCTCAGAGGGTACTCTTCTCGGAGACTGTCTATGACCTTGATTGCCTCCTCAGTTTTGCCGTCCAACTTATAAATCTCGGCAAGCATCATCCTGTACCACAGGTTTGAAGGATCGGCTTTAATAGCCTTTATTGCTGCGTCTTTAGCCTTATTAAACGAGTTGTTTCGGGCATAAATTTTTGCCAGATAGTAATATGCTGCATCATTTGATGGATCGTTTTCTGTAATCTCTTTAAATTGCTTTTCTGCCAGTTCTGTATTTCCCTGATTGTAGCTTTTTATAGCCTCAAGATACAGGCCAAGCGAACCCTGCCGGGTCTGACCTGTCAGATCTGATGAAAGAAACAGTGTCAGGATTGCCAAAAAGAGTGAAAAATATGTTAAAATATGATGTTTCCTGTTTGAACAAATCATTTGAGGATGTATTTTTGTATTACAAAGTTAATTAATTTCCTACCGTTACAAATATCAATCCAATGTCTGCACAGTTATCGAAATCTTTTTATTGGCTGTGCAACGAAATATTGCTATTTTGCATCTTATAATTACTGTGAATGATAACCTCAAAAACGGAATTTCCCGACGAGAAGGAGTTGTTGCGTGCTTGCGTTAAGCAGGATCCCAGAGCACAACGAATCCTTTATGAGTTGTACTCTCCCAGGATGTTATCGCTATGCATCAGATATGTAGGCGAAAGGGAGCGTGCCAGGGATATTCTCCATGATGGTTTCATTACGGTATTTGAAAAAATTGGAAGCTATAATGGCACAGGGTCATTCGAGGGGTGGCTGAGAAGGATATTTGTGAATACTGCATTGATGGCGTTAAGAAAAGGAGATGTTCTCAAATATTCAGATGAGTTGAGCGACTCCGGAAAAGAGCTTACAGTAGAGAGTTCTGTTTTGGGAAACATTACATCTTCTGAGCTTATGAGGCTGATATCCACGATGCCGCCGGGCTTCAGAACGGTTTTTAACCTATTTGCTATTGAGGGGTATAATCATCAGGAGATAGCCAAGGAGTTAAAAATCAGTGAAGGCAGTTCCAGATCACAGCTTAGCAGAGCAAGATTATGGCTGCAGGATAAATTAAATGAAAAAGGAAGATAATTTATAATGGGCAATATTGAATTTGATAAAAGGGTACGTGAGTTGATGGAAGGGCATCAGGAGATGCCGGACAGCAACTCATGGGACTTTATTGCCCGTGAACTTGACAGAAGAAAAAGAGGGCGGATACTCTTTATGAGAAGATCGCTTACAGCTGCAGTGGCTGTAGCTGCTTCTCTTACTCTCTTGCTTATTCTTGATGGACCGGATGATATCACGGCTCCTCAGCTAAAGCACCAAATTGCTGTATCTGAAATAATAGAAGAACCGGAGGAGAAGACAACTGAGCCACAAAGTGAACATACTCAAATACAGAAAGGGATTCAGCCTCAGTCAAAAGTCTATGATAATAAGCCTGCTGAGAAGATATCGGTTATTGAGGTTCCGATAATTGAATCTCCTGGAAAAGAGGTGACTCCGGAGCAAAATGCAAAATCAGAGGTTTCGGTTACATTAAAAGAGGATGTTAAAGGGCAGGAGAAAATCTCTGTACAGGATACTGATAAAAAGAGTCCGGAAACAAAGAGGGCAGGCACCCAGACTGTGGAGGAGTACCTTTTTAAGCAAAGGTCAAATGAAGAGAGGTTGAAAAAAGGCTCAAAAGCTCTGATTGCAATGGGTACTAATATCTCCCCTTCTATGGCCAGTAACTCTGTAACTCTAAGGAGTGTAAGTCAGAGCGGTGGCTTATATGACATAAGCAATGTTGTATCTACCATCCAGAAGGCAGATGTTCCTCAGGATGTAATTTCAAACACAAAATTTCTGATGCCTGTCTCAATAGGCGTTCAGGTTCAGTTTCCGGTGAGCAGGGTATTATCTGTTGGTACAGGTCTTAACTATACACTACTCTTTTCTAATTACGATGACATATCCAGAGAAGAGACAAGACAAACTCATCAAACCCTTCATTACATTGGTATTCCGGTAAATATGTATATAAATCTTTTTAACAACGAAAATCTGAGGTTATATCTTAACAGCGGCTTTACAGTTGAAAAGGGTCTTTATGCATATTACAAAATTTTCGAGAATGGTGTTAAACGCTGGAGCGGAAATTCAATCGAGGGACTTCAGTGGTCTCTTAATGCCGGTCTGGGTGCTGAGTTTTATGTAAACAGAAACACCGGTCTCTACTTCGATCCCTCTGTGGCCTATTTCTTTGATAACAATCAGCCTTTGAGCATAAGAAGTGCACAGCCTCTGCAATTTAAATTTGAACTTGGATTCAGGTTTCATCTTTAACGCTCTTTTTTAATTACCTTTACAAGAAAAAGAGTTGTCAGTCACTGCCATAGTAATCTTAAACTGGAACGGGAAACACTATCTTGAACGGTTTCTTCGCGGGCTTACTGAAAAAAGTAAAGGGCCTAACGTTAAAATTGTGATAGCAGATAACGGCTCTAATGACGGTTCTCAGGAGTGGATTGCTAAAAATTTCCCAAATGTTACACTAATTGAATTAGGGGTAAATTACGGATTTACAGGAGGATATAATCGTGCGCTCAAGTATGTGGAGGCAGACTATTATATGCTTCTGAACTCAGATGTAGAGGTGACTAAAGGATGGCTGGAGCCTTTGGTTAATGCTATGGATTCCAATCCACAGATAGGGATTTGTATGCCAAAGATTAAGTCGGCCTTCGAAAGAACCCATTTCGAATATGCCGGTGCAAGCGGCGGATATATTGACTATCTGGGATACCCCTTTTGCAGAGGAAGAATACTATCCAACATAGAAGAGGATTGCGCTCAGTATAACACAGATGCAGAGATATTCTGGGCCTCTGGAGCCGCTTTTATGATCAGAGCTTCACTCTATCATCAGCTGGAAGGTTTTGATGAGAGTTTTTTTGCCCATATGGAGGAGATAGACCTTTGCTGGAGAGCGAAACTCCATGGCTGGCAGGTATGGGTGTTCCCCGATTCGGAGGTTTATCATGTAGGGGGAGGTACTCTTCCGAACAACTCTCCTAAAAAGCTCTACCTCAATTACAGGAATAACCTCCTTATGATGTATAAGAATCTACCTTACAATCGGCTTCATATAACTCTTTTTCTCAGAATGGTTATGGATGGGATGTCAGCCGTTTTGTATCTGGTTCAGGGTAAGAGAGAGTTTGTAAAAAGTGTCTGGGAGGCACATAGTCACTTCAGAGAGATGAGAAAAACTGTTGAAAGAGATGAACTGCACTGCAACAAGGAGGTCTCAGGAATATACAGGGGAAGCATTGTTCTCTCATTTTTCGCCTCTCTTAAAAGGCTGATATTTGTCAATATTTCGGCAAATATCAGATGATTGCTATAGAGTGTCGATAACCTTTTCCAGTTTTGTCCCTCTTGATCCCTTTATTAAAAAAGTATAGCCCTTCTGTACATTTTCACTTAAAAACTCCCTGAGCATATCTGAATCTTTAAAAAAGAGGTCACTCCTTTGATAGTATTCATCACCCTGAGCAGCAAGATTGAATTCTTTTCCCACAAAAAAGAGTTTGTCGGGATTTATCTCTTTAATTATTTCGAGTATTGCTTTGTGTTCATTAAGAGAATATTCACCCAGTTCAAGCATATCTCCGATAACAACAGCTCTTCTATTGGAAACCGTTTTTGAAAAGTTATCCAGAGCAGCCCTCATGCTTGTTGGATTTGCATTATAAGCGTCAACAATCAGAGTATTGAACCTCCCCTTTACAAGTTGTGAACGATTATTGGAAGGAGAATATTTCTCAACTGCATTAACCGCTTTGTCTAAACTAACTCCTGTAAATTCTCCGACAGCTATCGCAGCAAGAACATTATCTGCATTGTAATCACCAATAAGATTTGTGGAAATTGTTATGTTTTCACGTTTTAACAGTATCCTCAGGAAAGGATTTTCAGGAGTTGCAGGCATTATGACTGCATCTTTTGAGGTGAGGCCGTAAACAATACTGTTTATCCCCTCCCGTTGGGCAATCATTTGACTCAGATGAATGTTATCTCCGTTATATAAAGCCGTCCCTCCGTATTTAAGGAGGTAATCATAAAGTTCTCCCTTTGTCTTTTTAACTCCTTCAAATGATCCGAAGCCTAAAAGATGTGCTTTCCCGACATTTGTTATAAGGCCGCTGTCCGGTTGACAGATAGAGCAGAGCGTTGCTATCTCACCCGGGCCGCTTGCTCCCATTTCAATAACAGCCATTTCTGTTGATTTGTCCATTTTAAGGATTGTAAGAGGAACCCCGATATGATTATTCAGGTTACCTGTTGTGGAGGCCACCTTAAACTTTGTAGATAATACAGCGGTTATCAACTCTTTTGTTGTTGTTTTTCCATTAGAACCTGTAAGCGCAAACACAGGCAGACCTAATACCTTTCTGTGATGTCCGGCAAGGCCCTGAAGTGTTTCCAATACATTATTTGTCTGTATTATTCTTCTATCTGACGGCAAACTTTTATCATCTGCAACTGCAAAAGAGGCGCCCGACTGTAGTGCCTGTAATACAAATCTGTTTCCGTCGAAGTTCTCACCTTTTAGTGCAAAGAAAATTGAACCGGGAGATACGTTTCGGCTATCTGTTGTCACCCCGGTGCTCTCCAGATATATTTCGTATAATTTTTTTATTGTATCCATTTTAAATGTTTTAACCTCTGCCTGTTGATCCGAATCCCCCCTCGCCGCGTCCGCTCTCATCCAATGTATCGCACTCCTTCCAAACGGCTTTCTCATATCTGGCAATAACCATTTGTGCAATTCTCTCTCCCGGATTGAGTAAAAATGGTTGATTTGAAAGGTTTACAAGAATTATTTTAATCTCTCCCCTGTAGTCGGCATCTATTGTTCCGGGGCTGTTTACTATACCGATACCGTGTTTTGCCGCCAGACCACTTCTTGGTCTTATCTGTGCTTCATAACCATCGGGCAGCTGAATGTGAATTCCTGTGGGAACCATCACCCTTCCTAACGGTTCTATTGTTATACTTTCAGAAAGGTTTGCCCTCATATCCATTCCCGCTGAGTGCTCAGTTGCGTACTCTGGCAGACTAAAGGGTGATTTATTTAAAATTTTAACCTCCATATAGAAATTTTCTCCTTTTTAAGATAAATAAAAATGAATATTAATATAAGTGATGTTCTGATTAAGTATTTTACAAACAGGCCGTTCTCAGGCAGAATATTAACTGCTAAGAACATAACAAGACCTATTGCCACATATCCGGCAATTGTTTTCCATCTGTAAGGTATCGGGTAGTATTTTTTACCAAGATGTATACTAACCAGCAGCATTACAAGATAGCTGGCCAGATGCCCCCATGCTGCTGCATGGTATGAGTAGACGGGCATAAATATCATATTAATTGCAATTGTTATGGGTAGGCCTGCCGATGTAACAAGAATTGCGTAGTTGGTTTTCCCCGATAATTTATACCACATATTTACATTAAAACTGATTCCCAGAACAAGATAAGAAATCAGCATTATCGGCACTATAGAGAGGCCCTCTCTGAAGTCTCTTCCCACTATGTATTGGATTATGTCAAGATAGAACATAATCCCCAGAAATATAAGTACTCCGAAAGCTGTAAAGTGCTCCATAACTTTGGCATACATCTGTTTTGAATCATGATCCTTCTCTCTTGAAAAGAAAAATGGCTCGGAGGCAAACCTAAACATCTGAATAAACAACATCATTAGTGTTGCAACCTTGGTGCCTGCCTGAAATATTCCAAGGTCTGATTCCCAAATGTTGCCTTCGGGGCTGAAGAATCTGAATAGTGGTCTGTCTATAAAGTCATTTAGTATGCCCGGCAGACCGGCAACCATAATGGGCAGCGAGTAGAGCATCATCTGCTTCCAAAGTTCGGGGCTGAATCGGAATTTTATCTTTAGTATATCAGGAATAAAAATAATTAACGACAGAATGGCACTTAAGAATATGGCAAACAGAATATATGTAAAATCGGGTGTTGGAGAGATAAAGTTAAGGAGAAAGGAGTCGGGATTTTTTGCCAACCAAGAAGGAACAAGAAAGAACAGCATCAGATTAAATACTATCTCTCCGGATATCTTAATGCTTTTGAGTATTGCAAATTTTAGAGCTCTGTTTTCGAACCTCAGTTTTGCAAATAGTATTGCCGTGAATGAATCTATAGCAAGTATCCCTCCTACGTAAATAATTACCATTGCATAGCCGTCATAGCCCAGCCATCCGGAGAGATTACCGGAGAAGAGAGATAGCATAGCAAAGACCATTATAGAAATAAATCCGGTGGTGAGCAGGGCGTTTGAAAATACGGAGTCAGGTCTGGATTGTTTGTTTGCAAAGCGGAAACAGCCTGTTTCAAGGCCCAATGTAAGAACCACTTGCAGAATTGCGATATAAGCCAGAAATTCAGTTGCGATTCCAAAATTTTCTGTGGTAAGCTTATATGTGTATATCGGGAAAAAGATAAAGTTTACAATCCTGGCGAATATGGTGCTAAAACCATATATTACGGTCTCTCCTGCCAGTTTTTTTAATGGATTTGCACTCATTATCAGTTTGCTAAAGCTTTTGGTTTAAAAATTATAAATCCGATGTTGAATTGCGGGAACCACTTTACCTGAGATCTTTCGTAATAGGTAGCAGAGAGGGATACCGGCCCTGCAGGAGACTGCCATACGGCTGCTATGCTTCCAAGGAAAGATGGCGGAGGAAAAGAGTCTGTAAACTTTGCATTACCATCTGATGATTCAATCAATTGCCTGTGTGGGATGAAAATCGCCCCCTGCATATGCAGAAAAATTGAGGGTGTAAATCTTACAATAGGTTTAATTGCAAATCCGGCAAATGAGGTGGCTCTGTATCCGTTAAGAAGCAGTGTTGTGTTATGAGGGCTTGGCTGAAATGCCGGCAAATAGAGAAGGGTTGATATATGGTCTCCCATATAAGTTCTGTTAGAGAGGGCAATGTCAGTTAAAGCTCCCAGAGAGAAGTACCTGCCCAGTTGAAAATAGGTCTCTGAAAATAGTCTTGCAGAGTATGTGTTACTTCTGTTGTCGTAAACCTCTTCGGTTTCTGATCTGGATGTGCTGCCGGGTTTGTGATTCTCCTTTACCCTTGTATATCTCAGAGAGAGTTTTTGCTTCTTACCGGAAGTTGCATATTGTTTATAGTTGGTTGTATTTCGTTCAATTGAAATTGAAGGCGAAATATATGTCAGAGTGGTTCTGTCGGGAATATCGTATGTGGTGAAATTATCTGTCTGATAATATTCAAAGTAGTTTCTCCCTATAGTAAGATTTGCCTTGGCAAGAATATTCCGATCTATATTTACAGGCATGCCGGCACTCATAGTCAGAAAAGTTTCTGTCTCCTCTATGTTCCCCGGAATACGGTTTGCAAAAAATCCTGTCTGATTACCTGCAAAATAATCAAAACTGTGCAGGGTGAACTGTGCTTCATAAAACCATAGCGGATTAATTCCGATATCCTGCCTCATATGAAGATTCAATCCGGAGTAAAACCGTCCAAGATTAAAGTCTGCCGCAAATCTCCACGGGTTTATAGAGAAGTGATTATAGGTCACTCCCAGATATCCCTGATTTAAAGATGACGAAGATATATTGCCACCAATTGAAAGCTTTAAAGGAAAATTGCGGGTGACTCTCAGATAGAGATCAAATACCGAATCAGAAGAAAATCTTGCTTCGGGATAGATAGTGTTTATGTTATCGGTGGCAACCACCCTGTAATAACCCCTTTTTAGCTGTTCGAATCCGAATTGCTTCTCTCTCCCGTTTTTAATTGTCCTTTTAATGAATGCCTTCTCGGAATCCCTGAGTTTGCCGGTTATGATAACATCTCTGAAGATAAGCGGCTGAGTACCGTTTCTGAATCCAAGCCTCTGCTCTAACCTCTCTTCCTGAGAGAGCTCTCTGCTAATTTTGCTTTTAATACCCGGAATAAAACGCATTGCATTGTCGTACCCGATTCTTATAATTTCGTCAATCTTGTTAAAATCCAGTACTCCTACATTTTTAAGATTAGAGTCAATAAGAAATCCTTTATCCTCCGGGATAGTATAGTCTGTCTCAACCATAAGCATGTTCCCGATCTGGCTGAAAATATCATCAGTATCAGGGCTTATTACATGCCCCGATGTTTTTGAGCCTATAATAAAATCCGGATTAAAATCCTTTATCATAACATCCCATGGGAAGTTATTGTAGAAACCACCGTCAAAAAGAAGGACAGAATCTATAACAATAGGTTTGAAAACAAAAGGATATGTCATTGATGCCCTGATGGCGGAGCCAAGATCTCCTCTCTTCATAATAACCGGCCTTTTCTTTTCTATATCTGCAGCAACACAGCGGAAAGGTACCATTAACTTGTCAAAATCATATTCTGCTGCAGCAATTGATGACGCAAATATTTGCATTACTGCCAGATCCATAGGGTATGGAGAGATGAGGTTTGTTGGCAGTTTAATGCCTAATGTATTATCTGAATTTCTGGTGAGATTAAGGCCAAACATCTCTGCTGTAGGATCTCTTCTGTATATATAGGTTGCATAGTCCTTTTCAAATTCTCCTCTGAACCAGGATTTAAACTCAGAGGATCTGAAAAGAGATATCATCTCGTCAGTAGTCAGACCAATTGAATACAATCCGCCGATAATAGCCCCCATAGAAGTTCCGGTAACGTAATCAATCGGGATGTTATTCTCTTCGAGAGCCTTAATCACCCCAATGTGTGCAAGGCCTTTGGCTCCTCCGCCACTAAGAACAAGTCCTACGCTCTGTGTGTAAGAAAAAGAGTAAACGAGCATAAGGGTGCAAAGAATCAAGAGCTTTTTGATTTGCATAATAGTGGCAATTGAGGTAATTTTGTGAAGCACTACAAAGGTATACAAAATAAATAATTTTGAATATGAAGGCCAATTTTTTAAAACTATTGTTAATCATTCCTTTAGTTGTTTTTTCCTGCAAAAGCAAAACAGGAGAAATTCAAACTGAGGAGCCTGCAAAACAGGAAGATACTACAGCTATGCAGACAAACTTACTTTTTAACCCGGCTGATTTGCCGGAAGAGCCGGTATTTGATATTGTTACAAATGTCGGAACCATCAGAATTAAACTTTATAAAGAGACTCCCAAACACAGAGACAACTTTGTTGCTCTTGCCTCGGAAGGTTTCTTTAACGGAATCAGATTTCACAGGGTAATCAAAGGTTTTATGATTCAAACCGGTGATCCACTCTCAAAAGATACCGCCAATGTGGCAAGATTTGGCACAGGTGGCCCCGGATATACAATTCCGGCAGAAATACTTCCGCAGTTCAAGCACAAAAAAGGTGCCGTTGCTGCAGCCAGAAGGGGAGATGCAGCAAATCCTGCAAAGGAGTCTTCGGGATCTCAGTTCTATATCGTAGAAGATCCGTCAACATGTGCACAACTTGATGGTGCTTATTCGGTGTTTGGTGAAACTATTTCGGGTTTTGAGGTGATTGATGCTATCGCGGCTACTCCTACAAACCAGAGAGATCTTCCACTTTCTGATATAATTATTACAGCAGTAAAACCTGTTATTGAATAAGGTTTAATAAGACGAACTTAAGAGGAAGGAGATGATGGCTAACCCATCATCTCTTTCATTTTTTTAGCCATTCTTGAGGCAAATACAAAGTCGTTTAGCTCTTTACAGTCAGATGTGAGTACATTTTCTTTGTTTCCTTCCCACAAAAGATTTCCCTGATGAATAAAGCCTACAGTATCGCCAATCTCCATAACGGAATTCATATCATGAGTGTTGACCACTGTGGTGATGTTATACTCTTTGGTAATCTCAGAGATAAGTTGATCTATCAGAATTGAAGTATGTGGATCCAGACCCGAATTGGGTTCATCGCAGAAAAGATATTTTGGATTGAGAGAGATAGCCCTGGCGATGCCAACCCTCTTCTGCATACCACCGCTCAGTTCATTGGGGTAAAGCTTATTTACATTTTTAAGATTTACCCTCTCCAGGCAGAAATTGACCCTTGCAATTTTCTCCTTTTCTGACCAGTTTGTGAAAAAATCCATCGGGAATTTAATATTCTCCTCAACAGTTGCAAAATCAAACAGTGCACTCCCCTGAAACAACATTCCTATCTCTTTTCTTATACCTCTTTGCTCTATAAAACTCAGGGCATTAAACTGTATCTTATCATACCATATTTCACCGGACTCAGCCTTAAGAAGACCCACCAACGATTTAAGAAAGACAGTTTTCCCCGAACCGCTTGCTCCGATAATGAGAGAGCACTGCCCTGGTTTGTAGGTGATTGAAATGTCTTTTAACACCTGTTTATCACCAAAATATTTATTAAGATTATTGACTCTTATCATTATATCGGGTTGTTTCGGTTAGTTTAACATTAGCTGTGTAATTACCAGATTTGCAACCAGAATCGAAACGCTGCTTACAACAATTGCTTTGGTACTCGACCTGCCTACCCCCAGAGATCCGTCAGATGCATTATAGCCATAAAATGAGGATATACTTGTTATCAAAAAGCTGAATGTAGCCATTTTGACCATACTGTATATAAAATAGTAAAAACGGAATGCGTATTGCAACCCTTCTGTGTACTGACTCATTGTAATAATTTCTGTAAACAGAATAATCATTGCACCTCCAAACAGACCGAGTATAAAACTCATAAGCATCAGTAGTGGGTTAAGTATTGTGGCTGCGGCAATTTTGGGGAGAATTAGGTAGTTTGCCGAATTTATACCCATCATCTCCATTGCATCTATCTGTTCACTAATGCGCATGCTGCCAATCTCAGAGGAGATGTTTGACCCAACCTTTCCGGCCAGAATCAGTGCAATCATTGTTGAGCAGAACTCAAGCACAAGGCTCTCTCTTGTCATATAACCAACATACATCTTTGGAATAAGCGGGTTCTCAATATTGTATGCTGTCTGGATAACAAGGACGGCTCCGATAAAAATTGAGATTACTGCAACAATAGGGATTGAATTAAGAACAAGTTTCTCTGCATCAATGAAAAATTGTTTCCAGAAGATCCTCTTTTTATCCGGTGTGGTAAATACTGCCTTCATCAGAATAAAGTACTGACCTATCAGTTCAAGGGACTTTTTCATTTATTTGACTAATTTTGGGGCAAATTTACGAATGATTTGACTATTCTGTACCATACTTCGCTATACCTTTACCTTTTTGCATCTGCAATTGCCGGAATTTTCTCCCGTAAAGCGGCACTTTTTTTCCGTGGAAGGATAGGCCTGCTTAAGATAATTAAGAATCAAATGGCACACATACAGGGTAATGGGGGGACAGGCGAAAACCCTGTCTGGTTTCATTGTGCATCTGTAGGGGAATTTGAGCAGGCGAGACCTGTTATTGAAGAGCATAAGAGGTTATACCCCCGGGTTCCCGTTGTTTTAACATTCTTTTCCCCAAGCGGATTTGAACTTAGAAAAAATTACTCTTTCGCCGATGCTATATTCTATCTTCCTATGGACACCAGAAGCAATGCAGTCAGATTTATCGACATTGTTAAGCCGGAAAAGGTGATTTTTGTAAAGTATGAATTCTGGAGGAACTATCTGGGAGAACTTAAGAGGAGGGGAGTGCCTGTATATCTTATATCGGCAATTTTCAGAGAGGATCAACACTTTTTTAGATCATGGGGTGGTTATTTCAGAGGGGTTTTAGGGTGTTTTGACCATCTTTTTGTTCAGGATTCAGGGTCAGAAATGCTCCTTAAGAGGATTGGCGTTAATAATGTAACTGTTTGTGGAGACACCCGTTTCGACAGAGTAAAGGAGGTGACCGGGGCCGCAGTAAGGATAGAGCAACTTGAGAACTTTTCAAAAGATTCATTGTGTTTGGTTGCCGGAAGTACCTGGCCTTCCGACGAGGAGATTCTTGTCCGTTTTTTGAAAACGTTTAAATCAGGATTATATTCAGAATTTATGCATTCCAGGGAGGGTGGCTTAACTTTGAAACTGGTTATTGCACCTCATGAGGTTGACCAATCACATATAACTAAAATTCTAGCTCTTTTTAATGATTTTAAGATTGTAAAATACAGCGAGGTTAAAAACCTGAAATTGGGTGATGATGCGGGTGAAAAATCTCTACAAACAATACTCAAAGAGGCTGATGTCTTTATAATAGACACAATAGGAATTTTATCTGTGGCCTACAGATACGGTTCAATGGCCTATATAGGAGGTGGTTTTGGGACAGGAATTCACAATACCCTCGAAGCCGCATCTTATGGGATTCCTGTGGTATTCGGGCCTAAATATCACAAATTTAAAGAGGCAAAAGATCTGATTGCTAATGGCGGAGCATGGTCAGTTGACTCTTTTGAGTCGTTTACAGATAGGATGATTAAACTTGTTAGTCAGCCCGGACTTCTCAAAAGCAGCGGAGAGGTGTGTAAAGAGTATGTTGAAAAAAATGTAGGGGCAACCTCGGCAATTCTTGCCTCAATTTACCCCCGCATTTAATATGACTTTTAAAACTCAAATCTGATTCCTGTACTGATATTTCTGCCAAATCCCCAGAATCCTCTGAACGAATCTGCTGAGTGGTCAAAGCCATCTTTACCACGTTCAATGTAGAGTGTGTCAAAAATATTGTTCAGGTTCATAAATAATGAAGCTTTATAGTTAAAGGCGTTAAGATTCCATGACCCCCCAAGATTAAAAAGATGGTAGTCGGGGATTCTGTATGAAGGGGCTCTGTCATTCGGATTTTGTCTCTCTTTAGGATCAAAATCCGCATACATTCTACCGTTAAACCTCCAATCTAAACTAATTTCAACCCCTTTTAAAACTTTTAATGTAGTTGTCAATGCAAGTTGTGTCTGAGGAGAATCTCCCACCGGTAATCCGTCACTGTAAACGTTAATAACATCTTTAACAAGACCGGAATAATCATCATAAATATTTGCAGAGACATCATTTTTCCACTTCCAGTTTCCAAAAGAGGCAAAGGCGTCTATTTGAACTATTCTTGCCGGTCTGAATGTAGCCTCGATCTCGGTTCCGAAATGAACAGCATCCAATCCTCGTATCAGGTATCTAAGATTAGTGTTATCGGGCTGTTTGTAAGGATTCGACATAATGCTCTTATTCTTCCACTTTGCATAATAGCCTGTTATTTCTACTGATCCCCTTTGGAAAAGAAACCTGAACCCGGCCTCTGTCAGGAGATTTTTTTCATTTTTAACATTATCTGTAATGTTATTGTTCCCTGCGGCAAAGAAGAGGTCGTTGTACGGGACCCTGCTATAGATTGCAGCGTTAACATAGGCAGATAATCCTGATGTGACTTTTCTGAGAACTCCTCCCTTTATGCTGTATCCTGCACCAGATGCGATATCGCTATTTGAATCAGTTGTGTAGTTATATCTGTCCCACCTTTGATTAGTGCTTCCCATTCCGGAGATTCCTGCTCTTATATCCCAAACCTGATTTTTAAAGTTAAGCATAGAATGAACTGTCAGGTGATTGATTATCTTACCATTGTCGGTTCTCACATAATCACCAACAACCTTAATCGGATCTCTCCCGGCTATCCCTGCAAGTGAATTGTTTGCGTAATCTTCGTACCAGTATTCTCCTCCAAGCAGATCGGTGATAACCTCCTTTTCCCATGTTGAATAATACTGATAGTGAACTCCGCTGTTTAGGGTTAATTCAGAAGATATTCTATAGTTAATATTGCTCTTTATTCCTGTTTGAGTGTGTCCTGCCAGGAAATTGCTCAGAATATTACGGGCCGAACCTTCGGGTGTAAAATCATTTTGCGTCTGCGTAACAGAGATGTTTTCGGCAATGATAGAATCCCAGTCTATTAGACCCTCTTTCCTGTAATCCAGAATTCTTCTGCCCTTTGATTCAGACCATCTTCCCCCTCCGTTACCTACAGATAAGTATACCGCACTTGAAATTTCCAGATTGGTTCCATTGTTGTAAAAATGGTGTAGAGTCAGATATGGTTTGTGATAAAAATTCTGGCTGAGATTGACTATGTTGCCGTTCATATAGCCCCAGTTTTTATTGTAGGTTCTTCCATAGGTCTCAACCTCTGCAGCCGATAGCCTTGCAGATCTTTGCTGGTGTTTTTCAGGGGATCCCAGGGCTGTGAACAGTAATGAGTGCCTGTTGTTGATTCTTTTTGAGGCATTGAACATATAGGCCCATGAATTAATATCTGTCGCGTCTGCATAGCTTTGGCCCCAAGCATAAGAAGCCATTGCAGAGAAAGACCAGCCTCCTTTGAGTTCTCCGCTGTTTATTGCGGCAAATCCCTTCATCTGCCCGTAATCTGTCAGATAATATCCTGCAGAAGCAGTAGCCTCCTTCTCTGTAGTTTTGGTTATAATATTTATAGTTCCTCCTACTGAGTTATCAGAAAGCATAGATGCTCCGATACCTTTCTGAACCTGAATCGAGTGAGTGGCGTCAGTAAGTCCCAGCCAGTTGTTCCAGAACATATTTCCGGTAACCAATCCCGAAATTGGGATACCATTGAGTAAAACAGAGATATTCTCCTGTTTAAATCCTCTGATATTGATTTTTGCATCACCGTAACTTCCGGATTCACTGGTTGCATATATACCCGGAATATTTTTCACCAGCTCCGGATAGGTCAGCCCCAAACCTCCCTTCTCTATGGCACTCCGGTCAACGGTACTCAGGCGAAGCGGACTCTGCCTCTCCTTAATAAATGAAGCAGTCAGAATTATCTCCTCAAGATTGGAGTAAATAACTTTGCTTGTGTCAGAACTACTTTGATTGACCTTGTCGGTCGTTTGTGCCGATACGGCATTTGAATTTGTTTGAAATAACAGGGCTGTGCAAAGCACTAACGCCCCGTAAATAGGGAATTGTTTTTTTCTCATTTTTTAATCTCCTTCCTTCCAGACTTTACTGTCGGTACCGTAGTTGCAACGGTTCTGCCATGATGGCTCGCGGACTATACCGCCGATCGGGAATTACACCCTGCCCCGAAGATTTTTGGTTAATACTGGGCGCAAAAGTAATCAAATTTTGATAATCTGAAAAAAAAGAGGTTTGATCTACTGCAAGTGGTTGAAATCCTGAATATAAAAAACGCCCCGTTGAGGGGGCGTTTTTAACCAATTTTCCTTTTTATTCAGGATCAAACATTCTCCTTCCAGGCTTTTAGCCTTAAATCAGAGATATGATCTCTCCTTATATTTCAGGTTTCTAAGCTTAGTCGTTAAGTGAGAAGCGGAAGAAGCCTGTTACCTTAACTTCAGAGTCAACTGATTTAAGATATTGAGCTACTGTTATCTTACCGTCTTTAACAAAGATCTGATCTTCCAGGGTGCTCTCTTTGAAGAACTTAGCTAATTTTCCTTGTGCGATTTGTTCAACCATGTTTTCTGGCTTACCCTCTTCGCGAATCTGTATTCTGTAAATTTCAAGCTCTTTCTCAATCACAGACTGAGGGCAAGAATCCTTACTTACAGATACAGGGTTCATAGCAGTAATCTGCATAGCTATTTCACGACCAACCTCTTTCGAAATCTCTTTAGAGAAACCTACGATAGTAGCAAGTTTACCATTAGTATGGATATAGGTTGCTATATAAGGAGCCTCAAGTTTAGAGTAGAAAGGAATAGCATGTTTTTCACCGCTTTTACCTGTTTGCTGAGTGACAGCCTCTTCAATAGTTTGACCGTCAATCTTAAGAGCTTTCAAAGCTTCAAGATCAGCAGGCATCGATGCAAGAGCCTCATCGGCTATTTTATTTGCAAGAGCCTGGAATTCGCTGTTTTTTGCAACGAAGTCAGTCTCACAACCCAGGCATACTACAATACCTTTTTTGTTATCTTCTGTAGCTTTAGCTATAACGGCACCTTCGGTTGTCTCGCGGTCAGCCCTTTTTGCTGCTACTAGTTTGCCTTTTTCACGGATAATGTCTTTTGCTTTGTCAAAATCACCGTTTGCCTCAACAAGGGCGCTTTTGCAGTCCATCATGCCGGCGCCAGTCATCTGACGCAGTTTGGCAACATCTGTTGCTTTGATTTCCATATCTTATAATATAAAAATGTTATTACTTATTCTGCCTTAGGTTCTTCCTCAGCTGCAGGAGCTTCGGCTACGGGAGCAGATTCTGTTACCGGAGCAACCTCTTCTGCAACAGGAGCAGCTTCAGCCTCAGGCTTCTCTTCTCCTTTCATCCCTTTCCTCGGGCGGATTTTCTTTGAATTATCTGCGCTCTCTTTCGATTCAGGTGCAGAGGCCTCTTTCTCCTTCTCAAGCTTTCTCTCAGAGAGACCTTCGGCGATTGCCTGGCAGAGTATTTCCATTACTAGAGAGATAGATTTCGCGGCATCGTCATTCGCAGGAATCACATAATCAATTGGACCTGGATCGCAACAAGTATCAACCATAGCGATTACTGGAATATTCAGACGATTTGCCTCTTTAACGGCGTTCATCTCTTTCTGGATGTCAATAACGAACAGTGCAGATGGCAGACGGTTAAGATCTGCTATTGAACCGAGGTTTTTCTCGAGTTTGGCTCTCTGACGTGTAACCTGAAGTTTTTCTCTCTTTGCAAGAGTTTCAAATGTACCGTCTGTCATCATCTTGTCGATGGTGTTCATCTTTTTTACCGCTTTGCGGATGGTAGGGAAGTTTGTCAACATTCCACCAGGCCAGCGCTCGGTAACATATGGCATATTTACTGCCTTTGATTTGTCGGCTACAATGTCTTTAGCCTGTTTCTTGGTAGCTACAAAAAGAATTTTGCGACCTGCACGTGCAAGTTGCTTCATTACATTTGCAGCCTCATCTATTTTGATAACGGTCTTATGCAGGTCGATGATATGTATCCCGTTCTTTTCCATAAAAATATATGGAGCCATTTTGGGATTCCATTTCCTCTTCAGGTGTCCGAAGTGTACGCCTGCATCAAGCAGTTCTTGGAAATTTGTTCTAGGCATTTTAAAATTTCTTTTTTAATAATTTTTGTTTTTCTCTTTTCTTCAATCCGCAGTAACTTTTCTGAAAAGGTCTGCCGGATTTTCCGCAGCGGGACAAACTGGGGTAGCTTACTAAAAGATCCTTCGTTTTTCTCCCAACTGTGCAATTTCAAATCAGCTGCAAAACTATCGTTTGCTGAATTGGAAGCGCTTACGAGCACCAGGTTGTCCCGGTTTCTTTCTCTCAACCTCTCTAGGGTCGCGGGTAAGAAGACCATTTGACTTAAGAACCGGACGGTACTGTTCTGCATCAATTTTGCAGAGAGCACGGGCAATAGCAAGGCGAAGTGCCTCTGCCTGACCTTTGTATCCACCACCATCAAGATTGACTTTAATGTCAAACATTCCCATAGTGTTGGTTAGCTCCAGTGCCTGTTTTACGATGTACTGAAGAGTCTCCTCTTTGAAGTATACTTCCAGAGGGCGCTCATTAATCGTAATGTTACCTTTACCTGAGTTTACATAAACGCGAGCAACTGCTGATTTTCGTCTTCCAAGGGCGTTAATTAATTCCATGCTCTGTGTTTAAATTTCGTTTAAATGAATTTGTTTTGGTTGCTGTGCCTCATGAGGATGCTCCGGGCCCGCATATACAAACAGGTTGCGGAACAACTCTGCTCCTAAGCGATTTTTCGGAAGCATACCTTTAACGGCGTGCTCAACTACTGCCAACGGTTTACGAGTGAGCAACTCCTTAGGAGTAGCAAATCTCTGACCGCCGGGATAACCGGTGTGACGAACGTACACCTTGTCTGTCATCTTTTTACCCGTAAGGCGAACTTTGTCGGCATTGATAATGATTACATTATCACCGCAGTCCACATGTGGGGTATAGCTCGGCTTGTTTTTCCCTCTCAGAATAAGTGCTACTCTGGAGGCGAGCCTTCCTAGTACCTGATCGGCAGCATCAATAACTACCCACTCTTTTGAGATAGTAGCTTTGTTGGCCGATACAGTCTTGTAACTCAATGTGTCCACTTTGTTGATCTTTAGATTAATACGTTAAATTTGTTGCGATTACCCCATAAAATAGGGGGCTGCAAAGTTAAAACTATTTTTTAAAGTGACAAAATACTATATAATTACTCCATTTTTTTATTAAAAGGCAAATATTTACTTTTGCCGGACAAAGTGACTGCCTTAATGAAATTTGCCGGAACAGAGCTGGGGGACTACCCCCTTTTTCTTGCACCAATGGAGGATGTGACAGATCCCTCTTTCAGATTTATCTGTAAGGAATTTGGTGCCGACGTGCTCTATACAGAATTTATATCTTCAGACGGACTTATCCGCGACGCCAGAAAATCGCTGGCAAAGCTACAGATTTTTCCATACGAAATGCCAATCGGAATACAGATCTATGGTCATCTGAAGGAGCCAATGACCGAAGCTGCAAAGATGGCAGAATCAGCCAACCCGGCCTTTATTGACATTAATTTCGGTTGCCCGGTAAACAAGATCGCCAATCGTGGAGCAGGTTCAGGGATGATGAGATACCCGGAAAAAATGATCGAAATTACAAAGGCGGTTGTAGATGCTGTAAAACTACCGGTAACAGTAAAGACCAGACTGGGATGGGATGAAAATACTAAAATAATAGTAGAACTCTCAGAAAAACTGCAAGATACGGGAATTGCAGCCTTAACAATTCATGGCCGTACAAGAGCGCAGTTATATAAAGGTATAGCCGACTGGTCTCTTATCGGCGAAATAAAGAGGAATCCAAGGATGAAAATTCCTGTTATAGGTAACGGAGATATTACCTCACCGGAGGGGGCAAAAGAGGCGTTTGAAAAATACGGCGTAGACGGGGTAATGATAGGAAGAGCAACGTACGGAAGGCCATGGATTTTCAGAGAGGTAAAGCATTACCTGGCAACAGGGGAGTTACTGCCGGAGCCGTCGGTAAGGGAGAGGGCCGATATAGCCCGGAGGCATCTTCTCAAATCCGTAGAGGTAAAGGGTGAGAGGGTGGGAGTGCTTGAAATGAGAAGGCATCTTTCTGCCTACTTCAAAGCATTGCCCGATTTTAAGGAGTATCGTATGAAACTGGTTACCGAGAATGATTACAAAGAGGTGATAAACATAATTAATAAAGTTGAAATGGTATATGGGGAGAGATATTAACTTTGACAGTTTTATTGCCTTATATTCATCTATTATAATTTGATGCAGCTTATGAGATCTTTTTTTCTGAACAAAATACTTCTTTCTCCCTATTACACGATACTTAAAATGCGTCACCGGCTATATGACAGCGGGTTTTTTAAATCATACCGTTTTGATATACCTGTTATCTGTGTAGGAAATCTCTCTGTCGGGGGAACGGGAAAAACTCCCCATGTGGAGTTGCTTGTCAAAGAGCTTTCAAAACAGAAAAGAGTTGCAGTGTTGTCAAGGGGCTACGGGAGAAAAAGCAAAGGATTCAGGTTTGTAGAGGTTTCTGGTACAGCTGAGGAGTATGGAGATGAGCCGTTGCAAATTAAAAAGAAATTTCCTGATATCACAGTTGCGGTGGATGGAAACAGAGTAAGAGGGATAACCAGGTTACTTGCAATGCCGGCAGAGAATAAACCAGAGGTAATAATTCTGGATGATGCTTTTCAGCACAGAAGGGTTATACCTCGTACGAACATATTGCTGATAGATCACGATAATCCTCCATTCAATGACAATCTTCTGCCCTTTGGAAGGCTCAGAGATCTGCCTGAACAGATTAAACGTGCAGATTATGTGATTGTCACAAAGTGTCCTCCTGAGGTATCTGATGATGCAAGGCTCTTATGGATTCAGAAGCTAAGGTTAAATCCGAAGCAAAATATCTTATTCTCAAAAATAGAATATGGGGAACCAATGCCAATTTTTGATGAGGGTGACAAAAGATATACCTATTCGAGGTATGCTGTACTTATAACAGGGATTGCAAATCCTATACCTATGGAGTATCATTTGTCCGATAGTTATAAAATTGAAAATAAGGTACACTTCAGAGATCATTATAATTATTCGGAATATGATGCCAGGGTATTCAATAAGATTGCTGCCAAATTCCCCAAAGCGGTGATATTCACCACAGAAAAGGATTCTCAAAGAATTTGCAATTTGCAATATTTAAATGAAGAAACCAAAAGGAAAATGTTTTATTTCCCTATTGAAGTTTCAATTATTAACAAAAATGTCTTTTTTGATGTCAATTCTATATTAAACATTGACTCTGAAAGGTAGATTTTTGGTTATTCATTATAATCTGAATCTATTTTGGATACTACCATTCAGAGATTCAATTCTTTCAATTTATAATAGTGCGGAATTACCCCATTTTAAAGAGCTAACAAATAATTATTTATTAATAGAAAAAGGTGAATGATAATATTTTTTTTACTATTTTTGCCCGGTATAGTTCTTAAAACTATGTAGAAAAACAACCAAAATAAAACCAATTATTAACCTAAAATTTTTAACTCATGCATGTTTCAAGAAAAAGAGATCGCATAGGGCGTAAAGTCCTTGCGATTTTCGCCCTTCTGCTTTTTACAGGCACTATTTGGGCACAAAACATCAAGGTTACCGGAGTTGTAACTGATGACAAGGGTCAGCCAGTCATCGGTGCGAGCATACTCGTGCAGGGCACCAGAACAGGTGTATCTGCAGATCTTGATGGTCGTTTTGTACTCGAAGTTCCGGGCAACTCAGTTCTGGAAGTATCGGCAATCGGATACGAAAAACAGACTATTCAGTTAAGAAACAGAACTTCTCTCAGAATTGAACTAAGAGAAGATGCTCTCTTGCTGGAGGAGGCTGTAGTTGTAGCCGAGTTCGGTGTTAAAAGAGCAGCGCGTGCTGTCGGAGGTGCAGTAGAGAGCGTAAGAGGAGCAGAGATTGCAGAGTCGGGTCGCGAAAACTTTGTGGTAGCACTGCAAGGTCGTGTATCCGGTGTGCAGATCACAAACTCAACAGGTACTCCGGGTGCTTCAAGTTCGGTCCTTATCCGCGGAGCAACCTCTATCTCGGGAAATAACCAGCCTCTATATGTTATAGACGGTATCCCAATGAACAACTCAACCTTCAATCCTGTAGGAAACCTCGCGGTTAGAACAGGTGGAAGCGAAACAGTTGCTGACCGTAACCTCGACTTCTCAAACAGGGGATCAGACATCAATCCTGAGGATATTGAGAGTATGACTATTCTTAAAGGTGCTGCTGCTGCTGCTCTTTACGGTAGTGATGCATCAAACGGTGCAATTATCATCACAACGAAAAAAGGTAAGAAAGGTAAAGGAGTAATCAGTTACAGCAATCTTTTCCGTTTTGATAAAGCTTACAGATACCCTGAACTACAGACTGAGTTTGACAACGGTATGTACGGAGTAACAAACTACTATACAACCAGAAAGTTTGGTGCTCCATATGAGCCGGGAACAAAGCTTTACGACAACCTTAAGAACTTTTTCCAGACCGGTGTAACTCAGAGACATAACATCTCATTTGAGGCCGGTAATGAAATGATGACATTTCGTTCTGCAGCAAGTACAACAAATCAGACAGGTATTGTGCCTACATCTGATTACAACCGAACAAATATCACAGTATCGGGAACAGCTAAACTTAATAACTGGCTTAACATCGAGACTTCTCTCCAGTATGCCTCAACAACTAATAATAAAGTTGGTAAAGGTTCAGGCGGACCTCTTGAAAGAGCAATGATCTGGCCTCTTACAGACGATATGAGAGTATGGCTGAATGAAGCCGGACAGATTCGTTATCCGAACAACTATGCTGACGGTGATATTCTTAACCCTTATTTTGACCTTTATAAGAATGTTAACTATGACGAGAATGAGCGTTTTATCTCTAACCTCGCCCTTAACTTCACTCCTGTGAAGGACCTTCTTATACGTGGTCAGGTTGGTATGGACATAAGCAACACTCAGATTAAAATCGTTCGTCACCCTGACTGGTCTTACAACAGAAACGGTACAGGATCTTATGACGAGGCACGCGTTGCTCAGTCTAACCCTTCAATAAACCTTATTGCATCTTACAAAAAAGATATTGGCAAATTCTCAGCAAGTGCTCAGGTAGGTTACCACCAGCAGGAGAATGCAAATAAGACATTGTCTGTTAAAGGTGAAAAATTCCTTGTAAGGGATTTTCAGTCAATTGCAAACTGCGATATCAGTACTCTGGTTTCAAAGACTAATGACTATAAGAGAAGACTTCAGGCGATCTCTGCATCCCTTGAAATGTCTTACAATAATATGGCATTCCTTACCTTCAGGGCAAGAAATGACTGGTCGTCAACTCTTCCGATGGACAACAATCAGTACTTCTATCCGGGTGTTGAGGCCAGCTTTATCCTTTCTGACCTATCTTTCTTCAAGAGTCGTTCAGAGACTTTCAGTTATCTGAAAATCAGAGGATCGGTTGCTCAGGTAGGTAAAGATGCCCCTCCTTTGTCTATCTATCCTGCTCTCGAAACTACATCAACAACTGCAGGTGGTTACCGTTACGGTTTTACAGGTCCAAACCTCAGTCTTAGACCAGAGATGAATACTGCATGGGAGATTGGTCTCGAAGGTCGTCTCTTCCGTAACAGACTGGATTTTGACGTTGCTTACTACAACACATTGTCAGAAGATCAGATTATCACCAGCTTCCGCATGAGTTATGCTACAGGTTTCGTGCTAAACAATATGAACGTAGGTTCGTTTGAGACAAGCGGTGTTGAGATGAGAATCGGTGGCGATATTATTAAAACACGTGATATGCTTTGGAACCTTTCATTTAACTGGAGCAAAAACTGGAGTGAGGTGGTTGGACTTCCTGAAAACGTAACTGAATACTATAATCCATATACATGGGTATCAGGTAATATCAGAAACGGTATCAAGGTTGGATACCCTATTACATCAATTACCGGTAACGACTTTCAGAAAAATGAAAAAGGTCAGGTACTTATAGATCCATCTTCAGGACTTCCTCTTACTTCTGGTGCGTGGTCCGTTCTTGGAGATCGTGAACCTGATTTCAAATTCGGATTCCTTACATCATTTAAGTACAAGAATGTATCGATTTCTGCCCTATTGGACGGAAGACTTGGTGCAACAGTTGTAAACGGGACTAAACGTTTGATGATGCAAAATGGTTACAGCGTCGAATCTGTAGAGATGAGAAAGGCTGGTCCTGTCGTATTTAACGGAGTTCTGAATGATGGTCTTCAAAATTCAGAAACTCCTACACCTAATAATATAGCTGTTAAACTTGGTGATCTTCAGTATGGTTATACCGGAGCTGACCCTAACTGGATTGAAACAGATATCAATTATATCAGACTTGGTGAGGTACGTGTTAATTACAATGTTGACAGAAAATGGCTGGAGAGAATTACAAAAGGTGTAATTTCGGCTGCCTCTGTATTTGCTACAGGAACCGACCTGTTTGTTCTGACAAACTACTCCGGAATTGACGTAGTAGGTAACTCTAACTCAGCTTCATTAGGTGGTACCGGTGGTGTTGGCTTTGACATGATGGCCATTGCCGCTCCACGTGGATTATCATTTGGTGTAAACATAACCTTTTAATTGATTTTACAATGAGAAAAATATTAATATCATTAACACTTTTACTGGTCTTAGGTACCTCATGTACCAAATGGCTTGATGTTAATAAGAATGTCGACGCACCGGACTGGGTTCCGCCAATTTTAAGGCTTGCACCAACCATTGCTGCCTACGAGGGAATTGGCTATGACCTGAGGGCTATTGCGCCGATGGTACAGTACTTTGGAGGTGCAGGTTATTCCGGTACTTTCGGACTTCACAGCTACTACTCAGGTTCTGATGCCGGTGGAGAAGCATGGAGAATGGTTTACTGGCTGCAGGGTATGAATATCGAACACATCATCAATGATGGTCGTGAAAGAGAGGAGTTCACTCTTGCCGGTATGGGCCTTACAATTAAGGCATACTCATGGCATCTGCTTGCTTCATTACATGGTGACCTTCCTGTACAAGATGCATTTGTTCCTGGTCTTCTGGCACACAGCTATGACAATCAGGAGTTTGCATTCCAACAGGTTAGATCTTGGGCAAGACAGGCGATTGCCGAATTTGACAAGCAGGATAAAAATGTATATCCTTCACTTGCAACCAATGACCTGATATACGGTGGTAATGTTGCAAAATGGAAAAAGTTTGCCTATGCTGTTCTTGCAAGAAACTATATAGCAATGTCTAAGAAAGATGCCAAATATTTAGACTCTGCCATTGCATGTGTAGATCTTTCATTTGCCAGTGCTGCTGACGATGCTACTTTCCGTTTTGATGCTACAGGTATTTCAAACAACTCAAACTTCTTTGGAAGACTTAGAGGTAATATTGCTCACACCTATACACAATCTGACTACATGGTTCAGATTATGACAGGTACCGTACCTAATTATAACTCAGAAGGAGCGATTGAAGGACTGCTTGAAAAACAAATCATTACTGATACAGCTACTCTTGATCCTCGAACAATACTTATGTTTGGTTCAAGGGATACTATGCCTGCAAACCAAAATGACATTAAAAAAGGTACTTTTAATTTTGTAGGTGTTAGACAAGGATATTCGATTCATACCAACCTGTTTGGTTTGACAGCTTCTCCGACCGAAGCATCTTCCGGAACTGGAAGGTGGTTGTTCAGAGATGATGCAAGATGGCCACTTACTACATATTCTGAACTTCAGTTTATTAAAGCAGAAGCTCTATACCTTAAGAGCCAGAAAGCTGCTGCTTTTGAGGCTTTCAAAAACGCTGTTGCCGGACATTTTGAGTGGGCAAAATCACTTATAGTACCAGGAACTCCTGTAAAGAACTCTGCTAACAAGCAAACATCTGTAATTGGTGATAAGATTACTGTAGCAAGATTCAACCAACTTGCTTCTGAATATCTTAATAGTCAGTTTGTGAATAATTTGCCATTGGCTGATTTCTCACTTTCTCACATTATGATGCAAAAGTATGTAGCATTGTATCCATGGAGTATTGACACTTGGAACGACCTTAGGAGATACCATTACGACCTTGTACTGGGCGTTAGTGGAGTCCCTGAATCTGGAACATCTTACACTCCGGATGTAGTTTACCATAAGTTGAACACAGATCCGGACAGAGTTTACAAAGGATTTTATCTTCAGCCATCTGATGTGATTAACAGAAGACAAAAGTTTGCACAGTGGAATTACGGTTCTCCTTGTTACAGACTTCGCCCTCGTTATAACTCAGAGTATATGTGGAATCTTGGTTCACTCAAGCAACTCCAGCCGATTCCGGGTGATGCCGATAACTACCACACCTCTATCGTATGGTTTGCAATACCTGGTAATTAGTAATGAATAATTAAAACAATTGAAGATGAAAAAAATATTATCAATAATATCTGTACTCTCGTTGTTTTTACTTTACTCTTGCGAGAAAAATGTAATTACATACGATTCAACAGATCTTGACCAAAACGCTTTTGCTCAGGTAAGACTGGTTTACGATCTCCCGATTGTAACATCAAGTACACATAACATTACCCTGCTTAAGTATAACGATCAGATTTATTCTCAGGTAGGTACTGCTTTGGGAAGTATTCTCCCAAACAGCATAGCCAAATATCACCGAATTCCTGTAGGAGCTAACAAAGTTGATGCTTATAAAGGTTCAGCCAAAGATGTGCTTGCTTATACAAGCAACTTTACAATCGCCAAAGGGAAATGGAGTGCATTCATTTATAATGAGGCAGAACCACCTCTATTGGTGCAGGATCCTGAAGAGTATCAGACAGGTCACCCTTGGAATGATACTGTAGCATATATCCGCTTCGTGAACCTTTTCCATAAGGCAGACGGAGTAACTCCTTACGGAAGACTTACATTGAAAGGTGTTAGAACAGTAGGCGGTGTTACAACATACATTGATATAGCTAGTGCTGACTATAAAGAGGCTTCTGATTATATGCCTTATACTTTGGATAGAAAAGGTATTGCAATATGGTCAGGTACCGAATCATCAATGGTGTTCGCACTGTTTGATGCAAACGGACAACAACTAACTCACTTCGCAACAACCTCGGCATCAACCAAAACTAATCATTCTGTTTCGGGATATTCTTTGACTAAAGGTGTTAACTATATCTTTCACCTGAATGGAAAGGAAGGTACTAACTATGCCACTCAGTCTATTCGTGTAAGTACTATAGCAGTAAATTAATACTTATGAAAAAAGTACTGATTGCAGTTTTGCTTTTTATACTACCTCTTGCTTATCTTTCGGCCCAGAATAAAAAGGCCGAAAGAGAGGCTGAGGCTTTGGCAAAATTCGAGAAGGCAAAAGCCGCTATCGAGGCTAAAGTTTTTGTGCTTGTACCTGACTCTTACGAGAAGAGCGATGGATCACCTGAAACTAACACCGACGAAGCAAACTTTTTATCTTCTGAGGAGGATGGATTTGTTTATATGCAGGGTATGATTATCTGCGGTAACAATTTCACCAACAGAACAGAGGTAACAAGTTTTGAGCAAAAGGTGGACAAAAAAGGCAATCTGTCTGTAACAATGCAGGTGTCAGGTAGTGCAATCACAGCCAGAATAGAGATTCAAATGAGAAAGGGAGGTAACTATGCTGATGTTATAGTTACACCTACAAAAGGGTCTGCTCGCAGATTCTCAGGAGAAATCGTGCCAAAATCTGAGGCAAAATACTATAAAAGACCAAATGTAGTATAGATCTGCAAATTAATATCTATTTAAGGCCACTCATACAGCTGAGTGGCCTTTTTTTGTTTTACAAGCAGATAGCATTAACAATATTGATTTTTATGCCGGGGATATGTTCTGATATATGCAATTTTCTGAAACTTTCAGCAGAAAGCAAAATATTTAAAAAATACTAAATCTGTTTGTGATATAAAAATTTAATTTAAATTTACACTCAGGTTCTGTTCTGAATTTTTTGTTATTGAAGCTACGTGTTCCAAACACTATATATAAGACTTCACTTTAAATCGTTAACCTAAATTTAAAATCTATGTATGTTTCAAACAAACCGGCTTGTCGGTGCGTTCGTTTCGCACTGTCGGCGATTGCTGTTATTTTGTTCTGTGGAACAGTAATGGCACAGAACATAAGGGTTACCGGAAGAGTAACCGATAGGGCAAACCAGCCTATTATCGGAGTCTCTGTTTTGGTTGACGGCACAAGAACCGGCGTTGCAACTGACTTGCAGGGCTCTTATGCCATAAACGCTCCCGGTAATGCAATACTCATATTTTCTGCGATTGGTATGGAGACGCAGAGAATACCCGTCAATAACCGAACCGTTATCAATGTGGTTCTGACAGAAGATGCTGTTCTTCTGGAAGAGCTGGTTGTTGTAGGTTACGGTACTCAAAGAAAAGAGAATTTAACAGGCGCAGTATCTACAGTAGATACAAAGCTTCTGGAATCAAGACCAATTGCAGACGTCGGAAGAGGTCTGCAGGGATCAACCCCGGGTCTTAACGTAGTGATACCAAGCGGTGAAATTGGTTCAGACCCAATAATTAAAATCCGTGGTCAGTTTGGTTCAATGCAGGGGGGTGCCGCTCCGCTTATCCTGATGGACAACGTGGAGATTCCTTCTATTCAGATGATCAATCCGGATGACATTGAGTCGATCTCTATTCTTAAGGATGCAGCATCAGCTTCGATATACGGAGCAAAAGCAGCTTTTGGAGTTATACTTATTACAACAAAGAAAGGGGCCAAAAACGAGAGTGTAAATGTTAGTTACTCGGCCAATGTTTCATTCCAGAACCTTTCAAAGAAAATCGAAATGGGTGGCGTTGATGCTCTGGAATACACTATGCTGGCAATGGAGAGAGCAGGCGCTGTAGTTTCAGGAGCCTTCTGGTATGTTACAAGAGAGGGCTTTGAAAAGGCAAAGCAGTGGGAGCAAAAATGGGGTAACATTGTAAAACCTGATGATCCATCGCTTTATGGAAGAGACTGGTATGTTGACGCCAATGGATATAAAATAGGTTTGAGAACCTATGATCCATACGATTATATGATCAGGGAGTGGACACCTACACAAACTCATAATCTCTCTGTTAATGGTAAAAGCGGTAAAACAGATTATAACATAAGTGTAGGTTATCTTGATCAGACCGGCATTATTAAACCTTCAAAAATTGATGATTTCAGGAGGTTTAACGGATCAGTCAGAGTTGGTACCGATGTTAATAAGTGGTTAAGAGTATATGCTGGAAGTATGTACTCAAAACGTATTAAAAGATATGCTTATGCTACAAACTCTACAACAGCAGACCCTTGGCTTTATATCTATCGTTGGGGGCCTACCTATCCGATGACTACCGAGGATGGTGATCCTATGAGAAGTCCTGCATTTGAAATGGCTGCTGCAAATACAGCCACTATGGAGACAAACTATACAAGCTTAAATGGAGGTATAAATATCACCCCTTTGAAAGACTGGAAAATCAATCTTGATTATACTCATGCAAATCAGGAGTATATGAATAAAAGGCCGGGTACCCGATTTACTGCCAGAAATACCTGGACTGCACCAATACCAAAACTGGACGAGAACGGTAACAGAATATATGTGAATGATCAGGGTGCCGAGGTTGCAATGGGAACCGCAGGAGCAATGCCAGCTTACAGATTGAGCATGGATACATATACTTCTGTTGGGGCAAATCCGGATCATGTTTACAGAATTTCTGATAACGACCAGTGGAATACAATCAACTTAAACACAACTTATAACCTTAATATTAAGGATGTTCATATGTTTAAATTCCTGCTTGGAATGAACCGGGTGGGTTATGAAAGCGCCAATAACTGGTCTATGATAACTCAGTTGATTGACTATACCAATCCTCAGTTTAACCTTGCAACCGGAACCCAAACATCCGGTGGATCAGAATACTGGGATTCTCAACTTGGTTTTTATGGAAGGGTCAATTATAATTTTAAAGAGAGATACCTGTTTGAGGCGAATTTAAGGTATGATGGTACATCTAAATTTCCTACAGACCTGCAATGGCGCTGGTTCCCATCATTCTCGGGTGCCTGGCGTATTAATGAAGAGCCTTGGATGGAGTGGGCAAAACCACATTTAAGTGCACTTAAGGTAAGAGCATCATGGGGTACAATCGGAGACCAGTCTGTAAGCAATACTTTATATATTCCCACAATGAGCGGATCTTATAATACATGGCTTATAGGAAGTTCAAGACTGTACCAGTTCGGTACACCAGGATCTGTATCTGCCGCAATAACCTGGCAGGATATAACAAACCTAGACTTAGGGTTGGATGCAAGATTCTTTAAAGGAGCACTCGGGTTCTCTATTGGTTGGTTTATGAGAGATACCGAGAACATGATTGTTCCTCAGGAGGGCCTTCCTACAACCTACGGAACAGGTGCTCCGCAAAGCAACTTTGGTTCACTCAGAACTAAAGGTTTTGAGGTAGAGGCGGACTATAACAAGCGATTTAAAAATGGTCTTGGAATTAATCTCTATGCATCTCTCTCTGATGCAACTACAAAAATCACCAAATATGGAACTACCAACAGTATAGATTCATGGTATGTTGGTAAAACTTACGGAGAAATCTGGGGTTATGAGACAGACAGATTGTTCCAGAAAGATGATTTTGAGTTTGATACAGATGGAAAACTTGTAACAACTACATCTTCTGACGGATATACCGTAAATAAGTTTAAAGATGCTACTATGGCAACTCAGGGCAGACTGCAGTCCGGTAACTTCAGATTTGGTCCCGGCGATGTTAAATACAAAGACTTGAATGGCGACGGTATTATTACTCCTGGTAACAGACTTCTTGTTAATGCGAACGGAGATCCCGACTACGGTGACCTTAAAATCATAGGTAATACAACTCCGAGATATGAATACAGTTTTAGAGCAGGAGTGGATTACAAAGGATTTGATGCGTCTGTATTCATTCAGGGAATAGGTCAGAGAAAAATATGGGGAGACGGATTTCTTGCCATAGCAGGTTATAATCCATCAAATGGTGCGATGCCTCAGGCTATTGCGGGAAATTTCTGGAAAGAGGACAGAACAGATGCTTTCTATCCGGCTGCCTACAGTGTTGGACAGGCGAATGTGCTCAACATGCAGATTCAGTCAAGGTATCTTTTGAATATGGCTTACCTTAGAATTAAGAATATAACTGTTGGCTACACAATACCATCTAAATTGCTTAAGAAAGTTAATATAAGTAAACTGAGAGTATATACTGCCCTTGAAAACTTCTTCACATTTGACCACCTTGGAACACTGCCTATAGACCCCGAAGAGGTTAGTGGTTACTCAATGTGGAACAGCTCCAATTATAACCTTGGTCGTACCGGAGCAGGAGTTCCTACATTCAAGAGTGCTTCATTTGGTGTTCAGCTAAACTTTTAAAAATGAAAACCATGAAAAAGTATAAAATTATATTTCTATTTTTGACCGCTATCGTTTTTACTGGTTGTAGCGAATTCCTTGACAGGCAATCTAAAACAACCATGGATGACGGTAACTACTGGACAAGCGAGAATAATCTGAGATTATTCGCAAACGGCTTCTATCCAAACTACTTTGTCGGTTATAATTCAGGATGGGGGGTTGATTACGCTCCATTGAGAGGATACTATTTTTCCGACGATGTGACCTCTACCGGTAAACAGTCCGGTTTTGAAACAACTGCTCCGGCATCAAGAGCATCAACAAGCGAATCGCCATCTATGATGATAACCTATGCAGGTCCGTCATGGAACTTTGCATATGTAAGGAAGTCCAATCTGTTCCTTGAGAGAATAGAGGGGATGAAAGATAGCTACCTTACTGCTGAGGCATATAAACACTGGAGTGCTGTTGCAAGATTCTTCAGAGGCTACGAATACCACAGGCTTGTTAGCGTTTTTGGTAATGTTCCATACTATGACAGGGTAATAGGAGATACAGAACTGGATGAACTTTACAAAGACAGAGATGACAGAACCATGGTAATGGATAAAGTTTATGATGACTTTGTTTATGTAATGGAAAATATGAGAACTGCAGACGGTGGTAATCAGTATCTGAACAGATACATTGCAGCAAGTTTTATTTCACGCTTTATGCTTTTTGAAGGCACATGGCAAAAATATCATCTAAGCAACAATGATAAGGCTAAAAAGTATCTGGAATTGGCTGTTTCAGCAGCAAATTATGTTATGACCTCCGGAAAATTTGCCTTTACAAGTGACTTCAGATCTCTTTTTGGTTCTATGGATCTTGCTTCGAATAAAGAGGTAATAATGTACAGACACTACGATGCCTCTCAATCGATAACACACCATGTTGCATCATACTCAAATATTACTGAGAGTCAAAATCCGGGGCCAAACCTCTCACTTATTAAATCATTTATTTGTGTAGACGCAAAACCATATAAACTCTCCACATTAACAGACGCAGGTAAACTGGATATTCCATCTCTCATAGTTACAAGAGACCCTCGTTTTGAGGCTACCTTCTGGAACAAACCAAGGAAAGAGTCAGCTACGTTGCTGTATGCCTGTAAGTTTATTGATCGCGTTGGGCCAACTTATGCAGGTGGAACCTATCCTGCACAATATGGTTCTAATACAAATACCAATGATGCTCCTGTAATAAGGCTTGCCGAGGTGGTTCTTAACTGGATTGAAGCTAAAGCAGAACTGGCAACACTTGGTGGTGCTGCAGTTGTACAAAGCGATATTGATGCTTCGATTAATGCTATAAGAAACCGTCCGCTTGATGCAACTGCAATAGCCAATGGTGTAACTAAAACTGCACCACTTGTCCTAAGTGCACTTCCGAATGACCCTGACAAGGATCCTGATGTTCCCGCACTTATCTGGGAGATCCGTCGAGAGAGAAGAATGGAGTTTATTTTCGAACATACCAGACTTCTTGATATTAAACGTTGGAAAAAAATTAACTATATGAGTGGCGCAACTAAGCCTGACAATCTTCTTGGCCCGTGGGTTAACTTCCCTGTGGAATTCAGCGAATGGCTTGTAACTGCAAAGGTTGGAAAACTTAAAGTTCAGAAATCTGACGGAACGGTAGTTACATATACAGGTACAAATGGTGCAGATATGGTTGGTTTTTATATCCCTGAGAATATTGCAGACAGAGATCCGTTTACAGAAAGGGTATATCTTGCTCCACTTGGAAATACCCAGATAAGTCAATATACAGATAAAGGGTACACGCTTACTCAGAACCCGGGATGGGCTAACTAGAGAGTGTAATTATTAAATAATATTATTTCTTAATGGCTGCATAGAACACTATGCAGCCATTTTTAATTTATTATTAAGTGTGAAACTGTTTGAATCTTTGTAACGATTTGTGAATAGGTGATATAAAATTAATAAGAAAAGATATAATCAATTACATTTTGTAAGATTATATTTTAAAAATGGAAGCATAAAGGAATCCTACAACTTTTATTGCTTATCTTTTGAAAATAAAAATCTCTATAAAGTGAAAATATAATAGGAAAATATAAATTTAAATGCAATTTAAATATGGAAATTGAAAATTATATTTTAATTTTACATTCCGTGAACCTGAGTGATAGCAAGAGAATTTGTGAACAGATGTGTGTAAAAACTCAGTGTTAATAAAATATCGTTATATTAATTCAAAAATTTGTTATTAATTATAATTAATCAAACCATTTTTTATTAAATCAATCGTTAACCTAAAAATTAAATTTATGTATGTTTCACACAAACTAACCGTAAAGTGTATGCGCTTTGCACTTTCGGTAATGGCCATTGTTCTGTTATCCGGAACTCTATTGGCACAGAACATCAGGGTTTCCGGAAAAGTTACCGACAAAGCCAACCTCCCCGCAATAGGGGTTACGGTTATGGTAGAAGGTACAACTACCGGAATGGCAACTGAGCTGGATGGCACCTATAACATCAGCGCTCCCGGGAATGCTTACCTTATCTTCTCGGCTATAGGTATGAAAACCCAAAGAATCCCTGTAAATAATCGTGCAGTTATAAACGTAGTTATGGAAGAAGACGCATTACTTCTTGGCGACGTAGTTGTGACAGCTTTGGGAATTAAGAAAGAGAGAAAAGCTTTAGGATATGCAGTACAGGATCTTAAAAGTGATGAAATTCTCAAAAATAAACAGACTAACGTTATCAACTCACTTGTTGGTAAAGTTGCAGGTGTTAACATTACACAATCAAGTGGTGCTGCAGGTGCCGGTGCAACGATTATTATCAGAGGAGGTAACTCTGCGAGCGAAACCAGAGATAATCAGCCGCTATTTGTTGTAGACGGTGTTATTTATGACAACTCAACCCCTGCTTCAGGTAGTTCAGGAACAGATGGTGTTACTTCTAATGCAACTACATTCAGTAACCGTGTTATGGACATCAATCCTGAAGATATCGAGAGTATGTCAATTCTTAAGGGTGCAGCAGCAGCAGCTCTTTACGGTTCACGTGCAGCTGACGGTGTTGTCCTTATTACAACCAAAAAAGGAGCTGAGGGTCAGGTAAAGATTAACTTCAACTCAAAATACTCTTACTCTTGGATTGGTAAATATCCCGAAACTCAAAGTGTGTATGGCCGTGGTCTGTATAATGAAGCAGGCGCTTTTTCAGATTTTACAACACAGTCATGGGGTAACACAATCAGTGGTACTGCATACGATAATGTCAGTTCATTCTTCCAGGGAGGAAATGTATTTGACAATAGTGTAAGTATCAGCGGTGGTAGCAAGAACAGCACTTTCTACCTTTCAGCATCTAGTTTTGAACAATCAGGAGTGGTTCCAAATACAGATTACAGTAAAACTACTTTCCGTTTTAACGGTGAGCAGAAGTACAATAAACTTACAATTGGAGCCAACACAGCCTTCACTTTATCTAATACAAACAAAACTCTGACCTCTGCCGGTCTTTATAATGGTGGTGGAAACGGAGCAATGACAGCTCTTTATGGTTGGTCAAGAAGTGATGATGTTACAAAATATCTGAACGAAGATGGTACAAAATACAGAATGTTCGAAGGGCTACAGGAGTTAGCTTCAGACGTTGAGAACCCTTACTGGATTATCAATAAGAACAAACTTTCTGACGATTTAAATCGTTTTACTGCCGGTATTAATGCCAATTATGAGGTAACAGACTGGTTCAATATTATGTACAGAGTCGGATACGACAATTATAACAGCGGTGCATATACCTATATTGCTCCGGGCGGAGCGGTTCGCGAGATTTACCAAAGAGGTAGACTTAGCAAAGGAAATACAGCATATGAGTATCTTACATCAAACTTTATGCTCAACTTCCAGAAGCAGATTGGTGATTTTGACCTTGGTTTACTTGCAGGACACACTACCGAATCTACAAACAGAGTGATTCAAACACGCTGGGGCTATAATTTCCAGACTCCGGGAACAATCAGTTTTGCAAATATTATTGACGAAAATAAATTCTTTACCGAAAGAACAATTAATAAGAGAATGGTTGGTGTATACGGTGAATTCAGGGCAGCATATAAAAACATTGCTTATCTGACACTCACAGGACGTAATGACTGGTCATCTACACTTCCGAAAGATAGTCGCTCTTATTTCTATCCGTCAGTATCTGGTAGCGTTGTATTCACTGAACTTATGCCTAAAAATGATATCCTTTCATTTGGTAAAATCAGAGCTTCATGGGCACAGGTTGGTAAGGATGCTGATGCATATGCAACAAACAACTATCTGTGGGATCCTAAGACAGTAAGCGGAACATTTATCGGAACAGGTAACAGCTGGACAGGTGGTAGCCCTTATCTTGTACCTGAAATTCAGACATCATACGAATTAGGTGCAGAACTTAAATTCTTCGGAGGAAGATTGGGTATGGACTTCACATATTATAACTCAAGAACTGACAATCAGCTTGCAAGTCCTCGTCTGGCACAATCAACAGGTTATATATTCCTTACCCTGAACAGTGGTTCGGTACACAATAAAGGTATTGAGCTCTCTTTAAATGCAATTCCAATTGAAACTAAGGATTTCACATGGGATGTTACTTTAAATCTGTCAGGTAACAGAGGTACTCTTGGGGAATTCCTTAAAGGAGTTGGTCTGTTCTATGTTACAGATGTTCAGATCGGAGGTGTTAAAGCTGCATCTATTCCTAACGGTGGATACTTCCTTGGTCTGACTGGTGATTACTGGGTAAGAGAGAAAGATGAAGAGGGTAACGAAATTCCAAACGGAAGATATCAGATAGATCCTACAACAGGTCTTTATAACACTACTAAGGTAACTACAAACGTTATAGGTAACCGTGAACCAAAAATGATTGGTGGTCTGAATAACAGTTTCCGTTACAAGAACATGAATCTTTCATTCCTGTTTGATATCCGTTTGGGTGGCGATATTTATGATGGTACATCGTACTATACAACTTTACTTGGATTACATCCTCAAACACTGGAAAGAAACTCTGTTACAGTTTCCGGAGTTAATTCAGTTACAGGAGAACCACTTTCATATACTTACGAAAGAGGTAAGACCTATACGGTTAACAACGCAACCAAATCGGGAGAGTATATGATTCAGCAGTACTGGAGAAGTTATGCAGAAAATGCAAATAACTTTATTACAGAGACTAACTGGCTGAGACTTCGTTCACTCTCGTTCTCATATGACTTTACTCCTCATCTTAAAGGTAATAAGTTTATTAAAGGTTTGTCTGCTTCAGTTGCAGCATACAATCTCTTCCTTTTGACAAACTATAAAGGTATGGACCCTGAAGTTAGTGTATCCGGTTCAGGTACAGGAGGATCGGGTTCTATGGGTATAGATTATAATGGTATTCCTGCTACAAGGAATGTCACTTTCGGTCTTAATTTAACATTTTAACTAAAGGATTTAACAACATATGATTATGAAAAAGTTTTTACATATTACCTTAAGTCTGCTGCTTATCTTTAGCATGTCTTCATGCAACAAGTGGTTAGATGTCAATGTAGATCCTGACAATCCTACTGACCAGAGTGCTACACCTGAGGTGAGATTGCCATGGATTCAGCACTACTATGCTTATGCACTGGGTGTTGCGAACATGAGAGCAAGCACAATCGGAGGGTTACTTACACAATCTTCTGCGACTGCAGCAAATGGCTTACTTGCAGCATGGAATCCGGCTCAGTCAAGCTGTACTACAATTTATCAAAACTGGTTTCTTGGTGCGGCTGTAAACTTAAAACCAATGATGGATCGTGCCGAAGAGACTGGCGCTTATCATTACATTGCAGCAGGATATGCAATGCGTGCTCTGGGTTTCTTCCTGATGCTTGATATTTATGGAGAGATGCCTTATACCGAGGCTATGGGTTCTAAGTATAATCCAGCATATGATCAAGGTGATGTTATATACGCCGGATGTATGGAGGATCTTGATAAAGCTATAGAGTATTTCCAGAAGACTCAGGAGGCAGGGGCTGTTCCTCTATCTAACGGTGATACCTGGAATGGTGGTGACATCAATAAATGGATTAAATTATGCTATGGTATAAAAGCAAGATATCTTAATATTATATCTAAGAAGAGTGATTATAATCCTCAGGCGGTGCTGGATGCATTGGCAAATGCTCCTCAATCTAACTCAGATAACACAATTATGAAGCGTTACAATGTAGAGGGTGATGCTACCAACTTTACTGTTGCTGACCCATACCAAACCAATAATACTTGGAATGCTGTAGGTTATGGAACCGGACAAAGAGCAACAAGATGGTATGCAAATCTTTTAACAAACAGCTATACAGGTGGATCAGGAGTTATTGACCCTAGATATTCTAAAATGCTTCCTGCAATGATGACAAACATCAAGCTTAACGAAGGTGGTGATATAATCAGTTATGAATGGAAGAGAGATATCGGAGTTGATATGATGTATTCAGATATCCGTCAGAATGGAGGCCCGTTGGGTGCATCTTATGCAATAAATGATGTAAAACTCAAATACACCATAACAAACTCAACAGAAAAAGACAATTTTATTGCAGGACTAAATGGAAAGCCATATACAGTTAACGGTGATGTTGTTGAGGTTACCTATAAAAAAGGTTCTTTCTATATCAACAGTACCAACTATAAGAGAGCAGGTGATACAGTTTATGTTAATATGAGATCAAACAGCATGTCAACATCCGGCCGAGCTGTAAATGATATGTATTACTATCCTGTTTCAACATCGAATGCAGTAGCCGGTACAGGAGTATTCCATGCAAGACCTGATTCAGATTTTGAAATTCTCACCTATCCTGAAATGTGCTTTATCAAAGCTGAAGTTTACCTGAGAATGGGACAAACCGGTCCTGCACATCAGGCTTACCTTGCAGGTATCCAGGCAGCATTTGACAGAATGCAGACAAAACTAAACGAGTGGAAAGCTACCGGAACTTCCAATCAGGATCAGTGGCCAATGGACCCTGCAGATATTGCTGCCTATATGGCAAGTGATGCGGTAGTTCAAAATCCTGCTCAGCTCACTATGTGGAATATTATTAAAGAGAAAATTCTGGCTATGGGATATGATTACCAGAACTGGAATGATATGAGAAGATTTAACTATAGCGCCGGAAACGTTGGAAATTTTGGAGTTGTATATAAAGACTATACTCGTCCATACGAATTTTCAGCAACTAACAAATTCCCGGGAACCTCTCCGAATGATCCAACATACTGGTTCAGAAGGTTTAACCATAGTACTCACGAAAGTAACTATAATAATGATGAGCTTATGGCATCTAACCCAAGAGCTATGCAGGATGACATATGGAGTGTTCCTGTTTGGTGGGATATGCAATAATTTGGTACATATAATTGGTTTGCAAGGGTTGCCCGTGAGGGTAACCCTTTTTTATATTATAATTCCATTAGTGTCCACTAAAAATTAATTTTCGTTCTTTGAAATCGTTATAATTTAGCAAGTTATAAGCTTTTTTGTTGCGTGACGACTTGAATTTAATAATTTAGCCGAGATTAATAT
>JAVBVW010000006.1:0-191369 GCA_036677745.1 Bacteroidales bacterium
CGAAACAACTTAAAATTACTGAAATAGGCTGACTCCAAAACTCAATTTTTATAAAAAATTACAAAGGTATTCTCGTTGAAGTCTGTATTTCTAGTAGTATCTAAACAGCTACATAATCAAAAGTGGCGCGAAGATCACAAATCACTCTACTTAAAGGCAACATTTGTTTTCCGATAATTTTCCGCGGCTACTTTTTGGGAACGACGAGGACTGTTTGACGACCAAAGGAAGGAGTTCCGCAGTCGCCGAAAAGTACCAGGAAAATTTGAGGGCGCCTCAAAACAATCTGTTGCCGGAGTAGAGTGATGTGTTTGCATAACATGCAGTCTAAGTGGGTTATACAAAACTGACAGAGTTGAAAACAGTTAAGCCAATTCTGTATATACAATTAAATCAACTGTTTGAGAAACAACTTAAAATTACTGAAATAGGCTGACTCCAAAACTCACTTTTTATAAAAAATTACAAAGGTATTCTCGTTGAAGTCTGTATTTCTAGTAGTATCTAAACAGCTACATACACGAAAGTGGCGCGAAGATCACATAAATCATAAGAAAAAATATCACATATTCTGGTACATAGTATATGATTAGATAATTCGCAGATAATCAACAATAATTAAACCAACAGAAAATCAAAGAAAAGTGGGATTACACTCAATAACAGACTTATAGTTGTTCTCTAAATATCTAAGTGCAGACAAATTTTTTACTAACTTTGAAAGCTTTAGAATATGTTTAAACAACACATTTACATATCAGATAAGAGATACGCATTTAAAGAGATCTTTAAAGAGTTCTATGCATCACAAATAATTTTTGCCCTTAAACTTATTGGCAACAAACACGATGCAGAGGATATTGTTCAGGATGTTTTTTTAAATATCTGGAGATCAAAACCAGTGTTTAAAAATGAAATAGCCTTCAAATCATATATTTATCTTTCTACCAGAAACAAGTGCATAGATTACTTAAGGAAGAAAAAACCGGACACAGGTAGTCTGGAATCTATTGAAGATATAAGTAATGATGTCGATTTCGCCGTAAGAGAAGAGGCATTCAGAATCATGGAAAAGGCAATTCAAAAGCTCCCAAATCAAACAAGGGAGATAATGAATCTGTCTATGAAGGGTCTGTCTATACAGGATATTGCCCAAAAATTAAATATCTCAGTAAACACTATTAAAACTCTAAAATCAAGGGCGTACAAAAATCTAAGAGACTCATACGGTGATGTTTTTATGTTATTTATAGCATCATTTCTCTCTTTGTAACTTCATTCTGCACATCAAATTCGAAAATTATTTTTAAAAAAATTAAAAGAGGGGAGTCACCCCTTTTTTAATCTATCCGTTTATATAAGTAATAAAATAAAAAAATGAAAGAAGAACAATATATTAAAGCGTTTTCAGAGATTGATAAAACAGTAAAAAAAATAATTGAAAATCCTGATATTGAAGATTCTGAATATAAAATTTTCAGAGATAAAATTATTCAAGAGATAGATGTTGAGAATGCGTGGTCTAAGTTTAGTCTGAAAAAGGATAGAGGATATTTCATCTATTCCTCTGTTGCTGCTGCCGTGTTATTATTTTTGACTTTGTTAATATTCATTCCATCGCAAAATATTAAAGAGTCTGAAACTCTGATTAGTAGTGATATTTTGCCTGCAGAAGGTACAGTAACATTACGCCTCTCATCAGGAAAAGTTCTGGAAATTAATTCTTCTGAAACCTCAGAAGAGTTAAATGAAGGTGTTGTAGTAAGCACAGATGGCAATGAAATCTCGTATGAAGGAGTATCACAAGATAAAACTAATCAATATATCGATAATGATATCTCAAATAAATTGGAATACAACGAATTAATTACTCCAAAAGGTCGGTCATATTCGATAGTGCTTAGTGATGGTAGTAGAATTTGGCTGAATGCGCAAAGTAGCATTAAGTACCCGGTGAGATTTGATAAGAATGAAAGAAAAGTTGAGATATCCGGCGAGGCATTTTTTGATGTAAAACATGATTCTCTTAGACCTTTTATAGTTGAGACTTTAGATTACGATGTAAAGGTATTAGGCACGAAATTCAACGTAAAAGCATACTCTGACGAAGAAAGTAGCTCAACCACATTAGTTTCGGGTTCTGTTATTGTACCTCTGAAAACAGGAGGTGAGAGAAGACTTTCACCTGGAGAGCAGCTTAACTTCTCAAGAACTGAAAAATCGGTAAAAGTAGAAGAGGTAGATGTCGAGTTGTATACATCCTGGGTTGATAATAATTTAAGGATTGAACAAATGCCTCTGGGAGAGATTTTTAAGATATTGAAAAGAAGGTATGAAATTTCAGTATACTTTGTTGAAGATAAGTTAATGGATGAACAGTTCAGTGGAAAAATTCCATTAAATGATAATCTGAAAATTGTCTTAGATCAAATGTCAAAAGTCTCTAATGTTGAATTTGAGTATCAAAAAAATCTTGTAGTGGTAAAATATAAAAATATATGAAAAAACTTAACCTCGGAATTATCCGAATATGTGCGATCTTAATATTCACGATGTTATCATCCACAGCTATTGCACAAAAAATAAGCTCATTTAAAGTAGAAAAGGCAACTCTTGAGCAATGTCTCCGGGAGATTGAACGTCAGACAGGATTAGGATATCTGTCAAGAGGAGAAGATATCAAGGGCATTAAAGAAATAACTTATAGTGCAAATAACAAGGATGTAAGAGAAATTCTCAATAACATTCTTTTGAATACAGGCTTTACCTATGAAATCGATAACAATGTAATTCTTATTATTAAAGCTCCTGCTAAGCAGCCAGAAAAGCAGAATCCCCCAAAAAAAGGGGTTTTAAAACTAAAAATTCTGGATTACGAATCTGGTGAACCTCTGACCGGAGCATCTGCATTGATAAGACAGTATGGATCATACGCTATTGCAGATGCCGGAGGCTCAGCATCAATTTTAAATCTGCCAGGAGGAGAAGCCTCTCTTGAAGTAATGATGATTGGATATGAAACATTCAATCATTCTGTATTTATTGACGGTGATAAAGAGATGGAAATAAGGCTAAAACAGACATCTTTAGAACTGGAAGAGGTTGTTGTAACTGCTACTAAAAGCGTTGCCGGTACATCTACCAGTTCTAAAATAGGAAGGCAGGCAATGGACCACCTACAAGCTACAAGCCTGAAAGATATTATGCAACTTATTCCAGGTCAGCTTCTATCAGGAGTTAGTAATATGACCTCTTCTGAGAAAATTACTATTAGAACCCTAAACACATCAAGTTCTAATAATGCATTTGGAACTTCTATACTTGTAGATGGTGTCCCTGTATCTGATAATGCTTCTCTTTCAGACAAAACAGCCATTAGTTCTACCGGCGGAACAGGAGTCGACCTGAGACAAATCGGAGCAGATAATATAGAATCAGTAGAAGTTATAAGAGGTATTCCATCAGCAGAATATGGTGATCTTGCCTCGGGTGCAGTTATTGTTAATACCAAGGCGGGATATACTCCATACGAGATAAGAACCAAAATTAATCCTGTGACATTCAATACATCACTTGGTAAAGGTTGGAATCTTGGCAAAAATAAGGGTAGTCTTAATGCAAATATTGATTATGCACAGGCTTGGGGAGATCCAAGACAGAAAAGTACATCTTTTGATAGAATTTCTGGAGGATTAACTTATTCAAAGACTATTGGAAAGTTATGGTACACAAATACAAAAATATCATTTAGTAATTTGCTGGATTTTAGAGGAACAGATCCTGATGTAATTACAGAAGGTACCGAGAATACTCAAAAATCAATCTCTTTAAGATTGAGTCATAACGGTAGGATTAGTGTAAATGCACCGCTTATGAGAACTCTTTCATATTCTCTTGGCTACTCTGAATCACTAAATGAATCGATGAATTCGACAATAGTATCTGCCGGAGGCGGACTTCCAATTATTACTTCGCTATCTCCAGGCTACTATGAAGTTCCATATTTGACAAATTCTTATAGAGCCTCCGGCGGTACAATAGGGAGGCCAAGAAGCTTTTTTGCAAAGATATCAAATGGTTTTTTCTATAACATAGGAGAGTTCCAGCAAAGATATAATATGGGTATTGAATACAGACATGAAGAGAACAGAGCTAAAGGATTTTATAATGATGATGATATGCTTCCTTTAAGACCAAACAGTAACGGTCGTCCAAGACCTTATTATGATATACCTGCTGTTAATCAGTTCTCTGCATACTTTGAGGATAATATTAATTGGAAAATTAGTGAAAATAAAACATTTAAGTTACAGGCAGGCTTGAGATTTGACATGTTACAACCCGGAAAGCCAGAGCAAGTAGCTTCAATATCCCCAAGATTAAATGCATCTTTAAAACTGTCAGATTGGATTGAACTAAGAGGTGGGTGGGGAAGAAACTCAAAAACTCCCGGATTGTCACACTTATATCCTGAACCAAAGTACTCTGATAGAGAAACTGCTAAATATCTGCCAACTGATGTTGCTAATCAACTAATTATGTATCAAACATATATAACATATGTTGAAAGGAATAATATGTTGAAGAATGCCACAAATACAAAATCTGAGATTGGTGCGGACATCAAAATATCTGATGATATCTCATTTTCTGTGGTTGCTTACAGAGACTTTATGAAAAATGGATTTGGAAATTTAACAGAGTATCAGATCTATTATTCAAATTATTATACAGCAAATCAGGGTATGATATTAGTTCCGGGAGAAAAACCAATTATTGACTGGAATAATCCTGCAAGAATAGATACGGTTTTCACAACAACCGGAAGAGTCGGAAATACTCAGGCAAGTCTTGATAAAGGAATTGAATTTGACTTTAGTTTCGGGCAAATAAAATCCATAAGAACCTCTTTTGATATGAGTGGAGCGTATATGGAGAGTTCAAACTGGGAAAACGGACCAAACTATTCTAATCCGGTTGGTATACCTGCAAACTCTGTTTATGGACAAGGAGGTGCAAATACTCCACCTTTTAAACTTGAGTATCCAACAGGTCTCTCTAAAAGTATCCAAAGAAGGTTTAGTACGGTATTACGAAGCGTGACCCATATTCCACAATTAAGAATGGTAGCATCGGTAAGTGGACAGATTATTTGGTATTCATATTCAGTAAATACCAATCAAAGTGCCTCACCTCTGGGATGGATTGATACCGACCTATCTTATCACAAAATAACCCAAAGTATGCTAGATGATCCTGATTACAGAATAAAGGGAATTTTATTAAAAGATCAGATTAAAGATCCTAAAGATACCGATCCTATAACTATGCCACCTCTATGGATAATAAATGCAAGGTTGACAAAGGATATTTCAAAGTCACTCGGTTTCTCATTTTTCGTAAATAACATTTTCTTTTATACACCTTACCAGTCGAGTAGTGCCTCGGGTACTCTGATTGAGAGAAATACAGGAACCTTCTCTTTTGGTATGGAATTATTTGTAAAAATTTAATATTAAGTAAACATGAAAAATAAATTCTATATTCTGCTCTTGTTTATATTATCAGCTTTTAGCTGTACAAGAGAAGAACCTGTCCAGGTTAAAAATATGAAGATAGAGTTTGAAATGCCTTCAAACTTCAAAACAGATATCAAGTATGCAAATAAAGAGGTTGTGTTTTCAAGTCTGTACAAAACATACTCATTCACAACTGACAATAATGGCGTATTAGTGATACCAGAAATAATTCCTGATGAATATACTATAACAACAAGTTGGGAAATCACCGGTTCAGAGTACAAAAGCCTGATTTCCAATAATGAGATGGTTGAAGATAAAGCTAAAGTCTTGCTTAGATCTACATTGAGTAACTATCAGATATTTTCATCAAAAGAGATTAAAATGGCACTGGATGTTCTTGTAATGAGGAGCTTGCTAATATCAAAGATCTATTATTCAGGAACAAAAGATAATTCAAACAGAAATTATATTATTGATTCATTTGTGGAGATATACAACAACTCTGATGAAGTTGTATATGCTGATGGTAAATATCTTGCACTTGCAGAGTCTATGTCACCTGCAGCCTATCTTGCAAAAGACAATCCGGAATATATCTATACAAGACAGATTTGCAGATTTCCGGGAAATGGAACTACATATCCTATTTTACCTGGAGAAAGTATTGTTATTGCAGCCAGAAGCGCAAGAGATCATCGTACCAGCGCTTCAAATTCTGTTGACCTTTCTAATGCCGACTTTGAAGTCAAAGATTTAGATGGTACCGGTAATCCTGACGTTAAAGCCCTTCCTGTAATTTCAAGTTCAACCTCAATAAAATTCTTTAACCTAATAACAGGAGCTCCAAATGCCGTTTTCATTTTTGAAACAGAAGAGGATATAACAGAATGGCCAGAATACTTTGCTCCAGGAAAAACATCCGGCGAAAGATTCCGAAGAGTTCCTGTAAGTACAGTTTTAGATGGTGTTGAATGCCTAAAAAACAGTGCAGTCACAGGACCGGATATTAATTTAAAACGTTTTCAGGACATAGTTGACGCTGGTTTTGCGTTTATAAACGCATCTGCAGGATATGTGAATGAATCAATTGAAAGGAAAATAAATTCATCTGAAAACGGGAGAATAATTCTTAAAGACAGCAATAACAGTACACAGGATTTTGTTATTGTTTCAGGACCTGAACCAAGAAAGTATGATAATCCATTATTGCTTAACTAGAATCCAGATATGAAAAAGATAACAGCACTTTTAACATCTTTTACCCTTGTAGTAACAATGGTATACGGAGAGAAAAAAGACTCTGCAGTAGTTTACCCTGATTTTCTCAAGAGAGAAATTCAGGTAGTAAATCAATTGTGGAATTTAACTGATAATGCTGCAGGTATGGGATACTCTGATGTAAACAGAGGTAGTCTTACTTCTCTTCTCAAATATTACAGTAACGGTGATTATCACAGAGTTCAGGAGGGATCAGCAAATAATGGTCTGACATTCTTTACAGAACGTTATGACAGATTTAACGATAAGTTATTTGTGAGAGGATCGTTCGCTTTTAATATGAACACAGAAGAAGACAGAGGATGGTCAGATGTAATTAATACTTACAACTCTAACCCGTATATATATGGCAGCAGTGTAAGAGGAAATTATGAATCTCAGAAATTTGACCTGAATCTAAAAGTTTTTACTGTTAAAAGAGATCGTTTAAATTATGGACTTACAATAGATTATAAAGTTGCGGATATAGCAAGACAAAGAGACCCAAGATCCAGAACATATGCCCTGGATTACTCTATAATTCCCTCTTTAACTTACTCTCTCAGTAAGAAAAGCTCTGTTGGTGCAAATTTAAAATACCGTTTTGATAAAGAGAAAATGCCAAGCCTTTCAACTGTTCAAACGGATCCAAACCTTAAGTATTACACCTTTAGCGGTCTTGAGAATGCAGTAGGCAGAATAGGTGGATACAGGGGTTTTTCAAGGCAGTTTCTTGGAGATTATCTAGGTGGAGCAATCCAGTACAATTTTAAAAATAATACCTACAATCTACTTATCTCAGCAGGTATGGATGCATACTGGCAAGAGACACTAGGAGATAAAAAACAGACTCCAGGTTCATTTAATTCATTTAATTATAATTTTACCTCTAATCTGCTTATCAGTAAAAAGGGCTATTTGCATAATATATTAATTAATATAGTCCTAAAGGATTCCGGTGCCGATGAATACAGACAAAATCTGGTAAGTGTGCGTGATACAATTACAGGAATAACTACTGAAAACTGGGTTACAGTTTACACATACAAAAATCGTTTTGTAGCTTCTGTTGCAGATATTTCTGCAAAATGGAACACCTATTCTATAACTAATAAATCCTATAGATGGAGGGCAGGATTTAACGCCGGGTATAAATCTTTTAAAAATATTTATTACCTGCCTAAGTCGGAGTACTCTTCCGGTAAAGCATATGCAGGCTTGAACGGATCATATATTTTTCCTCTGGGGAAGGGTAAAAATCTAATTATTGATGCAGCGTTCGACGCAGGAATAAACACATCATCAAATCTAAACCTTGCTTCACAGAATGAGATCTCTGAAAATATTCTTCTTCCGGATTTAGAGTACCACAAATTAAACACAATCGAATTATCTGGAAGTATGAGATATACGTTTCCTTTAACATTTGTTAAAAATGGGGCTATCTCGGGATATGCCAGAATATATGGAGGTAATCTCTTCGCTGGTGATACCAGTTGGAGTAATCTCGGTTTTGCAGTAGGAATACTAACCTTATAAAAACGTTAAAAATGAAAAGATCAATTAAACTAAGTTACCTTAAATCCTTAATTTTATTGCCATTAACATTGTTAATTTTTTCATGCGAAAAAATTGATGATGCGCAATCAAAGATCCCACTTGTTAGTTTTGAAACATCACAAATTAGTGTAAATACAGAAGCTGGTTCATATGAAGCGATAGTAAAACTATCTCAGCCGGCTGCTAAATCTATTAAAATTAAAGTTGGGCTATCGGGTAATGCTGTAGAAAATGAGCATTATACAGTTGTTTCAAAAGAGATAAATATTGCAGCAGGAGAAGAAGAGGGTAAACTACCAATTACAATACTTCATGATAATATCTGGGATGAGAACCTGGAAATTGTTGTTATTCTTTCACCAGGTACTGACTATGTTATTGATCCCAACCAGGTTTCAGAAATTAAGATAAAGCTGACTAAAGAGATAGTATTACCTGTTTTATCATTTGATATGACAGAGTTATCAAAACATACCAATCCGTTTAATAGTGAAACAATATCTTTTAATATTAAACTGGATCAGCCTCTCAGAAATGATGCTCAACTGAATCTTGGCTTCGAAGGTGACCTTACAATCGGTGGAGATTTTAATGTAAACGGAGGAAATAACAATAAAGTAACCTTATCAAAAGAACAGACATCGTTTACTTTTACTATTAAGGTGAATAAAAAGGATCAGGCAGGTTTTGATAAATCTTTAAAAATAACTCTTTCACCTGTAGATCCAAAAACTTTTACAGTTAGTCAGGATAAGTCTGCTTTTACTCTAAAAATCTCTGATCCATTGGTAAATTTATCACCTATGCTAAAAACTGCAGCATTGCTCGGTGGTAGCGGTTTTCAGGTTTATCAGAATGTTAAAACAACAACAGGATGGTCATCTAATGTTACAGTTAACGCTGATGCAAATACTATTAAGAAAAATTATCTGAAAACATTTAAGAATATGTCCTTTAACACTGCTTTCGGTTGCGAATCAAACGGTCCGGGAGGAGATGTACTAAGGTTAGCGGAGCTATTAAACTTTGCAACCACTGACACAGTAATTGCAGATTATGGCGTAGGTAAAACAACAAGATACTTTAACCCGACTGACTCATTGCTCAGATTTGTAGCAGAAGGAGAGAATCCGATGAAGGGATCTGTAACGACAGTTCCACAAAAATTCAGTGCTAAACTTGTGCTAAAAGTGGATTGGGAGACAGGTTCAAATGGATTTAAACAATGGCATGTAGATTCAAAAGCGACTGGTGGAAACATCAACGCCAGCACATATCCTGTGATTGGAACAATTACCATTGATCTTGACAAGATTGAAGGTACTTATGACTTTACTCTTGATACTCCTGAAGTTGTATTTACAGCATGGTTTAAGAGTAATTCCCCACATTTTATGAAGAATCTTAACAGTACGTATGATATTGTTAAAGATGGTGAATACTACAAAGTTACTTACAGATATTTCCCAAGATAATTATGTTAAAAAAGTTATTTCTGCTTTCTGTTATTTTACTGTTTATCTCATCTCTTAGATCAGAAGAGAGCTTTATTAAAGTAATAAAGGATGGGAGAAATTATAAATTTGAAATTCCTGATTCAATGTTGAATAAAGACATTCTTTTTGGATCAAGAATAGTAGATATTAGTTCTCCAAATGCAAAGGTGTATGCAGCCGGGCAGATGAGAAGACCTCCTGTTCTTATAAGATTTTCCAGGAGGGATAAACTAATAGTAATTAAAGAGATAACAAACTTTCCTGATATTGAAGAGGGCAATCCTGTCAATGATGTATTATCAAGAAATACGATTTCAGGAGCAGTTAACTATTTTAATATTGAAACAAGAAATGCATCTGATGATGCCTCTGTAATTGACGTTACAAGCTATTTTTCGGAAGAGGTACAGTTAGCCTGGCCTCTTCCGGATAATGTTAAAAAGGGAAGACTTGATCCTAAATTGAGTGGGATTAATTATATTAAAGAGTATAATAACAGGCTAAGTATCCGAAGTTATTATGAATTTCTTGGAGGTAAGGAAACTTTTGCCATTACAGTACAATATTTTTTATTATTGTTACCTGAAGAGCATCTAAAACCAAGGTTTAATGATGACAGAATAGGCTATCAGCCATTTAATAAAAAGGTATATAAGTCTGGAAGTCCAATCACTACCAACAGGTATATATCCAGATGGAGAATCGAACCATCTTCTTTTGACTCAGATAAACACAAAGCAGGTGAACTTGTTGAACCTAAGAAACCTATCGTAGTATATATTGAACCATATTTCCCCAAATCATGGATTCCATACATTAAAATGGGTATTCAGGACTGGAATAAAGCATTTGAAAAAATTGGCTTTAAGAATGTTTTGATTGCTAAGGAATTTCCCAATGACCCATCATTTGACCCATATGATATTACTATCAATGCTATTAGATATATACCACTCGATGAAGCCAATGCTGCCGGCCAAATCTGGACAGATCCAAGAAGCGGAGAGATTTTAAATGGAGAGGTACTTTGGTGGAACGATGTCGTTAATCTGATTAATATGTGGCGCTTTACTCAGACTGCTGCTGTTGATCCATCAGCAAGAGCTCTGTCATATTCAGATGAAATGACAGGTGAGATGATCAGATATGCTATTGCACATGAAATTGGACATATGTTAGGACTTCAGCACAATATGAGAAGTTCGTATGCATATCCCTCTGATTCATTAAGATCTCCTTCATTTACATCGGTATATGGCACAACAGCATCAATAATGGATTATGCAAGAAACAACCATATTGCAAGACCTGGAGATTTAGAGAGAGGGGTAAAATTGACTCCGCCTGTTCTTGGCCCTTATGACTATTTATCTATTGAATACGGATATCGATATTTTCATGGTAATCAAGATATAAAAGAAGAGAAGGGCTTTTTAGATTCACTTTTACTATCAAAAACCGAAGATCCTGTTTATCAGTTTGCACCATTTATTGCATCTCCTGTCTCACCTGATCCTGCATCACAATCTGAATCTTTGGGAGATGATATCCTTGTATCTTCGGAAAACGGAATTCTGAATACAAGAATAATACTTGATAGTTTGGTAAAATGGACAACTGATGCCGGAGGCGGACTTAAAGAGATACAGCAGAGATATGATGCTTTGTCTAAGCAGTATTTCAGATATATAACACTATCAATGTCATATTTAGGCGGAACATATGTCACTCAGGGACCTTTCCCTGATTATCCTCAAAAATATAGTAATGTACCTCTTTCTAAGCAAAAAGAGGCATTGAAATTTGTATTGCAGCAACTTAAAGAGGCTCCATTATATCTGGACAGAAGTGATTATGCTATGATAATGGGTGCTCAGACGGAATCAGTGCTAAAGAGGCAGGGGGAGATATTTGCATCTCTTTTGAACAACTTTACTCTTCCAAGAATTATGAGTGGATACTATCCAAATAGAAATGGTTATTATATAGCCGATTACCTTGCTGATATAGATTCTTTTATAATGAATTCTGAAGATAAAATTAATATGTATGACAAAAATTTGCATATAGTTTATATTCAAACATTAAAGCAATTATCTACCCTTCAACAAAAAGGAGAAGAATTAGAATCTGGATTTCCTGCAATTGTTGCCGAAGCTTCATTTAATCAGCTGCAAAAGACAAAAAAAATCATAGAGAAAAGAATAAAGAGAGGGAAAGAGTTTGAGCACTATAGTTTTTTACTCTCCCTTGCTAAATAGTTAATAAATAAAAAATTGTAATACCCCGAAATGAAGAGATTAATTTCAGCTATATTGATATCAATATTTTTATTACCCACATTGGAAAGCTATGCTGATGAGGGAATGTGGCTACCCCTTCTGGTTAAAGATCAAAAGTTTGCTGCAATGAGAAAAATGGGACTAAAGCTTTCACCCGAAGAGATATATAGCGTTAATCAAGCCTGTGTAAAGGATGCAGTTATTGGACTGATGGGAGAAGGTGCTAATTTACGAAGTTTTGGTACGGCCAGTTTCATTTCTGAAAATGGATTAATTATCACAAATTATCACGTGATTTTATCCTACATAGAGCGGTTTTCAACTACTGAAAATGACTTTTTAAAGTATGGCTACTGGGCCAGAGATAAAAGTGAAGAGTCTTTATGTCGTGGACTGCAGATGAAACAACTTGTAAGAATAGAAGATGTTACTGATGAAATATTATCAGGAACAGAAAATCTTAATGGGAATGAGAAAAGGTTGAAGATAGATGAAAATGGAAAAGCACTTGCAAAAGTGGCAGTTAGAGGGACAAAATATGAAGTTAGAATGCAGTCACTGTTCGGGGGTAGTCAGTATATTATGAATGTATATGCTGTATACAGAGATATTAGAATGGTTGCTGCACCCCCGTTTGCAATTGGTAAATTCGGAGGAGATGCCGACAATTACAGTTGGCCAAGACATACAGGAGATTTTGCAATTCTACGTGTATATTCGGATGATAAGAACCAACCATCATCTTTCTCTCAAAAAAATGTTCCATATAAACCAAAACATTATTTTCCAATCTCATCAAAAGGAGTAAAAGAGGGCGATTTTGTAATGATTGCAGGTTACCCTGGTTCTACAAGACAATATATTCCATCATTTGCACTTGAAAAAATCATTTATACTGATAATCAACACAGAGTTGATATTAGACGAGAGAAGATGGATATTATTAATAATGCAATAAAAGATAATCCAGATCTGAAGTTTAGATATACTACAAGACTTTCATCTATTGGAAACAGCTATTTAAGATGGAAAGGAGAAATAATGGGTGTTACCAAAATGGATCTGGTTAACACTAAGAGAGAAGAAGAGAAAAAATTCCAGGAATGGGCTGATTCTGATCCTGTCAGAAAAGAGAGATACGGTGATATATTATCAAAAATGGAGGAACACTATAAGAAAGTTTCTCAGTACAATCTGGCAGATATTTATTTTAATGAGGCAGGAATAAATGGATCTGAAATTGTTCCATTTATTGGTAAGTTTGAAAAGCTTGCAGCTATATACTCGAGAAAGAAGATAGATACAGTAGCAGCCAATAGAGAAGCTTCCAGACTTATTGCTCTCACACATCAATTCTTTAATAATTGGGATTATCAAACTGACCGGAAACTTTTCAGAAATATGCTATATAGGTATTACATTTCTATGCCAGAGAAGTTTAAACCGGAATCCATGAATAAATATGTTTCCAAGTATAATGGAGATATTGAGAAGTTGTCAAATGAAGTGTTTGCCGGTTCAATTTTTACCAACAAGGAAAATTTATTGAGATTTCTTGAAAGCAGTAATAGAGAAATGCAGCTGAAAGTAAAAGAGGATCCGCTCTATCAACTTGCTATTGGTTACTATATGGTAAATGTAAATAAAATTTCCCGTCAGAGATCTGAACTTCAGTCAACTCTTATGGAGATTAATAATATTTATATTGAGGGATTGATGTTGATGAATAATGATAAAATTCTATATCCTGATGCAAATAATTCTCAGAGGATTAGTTACGGTAGAGTAAAAGGAGCAGAGGCCGAAGATGGATTGGTTTATACTCCAATTACAAATATTCAGGGATCACTGGTTAAGTATAGAAATAATTCCGGAGATAGTCAATTCTATCTACCTAAAAAGTTGAGGGATTTGATATTGGAGAACAAGTTTGAAAAATATTCACCGGAAAACGGTACTCTTCCTGTTAATTTTCTGACAGATGCACATACAACGAGCGGTAGCTCAGGATCACCTGTGATTAATTCAAAAGGAGAACTTGTTGGAGTAAATTTTGACAGAATATGGCAAGGAGTAGCATCTGACTACAAATACGATAAAGATATCTCGAGATCTATTGCCGTGGATATTAGATATATTCTTTTTATAATTGAAAAATATTCACCGTCAGGTTATATTTTAAATGAACTAGAAATCAAGTAAGGTTAAGTTTATACTGTTTTGCGAGAAGAGAGTGTCATAGTAATGGCACTCTCTTTTCAATTTATAATCTCAAAACACTATATTTGTATACCTAACTTAAAAACTATGAAAAAGACTCTCCTCATATTCGTTGTGTTCTTTTCTGTCGCCTTTACTGCTTTTTCACAAGAAGACAATAAAAAATGGTCTATAGCACTTCACGGAGGTGCAGGTGGTGCTCCAACTTCTATGACTCCGGAAAAAAAAGCAATATATGAAAATCATCTCCTTGAAGCTATTAAAATAGGTGAGAAAATGCTTATTAATGGAAAAACGGCCCTTGAAGCAGTAGAGAGTGTTGTTGTTTACCTGGAGGATTGCCCGTTATTTAATGCAGGAAAAGGTGCTGTTAAGACAATTGACGGTACCCATGAATTAGATGCGGCAATTATGGATGGTTCAAATCTTAAGGCAGGAGCTGTTGCAGGTTTAAAAGATATTAAAAACCCGATAAAAGCAGCAAGACTTGTAAAGGATAGTACTGCCCATGTACTACTAATTGGAGAAGGTGCTTCATCTTTTGCAAAATCTATGGGGCTTGAAGTTGTTGAAAATACTTATTTTTCAACCAAACAAAGAGAGGAGCAGTTTAACAGAATAAAAGAGAATAGCGAAAAGAGCAATCCAATGGGAACAGTCGGATGTGTTGCATTGGATATATACGGTAACCTTGCCGCAGCTACATCTACAGGTGGAATGTCAGGAAAAAAATGGGGAAGAGTGGGGGATGTTCCAATAATTGGCGCAGGTACATATGCAAATAATAATACTGCTGCAATTTCAGGAACAGGTCACGGCGAATTATGGATAAGAAGGGTTGTTGCCTTTGATATATGTGCCTTAATGGACTATAAGGGTATGAGTCTGGAAGATGCAGCTAATGAAGTAATATTTAATAAAATTGATCCTATGGGAGGATCTGGCGGGGGTATAATTGCAGTAGACAAAGCTGGTAATATCTCTTTTGTATTTAATACAGGATTGATGCACAGAGCGTGGTCAAAATCAAACGGTGAATATGGTGTCGGAGTTCTTAAAGGTGAACAAAAAATATTTAAAAACTAGTTCTGATGGCTTTAAAATTTACTCCCGGACTTTTAACCAAAATTGTTATTGCTATAATACTTGGAATTATTTTCTCTCTGTTTCTTCCACTTTGGGGTGTGAAGATATTTACGACAATAAACGGAATATTCAGTAATTTTCTAGGCTTTATAATACCATTGCTTATTTTAGGACTTGTTGCTCCCGGAATTGCTGATCTCGGTAAAGGAGCAGGCAAATTATTGGCAATAACTGCTTTAATAGCATACGGATCCACTATTGCAGCAGGTTTTTTCTCATATTTTACCACTCGTTGGTCACTTCCGTTACTTTTAACTTCCAATGAAACACTTAGTGCAGATACAGTTCGGATTTCCGAAAACATATCAGCCTATTTTTCTATAGATATGCCTCCCTTAATGAGCGTTACAACCTCACTTATACTGGCGTTTGTTATTGGTTTAGGAGTATCTGCAGTGAGTGGTGAAAAACTCAGATCTGCATTGTGGGAATTCAGAGATATTATAATAGTGATTATTAAAGATGTCATTATTCCGTTTTTACCACTTTATATTTTCGGGATTTTTCTTAAAATCGGTGCTGAAGGACAGGTGGCATCGGTACTCTCTCTCTTCATAAAGATAATAATAGTAATTTTTGCCATGCACATCGTCCTGCTTGTCAGTCAATTCACATTGGCAGGAATTGTTACAGGTAAGAACCCGTTTAAAGCATTATTTACAATGCTACCTGCATATGTTACTGCCTTAGGCACTCAGTCATCAGCGGCCACCATACCGGTTACTCTTGCACAGGCAAAAAAGAATGGTGTTGATGATGAGATAGCAGATTTCGTCATTCCATTGTGTGCTACAATTCATCTTTCTGGCAGTATGTTAAAGATTGTCTCCTGTGCATTTGCCGTCTTATATATGACAGGAGCGGGAACGGGTATGGATCTTTTTACAGGTTTTATAATGATGCTTGGCATTACCATGGTTGCTGCACCCGGTGTTCCCGGAGGAGCTATAATGGCTGCTGTAGCATTATTGCAATCGATGTTGGGTTTTGATGAAACTCTTACCGGACTGATGATTGCTCTTTACATTACAATGGATAGTTTTGGTACTGCCTGTAATGTCACAGGAGATGGGGCTATTGCTCTTGTTGTTAATAAAATATACAAAAAAAATATTAAATGAAAAAAATTGCCCTACATTGGCAAATTCTGATTGCAATTATAATTGCTCTCCCATTCGGAATTTTGTTTTATGAATTAGCTCCTTCTATAAAGTGGATAGGAGATATGTTTATACGTGCGCTTAAAATGATCTCTATCCCGATAGTTTTCTCATCTCTTATAATGGGAGTTTCAAGTCTGGGAGGCTATAAAGATCTTGGAAGACTAGCGGGAAAGACATTTTCGTTCTATATCCTTACAACGCTTCTTGCAACTACACTGGGAGTACTGCTGGTGAATATATTTCAGCCCGGCGTAGGAGCCGATTTGAATTTAAGTGAATCTGTTACAGATCTTGCAGTTACAAAGCTGTCATTCAAAGATCAGATAGTAAGTATAATCCCAGATAATATTTTTGTTGACCTTACAAAGGGAAATATGTTGCCTGTTATATTTTTTGCAATCCTTTTTGGCTATTTTGTTACCAAGGTTTCTGAAAATGCTTCTCTTACAATGACAGGATTTTTTACATCAGCCTTTGAGGTTTTCATGAAGATGACTCTGTTTATCGTAAAATTCACACCGCTTGGAGTTTTCGCTATTGTATCAAATATCGTAGCTGCCCAACACGGAGATCATGAAAGGTTAATAAGTATAATCAGCAGTCTTGGTGTTTATACTGCTGTAGTCTGGGCAGGCTGTATTATTCATTCAGGGGCTGTTCTCCCTGCACTTGTATTTGGCATTACAAGGCTAAACCCATATAAACATATGAAGCAGATGTCCATCCCACTTTTAACTGCTTTTTCTACTTGTTCTTCCGGTGCTACGCTTCCGCTAACGATCAAAGAGTCTCAGGAGAAAACCGGGATATCAAATAAAATAGCAAGTTTTGTTTTGCCGTTGGGAAGCACTATAAATATGAATGGCACTGCACTTTATGAAGGTGTTACAGCAATATTCATTGCTCAGGCTTATGGAATAGACCTCTCGATCGGGCAACAATTTGTAATTGTGCTAACCTCTGTCCTGGCCTCAATCGGAGCAGCAGGTATTCCGATGGCCGGACTGGTTATGGTGGCTGTGGTACTAAGTGCCGTTGGGTTACCACTTGAAGGAATAGGCCTCATTCTTGCGGTACAACAACTTTGTGATATGCCAAGAACGGCTGTTAATGTCCATGGTGACACATGTGCTGCTGTTGTTGTTGCTCATACAGAAGGTGAAAAGTTAAATTTGTAGGGCTCTTCCTGATTCAAGGACAGCCTTTTTAACTGAATTTTTGAAGAGATTATCATCCATAATCTCTTCAATTGTTTTATGTATTCTGTAATTCCAGTTATGATCAGGGTCTGAAGGTATATTTATTCTCTCTTCAGCGGGATCTCTCCCGGACAATTTATCTGAAAGTGAAAACCAATCCTGTATCGGAATTATGGTAATTACAGATGGTTGAGACAAAATGTTAAAGATTAAATCCGTTGGTGAACAGTTAGATTTTGTTTCATCTATCCATCCTTTTAAAGTTGATGTATCATGTGTAGATGTTGTTGATACAGAGTAGTAGTCAGGCGGCAGATCTTTTGGAAATCTTGGAATTTCCAAAGAGAGTATTCTGAAGTTTTTCAACACTTTAGGAACACAATCAGGTATCATTCCAAGATCTTCTGCACATATAAGCATTCCCGAAAATGTGATCAAATCCTGAAGTTTTACAAAGCCATTTTTTGACCAAACTGACTCATTGTTGTAAAAATAATAGTGGTTGAAAATATTTTGAAAAGCCTTTTTATCAATGTCAGGCAAATTAGTATAAAACTCAGATTTTAACCCGTTAATAACGGGAATATACCTATCAGAATTTCGTGGATCAGCAATAAAAATATTTTTAATGATGGTATTAATCTCAGAGAGTGAGAACCCAAAAGATGATATCTCACTTTTATTGTATGATAATGACGGATAAAAACTTCCATAAAGAGCACTTTCAGATTCTACAGGGATTTCCCACATCCTGAAAAATCCCAGAATATGATCAATTCGTATGGCATCAAAAAATTCTGACATATAAGAAAAACGTTTTCTCCACCAACTAAATCCATCTTTGCTCATTATATCCCAGTTATAGGTAGGGAAACCCCAATTCTGCCCATTATCAGAGAAGTCATCAGGAGGAGCACCTGACTGCATGTCAAAATTGAAAAGAGATGGATATACCCAGGCATCAACAGAGTTTCTGCTTATTCCAATCGGTAAATCTCCTTTTAAAATTATGCCCTTATCTGAAGCATATTCTCTAACCTCTTTCAGTTGCTTATATAGCAAAAATTGCACAAACTTATATAAATTTATATCATCCAGATATTTAGTGGCATCAGGTGAAATTTTTTTGCTCCATTTTCTGAAATCGGCAGTGTCATTCAGATCTTTCATGCTACAGAAAAGAGCATATGGATCGAGCCAGTAACTTTGTCTCTTATAAAAATCCTTAAACTCATCTGACTCTAATACATCTCTGCCAATTTCAATAAATAATTTTTTTATGTAAGACCACTTATGAGCCTCTACCTTGCAATAATCCAGATATGGCAGGGCATTTAGCTCCCCGGAATATCTGTCGAATCGCTCTGTGAATTTTTTATCTGATAATTTACCTGCCATCTTCAGATTCAGGTAAAGAGGGTGCAGAGCAAATGTACTTATTGAGTTGTATGGATATGTGTCTTTTATTGAGTGTGTAGATGTAGTGTCATTTATCGGGAGCAACTGAAGAATATTCTGGGATGTTTCATACAAGAGATCTATCATTTTATATAGATCTCCAAAATCACCAATACCACAACTCTCTTTGGATTTTAATGAAAAGAGAGGGATGGCGGTACCTGCAATTCTAGGTCTGTTAACTTTAATATTTACCCTGTTACAGTTTAATATAATTTTATTATTACATGAGCAGTATATTGTTCTGTTTGTTCCATCTTCCCATTGATAATCAATACAATCATCACAGAATCTTTTTATAAGAAACTTGAATTCAGTAAGATTGTTATATTGAGTAGTGTCAATACCTATGCTCCACAATCCGCCACCACAATAGTACATCTTGTGAGATTTCTCAGGGTCCCAGTTCCCTAAATATGAATTATTACCCGAAATTACTACCTCGGAGTTTTTATCAAGATTTGGGGAGTATACATTTATAACTAAACTTCCCTTTGGCGATAATAAGCTTCTCTCTTTTTTGAATAGTACATCTGTAAAAGCGGATGAGTAAAATGGAGTTTCATCTGTATAGTCTCTCCAATGATCATAAACGGTAAGATTTTCATAATTATTATCAAAATCATCGTCTACGTAATTAATACTTCTGTTTATTCCTGCCTCATTGATGATATCACTGTTTTCATCTTTAAGTTTGTATCTGTATGTAGTACATTCCAAATCAATATTATCTGAAATATAAACCCAGACTCCCTCTTTAAATGTCATCTGCCTGATGTCGGGGATACAATTATTTACAGATAAATCAGTGCCCGTAAACTCTATTAACATATCCTGACCAAATCTCGTAGGATAATCAATTATGAAAATTGTCCGCATATTAACTTATCTTTGCCCATACTATAGTACCAATATACAACATATTTTATCACAATGAAGGTAGCTTTAGTTAATTATAATATTGAATGGAACAATCCTGAACAGAACCTTACAAACCTGGATGTTTTAATAGAGAAGTTGGTCAGCTTTTCTGACACTAAACCGGATTTAATTGTATTGCCTGAATTCTTTACAACAGGATTCGCGGTAGAGAATATTAAGTGGGAGCCGGATAGCGGGAGAACACAAAACTGGTTATCTCGGGTTTCAAATAAATATGATATCGCTATTTTAGCCTCAATAGCTGTTAAAGAGGGGAGATCACTTTATAACAGAGCATTCTTTGTTTACCAGGAAATCATTGAGAGATACGATAAAAGACACCTTTTCTCTTTCGGCGGGGAAAATTTAAAGTTTACGGCTGGGGATAAACAGACGATTGTAAATTTTAAAGGTTTTAATATAGCTATTCAGATATGTTATGATTTAAGATTTCCTGTTTGGAGCAGAAACAAGAATTTATCATATGACCTTTTGATAAATATTGCAAACTGGCCATCTGCCAGAGAGGCTGCTATAGAACCCCTGTGCAGAGCCAGAGCTATAGAGAACATTTGTTATTTTTCGTTTGTTAACAGAAAAGGATCCGATAAAGATTCCAATTACAGTGGTCAGAGGTATATGATTGATTATACAGGGAATCATATTCAACCATTTAATGAAACTTCTGAATATGCTGTATTTGAAATAAACAGACCTGACCTGGAAAATTTCAGAGAAAGATTCCCGGTATGGAAAGATGCAGATAAATTTTTAATTGAATAGATGTAATAAATTAATATATGAAGAATTTTAAAAGAGGTTTATTTCTCCTGATATTGCTTTCAGTTCTATTATCATGCAAAGGGGTTAAAGATGGACATTATGAATTAAATATCTATGCTACAAATGATCTTCACGGCAGATTATTTGATACTTTATACATTCAAAATAATCAAAATGTTTCTCACCCGTACTCTTTATCGTCTGTCTCGGCTTACATTAAGGAGGTCAGAGAATATTATAATGGAAAAGGGGTTGTACTTCTAGATATCGGAGATCATTTACAGGGTGACAATTCCGTTTTTTACTCAAATTTTGTTGATACTGCAAATAAGCACATATTTGCAAAGGTTGCCAATTATCTTAAATATGACGCCATAGTGGTTGGTAATCATGACATTGAAGCTGGTCCTCGAGTTTACAGTAAATTATCAGATGAGTTAAATGCCCCATACCTTGCAGCAAACGCCATTGATATTAATACTGATAAACCATACTTTAAGCCTTACACAATTATTGTAAGGGACGGGATTAGAATTGCAGTTATTGGTATGACAAATCCTAATATCCCTAATTGGTTATCTGCGGAATTATGGAAAGATTTAAGATTTGATCAAATATTTGACTCAATTGTATACTGGACAGAATATGTTACTGAACATGAAAAACCTCATATTATAATAGCAGCACTCCATTCCGGATTAGGAGATGTAGAGAATAATTCAATTGAAAATCCCTCAAAATATATTGCTGCGAATGTGCCGGGAATTGATATTGTGTTTGCGGCACATGACCACAAAACAACATCTGAATTAGTTAATAATGAAGATAGGGGAGTTTGGGTTTTGGAGGGTGGTTCAAGGGCTTCTTCCTTATCACATGCCTCTGTAAACGTTGAGATTAAAAATGGAAAAATTATTTCTAAAGATATAATTGGCAGGATTATACCTATGAGCGATGTTTTGCCTGACAAGGAATACAACAATTATTTTAAAAATCAGTTTGATAAAATAAAGGAGTTTACCAATAGAATCGTAGGAACTCTGAATAAAACAATAACAACCAGAGACGCATACTTCGGTTCATCTGAATATATAGATATGATTCACTCTATCCAGCTTGAGTCATCAGGGGCTGACATATCTTTTGCCGCACCACTTTCATTAGATGTGACAGTCAAATCCGGGGATCTTAACTTTCAGGATCTCATGAATATTTATCCATATGAAAATCAGCTTTATGTGATTGAGATGACTGGACAAGAGATTAAAGATTATCTCGAGTTCTCATATTCAAAGTGGGTAAACAAAGCTGATCAAATCTCTGAAGGTCTTTTGCAGCTTAATATATCCGGCAAAGGAGAAAGAAGCAGATTTCGGAATACCTATTTTAATTTTGATTCTGCAGCAGGTTTGTTATATGAGGTCAACATTACTAAAGGAGATGGAGAGAGAATAAAGATAATCTCAGACAGTAAAGGATTACCATTTGATATGTCTCATAAATATAAGGTTGCATTATCGTCATACAGAGCCAGTGGTGGGGGTGATTTGCTTGAAAAAGGGGCAGGGATTCCTCGGATCGAACTTGACGCACGGATTGTTAATCGTATGGCTGATATCAGAGAGATGATATATAATAAGTTAAAACGGGAGGGATCAATCACACCTGCAAAACTTAACCACTGGAAATTTGTACCGGAAGGTATAGTGGCAAAATTATCAGAGAGGGATTATAAAAAACTTTTTGACAGTTTGCCAAAACCTGATCATTTATAATTAAGAAAGTACAAACAGCTCTTCTTATCTACCTGTTAAAAAAAGAGCCGGCATATTTATATTTGCCGGCTCTCATTATAATCTTTTGTATAGTTACTTAGCAAAACTCACAGATCTGGTCTCTCTTATAACCGTTATCTTAACTTGTCCCGGATATACAAGTTCATCCTGAATCTTCTTTGCTATATCAAGTGAAAGTTGTTCGGAATCTTTATCAGAGACATACTCACTGCCCACAATAACCCTTAGTTCTCTACCCGCCTGTATTGCGTAAGATTTTGTTACACCAGGGTAAGAGAGAGCTAAATCTTCCATCTCTTTCAACCTTTTGATATAAGACTCTATCACCTCTCGTCTTGCCCCGGGACGTGAACCAGATATTGCATCACTTACAAGAACCAAAGGTGAAATCAGAGAGTTCATCTCGGTCTCTTCATGGTGAGCGCCAATTGCATTGCAAATTTCAGGTTTCTCCTTATATTTCTCTGCCAGTTTCATACCGAGTATAGCATGCGGAAGTTCAGGATCCTCGTCGGATACTTTTCCTATATCATGCAATAAACCGGCCCTTTTGGCAACCTTTGGATTTAAACCAAGCTCTGAAGCAATAGTAGCTGCAATATTGGCAACCTCTCTTGAGTGTTGGAGCAGATTTTGACCATATGATGAGCGATATTTCATTCTGCCTATGAGCTTTACAAGTTCAACATGAAGGCCATGAACACCCAGGTCAATACAAGTTCTCTTTCCGGTTTCAAGTATTTCGTCATCTAGTTGTTTCTGTACCTTTGAAACAACCTCTTCAATTCTTGCAGGGTGAATACGACCGTCAGTTACCAGCTGATGTAAAGCAAGTCTGGCAACCTCCCTCCTTACAGGATCGAATGCAGAGAGCAAAATAGCCTCAGGAGTGTCATCAACAACTATCTCAACTCCGGTCGCAGCCTCAAGAGCGCGTATATTCCTTCCTTCTCTGCCGATTATTCGTCCCTTTATCTCATCGCTTTCAATATTGAAAACAGTAACTGCATTTTCAATTGCAGTTTCGGGCGCAATTCTTTGAATAGTATTTATTATAATTCTTTTAGCCTCTTTGCTGGCAGTAAGTCTTGCCTCATCCATAACTTCACTTATATAGGACATAGCCTGACTTTTAGCTTCAGATTTCATTGTTTCAATAAGTTGATTTTTAGCCTCCTGAGCTGATATTCCTGCTAAATTCTCAATCTTTTGAATAGCCTCCTGCCTTAGTTTTTCATACTCTTCACCCTTTCTTTCAACTATTTCCTGCTGAATTTTTAAATGTTCTTTAACAGAATCAATCTCTCTTGTTCTCTTTTGTAAATCTGAATTTTGCTGATTAATAACAAGTTCTCGTTGCTTTAATTTAGCCTCTTGTTGAATTACATGATTTGTTCTTTCAAGTATCTGTTGCTCATGTTCTGTTTTAAGTTGTAGGAATTTCTCCTTGGCCTGAAAGATCTTTTCTTTCTTGATGTTTTCGCCATCTTGTTCTGCACACCTTATTATATCTTCTCTTTTTCTTTTTAGGATGATATTGTTTCCCACATAATAGGCAACACCGAAGCCTGCCAGTGCGGGCAGCAAAATAGTAAGTAAAATTTCCATTTTTTATATATATGTAATGTGTTGAGTCTGGTAAAAAAAGCCGCCGGTTTAGCTGTTTAGACTAAAATCTTGTAATCAAGATTTGAGCTCCGATTTGCGATCGCAAACGTCCAACGTCCCGTAAACGGAATCCCCGAAGGTAAAAAGGCCTGTTTTTGATCATCGAGTTGGCTCGGTATTTTAATAGTGTTGATTTTGGCAAAGAGCTAAACCAACGGCTAAATTAAAATGGACGAATCAGCTAAGATTGATATTGATATACTCTTCAAGCAAAGAATCTAGAGATTTTAACTCCTCTGTAATCTGATTGGCCTCCTCTTTTTGTTCAGCCTCGATTAATCTGATCACGAACTGCAAAAGTGCCATTGACAAAGCATCCTGAGTATCTCGGTTTGCATATCTTTTTTTATAAAGTGCAATTTTCTCGTTGATAATCTTTGCTGCTGCCCTTATCTTTTCCTCATCATTTGCTGGGATTCTGAGTGGGTAGTAGCGATCCGCGATGCTTATCTGTATTGATTGCTGTTCCATTGCTTAATCATTTAAAAGAGCTATACATTTGTCTATCTCTTTCACTATCTTACCAATCTTTTGCCGTGCCTCTTTGACATCCGATGAAGAAGTTTTAAAGGCTTCGGCCAATTGTAACTTGTTTATCTTTTCTTCCAGTTCTTTTATTTTGTTAATATTTTTTTCCTCTTCTGCTTTTAAGACGGTGAGTTCTGCGAACAACTTACGGTTTTCATCCGCAACCTGTTCGTATCTTGATATAATTGTCTCAATTTTTGATTTGAGACTATTTATTACAATTTGATATTCTGTACTCATAATCTTTACCAGCAACGCAAAGATAATAATTTAAATGTATAAAAATAAAAAATGCTCCCACTTTGAATAACAAAGAGGGAGCACTTAAAGTTTATCACGCTTTTCTATATTGCGTTAATATCTGAAATTTTCTCCATTCCTACACTGATTGCCTTTTCGTTCATAGGTATCAGAGAATGATGGCGTTCAGGAATTGATTTTTTAAGACCTTTAATTACATTGTCAAGAGTTACAATTGGTTTTTTCTTAAGAAATGCACCTAAAACTACCATATTGTAAGCCTTTGAATTACCCAGTTCTGCAGAAATATCAACAGCATTAATTGTACACACATTAATATCCTTTCTTACAGGATGTCTGGTAATTCCATTTGGATCATAAATCAGAAGACCACCTGGTTTAACCTGGTTTTCAAATTTATCCAATGATTGCTGGTTCAGGATAATGGCAGTGTCAAAATTGCTGAGTATAGGAGAGCTGATTTTTTTGTCACTAAGTATAACTGTAACATTGGCGGTTCCTCCTCTCATTTCCGGACCATAGGAAGGCATCCACGTTACTTCCTGATTTTGCATTATGCCGGAGTAGGCGAGAATTTTACCCATCGATAAAACTCCCTGTCCTCCAAATCCTGCGATTATTATCTCTTCTTTCATATTTACTATGTTTTTTATCTGTCTTTAATATCGCCCAAAGGATAGAATGGAAACATATTTTCTACCATCCATTCATTAGCTTTTACAGGAGAGAGTTTCCATCCCGAATTACACGAACTTACTATTTCTACAAATGAGGTTCCCTTTGACATCGAAGAGTTCTCAAATGCCTTTCTGATTGCTCGTTTTGTTTTTCTTGCAGCAGCAGCTGTCTGTACAGATTGTCTTGTAACGTAGCATGTACCTTCGAGCTGTGCAATAAGTTCGGTTATTTTAAGGGGCTTTCCGTGAATATCTTCGCATCTTCCATCGGGAGAAGTAGATGTTTTCATTCCGATAAGAGTAGTTGGCGCCATCTGGCCTCCGGTCATTCCATATATTGCATTGTTAATAAATATAACAACAATATTTTCTCCTCTGTTACATGCATGCATGATCTCTGCAGTACCTATTGAGGCAAGGTCGCCGTCTCCCTGATATGTAAATACATATTTATCGGGTAATAGTCTTTTGGTGGCAGTCGCAAGTGCCGGAGCTCTTCCGTGAGCAGCTTGTTGCCAGTCAATATCAATGTAGTTGTATGCAAATACCGAACAGCCGACAGGAGATATTCCGATAGTTTTTTCCTGAATACCCATCTCTTCAATAACTTCGGCAATCAGTTTATGAACAGTGCCATGAGAACAGCCAGGGCAATAGTGCATTACATTTTCGGTGAGAACAGGAGTTTTTGAATATACTCTGTTTTCCGGTTTCATTATTTCTTTAAGATCCATCTCTGATTGCTTTAAATTATTTGATCTCTTTTTTAAACGCTTCAAAAACCTCTTCGGGAGATGGTACAATTCCTCCTAGTCTTCCGAAAAAGTGAACAGGAATTCTTCCGTTTACTGCAAGCCTAACATCTTCTACCATTTGCCCGGCGCTGAGCTCTACTGACATCATGCTCTTAAGCTGAGGAACCAGTCTGTTTATCTCTGCAGTAGGAAAAGGGAAAAGTGTAATAGGACGAAGCAATCCAAGTTTAATTCCCTCTTTACGTGCAAGCTCAACAGTATTTTCACATATTCTTGCCATACATCCGTATGCAATAATTACATGCTCTGCATCTTCACACATAAAGGTTTCAAACCTGACATCTTCTTCCTCCATTTGCTTGTATTTGATCTGGAGTTTAAAGTTAAGTCTCTCATGAACGGCAGCATCCAGAGCAAGAGATGTAATCACATTCTGTTTCCTTTCAGGTGTTTTCCCTGTTGTTGCCCATTTATAATTTGTTTTAATAAACTCGTCTGACCATCTTGGCTTGATAGGCTTAAGTTCAACCTTTTCCATCATTTGACCGATAACTCCGTCAGCAAGGATCATTGCTGGATTCTGATATTTAAAAGCAAGTTCAAATCCGAGATCCACAAAGTCATACATCTCCTGAGCAGATGCAGGGGCTAATACCACCATTTTGTAGTCACCATGTCCACCGCCTTTGCATGCTTGAAAATAATCACCCTGACCAGGTTGAATTGTACCCAGACCGGGACCTCCTCTGACAACATTAACTACCAGACATGGTAGCTCTGCACCAGCAAGATAACTAAGACCTTCGCACATCAGACTCAGACCAGGACTGCTGGATGATGTCATTACCTTTTTACCACATGAGGCTCCACCGTATAGCATATTAATTGACGATGTCTCACTCTCTGCCTGAAGTACAACCATTCCTGTTGTTTCCCAAGGCTTTTCCGCCATCAGTGTCTCCATTACCTCTGATTGCGGTGTAATAGGGTATCCGAAGTATCCGTCACAACCATTACGAATTGCTGAGATGGCAATAGCTTCGTTACCTTTCATTAAAATATGTTCTGCCATATACTATAAATTTTTTCTGTTATACTTTAACCCGGTATACTGTAATGCATGTGTCCGGACAAACTGTGGCGCAGTTGGTGCATCCGGTGCAATTTTCAGGATTTGCCATAAAGGCGTAGTTGTATCCCTTGCTGTTTACCTCTCTGGCTAAAGCAATGGTGTTGGTCGGACAATTCACAAGGCAAACACTGCAGCCCTTGCACTTTTCGGTGTCCACCACTATAGCTCCTCTTAATGCCATTTTAAAATCGTGATTAAGTTTATAATTATTTACAAAAATATAATTTTATATCTAAAAATGAAAGCATATTTAATGAAAAAGATATAATTATTTAGAAAAATATTTAAATCCATTAGATATTTCTTTTATTATGTAATCCCATCTCAGAATAATTCCGATTGTAACAATCAATATAATAAGAAGAAAACCCTTAGTAACCGGACTTTGATTTCCCCATTTCTCCTTAAATTTGCTAAACATTATTTTAAACAATTCTGTTATTATTTATACGTTTTTTTTCAATTCTGATTCTGGCATCAACCGCTATTACCTGTCTTGAATTACCTAATAAAGGATTAAGATCCATTTCAAAAATTTCAGGTGCAGCTTTACATAGAGCAGAAACGCGTCTTATTGCTTCTCCGAAAAGAAATTCATTTACACCTTCAGTACCCCGGCTCCCTTTTATGAGAGAGTAACTTTTAAGATTTTTTATCATCTCTGAAGCCTCCTCTTTTGACACCGGGTTAAGTGAAGTGTTTATGTCTCCCAATGCTTCTACAAATATTCCTCCAAGACCACACATCACCAAATGACCAAATTTGTCTTCTCTTTTTGATCCAATAAATATTTGGGTTCCGGACAGCATCGGTTGAATCAGAACAGCAGTTGTCTCTTTAATCTTCATCATTCTGTGAAATTCAACAACCATAGTCTCTTCGTCTGTGACATTAAGCACTACGCCACCCACATCTGATTTGTGTACCGGACCTACAACTTTCATTACAAGGGGGTATCCAATCTCCTTCACCCCTTTTCTTAACTCTGTTTCACTCTTAACAACAATCTCTTTAGCTCTCGATATCCCGGCTGCATCCAATAATTTCTGGACATTTTCAGGTGATAGGTAGCCATCAGAACATGAATCAATTACAGATTTTATAAGCTTTGTATCCACTGGTGGAAGTTCAAAATCATCGGGAGGATTCTGTTGGGTTAAAACTTTAACAAGTGCATTGCCAAAAGATACTTCATCAGGGAAGGAGATACCCCCTTTATTCTGAAAGTGTTCAATCTCCTTACCAACATTAATTACAGAGGGAAGTACAGGATAAACAGGTTTTTTGCACTTCTTAATTTTTTCAATTATAACATCATATACATCAAATACAGATGAAAGGCCGGGTGAACCGAATATAACAGCCATAGAGTCAACATCAAAGTCTTTTTCACAAGCATCAATTATGTGTGATAATTGTTCTGCAGTACCTGTCGCCAGAAAATCTATCGGATTTGATACGGAAGACCCAGCAAATAACTTTGAAAGCAATGCATCAGCTTTTGTGCCTTTAATTTCCGGTATCTCAACTCCTCCTGCAGATAATACATCAGTAAGCATAACAGCCGGCCCCCCTGCATGCGTAATTATTGCCACCTTTTTTCCTTTAGGTTTAGGGTACATCAGTACAGATGCAACAGTTGCAAGTTCTGTTCTGCTGTAGCACCGAATAATTCCCGCCTTCCTGAAAAGGGCAGAAACGGCTTTATCCGGACTGGCAAGTGCACCTGTATGCGATGAGGCTGCTCTGCTACCAGCTTCACTGTAACCAGATTTTACGGCAGCTATTTTTGCTCCTTTTCTGATAAGTGATTGTGAATGTTTAAGAAGTTTATCCGGTTTATTTATACTCTCTATATACAATAGTTTGACAGGAGAGCTTGTTCCATGAACATAGGTTTCATCAAGATACTCAATAATGTCTTCAACACCCAGTTGTGCACTGTTTCCTACTGAAAATACTGAAGAGAAATTTAACCCCAGCTGCATTGAAGCCTCCAGAATAAAAACAGCAGTAGCTCCAGACCCCGAAATAATGTCTACACCCTTGGGATTCAATCTGGGAATAGGTTTTGTAAAGACTCCGGCATAACCTGGAGTTAGCACACCTATGCAGTTTGGTCCTATAAGTGATGCGCCGGATTTATTAACAATATTAATCAGCTCATTTTCCAATTTTGCACCCTCTTCCCCCGATTCATGAAAGCCTGAAGAAAAAATGATAACCGCTTTACAAGCCTTCTTTCCACAAAGTGTACTGGCTGCAGGAATACACATTGCTGCAGGTATAGCTAGAATTGCCAGGTCAACCTGAGGGAGTTCGTCAACACTTTTATAGCTTTTTATTCCTTGAACAATATCTGCTTTGGGGTTTACAACGTAAAGTTTTCCCTGATATTTTGTTTCAATTAGGTTTCTTAAAACATTACCGCCAGGTTTTTGGGAATCATCAGATCCACCAACAACTACTATACTTTTGGGAGTGATTAGCTCTTTAGTTATCATAATTAGAATTTTGGTTACAAAAATATAAAAAAGTAACTCAAATGCACCGATTTACTTATAATAATTCCATAAAATTTGAAATTGGTTTATAACTGTTAACATATTTGTTAAAGGAAAACCAGTACCTTCTATTATTTATTTCAAAATATTTGTATGTAAGATCTCTCTGACTATCAATCAGGAGAGGATTTTCCGGTTTTTCTCCGAATTTCCATAATTTAAGCATTTTACCGGCACCCTTATTGTGTGGCAAACCACTCATTATCCAGTCCTGAATCAGATGAATCTTGTACTCCTCAAAATTATTATAGCAAAAATCAAGTAAAAAGAGAGCCTTTTTGTCAGATGATGATGAAAAGTCAAAATTGCAGAATTCACAGTGTGAAATAAATTTTTCTAAGAAAACTGAATTTTCTGCGACAAGATTTCTGAAACTCGCCTTTAAAATTCCTCCATTGAAATAAGTGTCCAGTATTTTTGAGAGTATAACGCATTGGTTTAATTGATGATATGTTATATCATCAGTTTTTAAAACTTCGTAAGGTGGTTCAGATGAGAATATAATGCCTCTTTCAGATGCTGTTTCTCTGAGGTGAGTTCCCGGAAGAAGCTTAAGTAGTTCAAGTTGAATTTCATCAGGATTTACAACTGTCAATCTTGAAACATCTTCAATCAGCTTTGAGTAGCTGTATCCGGGAAGACCTGCTATTAAATCTGTATGAACTTCAAAATTTTTACATTCAGTAAGAAAAACAAGCCCCCTGAAAGAAGATTCTGCCGTACCTGATCGCCGGCATTCAGCTATAACGTTCTCATCCAGGCTTTGCATGCCAGCTTCTATATGCAGCAAACCCTCAGGTAGAATCTTGAGAGTTTCTTTTATATGGTCATCTAACAATGATGGATGTATCTCAAGGTGGAAACAGATATCCGGCCAGTATTCCTTAAACAATAATAGCACCTTCTTTGCCCTTTTGGAGTTTGCATTGAATGTCCTGTCTAAAATTCTGACCTCTTTAACTCTTCTTTCTCTGATTACATCAAGCCTCTCTTTAATTGACTGTATAGAAATATTATCAATTTTTCTCTCTTTTCCGCTTATACAGAATGAGCAGCGGTTAAAACATCCCCTTGAAGTCTCCAGCTGAACAAATGGTTTGTTCCAATCAAACAGGTCAGAACTTTCAGGTGCCTTAAGGTCAGCGAAATTTAATACTTGTGCAATCCCATTATCTTTATAGTTACCTTCTTTGTCAATATAGCAGAATCCTGGTAAGGTGTTCCATATTCTGCCATCAGAAATTCTGTCAATAAATTCAGAGAAAATATCCTCTCCCTCTCCTCTGAATACTGCAGTTACAAAAGTGTTGGTTCTGAGGTAATTTTCGTTATCTCCAAGATATTCAGGACCGCCAAGTATGATTTGTCTGTTTTTTAGAAGAGCGGCTGTTTTTGTGAGTAATGTTAGTAAATAATCATGATTAAAAAGCCATGATGTGGCCAGAATGAGAGATGGATTAAATTCGATAATATCTTTCAGATAAAACGAGAATTCCCGGTTAATTGTACCTGTAATAACTTTCCATTCTGTCTTATCTGCAACTGAGGAGCTAATCTGAGCATGCAAAGCAGGTATAGAAAGACATGTGTGAGAGTAGGAGGCATTTATGTTTAACCAGAGAACTTTCATTTTTGTGGTAAAGATACTCAATTATGTAACAGTGAGTTTTTTTTAAATATTGGCTTAAAAATGACTATTTTTGAAAAATTTTAAAATTAAATGGAGAAATCAGTATTAATTAGAAAGATAACTCTTAACAACGAGATTAAAGATATACTAATAAAAGGTAATAATATCCATACAATTTCAGATCATATCGATTATGTTGCAGATAAAGAAATTGAGGGTAAAAACAAAACGGTAGTACCAGGTTTTATAAATATGCATACTCACGCTGCTATGACTTTGATGAGGGGGATTGGTGAGGACATGCTGCTTATGGATTGGCTGTACAAAAAAATATGGCCTACCGAGAAAAAACTGGATGATCAGATGGTATACTGGGGGACAAAACTGGCATGTCTGGAGATGCTTAAAACCGGAACGACCTGTTTTAATGATCAGTACTGGAGTCTCTCCCACGCTGTAAAAGCTGCTTCAGAAATGGGTCTGAGATCTGTACAGCCTTTTGTTATACTGGATCTTTTTGAGAAAGAGAGGTGGGGCAAAATAAAGGATGATTGTTTTAAAGCATATGAGGAATCATCTGAATGGACTAATATTAACAATTTTGCCATTGGTCTTCACTCACCATACAGTGTTTCAGAAGAGATGCTGATTTGGGGAGCCGAATTTGCAAAATCAAAAAACTTGCTTCTTCATATTCATATTTCTGAAACGGAGGGAGAAAACCTGGATTCTATTGCAAAACATGGCCTTACTCCAACACAATACCTTGACAGATTGGGCGTTCTAGGGCCAAATGTAATTGCTGCACACTGTTTGTGGATAGACGATAATGATATGAGGATTATTGCAGATAGAGATGTTAAGGTTGTTCATAATATAAATTCAAATCTTAAAATTGCTTCAGGTTACAGATTCAGGTATAATGAGTTCCGCGATGCCGGAGTTACAGTTACTCTGGGAACTGACGGATGTGCATCTTCCAATAATCTGGATATGATTGAAACGATGAAAACTACAGCCCTTCTTCAAAAAGGATGGAGAGCAGACCCTACTGCCATGCCACTTAACGAGCTAATGGATCTTTCAACCAAAAACGGCGGGATAGCTTTAGGAATAAATACAGGTGTAATTAAAGAGGGTTCACTTGCTGACCTCACAATTATTGATACAGATAATTACGCTTTTACACCTAATATAAGCTTTTTGGCAAATCTAATCTATTCTGCTAACAGCTCCTGTGTAGATACAGTCATATGCAATGGGAAGGTATTAATGGAAAAAAGAGAAGTCGATGGTGAACATGAAATACTCGAGAATGTTAACAAACTTTATAAAAAACTATTATAAACGTTAAAATTTAATAATATGGATATAAGTATATTAAGTAAGATTAATGAATCAGTTCAGTTTATAATATCAAAAATTGGCAATAAAGTTCCGTTTGCAGGAATCGTTCTGGGCAGCGGTCTTGGAGAGCTAGCTGAAAAAATTGATAATAAGATAGTTATTCCGTATAAAGAGATACCTAATTTTGTTACATCTACTGCAATAGGGCATAAGGGCAACCTTATCTGCGGGACTCTTGGGGGAAAATTCGTTATAGCTATGCAGGGGAGATTTCACTATTACGAAGGATATGGTATGGAACAGGTAACTCTACCCGTCAGAGTAATGAAGAGTCTTGGAATCTCTTATCTTTTTGTTTCAAATGCTGCGGGAGGTGTGAATGAAAAATACAGGGTAGGAGACCTGATGATAATCAGAGATCATATTAACCTTATGCCAAACCCTCTGATAGGGAAAAATCTGGATGAATTTGGCCCAAGATTTCCCGATATGACACGACCGTATGATCTTGAGATTATCTCTTTGGCAGAGAAAATCGCCAGAGAAAACAGTATTAATGTTCATAAAGGAGTTTACCTCGCCGGAACAGGTCCAACATATGAAACACCGGCTGAGTACAACTTCTTCAGGACCATTGGGGCAGATGCAGTTGGTATGTCAACTGTTCCTGAGGTTATTGTTGCAAGACATTCATCAATACCTGTTTTCGGAGTATCAGTGATTACCAATGAAGCCTTTGCCTTTGCTGATGATTTTGTAAATGACGGAGATGATGTTATTGATGCGGCAAATAAAGCTGCAGATAAAATGACAACACTTTTTATACAACTAATAGCTTCTCTGTAAATGACAAAGCTGCCTGAAAGATATTTGCAAACAGCAAATGAGATTATGTATTATTCTCATCTGTTATATAATAAAGGGTTTGCAGAAGCAAACGGAGGCAATATTTCAGTCAGGCTGGATGAAAATTTAATAATGTCAACACCCACAATGGAGTCTAAAGGTCTCCTGAAAGCAGAAGAAATGGTAATTACAGATAATGCTGGAAATCATATTTATGGAATAAAAAAATCAACATCTGAGATTTTATCACATTTAGCTGTTTACAGAACTAATTCTGCTGCCATCTCTGTTGTCCACTCTCACCCACCATACGTCTGTTCATACGCATATACGGCAGATTCTTTACCTGAATTATCAACAAGTCCGGAAAGCGTTCTTTGGATAGGAGAGCTGTGCGACATACCTGCAATGATGCCGGGTTCTGAAAAACTATCCGGATTTATTGAAAAAAACTCAAAAGGAAAACAGGTAATTATCCTCAGAAATCATGGGCTTATTACATGGGGAGGAAGTTTAAGAGAGGCATGGTGGAGAACTGAAGTTTTTGAACATCATTGTAAGGTATCACATTTGACAGACACTAGAGGAGTAAGGCAGAATCAATTGAGTAATGAGATTCAGGATGAGTTAGAATTATTAAAAATTAATCTGTTAAACAGGGGTTGATGATAGAAAATCTTTTTGAATATGATTCAGTAATGTTAGAGGAGGGTGGTAACGCACTTAAAATTTTAGACCAAACCAGATTACCCTCACTTGAATCCTTTATTACTCTGAAGAGCGAAAGTGATTTTATTGATGCTGTAGTCAAACTTAAGGTAAGAGGAGCTCCGGCAATTGGAATTTGTGCAGCCTATGGTATTGGAATAATTTTAAAAAACCTCAATCTTAAATCTATTCCTCTTGTAATTGAGGAGTTTAAGAGAATAAAAAATTCATTATCACAGACTCGTCCTACAGCTGTAAACCTTACAAACGCACTTGACAGAATAGAAAGAAGATTTAACGAAGTGTTGGAAATTCCTGATATTAGTATCGAAGGGATATACAGGGAATTATTAACCGAAGCTGATGCCATAAAGAAAGAGGACATTTTGTCAAACCTATCTATTGCAAAAAACGGTCTCACTCTGCTTAAACCGGGGTACAAAATTCTTACCCACTGCAATGCGGGTCATCTTGCCGTTTCACGTTATGGTACAGCTCTTGCACCTGTTTATCTTGCAAAATCTCTGGGGTGGGATATAGAAGTATTTGCTTGTGAGACAAGACCTTTGCTTCAAGGAGCCAGGCTTACCGCATTTGAACTTACCAAATCAAAGATTTATGTGACACTATTGTGCGATAATATGGTATCATCTTTAATGTCTGCAGGAGAAATTAATGCGGTAATTACAGGGTGTGACAGAATTGCGCTGAATGGAGATACAGCCAATAAAATAGGAACATCTGCAATTGCAATTATGGCTAAATACTATAAGGTTCCCTTCTATATTGCCGGGCCATCAACCACTATAGACAAGAATTCAGTCACAGGTGATAATTTTGTAATTGAACAACGTTCTCCTGATGAGGTTACGGATTTATGGTATTCAGAAAGGATGGCACCTGTAGGGGTTAAAGTTTACAACCCTGCATTTGATATCACAAAGGCAGAGCTTATAAGTGCAATAATTACAGAAAAGGGAATTTTTAAATTCCCATTTGATTTTCAGGGAAAATAATATGATTAAAAATATAGTATTCGATCTTGGAGGTGTACTTGTGCCTCTTAACAGACAGGCATGTGAAGATGCATTCAAAAACATTGGTTTTAATGATTTTGGAAGGATGCTTAATGAATATGTGCAGGGAGGGTTTTTTCTGGATTATGAAAAGGGTCTTATTACAACGGCTGATTTCAGGAATATTATCCGGTCTTATATCAATAATGAAGTATCTGATATTCAGATAGACTTTGCAATGGGCTCCTTTTTGGAAAAAATTTCCGAATCAAAACTTGATTTTCTTTTGAGCCTGAAGGAGAGGTTTCGCTTATTTATGCTTAGTAATACAAACGAAATTGCAATGAGCGTGGTAAGACCTTTCTTTAGATATGACAGCCATACTATATCTGATTACTTTGAAATGCTGTTCCTTTCATATGAGATGAATATGGCTAAACCTGATCACGAAATTTTTGTTAAAATGTCTGAAATGGGAAATATGGTTGCCGGTGAAACGCTTTTTATCGACGATTCACAAATGAATATAAAGTCAGCTGACAGTCTGGGATTTAAAACATTGCTATTTAAACCTGAGATGGACTTAAAAGAAGAGGTGGAGAAACTTATATGATAAAATTTATAAGTCTGGCAAGCGGGAGCAGTGGTAACTGTTACTATATAGGAGACGAGTTTTCGTCTATTCTCATAGATGCCGGAATAGGGGTAAGGACTTTAAAAAAAAGACTTGGCGAATATTCCATTCCAGTTGATTCTGTAGATATTATATTGATAACACACGATCATTCTGACCATATAAGACATCTAAAACCGATAGTTGAAAGATATTGTAAACCATTCCTGACAACGGCTCCTGTAGCAAAATCATTAAGCACTCACCCTGTTACTAAGGGAATCAGAAGTGGTTTTGTTAAAATAGTAAATCCTGATGAGGAGTTCTCTTTTAAGGGCGTTTCAATTATTCCTTTTGAAGTAATCCACGATGCTACAGAAACTCTGGGTTATTTTATTGATTTCAAAGGCACACGTTTTACATTTGTAACAGATATTGGCAGAATGACGCCAAAGGTCATTAAATATTGTAAGCAATCTCAAAATCTCATTATTGAATCGAATTACGATATGAGAATGCTGGAAACCGGGAATTATCCTCAGATGTTAATAAACAGGATCAAAGGGGGAAGGGGACACATGAGCAATAAAGAGACTGCACAGGCAATAAAACAAATATATTCTCCATCACTTAAGAACATATATCTTTGTCATTTAAGTGAAAACAACAACACCCCTGATCTGGCCTATGAAGAGTCATATAAATCTTTACGCGAGATAGGGGTGTCGGTTGGCGATGATCTCTCTCTGGAATGCCTTCCAAGAAAAGATCACATCTGCTATTTGGTTTGAATCATTATATTGGGAAATAGTTCTCTGAAAAATAGTGCGTTCATAAAAAGACGAGATGTAGAGTGCCAATAAGCTCTGAAATTTGGATTGTCACAAAAATATATCGTACCTCTCCCGGTTAAAACAGCTGGCATATTACTAACTCTGTTTTTATTAAAATCTGACAAATATCCACTGATTAATGGAGTTCCGGCATATCTTACTGGTGCTGCAAAGAGAGCCGAAGGATCTGAAATTACAGTCCTGCCCCGTTTAAATATATATATTTCATTCGTAGAAACACCATATAACAGGGGACTGCTTCTGTCAATATCCGCTTTGAGTATAACTCCGCTAATTGTTGTGTTACCTCTGTTATATCTGCTGTCATAATATGTTTTTAATTCAGATGCCGATCTCTGGTCGGTTTTTTCTTTAATATTAGTTAAGCCTGCCTCATTCAGAGATATATATGATTGATCAATTGCAATTATTTTATTGCCGGAAATTTGAGACCAAGTGAGCAATTTTTCATTTATATCTTTTGAAAATCTGTAATTTCCATTTAAAACTAATGTATTGTATCTGTTAATATCTATCTCGGACAGAAGGCTTGCATCAAGAATGGTAGCAGGGATTTTGTATTTCTGATCAAGAAGATGCCAAATCTCACCTATGCCGGAGTATGATGCTCCTCTTCCTGTAACGATAGCAATTTTTGGTTGAGAAATTCTCTGGAAATGTGAACTTCCGAGATCAAACTCTAAACCTATACTGCTATGAACAGCAATTATACTGATATTTTCCCTGCAGGATGTCGAGAGCATTAAATTATATAATGTTTCCGGGCTAACAATTTGTTCTCTAACCGGTATAAATATTGTTCCATAATCATATTTTATTCTCTTACCATCTTTTTCTATCGTAAATGGCATATCCGAAACCTTGAACTTAATACCATTTTCCTGCAGTTTATAGATAAAATTATAAGAGGATCTGTCAGCTATACTGAACAGGTAGCCAACTTTACTTAACTCCGGATCTTTGTACGAGTTTCCGTTAATAGTTTTCACCTTTTCGCCAAGTAGACCTGTTACTGATTGCAGTGGCTGATAATTTAGATTAAAAGCAAGCGGAAGAGTCCAGGCCGTAATGTCATAGAATGTGGTATCTACATATTCGGTAAGTTTATCGAACAGTGTTCTGATTATCCTATACTCTTTTTGATCCAGTGGCAGAACATAACCAGAATTTGATTTATAGGATTTTCCGTTAACTGTTATATCCTTAGCGAGTGTATAAAGTTCTATTCTGTGAAGAGAGAGTATATGAAGTAACTCTTTCATAAGAGTTTTGTCTCCATTATCATCAATAATATAACCTTTTACTGCACCCTTTGAAGCCATTTCTGCAGCCTCTTTGTATGAGTTCATTTTATATCTGTTCAACTCCACTCTTTTATCTACAGCGGCCTTAATTGCAGAATATGAACACATTGCCTGATACCTCACAATGTCAGGAAACTTCACATTTACACCGTTAACTATTTGAAAATGACCTCTTGAAGAGGGCATTTCATAAAGTATCCCAATAGAGCCCAGAAGGTCAGGGTATGATGCACCTTTTCCAGGGTAAAAATTATCGTAAGACTCTTTTGTAAAGAAAAGAGAACCATCCGAAGTAATTGCATTTGCGTGATAGATAGATATATCCTCTGTAATACGTCTGTTATCTGCGGGTACCAGTTCATTTATACTTCCCATTATGCCTGGTGAAAAATAAGGACTGCTTGTGCTTCCCTGTTCATGATAATCGTTTACAAGGACTGGATGCCAATCCATAAAAAGTTTCATTCTGTTCCATGTTTCGGGATGCTGACCCAGAAGCCAGTCTCTGTTCAGGTCAAACCAGTAATGGTTACTTCTTCCATTTGGTGAGGGTTCTCTGAATTCCCTTGAAAATTGATCTGTTACATTAGAATAACTTCTTGCTGAATTAACCCAGTTTGCAAATCTCTGAATACCATCAGGATTCTGAGCCGGTTGAATAATGATAACAGATTCATCGAGTATCTTCTGAATCTCATCACCTTGTGCTGCTGCCAGATAATAGGCCACCGCCAGAGATGCATTAACACCGCTTGCCTCGTTTCCGTGAACACTGTAGCCTAGCCAGATAACAGCCGGCATATCATTAATTTTCAGATTATTAGATTTTGATGCATCTGTCAGTAAAAGTTGATTTTTTCTTATTTCATCCAGATTGGCTATATTCTTTTCAGAGCTTATAACCAAAAATAATAAAGGACGATTCTCATAGGTTGTTCCAATTTCAACAACATTAACCCTTGGCGATTTTTCTCCAATTTCTCTCATATAAAAAAGAAGCTGGTCGTGACTGACATGATGTTCACCCGGATTGAATCCAAGAAACTGTTTTGGCGATGGGATATCAGGATTTAAAGAGTATGAACCCTCCGGAAGAAAATAACTTATATCCTGAGCAGTTAAATTTATTTGCAATAAAAAAGCAAATAACAGCAAAATTATTGATTTGGTTTTTAACATATATTTAATATTTAATCTACATATTGTTCAGCGTAATATCGAGCTGTAAGCTTTTCGCCGGTAGAAGCCTCTATCATATCATTCCACTTTAGTTTCATTCCTTTTTCAAAAACCATCTCTCTTATCCATGTACCAACCTCTTTGTTGTTAATATAAGAATCGCCTTTAAAATTGTCTGTTTTAGTTATATTCTTAACTATATAGTTATGAAACTGCGATGCAAGTAATTCACCTAACTGGTAATTATGATAATAACAAGGATATAATGCAATGTGAATTTTAGTTGCCCAATCAGGTTCGTCTCTGCCTTCCGGTTTGTTTAGCATTTGGTATTCTGACACAAGTGACCACCACAGTTCATTAAGATTTTGATCGGGATTAGCATACATCTCCTTTTCGAATCTGTATACAACCTGAACCCATCTGCTGAAAACAAGTTGTTGAAGTTTAGATGAGCGATAACAATCATCTTTAATCTTTTCTGTCTCTGCAGAATCTATTTGAAGCATTTGGCTCATCCATTGAGGATTCCTTGATAGTCTTCCAAATAACATTGCTACAGCCTCGGTTGTGAATGGATGTGCTGCCTCTCTTAAGAAATAGGGATTCGATTCAATATCATGTCCTTTTGAATAGACAGCATGTCCGAATTCATGTAGCATAGTTCCCATCCACTGTTCATTATCACTGATATTGCATAAAACTCTTACATCTCCTTCAGAATCAATATCGATGCAATACGCATGCTGGTTTTTACCGGCTTTCTCATATAAATCACTATTATTAAGAATATCAGTAATATCCAATCCTATTCCTGAGTAGTAGGCCTTAGTAATATCCTCCAGATTCTTATCTTTATAATATTTATCAAGATCTACGGGGTACAATTTTGGAGATTCCTGGAAAAATCTGCCCTGATAATGCCATGGCATCAGCCTTCCTTTGTCAGTTTTGTATCTGAGTGAAAATTTTTCATCCATCTCTTGTTTAAGATTGGCAAACGCATCACGGGTCAACAGGTTAAGTTCATCAAATAGGTGAGAAATCTCATCCGGGTTTTGCCCGGATAATTCAAGGCTCATTGTGTGATAGTTATCAAATCCCAGAGAGATAGCTACCATATTTCTAAGCTTTACCAATTCTATTATATCTTTTGCAACAACAGGTCCTATCATCTTATGTGCTTTCCATACCTCTTCCAGATCACCATTGTTTAATGAGGTTTGAAGAATATTTTCAACCTGATTATCTGATATCTGAAAATTTTTGTATACTGCTCTGAATGTAGCATATTTCTGTTCCAGTAAAGCAGTTTTCTGTATAACCTGATTAAGCAATGCCGTATCAGTCTGATTAGCAAGAAACTTATTGAATAACACCTCCAGTTCCCTTAAAAGAACAGGATCTTTAATTTTTTTCTGATTATAAATGCTTTTAAGTCTGGCAAACATCTCTCTGTCGGAGTATATTTTTGTTATTTCTATGTTTGCCTGAGAGTATTTATCAAATTCTGCAGCATCTCCTGTTAATGTTCCGCTCCAGTATGCCAATGCAGCCTCTTTGTTAAGGGGTTTAACTCTGCTTTCGATTCCGGCAATTAACTCTTTCAATTCCATTTCTTTCTGTTTTGTGCATCCAAACAGCACCAATAATGTGGTTAAGATTAGTAAGTTTTTCATATAGTTTAATTATCTGAGTTTTCTGTATTTTTTAATCTTTACTGACAGTATGACAACATCTTCAACAGGCCTGTCATTATCATCAGTCTGCAGAGAAGAGATTTTGTCTACAATTTCCAACCCATCTGTAACTTCACCGAATACAGTATATTGAGTGTCAAGATGTGGCGTCCCTCCTATAGTTTTGTAGATTTCTCTCCAATCATCAGGTATTTTGTGCTTTAAGGTAATATTGTTAGCAGAATTTCTTGTGTTGATTCTCTCCTCAACACTCTTAATGCCTTCATCGTCAAAAACCTTTCCCTTTACAATATAAAACTGGGAACCTGATGAATATCTTTGAGGGTTCTCGCTGTCACCCTCTCTTGCGGCAGCTATTACACCTCGTTTATGATAAAGGCCGGGAATAATTTCAGCCGGAAGATCGTATCCGGGACCTCCGTTTCCATATAGTTTTCCCGTTTCTCTGGCTTTAGAATCCGGATCACCGGACTGAATCATGAAATTATCAATAACTCTGTGAAATAAAACTCCGGTATAAAATCCTTTCTTAGCAAGTTTAACGAAGTTATCCCTGTGAGCGGGAGTTTGATTATATAGCCTGAAAGTTATTTTACCCTGATTTGTTTCGAGTGTAATATAAAAGTGTTTATCTCTCTTAGCCAATAAATTGGCAGATGATAAAAACAGGATGGATAAAATAAAAGCAATCCGTATCAAAGCATTTGCCGATACGGATTTAATTTTTTTTAATTTCATTTTGAACTAATTTATAACTGAGGGCCTGATGGTTTTAATGCTATTGCTGCAGGATTATCGCAGTATTGTTCAAAGTTAGCAATATATTTTGAAGCAAGAGAGCGTGCTTTTCTTTCCCATTCACTTTTATCTGAGTAAGTATCCCTAGGGTCCAGTATACCATCAGAGACATTATTCAGACTCTCGGGAACTGTGAGATTTAAAACGGGTATGTGACGTTTATGAGCCTTTTCTATAGAACCGTCGAGTATGGCATCAATAATTGCTCTTGTATCCTTTATGGAAATACGTTTGCCTGTACCATTCCATCCCGTGTTTACAAGATAGGCTTTAGCACCATGCTCGTCCATTTTATCGGCCAGCAGCCTTGCATAAACAGTAGGGTGTAGCGTGAGAAAAGCTTCACCGAATGCAGGAGAAAATGATGGTGTAGGTTCAGTTATTCCTCTCTCAGTCCCGGCTACCTTTGATGTATATCCGCTCAGAAAATGATATTGAGCCTGATTTCTGTCAAGAACAGACACTGGTGGCAGAACACCATATGCATCTGCTGAAAGATAGATTACTTTCTTTGGATGCCCCGCCTTAGATGGAAGTACAATTTTATTGATATGGTATATAGGATAGGAGACTCTTGTGTTTTCCGTTATTGATGCATCAGAAAAATCTATATTACCTTGATCATCTACAACTACATTTTCAAGTAGAGCATCCCGCTTTATTGAGTTCCAGATATCCGGTTCATTCTCCTTACTCAGATTAATTGTTTTGGCATAACAGCCCCCTTCATAATTGAACACTCCCTCTTCATCCCAACCATGTTCGTCATCTCCGATCAGATAACGTTTTGGATCTGCCGAAAGAGTTGTCTTGCCTGTACCTGAAAGGCCAAAGAATATGGCAACATCACCCTCTTTGCCAACGTTAGCAGAGCAGTGCATCGATGCTATTCCTTTTAACGGAAGGTAGTAATTCATAATTGAAAAAATACCCTTTTTCATCTCTCCGCCATACCATGACCCGCCAATTAACTGTATTCTTTCGCTTAGGTTAAAAAGAACAAATACATCAGAATGAAGATTGTGTTCTGACCATTTATGATTACTTGTCTTTGATGCATTAATCGAGACAAAATCAGGGTCTCCATAATTGTCAAGTTCAAACTTGGATGGTCTTATAAACATATTGGTTACAAAATGTGCCTGCCAGGCCACCTCCATAATAAACCGGACTTTAAGCCTTGTCTCTTCATTAGTTCCGCAAAAAGTATCCACTACATAGATCACATCTTTATCTGAGAGTTGTTTTTGTGCAATTTCATAGCAATCATCCCAGACATTTTTATCTATTGGCTTATTAATAGTGCCATCCCACCAAATAGTGTTTTTGGTCTCTTCGTCTTTGAGAATATATTTATCTTTTGGCGAACGTCCTGTAAATACTCCGGTTTTAACCGCTATCGCGCCAGATTTGGTAAGGACACCTTTTTCAAACCCTTCATTTCTGTCTGAAATTTCTGCTTGGTAAAGTTCTTCGTAAGTTGGATTATGGATTATTTTTCCGATATTTCGAATACCATAAACTGATAGGTCAATGTGTGACATGCTTATTATTAGTTGTGATTATTAAGTATATTAGTTGGAAATCATAACGAATATAGTTAAAAATCCTTATAATTCACAATATTTAATTACTATTTTTGCAGAATACTCTTTTTTTATGTTATCTCATCTTGATGTACTAAAGCAATACTGGTCTTATGACTCTTTCAGGCCAATGCAGGAGGAGATAATTCTTTCTGTTCTTCAAAATAAGGATACTCTGGCTCTTATGCCAACCGGCGGAGGAAAATCACTCTGCTTTCAAATTCCGGCAATAATGAAAGAGGGAATATGTATTGTTGTTACTCCTCTTATTGCATTAATGAAAGACCAGGTTGAAAATCTGCGTCACAGGGGTGTAAAGACACTTGCAGTATATTCAGGAATGACCTCTTTTGAGATTGACTCAGCTCTGGATAATGCTATATATGGTAATTATAAGTTTTTATATGTCTCCCCGGAGAGGTTAAGGAGCGAAATATTCAGGGTCAGATTAGAGAAGATGAATGTTTCATATCTTGTGGTTGACGAAGCCCATTGTATTTCTGAGTGGGGCTATGATTTCAGACCGGATTATCTGCTTATAAATGAAATCATGTCTATTACCGGACCTGTTCCAGTAATTGCTTTAACGGCAACTGCTACGCAAAAGGTTGCAGATGACATAATTGACAAACTGGGTTTCAGGAAACCCAATATAATAAAATCCAGTTTTAAAAGAGATAATCTATCTTATATTGTAAGGCATTGTGAGGATAAATACGGTCAGCTGTTGAGGGTTGTAAAAGGAGTCAGAGGTTCAGGTATTGTGTATGTAAGAGAGAGAAAAAGAGCAGAGGAGATTGCCCACTTCCTTAAAGCGCAGGGAATCTCAGCTGATTCATATCATGCCGGTTACTCGACAGATTTAAGATCTCAGAAACAGGATGACTGGAAAAACGGCATAACTGATATAATAGTATCTACCAATGCTTTTGGAATGGGTATTGATAAGGCTGATGTGAGATTTGTCTGCCATTTTGATCTGCCGGAATCAATAGAAGCATATTTTCAGGAGGCGGGAAGAGCAGGACGAGATGGGGTGAGATCTTACGCAGTATTGTTATGGAACAGTAGTGATACAAAAAGGCTAAGACAGGTTATTGGCAGCTCTTTCCCTGATCTTGACTATGTGAAAGATGTGTATCAGAAATTGTATAAATTTTTTAATTATACATTTGGTGAGGGTAAGGGTGATGCGGTTAGGTTTAATATCTCTGAATTTGCCTTAAGATATAAGATGCATGCAGGCTCTGTATACTACGCAATTAAATATCTGGAAAGCGAAGGTTATATCGAACTTACTGAGGAGCTTGATAACCCTTCTAGAGTGATGTTTAAGGTTAACAGAGATGAACTTTACCTTGTTCAGCTTAAAAACGAATCTCTTGATTCCTTTATTAAATCGATACTAAGATTATATACCGGACTCTTCTCTGAGTATGTGGCAATTGACGAAGAATATATTGCAAGAATAATCAGAAACAGCAGAGCTGCAGTGGTTTCTATGCTTATAAGATTATCCGGAATGGGTATTATGAACTATATTCCCGGAGCTAAATCACCATTACTAATTTTTAATGAAGAGAGATTAGAGGAAAAAGGTATCTATCTCTCTCTTGATAAGTATAATTCAAAGAAAGAGATGCATATGGGTAGGGCAGATGCTGTGATATCTTATGTGTCAGATGAAAACAGGTGCCGATCTCAGTATTTACTGGCCTATTTTGGTGAACACAATTCAGAAGAGTGCGGTGAATGTGATGTTTGCATAGAAAACAGAAAAACTGATGGCAAATCAAAAGAGATTGAGCGTCAGATTATTGAATCTCTGGAAAATAAATCAATTCCATTGACAGAGTTCACCTCATTTATATCCGCAGATAATAAAATGATAATAACAGTGATAAGAGATATGTGCGACAGAGGGATATTAAAAATTAACGGTGATACAGTTTCTCTTTGTTAAGTGAGAGAACAAACTCTTTGAGCTTATCATTAAGTTTTTGTACAGGCAACCCTACAACATTAAAATATGATCCCTCAATTCTTTTAATAACGGTATAACCAAGCCAATCCTGAGCTCCATAGCTACCAGCCTTATCATATGGAGAATAGTTGTCAAGATAATAGTTAATCTCTTCATCATCAATTTCTTTAAACCACACTTCGGTTTCGGCAGAAAATGTTGTCTCCTTATTCTTTGACCTTAAAGTAACACCGGTTGAGACAATATGAGATCTTCCGGATAATCTCCTTATCATTTTAAATGCTTCATCTCTGTCCTGTGGCTTTTCAAGAATATCCGCATCACATATAACAAGTGTATCCGCAGTAATTATAATCTCATTTTCATTTACTTCCCGGGGAAAGGAGTGAGATTTTCTTACAGACAACATCAATGGGACATTTAGTGGGTCTATATTTGTGTCATACTCCTCTGTAACATTTCCATTGAATTCAACAGAAAAATCAATTCCGAGACCCTCAAGGAGGTGATATCTTCTGGGTGAAGCTGATGCAAGAATGACTTTATAATCTCTTAATAATTCTTTTAATACTGGCATAATGTTGTATTTACTATCCTGAATATGCCTCGGGATTTGCACTCCATACTCCCTGAATTTTCAAAGTTTGTTCAATAACATCTCTAACACAGCCTCTCCCTCCATCAAACAATGAGACATACTCACAAACCTCCTTAACCTCTGTAACAGCATCGGCAGGGCAGGTGGCAAGTCCGCAATTTTTAAGAATTCCTATATCAGGAATGTCATCGCCCATAAAAAGCACCTCTTCTGGCTTCAGATTATATTTGTCGCAGAACCTCTGAAAATCGGGCAATTTATTGTGAGATCTGAGGAAAATATCTTCGACTCCTATCGGAGCGAATCGTTTGATTATACTTTCTGATGCTCCTCCTGTTATAATTGCGACAGGAAATTTATTAATAATTGCCATTCTTACAGCGTAACCATCTTTTGCGTTGTGTGATCTTAAAAGATCGCCATTCTCAGTTGCAATTACAGTTCCATCTGTGAATACACCATCTACATCAAAAGCAAATGCCTTAATTCCTGATAATTTAACTTTATAATTGGACATAATATTTATTTTCTCTGTTTTAATATTAATTTCGAAATCATTTCATAAACCTCTTTATGGTCTTCCATATCTTTAATCATCTCTAAATGCTTTTTCATTGTCTCTTTGTCGTCTCTTACTGCAGGTCCTGTCTGAACAATAGATGGATGTTCATACAAAAAAGCCTTTCTTACAGTCTCTATTGCTAAAGGCATTAAAAACATCTGGTTGTTACCTGCTATGTCATATGCCAATCCGGTCAGATAATTAACAAAATTGCTGACAAAAACAGCTGCAGTATGAACCTTAAGTCTCTCCTGAGAATTACATATTTTATACTCAGAGCCAAGTGAAAACGAGAGTGAGATTAATATATCAATAACCTCGCTTTTGTTTGCCTCAAGAAAAAAGGGGATAAGCTTAAAATCAACAGGCTTAGTTTTCGACAATGTCATTAGTGGATAAAAAACACCATACTGAGGCCATATGTTGAGAATATTAACAGATGTCGCACCACTGCAGTGCAGTATTACAGGATATTTATTAATTTTTGAAAGCTCCTCGTTCAAAGCAGATGAAATCTCCTCTATAGCATTGTCAGAAACAGCAATAAATATTATTTCTGCATCCTTCAAACCCTTGAGGTCGTCAGTAGCTTTTGTGTTAAATCTACCCTCTCCCGTAACTTCCGGTTTATTAAGAATATAGACAAGTTTTTCTGCCTCTTGGATATCTCTCCCATAAACAGCAGATAATGAGTGTCCTGCGGATTTCAGAGCAATGGAGAGTCTGTACGAGAGATTCCCGCAACCTGCTACAGCAATATTATAACGCCCTCTGTTATACATCTATCTTATACCCTTTGAAAAGACGGGCAGACTTTCATTTCCGTTTTTACTTACAGATTGTACTCCAAAAAAATAGTTGTCTTTACTCAGGGGTACTTTTATATTGGTTTCTGTTGTATAGATTTTCTGCTGCCACACAGGTGAGTCAGTTTCCCGGATCAGAAGATAGTAACCAGCCGGTTTCTGACCTTTTTGAGACTCTTTCCATGTAATTTTGGTGTAATTTGACAATGACGATACATTTGTTGATACATCGGTTGGTTCATATGGGGCAAGTGCAAGATTCATTAACGAAGAGAGATTTAGCTGAGTGTTTTTTCTAAGATATTCAAAATCTACTCCTTCTGGAATGTCGCCATATTGCTTGCCGTTTCTGATCTCTGTTTTTTGATGTGTTCTGTCATAGTTTTCATAGAATTCACATACTCTGACAGCAGTGAATCCATCTTTATTAAACGGAGTATGATCTCCTCCTCTTCCAAATCTGTCGTTTCTGTATATCAATTTAACAACAAGATTGTGAGTGTATCTTTCACCAACCTCCTTTATATATCTCGCAAGTTGTCTGGATGGTGAATCATTTTCAGAGGAGTTAAAAACCCTCTCTCTTGATTCCTTTTCAGTTTCTGTAAAAGGAATATTCTCGGAGAAGACTCTTACAACAGAATTGTTTCTCACATCGGTATCGCTTGACTGGCTGTTACTTATCATATCATTGTTGATAACAGCAATTAAATTCCATCCCTCTGATTTTGCTAGTTTTGCCATATGTGTTGCACCAAGCAATCCATGCTCTTCACCCGAAAGGAACATAAGTTTGACAGTTGCATTTAACTCTTTATTAACCAATATTCTTGCAATTTCCATTAATGCAGCAACACCACTTCCATTATCATTTGCTCCGGGAGCATAAGCAGTTGAATCGTTGTTATCTTCGGATCGGCTGTCGTAATGAGCTAAAAGAGCAATTATCCTGTTGTCGTTATCTTTACCTTTGATAGTAGCTACTATGTTAGAAAGTATTACTTCTCTGCCAAGACGAGTTCCTTCACCACCTGCCTTGTAATTAATCCTCTCTACAGAATATCTGCTATCCGTTTTTGCATATTCCTTTAACCTGTTTTCTATATATAAAGCCGCAGCACCAATACCAAAATCAGGTTTTGAAGAATTGCTCAGATTATGACGGGTATGAAATTTAAGCAGAGATGATATGGTCTCTTTCATATTGTCCGAGGAGACCTGATTAACGGCAAGTTCAATAACGCTATCTCTGGTTAATAATTGTTGAGAAGATAAATTATTAGATAAAAGAATAAAGAGCACCAGTATAAAAGATGCCTTTATGTTTCTGATTTTATGAGATATATTGTCCATTTTGAAAGATGTATTATAGCAGCTGTAAGTTAGTCATCTGATTGTTAAGGAAATAAAATATTATCTTCTCATTTTATTAATTAGGGACATAACACTTTTTAACCTCTTCTTATGTTTTCCGGGTATCAGTATGGTGTGATTTCCGAGGTATGAGCACATAAAGTCATCCACATCATCATCTGATTTGAATGTAAACTTGATCTGTGTTCTGCACCTTTCGGCAACAGATGTGTTTTGTATTACCTCCCCTTCAAAAATATAAAACCTCTCAAGATTCAAACCACCGCATTTAAACAGAGTATATTTCCCCAGAGGAATATCAGCTTTTATACCGATTCCTTTTTTTGATTCGTAATGGCTTGTAAGTGAATACCTCTCAGATAGTGAGAGAGGAATAGTACAATGTGCAAAGTCAATACTTTTGTCAACCCTTTCAACAGATGAAGGGTTGGCCATAAAAGATGCAGAGTTGCAGAAGATTTTTGCTAAAATCATACTCCATAAAGATGGAATATCACCCTCACAACCTGAGACAATGCCCTGGTCATTAAGAATTGCAAGCGCAAGACATGCAGTTGTATTGCAAGGAGAAAGGATGTCAAAACATTTAATGGTCAATGATGTAAGGTTGTTTTTCCGGCACACATCATTCAGAATAACATAAAACGCCAGGGCATCCTTCAAAGATTGCTCATCGATTTGAATTTCAAGTTTAGATGCATACCGTGCGATTTTCTCTTTTAAATAACTCTCTTCTTTTAAATTTTCACTTCTATCATAAAAGTTTTTAAAGTCATTAATAATATCTTCGGTATTGATATCTATAAAAGTAACACCGAACATTTCTGTAACAGAATCTCTGTCAATTTTTGATGAAATAAGCCAGGCGGATTCTCCTCCTATCAAACCTATCCTCTCTTCTGAAAGTCTTTTAAAACCATTCTGGATATCGCCTGTGCTATCAATTTGTTCAATAAGATCATCAATGACCTTATGTGATGGTTCAACCGGGAAAACAATATGTTTATGTAAATGATTGTTATTATGCAACCATGTGCCGATTTCCAGAGAAGCGGCCAATGAGTTATGGTATGAATCACTCAGTATAATTATCGGTTTTGGCAAGTATTTACTGATTCTCAGAAATAACTCCTCTGTACCTCCTGTGGCAATAAATACAGCGGTAATATCATATTTATCATTAACACCATTCAATTTATCATCTGTTAAATCCTTATATGATATTAATGTGGTTTTAAAGTGAGATCTCAGAGCCGGCAGAATTTCTCTCCCTGAATTTATTTCGTCTGCATTTCCATGAAGGGGAGAGGAGAGTGTGATTATTTTTAAAGTTTTATCCATATTATCAGGTGTATTTGGCAAAGTTAAAAATAATTATGCTAAACATTAATTGTAAACAATTAGCTCTGCATTCGGTTTATATAATATATATTTATGGTCTTAATTTGAATATTCAGGTTTTATAATATAAAATGGCTCATAATAATTCTCACCATCATACAGAAAATGAACATGGTACAAAGAATATTGCATATGCTTTTATTCTTAATATGCTCTTTGCATTTATTGAACTGGCAGGGGGTCTGCTGACAAATTCTGTTGCAATTCTTTCTGATGCAATTCATGATTTTGGAGATTCTCTTTCTCTTGGAGTTGCCTGGTATCTACAAAAAGTATCAAAAAGGGGAGGGGATCGTTTTTACTCTTATGGATACAAAAGGTTCTCTCTTCTCGGGTCAATATTTATCTCACTTGTTCTTGCTATAGGATCTGTCTTTGTTATTCGGGAGAGTATTTTAAGAATTCTTGAGCCCCAACAGGCAGATGCAAAGGGTATGATGATTCTTGCCATTGTTGGTATTGTGGTCAACGGAGCAGCGGTAATTAAACTTAAGCATGGTAAAAGCCATAATGAGAAGGCAGTTATGCTACATATGATGGAGGATGTCCTAGGATGGATTGCGGTGTTTGCAGGTGCGATAGTAATGTATTTTGTAGAAATACCGGTTCTGGATCCTGTTATGTCTCTGTTAATTACCGCGTGGGTACTTTGGAATGTTTACCGAAACCTTAAGGAAACCATTAAGATTATGCTGCAAGAGGTTCCTGCAAGTGTTGATGTAAAAGAGCTTGAGAGAAAAATTCTTTTAACAGAAGAGATTGAATCAATTCATGATTTACATCTCTGGACACTGGACGGTGAGAACCATATTTTAACATTACATGTTGTGGTAAAAGACGAAACTGATTCTGCATTAATATGCAACATTAAAGAAAAAGTGCGTCAGATATCATCCTCACTGGGCATTGGTCATATAACAATTGAAATTGAATGCACTGGAGAATCTAACAGCTGTAAGTATAAAGATTCATGTAATTAAAAAAGCCGGCTTTAACTGAAGTAAACCGGCTTTTTAAAATCAGCAATTATATTTAAGCTTCTGTAACCTGCTCTTCTTTAACTGACTGGAATGCACTAAGCTCACATGGAGAGAAATCTTTAAGGTAATTGTACCTCTCTTCATTCCAGGTTTTTGCTTTAGTTATATAAATTTGTGCAGAGTTATCAAAGCTGCTGTCAGTCTGAGCATCAAATAACAGAAGATAAGACATGGTAATATGAGCAGCCATCTCCACCAATCTTCTTGCGTGAAAATCGATGTACTCATTATCTTTACCTTCAAGCAAAGCTACAGCCTTCTCGTATTGATCTGTCATCTCAACTATATGTTTTTTTAGCTGCTCATATTCAGCCTTTACAGGTCTGTTCTCATAATCGCGAAGCTGACCAAGATACCCTCCGTTTGTTACATAACGCTGAGCAGCAACTACCTGTAATTGTGATGTTCCTTCATAAATAGTTGTAATTCTGGCATCTCTGTATATTCTTTCAATAGGGTAGTCCTTCATGAATCCCGATCCGCCATGAATCTGAAGTGAATCATATGCATTCTGATTTGAATACTCCGATGCCATTAATTTAAGCATAGGGGTAAACATATCAGCAAGCTTCTGGAACTGTTTTGATTCAGTTCTCTCTTCAGGCGTTAGTTTCCTTGTTTCAGCTACAAAGCCATAAGCCTTGTAAATGTCTACAAATCTTGTAGTTTCATATAATAGTGCTCTGGATGCCTGTAACTTGGCTTTAATTATTGCCAGCATTTCATAAACTGCCGGGAACTGAATTATGGGCTTACCAAACTGAGCTCTTTCGTGTGCATATTTCAATGCCTCACGATATGCCGCTTCAGATATACCTACTGACTGAGCACCAACTCCAAGTCTTGCTCCGTTCATAAGTGACATTACATATTTAATCAAACCCATTCTGCGTTCGCCAACAATTTTGGCAGGAGCATTATTGAATACAAGTTCACATGTTGGTGAACCTTTAATACCAAGTTTATTCTCAATTCTTCTGACAGTTACTCCTCCCCACTTTTGGTCATGGACAAAATAAGAGAGGCCCCTTCCGTCTGTTGTATTCTCCTCAGAACGGGCAAGTACCAATTTTATCTGAGCATCTCCGTTTGTTATAAATCTCTTTACTCCGTTCAGATACCACATTCCGTCCTGTTCATTATAACTGGCTCTAAGCATTACAGCCTGCAAATCACTTCCTGCGTCAGGTTCTGTCAGGTCCATGGAGCAAGTCTCCCCAAGATGAATACGAGGCAGAAACTCCTCTTTTATCTCTTCACTCCCGAATTCATGAATGGTTTCGGCACAATCCTGAAGACCCCAGATGTTTGCAAAACCGGCATCAGCTCTGGCAACAATCTCGGCTGCCATTACGTAAGGTACCATTGAAAAATTCAGTCCACCAAATTCTCTTGGCAGAGACATTCCGTAAAGACCTGCCTGAGTAAGTGTATCCTGATTTTGTTGAGTCCCTTTGGCATACTTAACCCTGCCATTTTCGTGATGAGGGCCGGAGTGGTCAACCTCCTCTGCATTTGGAGATAGTATATCTCCGCATATCTCACCAAGGATCTCCATTACCTTATCGTAAGAGTCTATTGTATCTTCATATGATGAGGGCGCATAGTCAAAATTTCCTGAATCTTTAAAATCCTGTTCTTTAAGTCTCACTATCTTTGACATCAACGGATGGCTGAACTGGAACTTAAGGTCTTTGTTATCTTTATAAAAATTGGCCATACTATTTGCTGTTTAATTTGTAAGATTTGATCATCCTGGGTATTATTTCGTTCAAATCACCCACAATTGCATAATCGGCAATCTGATGTATCGGAGCCGCAGGATCATTATTAATTGATATTATCATTGCCGACTGGTCCATTCCGGCTGTATGCTGGATTTGTCCGGAAATACCAACCGCAATATATAGTTTTGGTCTTACGGTAACACCCGTTTGTCCGATTTGTCTTGCAGGTTCTGCAAATCCGGCATCGACGGCAGCTCTCGATGCACCAACTTCAGCTCCCAGGACAGCAGCAAGATCGTAGAGAAGTTTAAAATTCTCCTTTGAACCAACGCCAAATCCGCCGGCAATAATCACTGGTGAACCTTTAATGTCAATTTTTCGCTCTTCGATATGTCTTTCAATAATCTCGACTACAAAATCCTCGTCTTTAATCATTGAAGATACATCAACAACTTTCACCTTACCTTTTACAGGTTTTTCAAGGGGCTCTTTTTTCATAACTCCCTCTCTTACTGTAGCCATTTGAGGTCTGCAGTCAGGATTAATAATTGTTGCGATAATATTACCCCCAAAAGCGGGCCTGATCTGGTACAGAAGGTTTTTGTACTCCTTACCACTTTTAACCTCTTTATGATCTCCGATTTCGAGTGATGTACAGTCGGCAGTAAGACCACTGATCAATGCACTTGAAACTCTTGGAGCCAGATCCCTTCCTACGCTGGTCGCCCCAAAGAGAGCAATTTGAGGTTGTTCCTGCTTGAAAACTGAAATTGTAATGGCAGAGTAGGGCTGGGTCAGATAATTTTTAAGTCTCTTATCTTCTGCAATATGCACTGTTTGGGCACCATAGGTAAATAATTCCTCTTTAAGACCGGCAACAGAGTCGCCAATCAGTAGCGCCTCAACTTCGCAGGAGAGCTCATTTGCCAACGAACGGGCCTTGGTGAGAAGTTCAAGGCTGACATCTGCTATTTTGCCACCCTCTGTCTCTATATAGATAAATATATTATTCATGCTAAGTGATTTTCAATTAACCAATTGTATGTGATGAGAATAGTTCTTTAATAAGAGAATCAATATCTTCAAAAGAGGATGTAAGTCTCTTGGATTCTTTAGCCTGAAGTACAATATTCTCAATTTTCTTAACCTTTGTTGGAGATCCTGACAGCCCGTAATGAGACTCTTCTCCTCCCACATCTGCAACTCCCCATTCAGGTATTCTGAGACTGGATTTGCCTTCTATAGGTAAGTATGAGTTGTGTTCGTTGTCCTGCTCCTCTGAAAATGTACGGGCATGTTTGTACTTCATAAGATTTTTTGCATTTCTCGGACGACATTCCGGAGCAGTTGCATGAACAGTTATCACTGCTGGCAGCGGAGTCTTTACTGTTTCAACTCCTCTTTCTAACCTTCTTTTAACAATGAGTTTACCCTCTTCAAAACCGGTTATATCTTCTGCATATGTTACCTGCGGATAATTAAGCTTTTCAGCCACTTGTGGCCCAACCTGGGCGGTATCACCGTCAATTGCCTGTCTTCCGGCAATTATTACATCAGGTCCGATTTTTTTAATAGCCATTGATAGTGCATAAGAGGTGGCAAGTGTGTCAGCACCTGCGAATTTTCTGTCAGTTAGAAGAATGCCCCCATCTGAACCCCTGTAATATCCTTCGCGGATAATTTCAGCAGCTCTGGCAGGGCCCATAGTTAAAAGCAATACCTCGCTGCCGGGAAACAGGTCTTTAAGTCTTAATGCCTGTTCCAATGCATTCATATCTTCGGGATTGAATATGGCAGGAAGGGCTGCACGGTTGACAGTACCATCCTCTTTCATTGCATTTTTCCCAACATTACGGGTGTCCGGCACCTGTTTCGCCAGAACAACAATTTTAAGTTTTTTTGTCATATTTGATTAATGGAAATTATGCTTCGGCAGAATTGTTGCCGAAGTTTATTGGTACTTTGTTAATAGGTTCATTGTGAAGTGCTATCTCTCCATATTGATTTTCGAATTTATCAATATTATCCTTGAGAGCAAGCATTAGTCTTTTAGCGTGTTCAGCAGTCATGATTATTCTGTTGTTAACCTGCGCTTTAGGCACTCCCGGCATCATTCGGATAAAATCGAGAATAAATTCACTGCTGGAATGTGTGATTATTGCCAGATTAGAGTATGAACCCTGTGCCACTTCACTGCCCAATTCTATATTCAATTCATTATCAGCACTCATGTTCTTCAAGTTTTTTTAGACCTTCGCAAAGATAAGATTTTTTCTTAATTGCTAATTTTGTTCACTTTTTTTAAAATGATTACTTTTGTTGATTGTTTTAACTTACAGCAAATTTTTATATGGAAATATCCACAAAATACGACCCGTCTTTAACAGAAGATAAATGGTACAAATTCTGGATGGAAAAGGGCTACTTTCATTCTGAACCAAATGAGAAAGATCCCTACACAATTGTCATTCCCCCTCCGAATGTTACAGGTGTTCTTCATATGGGACATATGCTCAATAACACTATTCAGGATGTACTTGTAAGAAGGGCCAGAATGATGGGTAAAAACGCTTGTTGGGTTCCCGGTACCGATCATGCATCTATAGCCACCGAAGCAAAAGTTGTGGCAAAGTTAAAGGATATGGGGCTCTCAAAAAGCGATATCAGTCGTGATGAGTTCCTGCACCATGCGTGGGAATGGAGAGAAAAACATGGTGGTATTATACTGGAGCAGTTAAAAAAACTTGGAGCGTCATGCGACTGGGATCGCACCAAATTTACTATGGATCCCGAATACAACGAATCTGTTATCAACACATTTGTTTATTTCTATAATAAAGGACTTATTTACAGAGGTATAAGAATGGTAAACTGGGATCCTGAGGGCCAGACTGCTGTAAGCGATGAGGAGGTTATTTATAAAGAAACCTCATCTAAACTCTTCTACCTTAAGTATTATATATCTGAAAACGGAGTAAAAAGCGATAAATTTATAGAGATTGCCACTACACGTCCTGAGACTATAATGGCAGATACAGCTGTATGTGTCCATCCTGCTGATCCAAGATACACTCATCTTAAAGGGAAAAAAGTGTTAATTCCCCTTATAAACAAAGAGATACCTATAATTGAAGATGAATATGTTCTAATGGATTTCGGGACTGGTTGCCTGAAGATTACTCCTGCTCACGATATTAACGATTACGAAATTGGGTTAAGACATAATCTGCCTGTTATTGATATTCTGGATAACTATGCCAGATTAAATGAAAAGGCACAGATTCTGGTTGGCGAAGACAGATTTGTTGCCAGAAAAAAGATTGTAAAGATGCTTAATGAGAATAATCAGCTTATTAAGGAAGAACAATATATGTCTCAGGTAGGATATTCAGAGAGGACTAATGCCGTTATAGAGCCTAGACTCTCTCTCCAGTGGTTCCTTAAAATGTCTGATATGGCAAAGCCTGCACTTGATTGTGTATTGAATGACAATGTTAAGCTTATTCCTGAAAAGTTCAAAAACACATACAGGCACTGGATGGAGAATGTGAAGGATTGGTGTATTTCAAGGCAACTATGGTGGGGTCAGCAGATTCCTGCCTGGTATCTTCCTGACGGAAAGGTTGTAGTAGCAAAGAATGAAACCGAGGCTCTTGCAAAAGCAAAACTTATAAACCCTGATTATACCGAAACTGATCTCAGACAGGATGAAGACGTTGTTGACACATGGTTTTCTTCTTGGCTTTGGCCGATTTCTGTATTTGACTCTGAAAAAGCAGGATTTCCTGACAGAGAACCCAATAAAGAGCTCTCTTATTACTACCCTACAAATGATCTTGTTACTGCGCCAGAGATTCTCTTTTTCTGGGTGGCAAGGATGATAATGGCCGGGAATGAATTTGCCGGAGATGTGCCTTTCAGAAATGTATATCTTACCGGAATTGTGAGAGATAAGCAGGGTAGAAAGATGTCTAAATCATTAGGTAATTCTCCTGACCCAATAGTGCTTATGGATAAATATGGTGCAGATGGAGTAAGGGTAGGTATGCTATTGTGCAGCAGTGCTGGGAACGATGTGCTGTTTGATGAGACTCAGGTTGAACAAGGCAGAAATTTTTCAAATAAAATATGGAATGCTTACAGACTTGTAAATGGATGGAATGTAGATGATAATCTTACTCAAAATCAAGAGGCAGCTGTTGCAGTAAAATGGTTTGAGGGTGTGCTTTCAGAATCACTTGAAATAATTGAAGATCATTTTGAAAAATTCCGTCTGTCAGATGCCCTTATGCATGCATATAAACTTTTCTGGGATGACTTCTGTGCATGGTATCTGGAAATCATTAAACCTGAATTTGGAAAAGGAATTGACAGAAAAACATATGAAACAACCCTTGATCTGTTCGAAAAACTGCTTAGGGTGCTTCATCCGTTTATGCCTTTTATCACTGAAGAGCTGTGGCAGAATCTTGCCAGAAATAAGAGTGCAGAAAGTATAATGATATCTCTGATGCCAAAACCACAGCAATATTCAAAGGAGTTTACAGAGGCATTTGGGCTTGTGATGTCTGCCATTGTAAACATCAGGAATATCAGACAAACCAAATCTATTTCACCTAAAACCGATCTTAAACTATACATTAAGGGAGAAATTGACTCAAATCTTTTTTGCATAATTAAAAAGATGGCAAATATATCGCTGATTGAACAGATGTCGGCAAAAGAGGCCGGTCAGACGGGTCAATCATTTTTAGCAGGCACTACTGAATTTTTTATACCTCTTGAGGGAATGGTCAATTCAGCTGAAGAACTTGTGAAAATTGAGGCTGAGCTTAAACATCTTGAAGGCTTTTTAAAATCAGTAAATGCAAAGCTGAACAACGAAAAATTCATGGCAAATGCTGCAGACCATGTTAAAAATATGGAAATTAAGAAACAGTCGGATGCACTTGAAAAGATATCTAAGTTGCTAAAACTAAAAGAGGAGTACAGCAAATAATGTATATTTCAGAAACAATACTTAATGTAAGATATTACGAAACTGACCTTATGGGTATAGTTCACCATTCAAATTATATACGTTACTTTGAATGCGGAAGAAATGATGCTCTTATAAATCTTGGTATTCCTATTCACGAGATTGAGAGACGGGGGATAATGATGCCTGTTGTAAATGTATCTTGTGAATATAAATTGCCCGCCCGCAATGGTGACAGATTAAGAGTAGTAAGTACCATAAACGAAATGCCAAAGGCACGGATTGTGATTAATACCGTTATATATAACCAAAACGATAACATAGTCTGCAGCGGATCTGTTACACTCGGGTTTATCCATTCAGACAGCAGAAGACCAACAAGAGTGCCGGCGTATATAGCAGAGGTTTTTGCCCCTTATTTCAAAGATAACGACTAAAAATTACTTATATGAACCATTTTTTATTATTCGGAACTCTCGGAGCTACTGAGATTATTATTATTGCCCTTATAGTTTTACTACTCTTCGGAGGTAAGAAAATTCCCGAATTAATGAGAGGAATCGGAAAAGGTGTAAAAAGCTTTAAAGATGGTATGAAGGGAATCGAAGATGAGATTAAGGAGGATAAAGAGTCCGGTGAAGAAAAAAAATAAAGAGAGCTCGTGAGCAAAGAGATGACATTCTGGGATCACCTTGATGAACTAAGGGGAGTACTTTTCCGTTCAGCTATTGCTGTGCTTATTTTTTCTGTTGTCATCTTCCTCAACAAGAGTTTTGTATTTGACACTGTGATTTTCGCTCCCACAAGCTCAGATTTTATTCTCTACAAGTGGTTTGAAAGCCTTGCAACTCTGTTAGGTATCCCTGCGATGTCGCCGGACCCATTTGAAGTTCAACTTATTAATATTGAGCTTTCTGCACAGTTCTTTACACATGTAAGCGTCTCTTTAACCCTTGCTTTTATTTTGGCGGTTCCATACATACTGTATCAGTTCTGGACCTTTATAAGCCCTGGCCTTTACGATAAGGAGAAGAGTTCGGTAAGAAAGGCCTTTTCATTTGCTTCGGTTCTTTTTCTTATTGGTGTCATGGTGGGCTATTTTTTTGTTTTTCCATTAACTGTAAGATTTTTAGGAACTTATCAGGTTAGTGATTGGGTTCAAAATCAGATCTCTCTCAAGTCCTATATATCTATGTTTACATGGCTTATTCTGATTATGGGAGTTGTTTTCGAAATGCCTGCACTTGCAGCAATACTTTCGAGAATGGGGATTATCACTAAAAGCCTGCTGAAAAAATACAGAAAACATGCTTTTGCAATTCTTATAATCGTAGCTGCAGTAATCACTCCAAGCGGTGACGCATTTACACTCTTTATTGTAGGCACACCTCTCTATCTGCTTTATGAATTTAGTATCCTGATCTGCCGTGATATCAATAAATAATCTTACAGTCTCATTCGGAGGATTCACTCTATTTGATGATGTTAATTTCCACATAAACGACAATGATAAAATTGGTCTTGTAGGGAAGAATGGTGCCGGAAAAACCACAATATTGAAGATTGTGGCCGGAATAACAGCACCTTCGGCCGGTACTGTACAAAAGCCATCAGATTTAACAATCGGATATCTCCCTCAGGAGATGGAATATTCCAAAAAAATCTCGGTAATAGATGAAACTCTTAAAGCGTTTTCACATATAAAAGAGATTGAGGACAAAATATCCGATATTAATCTTCAAATAGGCGAAAGAACTGATTACGAAAGTGAATCATATCATAATCTTCTAATTAAGCTAAATGAACTTAACGATAAACTCAACATCTACGGTAATGTTAATGCATTAGCCCTCTGCGAAAAAGTACTTAAAGGGCTCGGATTTAACCGGGAAGAACTAAACAGAGAGCGCTCCACCCTGAGTCTGGGGTGGAATATGAGGATAGAACTTGCAAAAATTCTTCTTCGCAAACCCGATATTTTACTACTTGACGAACCAACAAACCACCTTGATATCGAATCAATCCGATGGCTGGAATCATATTTACAGGGATTTAGAGGAGCTCTTGTGCTTATCTCTCACGACAGAAGGTTTCTGGACAGCGTCACAAACAGGACTGTAGAGATAATGTTGGGCAAAATTCATGATTATAAGGTTCCATATACAAAATATACTCAACTGAGAAAGGAGAGACTCGAACAACAGAGGGCCGCGTATGATAATCAGCAGAAAATGATTGAGAAAACCGAGGAATTTATAGAAAGGTTCAGGTATAAGGCCACCAAATCAAATCAGGTACAGTCAAGAATAAAACAGCTTGATAAACTTGATCGGATTGAGGTAGAAGAGGAAGATAATGCTAAACTGTTTCTTAAATTTCCTCCGGCACCACGTTCAGGATCAATTGCTGTTAAATCAACTGATGTTAAAATGTCTTTTGGATTAAAGTGTGTTTTTCAAAATGCAGACATTGTTATTGAACGAGGAGAGAGGGTTGCCCTGTTGGGAAAAAACGGAGAGGGTAAGACAACATTTATGAGGCTTATCACCGGAGAACTTAAGCCGGTATCCGGTAAAATTGAATTAGGATATAACGTATCTCTTGGATATTACGCTCAGAATCAAGATGATTTACTTAATAAGAATAGTACCGTTTTTGAAACACTGGATAGTGTTGCAACAGGAGATATTCGCACGAAACTTAGAGACATTCTTGGCTCTTTTCTGTTTAGAGGAGAAGATATTGAAAAAAAAGTTTCTGTGCTGAGCGGAGGAGAGAAATCAAGACTGGCAATGGCAAGGCTAATGCTAAAACCTTACAACCTTCTTGCACTCGACGAGCCTACAAATCACATGGATATAAGATCGAAAGATATTCTTAAGCAGGCTCTGTTAAAATATGATGGGACACTTGTTGTAGTTTCTCATGACAGAGATTTTCTTGACGGGCTTGTAAACAAGATTTATGAATTCAAAGATGGGAGAGTTAAGGAGCATTTAGGCACTTTTGAGGAGTTTCTCTCAAGAAAGAATATTGAGAGTCTGGATGATCTTGAAACAGAACAAGAAGTATTAACTGCTTTACCTGTAATTAAACAGAAAGCGTTTGATAAGGCTGTAGATAATAACGAAAGAAGGGAACAGGAAAAGGAGGCTAAGAGAAGACAGGCTAAAATTGAAAAATGTGAGAAAAGGATAGAAGAACTTGAATCAAGGATAAGTGAATCTGAGTTAAAACTGACAGAAGTTACTGATCCGGCAAAAATACTTATACTTGTAGAAGAATACGAAAGGCTAAAAAGAGATCTAAACACAGAGATGGAAGAGTGGGAGAGGCTTCACAATAATTAAAAATTTTTAATATGGATGGAAATTATATATTTGGCATACACCCGGTTTACGATGCTGTAACCGGAGGAAAAAAGATTGAGAAAGTACTTTTCAGACAGGGAATGGAGAGTCCGCAATTCAGAAGTTTGCTGGAAAAACTGAAAGAGATGGATATCCCTTTTCAGTTTGCTCCGGTAGAGAGACTTAACTCAATAACCAGAACAAATCATCAGGGAGTAATCGCCTTTCTTTCGCAGATTGAGTATGTTACGATAGAAGAGTTGGTGACAAAAGCAACAACCCAAAAATCAAACCCTGTTATTATTCTGCTAGACGGAGTCAGCGATGTGCGAAATTTTGGCGCTATTGCACGTTCAGCTGAGTGTGCAGGAGCTGACGGGATTGTTGTACCTGCGAAAGGAAGTGCTGCAATCAATGCAGAATCAATTAAGTCATCTGCAGGAGCACTGCTTAGAGTACCTGTTGCAAAGGTATCTAACCTAAGAGAGGCAATTTTTTATCTTGCACAGAGTGGATTTCAGATAGTTGCTGCCACCGAAAAGGCTGATAAGAGAATATATGATACTGATTTCAGAAAATCTACTGCAGTAATAATGGGTTCCGAAGATAAGGGGATATCAAAATCATCTTTATCCCTTGCAGAAGAATTGGTTAAAATACCTATAACAGGCGTAACCGGTTCACTCAATGTTTCTGTAGCGGCCTCTGTTGTTTTATTTGAAATTGTCAGACAGAGAACCGTCTGAATTCAGAACATATAACTGCAGTGGCTATTGCTACATTAAGAGATTCACTACTCTTTTTACTTCTTGAGAAGTCAGGAATTGTCAATCTCTTATCGATTAATTCAGTAACTTCCGGAGATATTCCGACAGATTCGTTTCCCATGACAATCATTGCACTTTCAGGAAGAGTTTTTTTGTAGATATTCTCACCTTCGAGAAAGGTTCCAAAAATTTCAATTTTGTCAGAGATATTTTTGATAAGGCTTGTAAGATCTGTATATATGACTTTAACCCTGAAAACAGCGCCCATTGTAGATTGGACAGTTTTAGGATTATACAGATCAACACAATCTTTGGAACAATAGATTGTGTCTATTCCAAACCATTCTGCTAACCTTACAATTGTTCCCAGATTACCGGGATCCTTTACTGAGTCCAGTGCAATAGAGAGAGATTTTGGATCCGGTATAAAAGTGTTATCTACGATTGGCATTTTAACAATGGCCAGAGAAGGTGAGGGGCTTGACAGCAAAGTTATCCTAGCCATCATATCCTCTCCGATATCATCTGTTTGAAAGATTTTTACAATCTCCCATCCGGATTCGAGCGCCTCCTGTACCAACTTTTCACCCTCGACAACAAACAATCTGTTCTCCTCACGGTTTTTTCTCTTTGCCAGAGAACGGATCAGCTTTATCTCAGATTTAGAGGGTATCATTAATATCCTAGAATTTTAAGCATAGATTTGTAAGTCTGCTCTTTACTGAAGAGTTTGGTGAAATACTCACCGTTTTCATCTACGTCTATTGTGATATGCTTTGGCGCAGGTTGTAAACAATGCTGGATTCCTCCGAAACCTGCTATTGATTCCTGGTATGCTCCCGTATGGAAAAACCCGAGATATAGCGGTTCGTCGCCGTTTACTGTAGGAAGGAATATTGCATTTGCATGAGCTTCTGCATTATAGTAATCCTGGCTGTCACATGTAAGTCCTCCCAGAAAGACACGCTGATACTCTTTATCCCATTTATTAATTGGAAGCAGTATAAATCTTTGTTTAATACCCCATGTATCAGGTAAAGTTGTCATAAAAGAGCTGTCAACCATATACCACCTCTCTCTGTCATTTTGTTGTTTCTGATCAAGTACCTGATATATTACAGCTCCGCTCTCACCTACAGTAAAACTTCCAAACTCAGTAAAGATATTTGGCTCAGGAGTACCCCGTTGTTCACAGATACTCTTAATCTGAGCAATAATCTCTTCGGCCATATACTCATAGTCATAATCAAATGCCAGTGAGTTCTTTATAGGAAATCCTCCTCCAATGTTCAGCGAATCAAGTTCCGGGCAAATTGCCTTAAGATCACAGTAAACAGAGACACATTTGGCAAGTTCATTCCAATAGTATGCGTTATCGCGCATTCCTGTATTTATGAAGAAATGAAGCATCTTAAGTGAAAACTTTTTGTTCTTCTTTATCTTCTGTTCGTAAAACGGCAGTATATCACTATATCTTATTCCCAGACGAGATGTGTAAAATTCAAATTTAGGCTCCTCTTCTGCAGCAATTCTGATTCCGATTTTACAAGGTTCCTTGACACATAACTCTAACTCATCAAATTCCTGCATATTATCAAGTACCGGAATTATATTTTGCCATCCGTTATTTCTTAAATTCGCAATGTTTTCTATATATATATCCTTCTTAAATCCGTTGCATATAATATAAAGATCTTTAGAAACAGTACCCGCATCATGGAGAGATTCAATAAGGTTAAGATCAAACGCCGATGATGTTTCAATATGAATGTCATTTTTAAGAGCCTCTTCGATAACAAATGAAAAATGAGAACTTTTAGTGCAGTAGCAATAATGGTAGGCACCTTTATAGTCAACCTTTGCCATTGCAACATTGAACATCCTTTTTGCTCTCTGAATTTGAGAAGATATTTTAGGCAAATAAGTAATTTTTAAAGGTGTTCCGTATTGTTCAATAATATCCATTACAGGAATATCGTGAAACAGAAGTTCTCCATCTTCAACTTTGAATTCATCCTGCGGAAAGTCGAATGATTGTTCAACCAAATCTATGTACTTATTCTTCATTTTATATATTCAGGTGAGTTAGTTTATGTTTTTTTAAACAATCCAAGTAAGTTGGATTATTTATGAACTGCAAAGATATCTTTTTTTATTTTTTTCAAAAACAGAATCGATTATAATTGTTATTTTTGTTGAAAAATAAGCAGTTAATGACAAGAGTATTACATTCAGTCAAACCTCTTTTAACCTTATTTACAATACTTATTCTATTCTCCTGCAGCACTGTAAGAGTTATACCGGAAGGTCAGAGCATGCTAAAAGAGAACAAAATAGAGATTGTAAAATCTGACGTTATAAAACCGTCAGATCTTACCTCATATGTAAGACAACAGCCCAATAGCTCTTTTCTTTTCGGGTGGAACCCTTTTTTAATTATTTATAACTGGAGCAACGGCAAAGGTGGCGGCTGGGATAAATTTGTTCAGAAAATTGGCCAGCAACCAGTAATTCTGGATACATTCCTCGTTGAGAAAAGCCGTGAAAATCTTGCCAATCATCTCGAAACTCTTGGGTATTTTGACACAAAAGTTACTGATACAATTTTAACGGTTAACAAAAAAAGCCGTGTCAAATACTTTGTGATCCCTGGTAAAAGTTTTGAAATAAGAAATATATCATATCAAATAAGAGATACTTCAATTAAAAAAATTGTTGAGAATAATATCTCTTCAACGATTTTAAGAAAAGGGATGAGATTATCTGAACTCTCACTAAACCAGGAGAGCGAGAGAATTACTACCCTGTTAAGAGAGAAGGGGTATTACAACTTTACTAAAAACTACCTCTTTTTTGAGGCTGATACATTTGTAAATGACAATTTAGCAGATCTTTATGTAAAAATTGAAAACTATTCGCGAAATGAAATTCCCTCTGATGCAAGAAAACATGAAGTATACCGCATAAGGAATATATCTCTTTATCCGGATTATGATCCTATGAGAATAAGAGAGGATTCACTTGCCTCATTCAATCTGCATACGATTGACAGTCTCGACATATTCTACAGAGACAAAATAAGTATGAGACCGGCGGTTCTGTCAAAAATGAATCGTCTTAAACGAGGTGATCTTTACAGTGAGAAAGACGCTACACTAACTTATAACCGTTTTGTGTCACTTAGATACTACTCGGGAGTTAATCTTCAGTTTGACGAAGTTCCTGCATCAGAATCTACTGACGGAAGAGAGGTAGACTGCATTATAAGATTAACTCCATCCAAAAGTCAGGGATATAAGCTCAATCTTGAGGCATCAAGCAATTCTAATAATCTGCTCGGAGTTTCACCTGCTATATCGTATTATCACAAAAACCTCTTTAAAGGGGGAGAATGGCTTACTCTGGGATTTATGGGTAACTTTCAGTTTAAATTGAATGATCCTGTCAAATCATCAGAATTCGGTTTATCTGCCGGAATATCTTTTCCTAGTTTTCTGATGCTCCCTGATTCGATTTTTAAATCAAGTGTCCCAAGAACCGATGTCAATCTGGGCTACAACTATCAGAACAGACCTGAATTTACAAGAAACATAATATCATTTAATTTTGGTTATAACTGGAGAGAGGGAGAGCGTCTTTACTATATTTTTAATCCTGTACAGCTGAATATTGTTAAGCTTTTTAATATGAATCCTCTCTTTTACGAGAGTCTGATGGACCCTTTTCTGAAAAATTCATACAGGAACCACTTTGACCTAGGATCCGGCGGCACAATATACTATACAACTGACGCTTCAGCTATTCCCACAAAAACATTTTTTTATGTAAGATGGACAACAGATATTGCCGGAAATCTTATAAGTCTCTTTAATTCAACTCTTTCTCGTGACACGAGTGGGGCGCGTACAATATGGAATACACCATATTCACAATATCTCAGAACAGACCTTACTGTAGGTTATACCTGGAGAATAGACAAAAATAACTCTCTTGCCTCAAGATTTAACTTGGGAGCCGGCCATGCTTTTGGAAATTCTAAAGTATTACCATTTGAGAAGATGTTCTATGCAGGTGGGGCCAACAGTCTGCGGGGATGGCAGGCAAGATCGGTAGGACCGGGAGCGGCACCGATGGATACAACCTTTTCAATACCTAATCAAACCGGAGATATTAAGATTGAGATTAATGCCGAATACCGGTTTAATATGTTCTGGAATTTCGAAGGGGCTCTTTTTGCAGATGCAGGAAATATATGGAGTACAAAAGTAGAACCTGGAAAAGAGAGTGCCCTGTTCAGGTTCAAGGATTTTTACAGAAGTATCGCTTTTAACTGGGGAACAGGAGTGAGACTGAATCTCGATTTTCTTGTTTTAAGGCTCGATCTTGGAATGGTAGCATACGATCCGCGTAAATCGTCGTGGATAGGTCCCAAGAACTGGTTTAAACAGGATACCTATACATTACAATTCGGAGTTGGTTATCCCTTCTGATTGTATCTTCTTCTACTCTTCAAAATGAATATATCCGAAGAACTGTGGGGTATGAAAGTTTGGTTTGTCTGTACCAATAGGATGCCAGGACAGATAGTGTTTTTCAGGTAGTTCATCACCACATTTGTAAAAATTAGCCTTAACGGTTCTCCCTCTTAGTGGTTGGATATTACTTAAAGAAAACAGAGAGACAGGCAGTGCTATCGTTATTGTCCACTCAAAATCACCCTCTTTAACATCAAATCCCTGATTACCCAGAGATGATGAACGTCTTATCTGAGATGTTATATCATTACCGAATCTTGTTCTGTTTTGTCTGTCGGGTCCTCCTGCAAAGGTTCCAACACCTATACAGTTAAGTTCAAGATTGTAATAGATAGAATCTGTTGATGAGGGTATAATAAAAAATTCTACAGCAGAATCCTTATATGGGGCAGAACCTTCGTCTTTAGTATAAAAAGCTCTTATATATTTTTCTTTCACAACATATTGCAAATATATTTCATCAAATGAATAGGCGATTCTGAACTTTACCTGGGGCTTAGCAGGAAAATTGTTCCAGTTTACAATATCAATTTTATGAAACTTCAGGTCCAGACTGTCCATCATCTTTTCAATAAGTCTGACTGGTGGCCTTTTGCATGGAAAGGTAATTCGTTTAACGTTAATCATCTCTTTTTTAATAAAAAAAGACTCCTTTTGAGTCTGTCCGGAAATTGATCCGGCAGTCAAAAGGAGCCCTGTTATCAGAAGCTTAAAAAGCATAAACTAATTCTGTTTTGATGCGGACGTTCTGATTTTGTATCCCGAAATTCCGTAATAAAGAATATAAATAAAAATAGGGAGAGCAATCCAGTATGAGTTCTGAGCACCAACAGAATCCTTAAGGAATCCATAAGCGGTTGGGATGATTGCACCACCGGCAATAGCCATAACCAGAAAAGAGGAACCTGTCTTTGTAAACTTTCCGAGATCTGCCATAGCCAGAGGCCATATTGCAGGCCAGATAAGTGAACATCCGATAGCAATCAATGCAAGAAACCAGATTGACATTGCTGCTGGTGTCAATACCACGAGTATAGATCCCGCTATTCCAAGAATTGAACAGATCATTAATGCATTAGCCTGACTAAGATATTTTGGAATAAATATTATACCGCATATGTATCCGATTACCATTCCGATAGGGGATATCCAGGCATACATGGATGCATTTGGAAGATTGAGCCACGAGGCATAATCAACAAGTGTTCCGAGTGCCACAGTCTCAACTCCCACATAAAAGAAGAGAGCAAGTGCGCCAAGTAGAAGATGAGGAAATTGCCAGATGGAAGTTTTTGATGAGGCATAGGCCGATTCATCTCCGCTTTCAGGATCTTCTCCGGCAGCTTTAACTTCCGGCAGGGGAGCCATTAATGAAACTACTCCAAGTAGCATAAACACACCTATGATAATGTAAAACGGCAGATAGAGATCAGATATCAGAGTGTCGGTTGTCTCTTTTCCAATAACAAATGCCAAAAATACAGGTGCAACCGGCCAGGCAAGTTTGTTGCAAATACCCATAATTGAAATCCTTCTTGCAGCACTTTCAATTGGACCTAAAATAGTAATATATGGATTAACAGATGCTTGTAAGAATGTATTTCCGATACCGCTTACAAATGAGGCTACCAGGAACAGTATAAAGCTCTCAAAACGGGCAGAGGGAATATACAGACCAAATGCAATAGCAAACAGAAGAAATGAAAGTGCCATCGTTTTTTTGTATCCAATCTTTCCAATCACCAAAGATGCAGGGTAGCCGAATATTATAAAAGTAGAAAATGTAGCGGCCAGTATAAGGTATGACTCACCGGATGAAACACCAAGAGTACTATTCAGTACAGGTATCAGAAATGAATTAATTCCCAATGCGAATCCGATTGAGAAAAACATCATTCCGATAAAAGCTATCGGAATCACAAAATTTCTTTTATTATCCATTATTACAATAGTTTAAGTTTAGGTAAGTGGTTATATTTTGTAACGTACAAAAAGCTCAATAGCCTGATATTCAGCCATACCAAGTTTGTCAAACAGAACAGCAGTATTGTGATTTCTCTCTTCTGCCCTTTGCCAAAATTCTCTCTTATCAGATCCCGGGAAAAGAGGCCTATCTTTTTGTGACTGATGTTTGAATATTGCCTCTCTTTTAATGTTAACCTCTTCGGGACTCAATGGAACGGCCATATCTGCGTCTGCAACATCCCATTCCTGCCATGCACCTCTATATAACCACACTCTGCAATCCTTAATCCATTCTTCGTTTTTAAGTTCATTTAAAGCAGCAAGAATTGCCTGTAAGCATACTCTGTGAGTACCATGAGGATCGCTTAAATCTCCTGCTGCATAAACCTGATGAGGTTTTACACTCTGTAACAGATCTTTCACAATTTTTATATCATCCGGACCGATAGGTTTTTTCTTTACGCCGCCTGTCTCATAGAAAGGCATATCAAGAAAATGAACTCTCTCTTCAGGAATTCTCAGGTAACGACAGGCCGCCTTTGCCTCGCCTCTTCTTATAGCCCCTTTTACGGCCCTTATATGATCCGAGTCCGGCTCACCGGGATGTTTTACACTTAGTTCCTTAAGAGCCTCCTGATATATGTTTTTGCTTAATTCCTGGTCCAGTCCGTAAATTTTTGAGCTATCTCTTATAAAGTCAAGAAATCTGATTGCGTCATGATCAAACACTGCAATATTTCCGGACACCTGATATGCAAGATGAACCTCATGTCCGTGCTCAGAAAGTCTTGCGAGGGTTCCTCCCATAGATATCACATCATCATCCGGGTGAGGTGAAAATATAATAGCTCGTTTCGGGAACGGGAATGCCCTTTCAGGACGGGTAGAGTCATCTGCATTTGGTTTCCCTCCGGGCCATCCTGTTATAGTATGCTGAAGATCATTGAAAGCCTTGATGTTTATCTTACTTGCAGGACCCTGTTCAGTGATGAGATCACTCATACCATTATCGTTATAATCTCTGTCTGTAAGTTTGAGTATTGGCTTTTCAAGCTTCTTGCATAACCAGAAGACCGCTTTTCTTGTAAGTTTCTCATTCCATTCACAAGGGCCGGTTAACCAAGGAGTTTTAATTCTTGTAAGTTCTGCTGCTGAGGCATAATCAACCAGAACTTCAAGATTTTCATGTTTCTGGAGATAAGATGTTGGATTTTGTTCATTAATTGTTCCTTCGACAAGTTTGGCAATTGCACCGGCTTTTCCTTCTCCCCAGGCAAGAAAAAATATCTTCTTTGCCATTAGAATTGTCTCTATACCCATTGTAAGAGCATGGAATGGAACATATTCCACTCCAAAAAACTCAGAAGCTGCAGAAACTCTTGTATTGTAGTTAAGGGTTATTAATCTGGTTCTTGAGTTGTAATGAGAACCAGGCTCGTTGAATCCCATATTTCCCAGAATCAGAATATCAATCCCGCCAAGTTCCGAAATCTTCTTTTCGTAATCGATGCAGTAATCGTGAATATCCTCTTTTTTAACTTCACTGTCAAGGCAATGAACATTTGAAGCAGGTATATCAATAAAATCAAGCAGGTATTCTCTCAGGAATCTGTAATGACTCTGTAGCTCTTTTTTATTAAGAGGCCAGTATTCATCAACGCTGAAAATATGAACATTTGTAAAATTAACCTCTCTGTTTTTATTTAGTTTAACCAATTCTTCATAAACCTGGATAGCAGAAGATGATGCACTTAAACCAAGAACGGTATGTAAATTTTTTGCCTCTCTCTTTTTAATAGTCTCTGCAATACTCTTAGCCACTTTAAGGCAGGCGGCATCAGATTCCTCAAAGATATCTACAGGGATCTTTTCATACCTTTTTGTAAAATCTGTATTGATAATCATAATATTGTATAATTTGAAAAATAAAGTAATCTATTCTTTTAATGCGTTTTGAATCTTAATAAGAGACTTTAAAAGAGCCTCCATATTGTCAAGTTTAAGCATATTTGCTCCATCTGAAAGAGCTTTAGATGGTTCGGGATGGGTCTCCATAAAAAGTCCGTCAACTCCTGCGGCAATACCCGCCCTGGCAATAACAGGGATCAGGTCCGGCCTCCCTCCGGTTACTCCTGAGGGTTGATTTGGTTGTTGAAGACTATGAGTCACATCAAGTACTACCGGATATCCAAAGCTTTTCATTTCAGGTATTGATCTGAAATCAACAATCAGATCAGAATATCCGAACTGGGTACCTCTTTCAGTGAGTAATATATTGTTATTTCCTGCTTTTGAAATTTTTTCTGCAGCAAATTTCATTGCTCCCGGTGAAAGGAATTGCCCTTTCTTAATATTTACAAATTTTCCTGTTTTTGCTGCAGCCTCCAAAAGGTCTGTCTGTCTGCATAAAAAGGCCGGTATCTGGAGAAAATCAACATTGTAAGAGGCGGCAAGAGCAGCCTCGGCAGGACTATGTATATCTGTTAGGATCGGAATATTAAGAGTCTCTTTAATTTTTTGAAGAATTTCCAACCCCTTTTCATCACCAGGCCCGGTGTAAGAATCTGCTTTCGATCTGTTAGCTTTCCGGTACGATGCCTTAAAAATAAAAGGTATTGAGAGTGACTCTGTAATAGCCTTTAATCTGGTAGCGATATGAAAGGTAATTTCCTCATTTTCAACTACGCAAGGACCTGCAATAAGAAAAAATCTGTCCGTAAAAATCATAGTGGTGCAAAATTAGACAAAAACTATCAATTATTATATCTTTTCCATAGTGTTTGCAACCTTTTTTTAATCTCTGCCTCTTTAGTATTGGATCCCGGCTGATAAAAGTTTGAATCTGAAAGTTCATCAGGAAGAAATTGCTGTTCAATAAAATTGCCGGGGTAGGAGTGTGCATATTTATAATCTCCTCCATAACCAAGTTCTTTCATAAGTTTTGTCGGGGCATTCCTCAGATGAAGCGGAACCGGCAAATCACCACTCTTTTCAACCTCGGCAAGTGCTGCATCAATTGCCATATATGCTGAATTACTTTTTGGAGATGTGGAGAGATAGATTGCTGCCTGAGAAAGAATTATGCGTGATTCAGGCATTCCAATTTTATGAACAGCATCAAAACAAGCCTGAGCTATAAGAAGTGCATTAGGGTTTGCCAGACCAATATCTTCTGATGCCAGAATTATCATTCTGCGGGCTATAAACAGGGGATCTTCACCACCGGCTATCATCCTTGCCATCCAGTAAACAGCTGCATCCGGATCAGAACCTCTTATGCTTTTGATAAATGCGGATATTATATCGTAATGTTGTTCTCCATTTTTATCATATATCGCAATATTCTCTTGCAAAACCTTTGTAACACTTTCGTTACTGATAGTTATGCTTTTACTTTCTCCCGAATTCGACACAAGAAGATCAATTATATTAAGAAGTTTTCTAGCATCACCACCGGAAAATCTGAAAAGAGCATCCTTTTCTTTAACTATGATCTTTTTGTTCTTAAGGATAGGATCTGATGTTATTGCACGCTGCAGTAATTTATCCAGATCTTTTACGTCAAGACTTTTGAGTATATATACCTGACAACGGGAAAGCAGGGGAGTAATCACCTCAAAAGAGGGGTTCTCTGTTGTTGCACCTATTAATATAAGTGTACCATCCTCTACAGCTCCAAGAAGAGCATCCTGCTGAGTTTTACTAAACCGATGGATCTCATCAATAAAGAGAATAGGTCTGGCCTTTGCAAATATTGAACCCGATCGTGATTTATTTATTATTTCACGTAAATCCTTAACTCCGGAACTTATTGCAGACAAAACATGAAATGGTCTCTCAAGCTGATTTGCAATAATTCTGGCTAAAGTAGTTTTGCCAACACCCGGTGGCCCCCAAAGAATAAAAGAGGAGATATTTCCCGACTCAATCATTTTTCTGAGTACAGATCCCTCTCCAACTAAATGTTCCTGACCAGCGTACTCTTCAAGGTTTCTTGGTCTCATTCTTTCGGGAAGGGGTCTAGTGTCGGGGCTATTTAACATAATATAAATTGTATTAATTTTCTCGTTTTCTAAGCTGTCTGATTATCCGTGAAATAACATTCTCGATAGATTGGTCAGGTTCTATGATGTTATAATCCTCCCAGAAGTTCTCATCTGTAAAATCATTAACTTTAGCAGCCATAATATCTCTTGCACGAACTCTCTTTTCCGGTTCAATCTTTCTTTCAACTTCAGACATATCGGTCACTGCAATTTCTGAACCAATTGTATAAATATTTCTGAACCATTTTCTGTCCCACTTTGCATTAAACTTAACCTCGGTTCGTGAATAGTCAAAATGCCATTTACCACTTACCTCTTTGTAATTAATCAGGTAATTTGCACTCATGACATCCATCTTTAATGTTGGCGGTTTCTTTCTTATAAAATATGAGTTAGCCTGTGGCCTTCCCTCAACATTCATTGCAAATTCAACTCTTCCTATTGCCAGAGACTCTGACTCTATATACAATTTGCCTCTGAAATAGATATCAGGTAAATTGGCATTTTCATTAAATTCAATAACATAAAAGAATTTATTATCAATCGTAACTGGGTCTGACATCTTAAATGCATATATCTTATCAAGCATAAGAAGCTCTGCTCCAAGGAACGGATCCTTAACAACATCAAGATTAAGAGCAGAATTTGCCCCTCCCTGATATTTAACCAACAAGGTATCAATTCTATTCATATCGTAACTGCCTCTGGCTTTGTAAATTCCTATGAGATCCATTCTATAACTATTATAGGGAGCCTTATTGATGTCAAGAACAGCCTCATTTATAGATACATAAATATTGCCTTTCTTAATCATCTCCCTGTAAAAGGCAGTCATCTGAACTCCTTTATGACTATAATTATCTTCTATTCTGGAAAATGCCATTTTTGCAATTGATGTTGCATCCTGAGGTCTTACTGTAATAGGTTTTAATGTTACAACAGACTGTTCAAGAGGAATTATCAACTCCCCTTTCTCAAACTCATTAACAGAAATTTTTCTTGATTTATAACCTAAATATGAGACCATAACAGAGTCTGCATTAATATTTGAAGGAATTTTAAGTACGAAAACCCCTTCTGAATTTGTCACATTACTGATATTAGTAGAAAGCAGTTGTATTGAGGCAAAACTTAGCGCTCTTCTGGTTGAGGCATCCTGTACCTTGCCCGTAATTGAGAAGAACTCCTGACCCATACTCATCCCTGAGATAATTGTCAGCAAAACCAGTGTTAACCAAATCTTTTTCATAACCGTTTTTGTTATGTGTTTACTTGCGAATTTACTATTTTTATACTATTATATAAACGATTAAGATTAAAAAAGGTTAATTTCGCGCTCTAATAATTACACAGATGGGAAGAAGAGACAAAGAGTTATTTCAAAACATAGAGATTGAGGCAGTTGCAGCTGAAGGTAAATCCCTTGCCCACATTAACGGCAAGGTAATTTTTGTTCCATTTGCCGTGCCCGGAGATATTGTTGATATACAGGTAAAAATAAAAAGAAAAGGGTATATGGAGGGTTATATTACAAATATGATAAAAGCCTCTCCGGATAGAATTGAACCATTTTGCAGCCATTTTGGTGTTTGCGGCGGTTGTAAATGGCAGTCACTACCCTACTCTTCTCAACTCCATTTTAAACAACAGCAAGTTGTTGATCAACTTACAAGAATAGGACATCTTAAATTACCCATGATCTCTCCGATTCTTGGATCTGAGAATGAGCAGTACTACAGAAATAAACTTGAGTTTACTTTTTCTTCAAGGAGATGGATCGAGAGTCTTACAGAGGCAGAAAATCTTCCTGATGATAAGCGCACTGGACTGGGATTCCATATAGCAGGTCTTTTTGACAAAGTATTAGACATAGAACACTGTTATCTTCAGCCATCTCCATCAAATGATATAAGGCTTTTTGTTAAGGAGTTTGCACTTAAAAACGGATACACTTTTTTTGATCTTCGTGAACAAACAGGATTACTTCGTACTCTTGTAATAAGAACATCTACTACAGGAGAGGTAATGGTGATTGTGGTATTTGCAAAAGAAGATATAGAGAAACGAGAACTGCTTTTAAACGCATTAAAAGAAAAGTTTCCCTCAATTACCTCTTTAAACTGGGTTATCAACAGTAAGAAAAATGACTCAATATCTGATCTGGACTGCTTCAACTACTCAGGAATGCCCTATATAAAGGAAAAAATGGAGGACCTTACTTTTAGAATTGGTCCAAAATCATTCTATCAGACAAACTCAAATCAAGCTTACCGTTTATACTCTGTTGTTAGAGAGTTTGCAGCTCTTAAAGGAGATGAGATTCTTTATGACCTTTATACAGGTACAGGTACTATTGCCCTGTTTCTTGCAAGTCAGGTGTCTAAAGTAATTGGTATTGAGTATGTCCCCGAAGCAATTGAAGACGCAAAAATAAATGCAAAAGAGAACAATATTAAAAATTGCAGCTTTTATGCAGGTGATATGAAGGATTTGCTGTCAGCGGACTTTATTGAACAGAATGGTAAGCCGGATGTTGTTGTACTTGATCCGCCAAGAGCAGGAATACATCCCGATGTAGCCAAGGTAGTTTCCTCAGCCGCTCCTGATAAAATAGTGTATGTAAGCTGTAATCCGGCGACTCAGGCAAGGGATATTGCCCTGATTGGGGATAATTATGAGATAACTAAGGTTCAGCCGGTAGATATGTTCCCACATACTCATCATCTGGAGAATGTTGTACTTCTTGTAAAAAAGGGTTAATTTAACCGTATAAAATACAGAGAGATGGCCACTAATAATACTGATACAATCTGCGCTCTTTCTACCGTACAGGGAAGGAGTGCAATAGCACTTATAAGAGTAAGCGGCCCTGACGCAATTGCTGTTACAGATAAGATATTTAAACCAATAAAAGGAAATTCCCTATCGGAGACACGGGGCTACAGACTCCGCTTCGGCACTATTTTCGATGGAAAAAGAGTAATTGACGAAGTTCTTGTGTCGGTTTTCCATTCACCATACTCATACACCGGTGAAAACATGACTGAAATCTCGTGTCACGGTTCGTTTTACATACAACAGGAGATACTAATGCTTCTCATAAACAGTGGTGCAAGACTTGCCACACCCGGGGAATTTTCTCAACGAGCGTTTCTGAACGGTAAAATGGATCTTGCTCAGGCAGAGGCTGTAGCCGACCTTATAGCCTCTGAAAATGAGGCATCACACAGAGTTGCACTGCAACAGATGAAAGGAGGTTTTTCAAAAGAGCTATCGCAAATGCGTGCCTCTATGTTGGAAATTGTTTCACTTATGGAGCTGGAGCTTGATTTTGCTGAGGAAGATGTTGAATTTGCAGACAGAAGTCACCTGAAATCACTTCTTGAGAAGATTAATGGCCATATTACAAACCTGATAGATTCATTCAGACTTGGGAATGTCATTAAAAACGGTATTCCTGTGGCAATAGCGGGTGCAACAAACACCGGTAAAAGCACTCTTCTCAATCTTTTGCTTGGAGAAGAGAGAGCAATTGTATCAGACATACACGGAACTACAAGAGATTATATCGAAGGGCAGATGAATATAAACGGAGTCGGATTTCGTTTTATAGACACTGCTGGGATCAGAGAGACAAAAGAGACAATTGAGATGATAGGTATCGAACGAACATATGAAAAGATTCGTAGCGCCTCAGTTGTAATTCTTATGCTTGATGCTGAAAGACCCGAATTCTTTGCACAGAGCATATCTCAGCTTGCATCAACAGCCGATTGCACAAATCAGAGAATAGTTATTGTTCTTAATAAAACAGACAGGATAATGAGTACATTATCTGAGAGCAATTTAAACCCACCCACTGTTTATGGAAGTGCTTATGACTCGATTGCAGGTGAAGATTTGCAAACAAGATATTATGTAAAAGTAATTGATGATTTTATTGCAGAAATAAAGTCACTATGTAAAGAGAATAATATCCGGCCTTCCGTGATTATCCCTATTTCTGCAAAGACTTTAGAAGGCATTGATAATCTCCGTGGTGCTCTGCTTGAATGCCGTATTGACACTGCAGATGACTCCTACTCCACCCTTGTTACCAACATCAGACATTTTGAAGCACTTAAAGATGCAAAAACTGCACTTATACGAGTTTCGGAGGGTCTTGACAATGAAATTCCAACAGACCTCCTTGCGCAGGACATAAGAGAAGCGCTGTTTCACATAGGTGAAATCACAGGAGAGATAAACACCGAAGAGATTCTGGGCAATATATTCAGCAAATTCTGTATCGGAAAATAGAATATTAATAATTCATCTGTACATAATTATGATACCTAAATTAAAGCAGTTAATTAAGAGCAGAAAACATAAAAACAGCAAGCTCATTTACTATCTTAAAAATGGTATCAGATGGTATGTTACGCCTCGATTTGCTACTCTTATCAAGTGCAAAAGCATTTTAAATTCATATTCAAAGCTTAATAAGCAAGAGCAAGATTATATTCTTGAGAGGGTAAACTATTACAATAAACTTTCAGATTTAAAAAAGCCTTTGACTGAAAAGGGAGAAGATGGAACAGAACTGGTTCCGGTGCATAGACTGAAGCCAGGAGCTATTTTAAGTAACAGACGAGTTGGCAGCATGTACTTCTTTGACACATACGAGTATATGAGATATTTCAAAAGTGACTGTTATGCTAGTTTTCTGTTTGGTGATATCACTTTTGTTCCTGAGGTTCCCTCTTTTGTTAAAAGCCGCCCAATTGGCAATAACAACTCAAATTCTGTACTCTTAAACCTTGATAAAAACAGGCACTTCACATTTGTGAAGGATAAAAGAAACTTCCGGGATAAAAAGGATATCCTTATAGGGCGGGCATTTGTCGATCAGCCTCACAGAATCAAATTCTGGGAGATGTACTTCGGTCATCCGATGTGTGATCTTGGAAATATAAATAAGAGGCTTGGCACTCACCCTGAGTGGAGCGTAAAGCCCATTGCCATAGACGACCACCTAGACTTTAAATTTATACTTTGTCTCGAAGGCAATGATGTTGCTTCAAACCTTAAGTGGGTAATGTCTTCAAATTCAGTGGCCGTAATGCCACGTCCGGTATATGAGACATGGTTTATGGAGGCTAAACTGATACCCGATTTCCACTATATTGAAATAAAACATGACTTTACTGATCTTATTGAAAAACTTAACTACTACATTTCACACCCTGAAAAGTGTGAACAGATAATTCAAAATGCTCACAACTACATCAAACAGTTTCAAAACCCGGCCAAAGAGCGGCTGATTCACCTGATGGTTATTGAAAAATATTTTCAAAAAGTCAATTACTAAGGTGATATCTCATTTTGAGCAGTTTTTCTTAAAGATTTAATGGATTGGTCAATCATCTCTATTAGAACTTTTTCGGCACGTTACCTTCAATAAAATTTCTCTATTTATACACCATTATCCAATTTTATTATACCTTTGAACCAGTTGAGTTCTATCACATTAAATTATTTACCCTTTTAAATCATTGAAAATGAAAAAGCTATTTATTTTTTGCATTCTATTTTGCTCATTTACAACAGTATTAAGTGCTCAGGACAAGACAGCCGATATTAAGAAGTTACTCGAAGTAATGGAGAGCGAGAAGATGATGGATCTGGTAACCACTCAGGTTTCCGGAGCATTTTTGCAACAGGCAAGAGCCAGTGTTCAGGGAGAGGAGCAAAAGGCAAAATATGACAAATTTGTTGAGTATGTAATGCAAGAGGGCAAAAATATGTCTATGAAAATTTTAAATGAAGAGATGGTTAAATATTATGATAAGTATTTTACTCAACAAGAGATTAAAGAGCTTATCAAATTATATGAAAGTCCTGTTATGAAAAAGGTGCTTAAGCTTACTCCCGAAATCAATCAGCAGATGATGTCAGCAGTTACCACAAAATACCTTCCGGAGTATCAGGCCAAGGTAATGCAAAAAATGAATGAACTTAAGTAATTGATGTAACCCTATTATCACTATATTTGGGCTGTTTTCGGTTTAAATATTTTAATAATGGTTATAACAGTTATCGGTCTGGGTCTTATGGGTGGCTCTGTTGCCATAGATCTGAGAAAAAGAGGCTTTGCAACAAAAATTTTAGGAGTTGATAATGACCGTATTAATGCTAATGCTGCACTTAATATTGGGTTGGTGGATGAGATATGTAACCTGGAGGATGGAGTTAAGCAGGCAGAGCTGGTGATTATTGCAATACCTGCAGATGCGGAGGTGACAATACTCCCAAGAGTGCTTGATCTTGTAGAAAATCAGTATGTGACCGATATGTGCTCAACAAAGAGCCGCATTGCACAGGTTATTAAATACCACAAAAACAGAAAACAGTATGTCTCCGCCCACCCTATGGCCGGAACAGAATACTCAGGCCCCTGGGCTGCCGTTTCGGGTCTTTTCGACGGAAAGGCAGTAATTTTCACTGATACTGAGGAGAGTGGAATTAAGGCACTTACCGTTGCAAAAAGGATGTACGAGGCATTAAATATGCGGATAATTTACATGAACAGTACCAATCATGATGTTCATGCTGCCTATGTATCGCATATTTCTCACATAAGCTCTTTCGCACTTGCACTTACAGTTTTGGAAAAAGAGAAAAATGAAAAACACATTTTTGACCTGGCAAGCGGCGGTTTTGATTCAACTGTAAGACTTGCAAAGAGTTCTGCCGACATGTGGGCCCCCATCTTTAGTCAGAACAGAGATAATGTGATAACTGTCTTGGACACCTACATCAAACAGCTCCAAAAGTTTCGCAATCTTATTGCCGAAGACGAACAGGAGGAGGTAAAAGAGCTGATTAAGGAGTCCAATAAAATCAAAAGGGTTCTCAAGCAATAATCATATTAACAATCTATTACTAGATTTTAACCAATAACTCGGCACCATTGGTGTTGGTCATATTCGCGGCCAAATTGGATACCGGTGAGTTTGTTGTACAGAGCGGTTGAAATATGCCCTGCCCTATCGCTTTCACCAACACTAATGGTTCTATTGTTGAGATTATCTACAACCTCGTGCACTGGTGTTATGACAACTGCCGTACCGCAGGCGCCAATCTCATCCATTTCGTGAAGCTCTTCAAGGGCTATTTTTCGTCGCTCTGTAGTCAAACCCATATCCTGAGCCAGCTGCAAAAGCGATTTGTTGGTTATTGAGGGCAAAACTGTATCAGAATCGGGTGTTATGTAAATGTTGCCTTTAATTGCAAAGAAGTTTGAAGAGGAAAATTCGTCAATATATTTTCGGTTGGACGATTCCAAATAGAGAATCATAGAGTATCCCTGCTCTTTTGCCCTAATCCCGGCCAGCATAGCCGCTGCATAGTTTCCTCCGATCTTATAGCTCCCTGTGCCCATTGGTGCAGCCCTGTCGTGATCTCTGGCCAACAGAACCCTTATAGGTTTAAGTGCCTCGGAAGCATAAGCTCCAACCGGGGTAACAGCTACAACAAATAAAACTTCATGCGGGCAAATAAGTCCAACTTGCGGATTAACACCTATAATAAAGGGTCTTATATAAAGTGATGCTCCCGATGAATATGGAGGTAAAAACTCGCGATTCTCCAGCACTGCCCTCTCACATGCCTTAATAAACATATCTGTACATGGAGCCTGAACACCAAGAAAATCTGCCGACCTTTGTAGCCGTTTTGCATTCTCTTCTGGACGAAAGAGGCGTATTTTGCCATCACACCCTTCGTAAGCCTTCAGACCTTCGAATGCCTCTATCCCGTACTGCAGCGATCCGGCCAGTGCGCTTATTCTGATAGTATCGTCAGTACTGCTCTCAAGCGGCCCCCACTCTCCGTTTTTGTAAAGTGAAGTAATGATTGTGTTTGTTTTTGTGTAGGAAAAGGCGAGTTTTGACCAGTCCATAATGTTTTATTTAAATGAGAATCCCGAAAAGGTCTTCTCTGTTATTTATATATTCGTAAACTATTTTTTGTTGATTCATCCTGTCTATCAGAGATTTGAAATCTTCCGAACAAGCTACCTCAATCCCGATCAGCGCAGGCCCCTGATCTCTGTTGGTCTTTTTTGAATAGGAAAAGTGGGTAATATCATCGTTTGGTCCCATAACATCGCGAATAAATGATAGCAGAGCTCCCGAACGTTGCGGGAAGCGTATGATAAAGTAATGTTTCAGACCCTCATAGAGAAGTGAACGCTCCCTTATCTCTTCGGTACGTGTTATGTCATTATTGCTTCCGCTTACGATACAGACTACCCTTTTGCCCTTTATCTGCTCCCTGTACAATCCAAGAGCAGCAATAGATAATGCACCGGCAGGCTCTGCAACTATTGCATTTCTGTTATAAAGTTCAAGAATAGTGCTGCATACTGCACCTTCCGGTACTGCAATTATATCATCAAGTACCTCTTTGCACACAGCGTAGGTAATATCTCCTACCCGTTTTACGGCAGCTCCGTCAATAAACCGGTCAATTGACTCAAGTGCCTCTACTCTGCCCGATTCGAACGATGCTTTCATACTCTGTGCACCGGATGGCTCCACGCCGATAATTTTTGTATCGGGACTCATATGTTTAATGTAGGAGCCAACGCCTGAAGCGAGTCCGCCACCTCCAACAGGTATAAAGATGTAGTCGATATGTTCCCGGGTTTGTTCAAGAAGCTCTATTCCGATTGTAGCCTGACCTTCAATTATTTTTGGATCGTCAAAGGGGTGGATGAATGTCTTGCCGCTCTCTTTGCAGTATTTTTGTGCCTCTTCATATGATGCGTCGTAAGTGTCTCCGGTGAGTATAATATCTGTACATCCGTTTCCAAACATTCTAACCTGCTCTGTCTTCTGTTTAGGGGTGGTTGCAGGCATAAATATTGTCCCTTTAATGCCCAGTTTTTTGCATGAATAGGCGACACCCTGAGCATGGTTACCTGCACTGGCGCAAACAACTCCCATTTTAATTTTAGCAGCGGACAGGCTCTTGATTTTGTTGTAAGCTCCTCTGATTTTATAGGATCTTACAACCTGAAGATCTTCTCTTTTGAGCAAAATAAATGACTCATATAGTTCAGACAGATAGACATTTTCTGTCAGAGGTGTTGGTGAAACAACCTCCTGAATTGTAAGCCGCGCTTTAGAGATATCTTTTAATGAAGGAAAGTAACTCATTTTTCAATTATCTGTTTCTTTCCGGTCTTAAACTTCTTACGACTTCGCCTGCCCGCCACATTTCGCTGTTTTTCAAATCATCAAGCTCCTTTTCAAGCTTGACCCTGTAGTCAGGTTTACTGTTTGAGTCTATCGATATCTGAGCTTCGTTCCCTGCAGCAACCTCTCTGTACAACTCTTTGAAAACCGGAAGTGATGCATCTCTGAATCTTTTCCACCAGTCTAATGCTCCTCTTTGAGCTGTTGTTGAGCAGTTTGCATACATCCAATCCATCCCGTTCTCGGCAACAAGTGGCATAAGACTTTGTGTAAGCTCCTCTACTGTCTCGTTAAAAGCCTCCGAAGGAGAGTGTCCATTTTCTCTGAGTGTCTCATATTGTGCTGCAAATATTCCCTGAATGGCACCCATAAGTGTTCCTCTCTCCCCGGTAAGGTCGGAGTATACCTCTTTTTTAAAAGTTGTTTCAAAAAGATATCCTGACCCTATTCCAACGCCAAGTGCTACAACCCTTTCAAATGCTCTGCCTGTTGCATCCCGATAAATTGCATAGCTGGAATTGAGTCCCCTGCCCTCCAGAAAGAGTCTTCGGAGAGATGTCCCCGACCCTTTTGGTGCAACCAGAATCACATCTACATCTTCAGGAGGTACAATCCCTGTCCTCTGACTGTAAGTGATAGCAAAACCGTGTGAGAAGTATAATGCTTTGCCCTTTTTAAGCTCATTTTTAATCTGAGGCCAGAGTTCAATCTGACCCGCGTCAGAGAGGAGATACTGGATTATTGTGCCTCTTTTGGCCGCTTGAGGGATGTTAAACAGCGTCTCTCCAGGAATCCAGCCGTCTGTAACAGCCTTTTCCCAGCTTTTTGTTCCGGAACGCTGCCCTACTATAACGTTAAAACCGTTATCTCTTAGATTAAGCGCCTGTCCCGGCCCTTGAATCCCGTATCCGATAATTGCAATTGTCTCATTCTTTAATACCTCTTTAGCTTTTTCGAGAGAAAATTCATCACGAGTAACCACATTCTCTTCTGTGCCTCCAAAATTCATCTTTGCCATAATTGTTTTTTATTAAAATATTAATTGATTTTAAGATACTTTCTGCATTAGGTTCTCCATTGACTCTCTGTGAAGTACAACATTACCTGAACGTGAGAAGCCAGAAAGCATGTTCATGCTATCCAACTTATCTCTAAGCTTTTCCAACTCTGTTCGTGAACCTGACTTTTCAAGAATCAGAAATTCGTTGTTAATCTCGATAACCCTACCATGTGAGCTGTTAAGGATATAGTCAAATCTTCTTTTATTATCTACAATTCTTGCTGATACTTTATAAAGTGCCATCTCTTTGTAAACCAACTCTTCCTGAAGATAAAACTGAACATTCAGAATGTCAATTGCATTACCTAGTTGATTGACAATCATCTCTGTAGTCTCTTTTGTGGTAATTGCCGATATGACCACTGTGCTTACTCCCTTAATATAGGATTCCGATACATTAAGACTCTCTATATTTATGTGACGTTTAAGGTATGCAGATGTGATTCTGTTAAGAACCGAGATCTGATTGTTGACAAATGCAACTACAATATACTCTCTTTTCATAGCACTGATAATTATTTGTTTACAAATATTATTTCATCCAGAGATGCCCCTGCCGGAATCATAGGGAAGACATTCTCCTCTTTAATTGTCTTTATTTCCAGCAAATAGGCTTTATCTGATGAAATCATCTCTTCAATTGATGTCTCAAGATCTAAAGCATCCTCAACCAGCTTTGATTCAATGTTATATGCTTTTGCTATTGTGCAAAAACCGGGATTAACCATATGTGTAAATGAGTATCTCCTGTCAAAAAAGAGCTCCTGCCATTGTCTTACCATCCCCAGATATGAGTTGTTAAGGAGAACAATCTTTACATCAACTTGTGACTGCATAATTGTTCCTAGCTCTTGAAGAGACATCTGAAGCCCTCCGTCACCAACAATCAGTACAACTTTTTTAGAGGGCATTCCGATTTTTGCACCTATTGCTGCAGGCAGTCCAAAGCCCATTGTTCCGAGACCGCCGGAAGTTATCATACTTCTTGTATGGTTGAATTTTGAGTATCTGGCTGCAAACATTTGGTGCTGACCTACATCAGTTACAATTATTGCATCTCCTTGGGTGGCCCTGGAAACAGCATCTACTGCTCTTGCCATACTGATTCCTCCTTCAGCAGAGCTGTCAAGAACCTTTCCGATAACCTCACTGAACTCTCTTTCACGAGCACTTCTCATAATTTCAAACCATTTTCCTCTTGCTCTCTTCTTTATTTTTGGGTTAATCTCTGCTAAAACCTCCTTTACGTCACCCAAAACAGGAAGGTGCACCTTAACATTCTTATTGAATTCAGCTTTATCAATATCTATATGGATAATTTTTGCATTTGGTGCATAGCGTGTGGTATCTCCTGTAACCCTGTCGCTAAATCTCATGCCTATTGCAATTATCAGATCACTCTGTTGAGTCATTACATTTGGTGCAAGATTACCGTGCATTCCAACATTTCCGGCAAAAAGAGGATGTGATGTTGGAATTGAAGAGAGTCCAAGCAGGGTACACGCAATCGGCACATTCCCTCTCTCTGCCAAGTCTGCAAGTTGTTTCTCTGCGCCTGAAATTACAACGCCCTGACCTGCAATAATTATTGGTTTCTTAGAGTCGTTAATCATTTCTGCTGCCTCTTTTGCAAGTGAAGTTAAATTTGTACTTCTGACATTACTGTTAATGTTTAATGGTCTGTAATGTCCATATTCAAAATCTGTCATCTCTGTCTGGGCAGTTTTTGTAAGGCTTATAAGAACAGGGCCGGGTCGACCGTGATTGGCTATATAAAAAGCCTTAGCAATTATTCCCGGAATTTCGTCTGCAGAAGTTATCTGATAACTCCATTTTGTTACAGGTATTGTTATACTAATTGTGTCTGCCTCCTGAAAAAAGTTTGTTCCAAGTTTATCAACACCAACTTGTGCTGTGATGCAAACAATTGGAGTAGAATCCATATATGCGTCTGCAATTCCCGTAACAGTATTGGTTGCACCCGGCCCTGCTGTTGCAACACAAACTCCTGTTTTTCCCGTAGCCCGGGCATATCCCTCAGCAGCATGGACAGCACATTGTTCATGTCTCACCAGAATGTGGTTAATCCTGTCTTCATAGTTGTATAATTGGTCATAAAGAGGAATTATTGTCCCCCCCGGATAACCAAAAATTGTATCAACTCCCTCTTTAAGAAGAGAGAGTAAAAGTGCTTCCGCCCCTTTTATCTTTCTCTTTAACATAGCATTATTAATCAATAATCCTTATTGCTCCTGTATCAGCTGAGGACACCATTAACGAGTATGCCTTAAGCGCTTTACTTATAGCTCTTTCTCTGTTTTTTGGTCTATATGCAATCTCTCTATCTCTCTCTTTTTCAAACTTGCGTCTGCTCATTTCGGATTGAGGAATCCGGGCTGAAATAATTCTATCAGGAATGTTTATCTCTATAATATCACCATTTTCAATAAGGGCTATCTCACCTCCGGCAGCAGCTTCGGGAGAGATATGACCAACAGAAAGACCCGAACTTCCTCCGGAAAATCGTCCATCAGTAATTAATGCACAGGATTCAGCCAGACCTGCCGATTTCAGATATGATGTTGGATATAACATCTCCTGCATTCCCGGTCCACCTTTAGGCCCTTCATAGCGAATCACAACAACATTTCCAGGCTTAACTTCTCCGGAAAGGATCCCATGAACTGCGGCCTCCTGTGATTCATATACAATAGCTGTTCCGCTGAATTTGAAGAGCTTAATATTTACACCTGCACTCTTCACTACGGCGCCATTTGTTGCAATATTTCCATACAAAACAGCCAGCCCTCCCTCATTTAAATAAGAATGTGACACATCTCGGATACAACCCATGATTGGATCACGGTCCAACATTGGATAGTAGCTGTTTGAAGGTGATGACAGATAGTTTAGTTTTGCTTCCGGTGAAAGATTTCCATTACTTATATCATTCTCTTCAAGAGCCTCCATAAGTGTTGGGTAATCTACCCGAATTGTATTAGTATCAATCAGTCCCACTCTGTTTAATTCAGACAATATTCTGATAACACCACCTGCTCTGTTAAGATCCTGCATATGATATTCTCCGTTTGGAGAAATTTTGCATAACACAGGAACCCTTTTAGAAAGAGCATCAATATCGCTTAGAGTGAAATTTACCTCTGCCTCATTCGCTATTGCTAGAAGGTGAAGTACTGTATTTGTACTGCCACCCATAGCTATGTCCATAGTCATTGCATTTATAAATGCTTCGCGGGTTGAGATAGATCTGGGTAAAACAGACTGATCACCTGTTCTATAGTATCTTAAGGCATTTTTCACGATTGTCCGTGCTGTTTTTTCGATTAGCTCATTTCGTCTGATATGAGTTGCAAGTACAGTTCCATTGCCCGGCAAAGCAAGCCCTATAGCCTCGCTCAAACAATTCATGGAATTGGCAGTAAACATTCCCGAGCAGCTACCACAAGTGGGACAGGCACTCCTCTCTAACGCATCTACACGTGCCTGGCCAACGCTTTTATCACCTGCTGCAACCATTACATCAACCAAATCAATTTTTTCCCCGAAAATGTTTCCTGCCTCCATGGGACCTCCCGATACAATGATAGAAGGAATATTCAGCCTCATCATAGCCATTAACATACCTGGTGTGATTTTATCACAATTTGTAATACAGATAAGGGCATCAGCTTTATGTGCATTACACATGTATTCGATGCTGTCAGCGATGAGATCTCTTGAAGGCAATGAGTAAAGCATCCCGCTATGACCCATTGCAATTCCATCATCTATTGCAATTGTATTAAACTCTGCGGCAAAACAACCCTCCTCTTGAATCACCCTTTTTACAAGTTGCCCTGCTTTATGCAGATGCATATGCCCCGGGACAAATTGAGTGAATGAATTTGCAATTGCTATAATAGGTTTGCCAAGATTCGAATCTTTCATACCATTGGCTCTCCATAATGCCCTTGCACCTGCCATTTTCCTTCCGTTGGTGGACTCTTTACTTCTAAGTTCTTTCATATCTTAAAGTTTTTCTAATTCATACTTAATTAAAAAGGCTTCGCCCTCTTGCCTCAGGATCCTCTGTGCAAGCAATTCTACTTTATATGCCTAAACGGGATCCTTTAAGGTCAGGTAATGACGATAAAAATAAATAGTGAAATGACCCAAATCAGAAAGATGCGGGTTTTAGCCTTAATAATGCCATTACAGAGTTTCTCTGTTTTTAGTGATATAATAAATTTCTCTGACATTATTATTGTATTATAATTTGTAAGCTGAATTAATAATTACACCCTGCAAATGTATAAAAAAATTAATACAACAAAGGTTTTTAGAAATTATTTAAATTATTACTAAAATTTATTTAAATGCATTTTTATGGATGAAATACATTAACTATATGATATAAATATTTAATCTTATTTAAATATTAAATATAAATACCATAATAATATAATAATTTATAAGATTTATCATGATTGAATTTTCCACTTTTTAAGCCTTACTTTCATTCCGGCAGTTGGATTTTCAGAAAGATTTTCGAGTATCTCTTCAAGAATTTCAGGTAGCCAAATATATCTGTATTTAAGTACAATGAGGCATTCAACTGCCCATACCACTACAGCAACTCTTACATTTTTTTTCATGATCCAATCAATAAGTGACGAAGCAACTATCTCAAATTGATTACAATATTTATCAATTTCAATTTTATCTAAAAGATTAGCCATTATCTTACTCAAATGCCTTTTTGCACTCTCTCCTTTTACTTTTGGAAATAAATCTGCAAACTCTTCTACCCTGTTAATCAGGATTGTCGGATCAGCAAAGAATACATATTCAAATACATATGCTGCACGGAACTCTGCTTTATTTATTTCATATCCCTTTATAAGTCCTAATTTATCCAAAGAACTCTTATCTCTGTTTATTATATCATGCAGTAATTCAAAAAGTGTCGCCTCTCCCTTTTCATTGATAATAATATTAGCGCACTCCCGAGCAAAGTTTTCATAAATATCCCTTGTGAGAAGCTCTGTTATCTCTTTTTTAGTCATTGGTTATTTCTTTTAAAACGTTGTGGAGAAAGAGTTTTTAACGGTTTGTAAATTTAGAAAAAAAGTAATGGATTTATCTAAGCAATTGTGAATTTCAACAAAATGAGCTTTTGACTGTTATACTTGAAAACAAATCAAAAAACCATACGTAATAATGTTTAAAGAATATACACCTTTAAAAAATAAAATGTTTCAGGTAATGGATAATCATGGCAAGATTACCAACCCTAAGTGGATGCCTGAAATTGAGCCTGAAAGACTGGTTAAGATATATAAAGATATGCTCTTTGCACGGACAGCAGATCTTCAAACCGTATCTTACCAGCGTCAGGGCAGAATTTATACATATCCTCCGAATTATGGACAAGAGGCAATTGCTGCCGCCGCAGGGGCGTTGATCAAAGATCATGACTGGATGGTTCCTGCATTCAGAGAGTTAGGGACTATGCTTGCAAAAGGGGTTACTCTCAAAGAGATGTTTCTCTATTTCATGGGTAACGAAGAGGGGTCAAACTTTAAAAATGCAAAATTCACATTGCCTATAAGTGTTCCCATTGCTTCACAACTTGTTCATGCTGCCGGGATAGGTTATGCAATCAATTATAAAAAAGAGAAGAAGGTTGTTTATGCATTTGTGGGTGATGGAGGTACATCAGAAGGTGATTTTCATGAAGCAATTAATTTTGCAGGAGTTTGGAAGGTGCCTGTAATTTTCATAATACAGAATAACCAATATGGTATATCAACTCCAACTAGTATGCAGACAGCTTCTGAAAATCTTGCTGTTAAATCTGTTGCATACGGAGTGAAAGGAATTCAGGTTGACGGAAATGACATATTCGCAATGTACAAAGTACTGGAAGAGTCATCTGAACTTTGTCTTAACGGTGAGGGGCCTGTACTTATAGAAGCAGTTACATATCGCAAAGGTGCTCATACTACCTCCGATGACCCAACAAAGTACAGGACCAAGGAGGAGGAAGAGTCATGGGAAGAAAAAGACCCGATCAGGCGTTTAAAAGCTTATCTTATCGGAAATGATATGTGGAGCGAGAAGGAGGAGGAGAAAATTATTCCTCAGTTTAAAGAGGAGATTGACAGACAGTTTATCGAAGCCGAGAACCACCCTCCATATCCAAAGGAGGATGTATTCCGTCATCTTTATGCAGAGATGCCTGACGATCTTAAAGAGCAGGAGAATCAATACGATCGTTTTTTACAGTGGAAATCCGGTAAGGTTAAATAATTATAATTAAGAGAAGTATGAAAATAATGAATATGGTCAATGCAATTAATGATGCATTGGATATTAAGCTTGCCGAGGACAAATCTGTTATTGTATACGGCGAAGATGTAGGTGTTGAGGGTGGAGTTTTCAGAGTTACAGAGGGTCTACAGAAAAAATACGGTTCAGAGAGAGTTTTTGACAGTCCTCTGGCAGAGTCAGGAATTGTAGGAACGGCAATAGGTATGGCAGTAGCGGGATTAAAGCCGGTAGTTGAGATGCAATTCTGTGGTTTCGTTTATCCGGCTTTCAATCAGATAATAAGCCACGCTTCCCGTATGCGAAATCGTAGCAGGGGCAAATATGAGACACCTATGGTTATCAGAATGCCATACGGAGGAGGCATCAATGCTCTTGAGCATCACAGCGAAAGTATGGAGGCTATTTTTGGCCACATCCCCGGTTTAAAGGTTGTTGTTCCATCAACTCCACACGATGCAAAGGGAATGCTCATTGCTGCTATAGAAAGCAACGATACCATTCTGTATATGGAGCCTAAAAGAATCTACAGAGCCATCAAGCAGGAAGTTGCAGAAGGTAAATACACGATCCCTTTGGGAAAGGCAAATGTATTGACACAAGGGAACGATGTTACCGTAGTTGCATACGGAGCCATGGTAAGAGAGGTTCAAAAGGCTGCAGTAATGGCAAAAGAGGCAGGAATAAGTGTAGAAATTATAGATTTGAGGTCAATATACCCTATAGACCGTGAAACTATCGCCAAATCGGTTAAAAAGACTGGTAGAATAATAACTGTCACTGAGGGGCCGAGAACTTACGGAGTAGGATCAGAAATCAGTCAGATTGCAATCGAAGAGGCTTTTCTCTATCTGGAAGCACCTCCAGCAAGGGTTGCAGCTTTTGATGTTATTGTTCCTCTTCCTAAAGGTGAACACCATTATATGCAGGACCCATACAAAATATTCTATGAAATTGAACGGATTGTAAAATACTAATATTATGAGATATATATTTAAATTTCCTGATATAGGCGAAGGTCTCGAAGAGGGTGTAATTGTAGAGTGGCATGTAGAAAAAGGTCAGACAGTAAAGATGGGAGATCCTCTTGTAACAATGGAGACAGATAAAGTTGTTACTGCAATCCCCTCCCCTAAGGATGGTATAATTGCAGCAAAATTTGGCAAGCCGGGCGAGACGATTCATGTAGGCTCTGCTTTGGTTGAAATTGAACTTGAAGGAGTCGAGGGAGAAGCCGCGATTGATGAAGCAGCAAAACCGGACTCAGAAAAGAAGAGTACACAAGTTGTCGAAGAGGAGGGCGCAGGTGTTGTAGGAACCCTTGAGGTTGCCGGTAACAGTATTGTTCTGTCAGCCAGCAAAGAGGGTGTTCAGGATAGTCAAACGAAAGCTATCGGCAAAAATCAGAAGGTGCTTGCAACGCCAGTAGCAAGAGCAATGGCTAGGGATATGGGAATTGATATTAATCAGGTAAAAGGGAGCGGCCCCGGTGGACGCGTCACCAAAGATGATATCAGTGGTTTTGTCTCTGCAGCAAAGGTAGGAAATGCAACCGCCGGCTCATCAGATGCGAATATCTCTACTCAGACATATGCAACCGGAAACCTCACAGAGGTTGAACCATTGAGTCAAATTAGAAAGACTATTGCTAAGAATATGATTCAGAGCAAGCACAATGCCGCACATATGACTGTTTTTGAGGAGGCTGAAATTTCTGAACTTGTAGCATTAAGGGCAAGGCATAAAGAGAGATACAGTTCAGAGGGTGTTAAACTCACATATCTTGCATTTATTATCAAGGCAACAGCACTCTCTCTAAGAAAATTCAGAGCCCTCAATTCGGAGATGGATACAGAAAAAGGCAATATGATTTACAAAAAGTACTACAATATCGGAATTGCCACAGACACAGAAAAGGGTCTGGTAGTTCCTGTAATACGTAATGCCGACAAACTATCTGTTAAAGAGATAGCTGCCGAAATTCAGAGACTTTCAGATAAGGCAAGAGAGGGAAAGCTTTCTCTTGATGACATGAAAGACGGCACATTTACAATTACCAGTTACGGAAGCATCGGAGGACTATATGCTGTTCCGGTTATTAACTACCCTCAGGCAGGAATTCTGGGAATCGGAAGGATTCATCAAAAACCGGTTGTTAAGGATAATCAGATTGCGGTCGGAACAGTTCTGCCACTTTCGTTATCTGTCGATCACAGAATTGCTGACGGAGGCGAGACTGCTCGTTTCATAAATTCAGTAATTGAATATCTGTCAGACCCAATAACTCTAATAATGGATTAAAATGGAGGGAATTAATATGTATGATTTAGTAATTATCGGTTCAGGTCCTGCAGGCTATGTGGCCGCAATCAGAGCAGGGCAGGTTGGTCTTAAAACCGCCATAATCGAAAAGAACCAGATTGGGGGAATGTGTCTCAACTGGGGTTGTATTCCTTCCAAATCTCTAATGGAGAGCGTTAAACTCTATCAGAAAATCACAAAAGATGCCTCACGATTTGGTATTGATGGTATTGAAAAAGGCTCTGTATCATTCAATTGGAATAAAGCGATTAAGCGTTCGGATGGCATTGTTAAGAAGCTTACCGGAGGTGTAGAGTTTTTATTAAAGAAGAATGCTGTTGAAATTATCAAAGGTGAAGCAAAAATTGTATCTGCAAACTCTGTGCTTGCAGATAACAGACTTATTGAAACAAAGAACATTATAATAGCTACAGGTTCTTCATCCCCGGCGCTTAAAAGCTCTTTTAAAGATCTTGTCATTGAACCGGACATGCTTTTTAAAGAGAGAGAGGTGCCACAAAACATAGTTGTTATTGGTAAGACACCCGTAGCAGTAGAACTGGCACAACTCTTTGCGATGACAGGCCGAAGCGTTACTCTGGCATCAGATACCGACAGGATCATGCCAAAAGCAGATAACTATGTTAGTGACTTTATGCTGGGTAAACTTAAAAAAGAGAAGATTAGAATTCTTTTTAATATTAAAATGGAATCCGTTGATTCTGCATTTAAGAATGGCATAATTACCTTAAATGGCGAGGAGGTGCCTTGCGATATAATTATCAATGCTTCTGACCGTAAAGCCAATATGATTCCATCAGATATAGAAATTAATTCTTCAAATGGATATATCACAGTAGACGAGCATTTTGAAACATCTGTAAAGGGAATATTTGCAGTAGGTGATGTTAATGGCTTAAGTATGTTTGCTCATGTAGGCTCTGCACAGGGTCTTAATGTAGTAAATCGTCTTAAAGGAATTGATGAGAAGCTTGATATGAACAAAATTCCAATGAATATGTACACTGTTCCAGAGGCAGCACAGATTGGCATGACCGAGGCTCAGATTAAGGAGCTTGGGGTTGAGTTCAAGATTAGTGAATTCTCGCTATCTGCCAATGGTAAGGCACAGACTGAGGGCTCTGCAGAGGGCTTTGTAAGAATTTTGTCAGATATAAAATATGGCGAAGTTTTAGGAGTTCAGATTGTTGCACCAAATGCGACAGATCTTATAAATGAAGCTTCTGCCTATATGCAGCTTGAATCAACTGTTTACGACATTGCACGAACAGTTCACACCCACCCTACTGTTTCGGAGGTATTTATGGAGGCTGGATTTGAAGCTGTAGATAAAGCTATTCATAAATAGAATCTTATTCTTGCGTGTACTCAAAACAATCTGTACTTTTCACATATAAATAAAATGCAAGCATTTACACAAGCACTTAAAACAGAAAACCGCTTTAGCCGGATATTAGAAAAAAGTAGTTTTTATAATGAAGTTAATGTTCAAAAATACGACCTTCCTGATATAAAAATACTAGAATCTGACTCTGAATTTGGTTTTAAAGTGTGGCAGCCGGACAATGTTTACATTATATTGGGAAGAGCTAACAATGCAGAAAGTTCACTTTATACAGAAAGGGTTGTAAACGAAGGTATTAAAGTATTTAAAAGGCCAACCGGTGGAGAGAGTGTTATACTCTCTCCCAGAATGTTGGTTTTTTCTGCAAAAATTTCTGCCGAAACTCTTGGCAAACCAAAAGATATTTTCAAATTGATTAACAATAAACTGATTGAACAATTAACAATTGCCGGAATCAAGAACCTAAATTCTAAGGGTATTTCTGACCTTTCCATCGGAGAGAAAAAGATATTAGGCTCATCAATGTATCTTAATGGAAAGACACTCTTTTATCATGCAGTTTTAAACATTAACGAAGAAATATCTCTTATCTCGAAATACCTGAAACACCCCACAAAAGAGCCCGATTACAGGAGAGGAAGGTCTCATGACGAATTTGTTACCTCTATATGTAAAGAGGGTTTTATTATTGACATAGAGCAAATTAAAGCCTCTGTTGAGGTTGCATTTATAAATCTTTTCAGAGAACTTGGCGGTTAATTGAATTAATTGTCTTAGCTTTGCGGCCGTTTATACAAAGTCGTTGATTCAATTCACATGGTTTTGTGAACATCAACTAATCAACGCAATCATCAATAAAATTTAATGACATTTAACGAATTATCACTTATCGAGCCAGTTTTAAAGGCTCTGATAAACGAGGGCTATTCAGTCCCTACTCCAATACAGGAACAAGCAATACCGGTTTTATTAGAGGGAAAAGATGTACTGGGATGTGCCCAGACAGGAACCGGAAAAACAGCAGCATTCTCAATTCCTATCATACAAAAACTTTCGGAAAACGAAGCTCCTCAGTTATTTGGTAAAAAACACAACAGAAGAAAGCCAATACGGGCGCTTGTACTGACTCCAACCAGAGAGCTGGCAGTACAGGTTGCTGAAAGCTTTGCAAGGTACGGTAAATTCACTAATCTCAAACATACAGTAGTTTATGGCGGCGTAAGCCAAAGATCACAGACCGATGCAATCCGTAACGGAGTTGATATTCTTGTTGCTACTCCCGGCAGATTGCTAGACCTGGTAAATCAAGGATATATTAACCTTTCACTGATAGAACACTTTGTTCTGGATGAGGCAGATCTGATGCTTGATATGGGCTTTATTACCGACATTCAACGAGTAATAAACATGCTTCCGGAAGAGAAACAAACTCTTCTCTTTTCTGCAACAATGCCGGAAGAGATTCTTGATTTAGCTGAATCATTACTTAATAACCCGGTAAAGATTGAAGTTACTCCTGCATCATCTACTGTCGAAAAGATTGAGCAATTCCTCTTTTTTGCCGATAAGGCAAACAAAACAGACTTATTGATAAATATCCTTGCAGATGAAGAGGAGGCAGAATCTGTTCTGGTATTCTCACGTACAAAACATGGTGCCGATAAAATCACCAAAAATCTGTCAAGGGCAGGAATAGTTTGTGATGCAATTCACGGTAACAAGTCCCAAAGTGCAAGACAGAAGACTCTGCTCAATTTTAAAAAGAGAAAGACTAGAGTGCTTGTTGCAACGGATATTGCTGCCAGAGGAATAGATATTAGCCAGATCTCTCATGTGGTAAACTATGACCTTCCTGAAACTCCTGAAACATACGTACACAGAATAGGCAGAACCGGCAGAGCTGGTCACTCAGGTACAGCATTTTCGTTTTGCGATTCAGGTGAAATAGGTCATCTTAAAAGTATCCAAAAGCTTATTGGTAAAGAGATTGACATTGTTAAGGATCATGATTTTGAATGCCAGATTTGTGTTCAAAAGATGGAGAGAATACAGAAAAGCAAGCCGAAGAACTCAGCTCCGAAAGCAGAAAATAGTCAGGGAAATTCTGCGCCTCGCTCAACTTCCGTTAATTCAAGCAGTCGTGGTAAGAGGTCAGGAGAAAACAGATCTAAAAGTTTAGATAACAGAGGTCTCAATAACCAGCGCCGAGACTCTTCGGAAGGCAGAACATTTGACCAGCCAAGAGAGTTATCAGTCAGAAGAGAACAAGGCCGGAACAGAGAGTACTCTCGCAGCAGAAATCAAGAGCAAACTCGTGAATATTCAAGAGGGCGCAATCAAGAGCAGCCACGCGAATACTCAAGAGAACGCAATCAGGATCAGCCTCGTGAATACTCAGTCAACAGAGAGCAAGGAGAGAGATTCTCTTCAAAACGCAGTAGTTATCGTGATAACACAGAAAGACGCAGCAATACACCCGGAAGAGACGACAGACCTAAAGCTTACGCCACAAAATGGCAAAAGGTTAAAAGCAATACAGATATTGTTGAAAAGAATCTTGAATTCACCTCTGAAAAAGGAAGAAACCGCCCATCGGAGAGCAGTTTCAGAAACGGAGGCAAAAGAAAAAAAGGTGACTTCTGGAGCAAAGGCCGCCGCCGAAGTGCATAAGGTGTCGAATTAAGAAATAAAAGACTCATTTGGTGCAATAGAATTAAAGAGAGTCTGTTCTTTAAACGAACAGGCTCTCTTTTCTTTTTGCTAATCTTTAATTAATCTTTTACATTATCATTTTTTTACTTTGTATTTTTGATCTCAAATTTTGAAGAACCAAGTTGATTCCTAAATGTTTTATAGATTATAGACAACAATAATAGAGAGATAAAATGTGCTTCTATTTCAGACAATCTAAAGATGCGCTTGCTGTTGCAAACAGATTCAAGGCAAAATACCGCAATGAGGATTCAGACATCTCATTTGAGATTGCAAACGGATTTTCGCACCCCAATTGTCCCGTTATAACCGACATAGAGCCATATTATATCGATACTTTCTCCTGGGGATTAATTCCTCCATTTGCAACAGACTCAGAGATTCAGAAATACACTCTTAATGCCAGAATTGAAACAGTTGATTCAAAACCTTCGTTCAGAGGGAGTATTACAAACCGCTGTCTTGTTGTTGCAGATGGTTTTTACGAGTGGAAAGATGAAACTATTAATGGTAAAAAATACAAGCAAAAATATCTGATTACGATGCCGGATGAGCAATTATTCTCTTTTGCAGGCATTTATGCTATCTGGAATGACCGTAACAATGACACAGTTCATAAAACTTTTACCATTCTCACTACAGAAGCAAACAGTGTTGTTGCTGCTGTTCATTCAAAAAACAGAATGCCGGTAATTTTAAGTGAAGAAGAAGAGGAACTCTGGCTTAAAGGTGCATCTCATCATTTGTTTGCAGACAGAAATGCACTTGATCTTATTGCTGTTGAGTATATATGATAAAAAAAGAGAACCATAAGGCTCTCTTTTTTAAAACTTAATCTGATTCTTATTCAATGTCTATTAATCTCACCGGTTTTGGCTTTGCTTCCTCCTTTTTTGGAATTGAAACATATAGAATTCCACTTTCGTATTTAGCCCCGATCTTATCGCTGTCTACTGTGTTTGGCAGTGAAAACGAGCGACAGAAGGATTGATAACTAAACTCCTGACGAGTATATTTACCCTGTTCATCTTTTGTTTCGTTGCTCTTCTCCGACGAAATTGTAAGGACTCCCTGGTTTACCTCTACTTTAAAATCTCCCTTTTCCATTCCCGGAGCAGCCATCTCTACAATAAAATCTGATTCACTCTCTTTTATGTTAACAGATGGTAAGGTTGTATTTGTAAGGGAAAAATTCCTGTGAGACCAATCGTTCCAATCGTGGTTAAAGAAATCATTGAAGAGATTTGACCACATTGGTAAATTTTCGCTTCTTCTGATAAGTGTCATGATAACCTCCGTTTTTAGTTTTTAGTTTGTTAAATAATCTGTTTCAGGAACCTCACTTGTCGCGTTCCTATCCATAAAATAACAAATAAAATACCAAGCTTAAAAAAGAGGCAAAACCTGAAAAATTGTCAGGAAATCACTAGTAATGAGAGGCGTAAATAATAATGAGTTTTGTGATGAAATTAATAATGAGACCATTTCAGATATGACTTTTTGTCATTAAAAAAGTCTAATTGAAAACCCTCCTGCAATAAAAGCTCCTGTACCGACTATTACACTTACCAGAGTATATATTAAGAATAATGACGAATTTCCATCTTTAAGCATATTGGCATTTTCAAGTGCAAAAGATGAAAATGTTGTGAATCCTCCACAAAAGCCAACTGTGAGGAACAATCTCATATCAGATGTGAGAACATCACTTTTTTCCATAATTCCGTATATTATTCCCAGTATGAAACAACCAACAAGGTTAACGATAAGAGTTCCTAACGGGAAGGTAGTCTGATAAATCTGATGACTGAATTTAGATATGAGGAATCTGGCAATAGTTCCGAGAAATCCTCCGGTTCCTATAAATAGAAGTGTCCGTATCATTAATGATGAATTTGAGGCAAAGGTAAAAAATAATATTTACTATCTTTGACTGCTTTTTAATTAAACAAATATAAAACCAATGATATTCAACACTATAGCAGACAAAATGGTTTGCAAGAGAATTATTTCTGCTTCGTTAGTCGCATCCGCTTTACTTTATCTATCATCTTGTAGTAAAGACCCCATTCCTGATGATCCGAACGGACCCGGAGAACCACCGGTACAGGAGATGCCGGCAGAGTTCAATGCAGCTACAGATATTATTGTTAAAAAAGATGAATTCCGGGCAGCGTGGCTAACAACTGCATGGGCACTTGACTGGCCACAGACAGCAACCGGAGCAACTGCTCAAAAAGCACTCCTCATAAGTCAGCTTGATAAGCTAAAAGCATTGAATATTAATGTTGTACTTTTCCAGGTGAGGACATCTTCTGATGCTTTTTACAATTCAGATTTAGTTCCATGGTCACATTATCTTACAGGAACTCAGGGGGTAAATCCAGGTTATGATCCCCTCCAGGAGGCTATAAACGAGGCCCATAGCAGAGGTATGGAACTTCATGCATGGCTTAATCCTTATAGAGTAGGTTCCGATACACAGTACTATGCCCCCAATCACCCTGCCCTTTCTCATCCTGATTGGTATGTCGTTTTTCAGGGAACAAGGTACTGGAATCCGGGATTACCTGAGGTTAGAGACCACATTTGCGATATAGTGAGAGAAATTGTGGAAAATTATAATGTTGACGGAATACATTTTGACGATTATTTTTACCCATCAGGTGCTAAATCAACAACAAATCCATATGTATTTGATGACAGGCTTGCATATGAGCAGTACGGAAATAATGTAAATATTCACACCTGGAGAGAAGAGAATGTTAATCAAATGGTTCTTTCTGTAAAAAATACAATCAAGGCAATCAGGCCATATGTAACATTTGGAATCTCTCCTATGGGAACACATTCTAATGCAATGACTGTGTATGCCAATGGAGTAACATGGATGAAGAGTCGTTATGTAGATTATCTTGCACCACAGATTTACTGGGAGATCGGTCACCCTACAGCCGATTTTGACGCCAATATCAGATTCTGGAACAACGAATCTGCCGGCACAGCTGTAGTCCCGGGTATAGCAGCCTATAAATACGGAGACAACACCTACCCTGCCTTTTCAAATCCGGTTCAATTTTTAAATCAGGTTACATTAAGCAGATCACTTACAAATGTATACGGGAATTGCTGGTTCAGAACAAATCATGTTGCAGGCAATCTTGGCGGTTATATTATATCAAATATTTACAAACATTTATCATTAGTCCCGAAATTCGGGGAGTATACAGGGACAGTGCCCGGGATTCCTCAAGTTAGTGTAACGGGCAGTGCATTAAGCTGGAATAATGCTTCAGATGCAAAAAAATATGCAGTTTATGAGCTTGAGAGAATAAACAAATCAAACAATTGGAATGCAAACCTGAAAACAGTAACCACAGGATATGCATTTTCCGGACAAAAAGGGAAAAATTACATAGTAATTTCAGTTAATGACCGTGAAAAATCCGGTTGGCAAAAAGTTGTTTATATACCATAGCGGAAATTAATTACTTAATATTAGAATCATTATTGTATTTAAAGCCCGTTTATCCAGTCAATTATTGTTTTTAAAACTTCAGGATTGATTGTTTGTTCAATTTTACGGTATTCTGCAGGAAGTCCTGTATCACAAGATTGAAATAAATGATTTAACCCTTCGAATTCAACTACTGTAACAATATTGTTATATCGTGTAACAGGTTTGTTATCCTGTCTTTTCTCTCCTGTTAAAGCTTCATATATCGCTTCTAAATTTGTTTTATAAGGCACCTGAAGGTCTTTTGTTCCGTTAATGGCTAGCACCGGACATTTTACCTTTTTAAGTACATCAGAAGGGTTATGGTTAAGGAAAAACCTCATCCATGGACTTGTTACCTGAGCAATTTGTCTTTTAATTTCAGAATCACTAATCTCTGTTCCTATTTTGTTCTTATAAAGATCGTACAACTCTTTTTCGATTAATCCGGAATCTTTATCATCTGTTATCTTGCTCAAGATTAAACTGTTTATCTCAACTGATCTCTTTACTTCTTCTTTAGGGACACCCGATGCCAATGCTATTAACTCTTGCTGAGCAAGAATAATATCTCTTCCTGACACTCCCGGACCAGCCATTAATATAATAAATGAAATATCCCCTGATTCTGATGCAACCAAAGGAGCAACTGAACCACCTTCACTGTGTCCTATTAGTCCAACCCTTTTCACATCTTCTCTTGACATCAGATAATCGGCTGCATATTTGGCATCACGCGCAAAATCCAATGTAGTAGCTGTTAAAAAATTGCCTCCGGATTTTCCAATTCCTCTTTCATCGTATCTTAATACCGCAATGCCGTTCCTTGTAAGAATATCAGCAATCACCAGAAAATATTTGTGTTCCATGATCTCTGCATTTCTGTCTTGCGGCCCGCTGCCTGAGATTAATATAACAGCAGTATGGGCTTTGGAATCCTTTGGATATGTAAAGGTTCCGGAAAGTACAATACTGTCAGTTTTATTAATAAAAAGCACCTCTTCCTGAGAATAGGGATACGGTTCATTTGGCTCCTGTGGTCTTTTCGGACCCTCTTCCGGTGAAGAGATTAAGGTTAATGGGACAGACATTCCTGATTGACTGAAAGTTCCAATAATTTTATCACCCATATATACCCCCTTATATTCCATCATAATCGGAGGATGAACAATCCTTAATGAAACTCCGTCTGTAAAAGTTGTTGTTTGAATCGGAATCCCCTTAACCCCCTGATCAGGGCTGTCCATAATGGCAGAAAATACAGAATCTTTCTCAGAGATATTAAATACAATCCTTAATTCAACATTTTGAATCTTTAGTACACCTCGCCAAGACCCCACAATATTTTGTGAATGCAAAACAGATGAAGAAACAAACAAGAGAAGATAAACCAATAGTAACTTTTTTTGAAAACAGATCTTTATCATTTTAACAATAATTATGACTATCAATTAATAAGGTCACTTTTCGTTTTTTGATATTATAACAATTTAAGTGACCGCTACTTTATTTTACAGGATTTTACAAGTCAATTGCTATACCCAGACTGAGTGTTACTATATTTCTTGGATTAGGTGGGGTAACGCCGCTCATATTCTCTCGCCACCATGTTCTTGCTGCACCAACTGTACCAAATAGTCTGTAATAGTCTACGTAAGGACTTTTTGTCAGCCTGTAGTCAAATCTTATTTCTGAACTAAGCGTAAAGTCATATATACCATCTTTTGTAAAATCGAGTAGAGGATATTGGTGAATATCTTCACCCGGATTCACATACTGATGTCTGTAAATATCTCCGAAAATTAGTTTAAGTTCCTCTGATGCCAAATCGTTTGTGCCGTGCATAATAAAACGGTTTTCCATTGTCAGGGTAAGATTGTTAATTGCAAAACTTGTTAATGTCCAGTTTAACTCTCCAGAATTTGGAGGAAGATAAAAACCCAGATTAAATCCGTCATTAGTATATGTCATATCATAAGGACGATCGTTAAAGTTGCTCAGACGTGTTTCCGGATAATGTGTATAGGCAAAAGGAGTGACTCTCGAATATTTGAATGACGAAAGTGTGTGAGGGATAAAAGGCAGTCTGTTAACAAATCCAAGTTGCCATGCATATCTGTTACGAGGCATTTTAAGAAGATCCCCCTTTTCAATAAAACTGAATTCATCGTTAAAAAAGCTGAACCACACTTTACCAAAACGCGGAATTCTGAACATTAAATCTATACTCATAGTAAGATTGTCATAGTCACCTGACTCCAACTCAGAAAGATGAGAAAAAACAAATGGAATCATGTAATTCAGTTCAAACCTTTTAACCCAGACATTTCCGGCTGTAGCAGACAATAAAAACCAGTCCCAAGGTTCAATCTCAAGCATATGTAGTGTAAAGTTATTTTGAAGTGCTCCTACATCATAGCCGTATATATCTGATTTATAACTACTATAGAGACTCTTGCCTGAATGAAGACTTCCAAGCAGGTACGAATATCTAAGCCACCTTAGCGGTGCCAATTTAAATTCAAAGGCCGGGAATTTTCTTGCAGAAGCTGAAAGGTTAAGATTGTCAAAATCGTTGCCCCATGCCCTCCTCTGGTTATTAACCCCAACCTGCAGAGCTCCGTTAAACCAGCTTGCACCTATTTCTGTAGAATAGATGAATCCTACAGCCACCCTCTCTGTTATTTCGCCATATCCGGGAACTTTATCTTCTACTGTTGTTCTTATATTCATACTTTCATATCCGAATCTGTAAGGAAGATATGAGAAGCCCGCATCCTGATGAGGAAAATGCACCTGTTTATCTTTAGTATACGAGCCGTAAAACAAATCCGGGGAGAGTTTCTCTATTGACGGACCCAGTGAGGCATGAAATGTAAGGTTATTACCTATATCTCCGGACAGATATGGTTCTGCCGACATAACTATAGTCTGTGAAGAATTCTTACCAATACCGCTTCTGACCTCTGCACTGGTACCTATTCCTATAAGTCCGTATGTATTTTTTGCTGACCCTGTAGCAAGATGTATTCCGTTTGATTCTCTCAGAAAATATGTTAAATATTTCTCTGCCAGTTCTCTCTCTTGAGTTGTTACATCAGGGGAGTTTACAATTTTTTCAAGCAACTTTAAAACTTCAATTCGTGTATAAGGTTTTGCAAGAGGCAAAATATCTGTATTTCCGGATACTTCATGATATTCAAGCAACTTATATACACTGTTGGAAAGGGGAACAACTTTATTTCTCAGGCGAATATCATCCAAGTTATACTTTGAGACCTGATAACCCTGTTGAGCAATCAGAGATAGGCCTGATAATATGATTGTTACCAGAACATATGCTATTTGTTTTAAGATTTTCATAGTGTAATTTGTTGAGGATTTAAATGACACAATTTTTGTGTTGCAAATATATAACAATTGGTTTTCAAAAGAGTATCTTTGCAGGAAGAATAAACATTAATAATGTCAAAAGAAATTAAAATATTCTCTCCCGATACAGGTGAATCTCTATACGTTGCTATAGCAGAGAGTCCTGTTAAAGCCGGCTTCCCATCTCCGGCAGAAGATCACACCGATATTAAACTTGATCTTAACAAAGAGCTAATAAAAAACCCGTCATCTACATTCTTTGCCCGCGTAAGCGGCGAAAGTATGGTTGATGATGGTGTCGATGACGGAGATCTGCTTATAATTGATAAATCTGCTGAACCATTTGATGGAGCGCTTGCAGTCTGTTACCTTGATGGAGAGTTTACTTTAAAGCGAGTAAAAAAAGAGAAGGACCATGTTCTTCTGGTTCCGGCAAATTCAAATTTTAAACCAATCAAGGTAAGTAAAGGTGACGACTTTATGATTTGGGGGATTGTGCGATACCTTATCAAAAAGATGTAGCAGTCAGCATAATGTCAAAAATTCCAATTAATGAAAATTACTCAAAAGATATTTATTGTACTGTTTTTCACATATATTCTGCTGGTTCTCTTCTTTACCCTATGGACATTTGAATCAACTCCTATAAACCTGTCAGAGTATATACTTTTTATAAGGGCAGACCATGCGGCCCATTTCATAATGTTTTTCCCCTACCCGATCTCTGCATGGTTCGCATTTGAACCTACCTTAAGTAAAAGGGGTAAAATGCCTGCTCTTTTATCGATATTCCTCTCAGGCATAGTGTTGGCCATATTAGCAGAGGTCATTCAAAATTTTAATCCTGCCAGAGATTTTGACATAATGGATATAGTGGCCAATTTCTCCGCAATTATTCTGAGTTCACTGATGGTTAAATTAAGCGAAAGAATACTTAATAATGTTTGGCCTGGCAGATTGTAATAATTTTTACGTTAGTTGTGAGAGAGTTTTCAACCCTTCACTTAACGGAGTGCCGGTTGTTGTACTTAGTAATAACGACGGTTGCATTATTTCACGTTCAAATGAGGCTAAATCGCTGGGCATTAAAATGGGAGAACCTCTTTTTAAAATTAAAGAGGTTGTTAAAAAAGAAAATATAAAGGTGTTCTCGTCAAATTTTGCTCTTTACGGAGATATGTCCTGGAGGGTTATGGAGAGATTACGCTCTCTTTTTCCCGGGATTGAGGTCTACTCAATTGATGAGGCATTTCTAAATCTTTCGGGAGTGGCTCGGACTGACTTAAAGAAAATGGCTCAACATGCCACTTTCACAATTAAAAGAGAGACCGGAATTCCGGTCAGTATAGGAATATCAGAAACCAAAACTCTGTCAAAAATCGCAGCAAAACTGTGTAAAAAATATCCGGCTCTTAATAACAGTTGTGTAATGACAGAACGCAATGATATTGATAAAGTACTCAAAAATTTTCCAATTGAGGATATCTGGGGGATTGGAAGGCAATACTCCAAGTTGTTAAAGAGAAACAATATAATTACTGCCTGGGATTTTATACAGTGTAATCCGGATTGGGTAAAATCCCGTATGAGTATTGTTGGACTTAGAACCTATAAGGAGTTACTGGGTGAACCATCCTTTGAATTTGAGGACAATACTCAGGAGAAGAAGCAAATATGTACAAGCAGAAGCTTTGCAAAAGATATTTTTGAACACGAAGAGGTAATAATGTCAGTGGCCAAATTTGCTGCCTCAGGTGCACAAAAACTCAGAAAACAGAAGGGTGTGGCTGGCAGAGCACTGGTTTTTGTCCTGACAAATCCTTTTAAAGAGAATGCTCCAAGAGATTACCGAAGTATCCTTGTGAATTTTGAGCAACCAACAGACAGTACTTTCGAAATTGTTAAATACTGCACACAAGCTGTTGCATCGGTTTTAAAAGCCGGATATGGTTACAAAAAGGCAGGAGTAATACTTTCGGATATTGGGAGAAAAAGTGATACTCCGGGCGATCTTTTCTGCGAAAAGGATCTTGTAAGCGAAGGAAGACTCTTAAAAACTCTTGATGAAATTAACGAGAGATATGGTAGAGAGACCCTTTATCCTGCATCACAGGGGGTATATAAAATGAGATACAATATGAATCTCTTATCACCCAGATATACTACTGTTTGGGACGATATAATTAAAGTAAAAATTTAATTATTTTTACACCAAATCCGTTAAGTAATATCTCTGTAATTTTCTCATGAGAAAGAGTGTATCTTTCTGAACTTTCAGAGAAAATATCAACTCCACTTTCCAGAAATCCTGATTCTATTTTCAGATGTGTGAATGCTTCATAAGGCACTCTTAACGTCACTTTTTTGGGATTATGAGAAAAATTGACCAATATTAACAAAAGAGAATCATCGGCTTTTCTGATAAATGAATAAATGTATCTGTATTCAAACTCCGATGAATCTCTGTTTGCATACATCAAATCATATTTTAATCCACTGCTTATTGAATTTTCCGTTAATGCAATGTTTATAAGCTTCTTATAAACAATTCCAATATCTGGTAACTCTCCTGATTCAATCCACGATCTTACAGTACTTACAGACCAGTAATCAAAGATCGTAGTCTTTCCATCCATGCCGCTAAATCCCTCCGCTTCCATACCTCTCTCTCCCAATTCCTGGCCAAAGTAAATAAGGAAAGGCGCTCTGTTTAGCATTAGAACAACTGTAAGAGCAGGTATTGCTCTAAATGGATCCCCGGCAAAAAAATCAGAAGCAATTCTTTGCTCATCATGATTTTCCAGAAAATTTAACATTTTATCCTCAACTCCATTCAATGAGGACCAACAGGCAGTTATTTCAGAAGCATCTGATTTTCCTTCTGTTACAGAACGTAAAGTGTCATAGAGACCCACTTTATCATATAGATAATCAAATTTACCGATATTGAGGAATTGATCATAAAGCCTCTTTTCGTATATTTCAGCAATAAAAAGAATATCTGAATACCTCTCTTTTATTGAAGTTATTGCCCAATTCCAGAATTTAAGCGGTACCATTGAGGCCATATCGCATCTGAAACCATCTACTCCCTTACCTGCCCAAAACTCCAGAACTTCTCTCATCTTAATCCAGGTATCTGGTATCGGGTTAAAATACTCCCTGCCCTGATTTATAAGATCCATTCCGTAATTCAATTTTACAGTATCGTACCAGTCATTGATCCGGGGCGAAGGGCTAAAACAGTCATTTCCTGTTACTTTTGCCGGCACTTCTCTGAATCTTACATTTTTGGCAACAATATTATTGTTTGAAATCTCATTGAAAGGAGAGTTAAATTCAGTATCGGGAATGTAATAGAAGTTGTTCATCGGATGAAAAGGGTAATCACTCTTGTCTCCCTCTCCAAAATCACAGATGTTTGCAGATTTTGATACTGATTTGTATGCTCTTGAAAGATGATTTGGGATAAAATCAATAATCACCTTAATATCTGCTTGGTGGCACCTTTTAATCAACGATTCAAATTCGTCCATCCTTGCGGATACATCCTCGCTTAAATCTGGTGAGATGTCGTAATAGTCAGTAACAGCATATGGCGAACCGGCTATACCTTTAACAATATCCGGGGATTGTGAATTAATTCCGTATTGAGAATAATCAGTAAGAGTAGCGTGTCTTATTACTCCGGTGAACCAAATATGTGTAAAACCAAATGATTTTATACTGGAAAGAATTTTCTTGTCAAAGAAGTTAAGTTTTCCACAACCATTTATCTCAAAAGAAGAATTGGGAATACAATTTTTGTTTGTATTCCCAAATAACCTCGGTAAAACCTGATATATGGCAATCTTGCCAGCCATATTTACCAGTTTAATATCTTTTTGAAATCGTACTCTTCAGGGTTTGAAATATTATTTTTTGCAGCTGAATAATCTGTTTCGGTAACATAGTGCATAATGTTGTTAATCACCGCTTGCACACGATCAGATTCTAAACTAACCCCACGAGGAGGAATCTTACCTGTCTGAGGGTCCTGTATATCCGCTAGATAAAGTGGCTTCACCTTTCCTAAATGGTCTATATAAACCATACAGCCGGTATTACCTTCGTTGAAAAGCTGAAAAACACCTATTCCAAGTTCTGTGCAATATACAAGATCATAGGCACTTGGAGACTGGCATCTTAATTCATAACCCATTTCAACAGGTCTGATTTTTGTTTTAAGGCCTAGTTCTGCTACTCTTTTATCAACCATCTCACTAAAAATATGTGCTTTAGAAACTTTGCCAAGCTCAGGATGTCCGTGATCATCGTATGAAAAAGAGACTCCTGATTTGTTAAGTTCTTCATCACTCAACTCATGAAAAACACCTTCGGAAATCATTACCGCCCCATAATTGATTCCAAGAATTTGCCTTTTAACTATTGATGAAACAGCAAGTTTAACAATCTTATCAACAGTTATAGTTGTTTTATTAAACATTTCTGGAATAACTATCATCGGATAGTGGGCTGCTGAACCTATTCCAAATGCCAGGTGCCCTGCAGAACGTCCCATAGCACAAACTACAAACCAGTTATTACTGGTTCTTGCATCCTCATATATTGTTGTAGCTAGTCTGGCTCCTTCTGATTTCGCTGACTCATATCCAAAAGTAGGTCTTTGCAACGGCAATGGAAGATCGTTATCTATGGTTTTTGGTACATGTATGTTAGAGATACTGTGGTTGTGCTCTGAAAGATATTTTGCAACCCTGTTTGCAGTAGAAGCTGTATCGTCACCTCCTATAGTTACAAGAAGCTGAATATTATTGTCCTTAAAAAAATCAAGATTAAAGTTGTTTTCAAAATCTTCTTTTGATGGTTTGTATCTGCTCATTACAAGATATGAACCGCCTCTGTTAAATATAGAATCGGCCATCAGAAAATCAATTTCCGTAAAATTGGGGTTTTCGGAAAATAGTCCTTTATATCCTCCGTGTAAGCCTAAAACACGATAATCGTTAGAAATAAATGTTTTGGCAATGCTACCTACAACGGTGTTCATTCCTGGCGCAGGACCGCCTCCTGTTAAAATTACAATCGATTTTTTCATTACGTTATTTATTGAGGCGGCAAAGTTAATACATAATTAAAAAAAATGTAAATTTGTAAGAGAAATTATGAAGATATCCAAAGATCAGGCAAGGGAAAGGATATCCCTCCTTAGAAGAGAAATTAATGAGCATAACAGACGCTATTACATAGATAATCAGCCGTCTGTTACTGATTTTGAATATGATTTGCTAATGCAGGAACTTCAGACTCTCGAAAATAAGTTCCCGCAATTTTTTTCACCTGACTCTCCAACTGTAAGAGTTGGTAGTGATCTGTCGGTTCAAACATCTAAAAAAGAGTTTGTACAGATAGCCCATAAATACCCTATGTTATCATTAAGTAATACTTACGATAAAGAAGAATTAATTGCTTTTAATGAGAGAATTAGAAAATCAAATGATTCTTCATTCAAATATGTTTGTGAACTCAAAATTGATGGTACAGCCATATCTCTTACATATTCTAATAACAGGTTAATAAGGGCTGTGACAAGAGGAGATGGAAGTGTTGGTGATGATGTCACATCAAATATACTAAAGATCAGCTCTATACCATTAATATTACCCGATTCCAACACTATAAGTGATTTTGAGATCAGAGGAGAAATATTTATGCCGTGGAGTTCATTTGATAGCCTCAACAAAGAGAGAGAGCTAAACGAAGAGTCTCTGTTTGCCAATCCCAGAAATGCGGCTGCCGGCTCCCTGAAGCTTCTTGACAGTGAAGAGGTTTCAAAAAGAGGTTTAAATGCAATTTTATACCATGTTATCACTGAAAAACCCGTTTTTTCTACTCATTTTGAATCACTTAAATGGGCATACAACTGTGGCTTCCCTGTCTCAGAACACATAAAACTTTGTCAGAACCTTGATGAAGTTTTTGATTATCTTGATTACTGGGATATTAAAAGAAAATCTCTGGATTATCCAACTGATGGTGTTGTGATTAAGGTAAATGAATTTTCTCTTCAGGCTGTGCTTGGTATAACATCCAAATCTCCCAAATGGGCAACAGCATTTAAATTTAAAGCGGAACAAGCATTAACCAAAATTTTATCTATTGATTATCAGGTAGGAAGAACAGGAGCCATTACTCCTGTAGCAAATCTTGAACCTGTCTTGTTATCCGGCACTACAGTCCGCAGAGCATCGCTTCACAATACTGACCAGATGAATATTCTTGACATACACCTGAATGATTATGTATATATTGAAAAAGGTGGTGAAATAATCCCTAAAATTACTTCTGTAGATCTTTCCAAAAGAGATATTAATGCCCAAAAACCTGTTTTTCCGGCACTTTGTCCTGATTGCAGCACCAAACTGATCAGACAGGATGATGAGGCTAAATATTACTGCCCCAATTCCCTACACTGCCCCACTCAGATTAAAGGCCGCTTTCTCCATTTCTGTGGAAGGAAAGCGATGAATATTCTTGCAGGAGAGGCAACCATAGATCAGTTATATAGTCTGGGATTTGTAAATAAAATATCTGATTTATACACTCTTACCCAAGAACAACTTCTTAAAATGGATGGCTGGAAAGAGAGATCTGCCGCCAGATTCCTTGAAAGTCTGGAATCATCAAAGGAGGCTCCCTTTCACAAGGTATTATTTGCTCTTGGTATTAGGCATATTGGCGAGACTACCGCCAAAACTTTATCATCCCATTTTGGCAATATTGAAAAAATTCAAAGTTCGGGAAAAGAAGAATTACTTGAGGTTGAAGATATTGGAGATACAGTTGCCGATTCTGTTATCTCATATTTTAACGAACCTGAAAATCTTATTGTAATTGAAGAACTTAAAAGAGCAGGGTTGAAATTTGCTGTTGAAAATGAATCCGGTCAGGCTGTTTCTGAAAAATTACTTGGTAAAAACATTGTAATTTCCGGTAACTTTTCAGTCTCCAGAGATGAGTTAAAAAGAATAATCGAGAATCACTCAGGTAAAAACCTCTCTTCCGTTAGTTCCAATACAACATTTTTACTGGTTGGTGAGAAGGCAGGTCCTTCTAAATTAGACAAAGCCAAGAAGTTGGGAATCACAATAATTGACGAGGAGGAATTTTTTAATATTATCAAATAAATGACTAATTTTGCTTTCTTAAAAAAGTTGAATTATTACAATATTTAAAGACTTGAAATTTAATGAAAAAGATAGTTGTAAGCAATAAAGTTTTTTACCTTGGGACAAATGACAGGAAAAAGAGTCTGTTTGAAAATAACTGGCCACTGCCTAATGGTGTCTCATACAACTCTTATCTCATTGCTGATGATAAAACAGCTCTTATTGATACTCTTGAGTTTGGTTCAAAGGAAGATTATCTCGAAGAAATTGAACTAATACTTGAAGGCAGAGAGCTTGATTATTTAATAGTCAATCATATGGAGCCGGATCATTCAAGTATGATCGGTTGGATTATACGCAGATATCCCAAAGTAAAAATTGTTGCAAATGTGAAGGCATTCAAAATGCTTGATGCATATTTCGGGGTCAATGCTGAATCATTACACGAGGTTAAAGACGGAGAAGAACTTAATCTGGGATACCATAATCTTAAATTCATTCTTACTCCGTGGGTACACTGGCCTGAAACCATGATGACATATGACACTTCAGACAAGATACTTTTCTCATGTGATGCTTTCGGAACATTCGGAACTCTGGACGGAGGCATTTTTGATGATGAAATCAACTTCAATTTCTATGAAGATGAGATGAGAAGATACTATTCAAATATAGTTGGAAAATATAGCCATATGGTTCAGAAGGCCTTTACAAAACTCCAGGGAACAGATATCAAATTCATCTGTCCGTCCCATGGCCCTATATGGAGAACTAATCCTGCAAAAGCTGTGGAGCTTTATGATAAATGGAGTCGCCATGAGGCAGAAGATGGAGTGGTAATTGCTTTTGCATCAATGTATGGCAATACAGAAAAGATGGCAGACTATGTTGCCCGCCTTATTGCAGAAAGAGGTGTTAAAAACATACGGGTATACGATGTCTCTAAGACACATGTTTCGTTCATTCTGAATGATATATGGAAGTACAAATCACTTATACTTGGTTCGAGTGCATACAATGCAGGTATGCATCCTATGATGCAGCATTTATGTAATGAACTTGAGGTACTGAATCCTAAAAATAAAAACTTTGCACTTTTTGGTTCATACAGCTGGAGTGGAGGCGGTCTTAAATCATTATCTGCATTCGCAGAAAAGATGGAGTGGACCCAAACTGCACCTCCGGTAGAACTGATGGGCTCTCCTTCTGAATTAAAAATGGAGGGTTTTGCAGAAATTGCAAAAACAATAATTTAATTATGGAAATCGGGAAAAAACTTATAATTGAAAAACTTGTGAAGGAGAATGATACTGCGGCATATTACGGCTCAGGTCTTCTTCATGTTTTTGCAACGCCTGCCATGATTGCTCTGATGGAACAATCGGCTCATCTGCTTGCAAAATTTTCATTATCAGAGACCCAGGATACTGTTGGGATTGAGGTTAATGTAAAACACCACCGTGCAACTCCGCTTGGCGCTAAGGTTTATGCTGAGGCCGAATTAATTGAAATTGATGGCAAGAAGCTCACATTCAGGGTAAAAGCATTCGATGATAACGGAGAAATCGGTATGGGTACGCACATAAGATACATCATCAATCCATCAAAATTTATGGATAAATTGTCGTGAAAAAACCAGGAAAAATATCTCACACTTATCAGAGAATCCTTAAGTTTCTATTGATCGATATCTGGCATCTTGATCTTTCTGAATTGAGCATCATGCGTGCCAGAATGGTCAGATATCTGAAAGTGCTGATGATAACAATAAAAGGTTTTTCAAACGACAAAGTATCATACCAGGCTATTGCACTTAGCTTCTTTTCAGCACTCGCTGTCGTTCCGATAGTCTCACTTGTATTTGCCGTAACTAACGGATTTGGGCTAAGTGACAGATTTGAAATGCTTTTGTATACCTATTTTGAAGGTAATGAGGATATTATATCATACCTTGTGCAATTTGCCAATAACATTATAGAGACAAGCAAAAACGGAACTTTCGGAGCTGTAAGTTTTATCTTTTTTCTTTGGACAGTTATATGGTTAATGTTAAGCATTGAAAAGGCATTTAATGATATATGGAAGCTCGAGAATGGCAGATCTTTCAAAAAAAGAGCGGCCTATTATTTGCTGATGTTAATAGTATCTCCGCTCGTAATTTTTATGTTTATGACCCTTGGACTGGTCTATTCTGATACGCTTAAATCTGCAGGTTTTGAGATCGACAGATACATACCTGTAACATCTATTGTGACATGGATTATTGCATACTCCTTTACAACAGGAGTCTTTACAATAATGTATAAATATATCCCCAACACAAAGGTCAGACTATCTGCAGCATTTAACAGTGCTCTTATTCTTGCCTTTGCATTCATGGTAGTTCAATTCTTCTATCTTGAAACACAGTTAATGGTGTCCGGGCTGAATGCTGTTTACGGAGTTTTTGCTGCTATACCGTTGTTTCTGATCTGGATGAACATAAGCTGGACGATTATCCTGTTTGGAGCGGAATTGTCTCATGCCTACCAGAATGTAGACAGCTATAAATATTAAATTTACTACAGTAACCGTACAATTATGGAAAGAGTATTAACAAAAGGAGCCAAAGATTTTATTGATGATAAGCTGCTCCACGATTTAATAAATAATACTAAAGAGGATCTTCCCAGAATCCGTGAAATTCTTCAGAAGAGTAAATCCAAACAAGCCCTTACCCTTGAAGAGACTGCCGCTCTTCTTGCCATCCGTTCTCCTGAAGGTCGTGAAGAGCTTTTTAATACCGCCAAGGAACTTAAAAGATCTATTTACGGTAACCGGATTGTACTCTTTGCTCCGCTTTACATCGGGAACTACTGTATAAACAATTGCCAGTACTGTGGCTTCAGAAACACACTAAGAAAAGCTGTCAGGAGAACACTTGCAGAAGATGAACTTGTGAAAGAGGTTGAAATGCTCGAGAAGGAGGGTCATAAGAGACTAATTCTGGTGTATGGCGAACACCCTAAATATACCCCTGAATTTATCGCAGAAACAGTAAGAACCTGCTATTCAGTAAAGGTTGGTAATGGCGAGATAAGGAGGGTAAACATTAACGCCGCCCCGCTTTCAATAGAGGGATTCAGAGTTGTAAAAGATGCCGGAATTGGCACATTCCAGGTATTTCAGGAGACATATCACAAAGAGACATATGCAAAATATCACCCCGGCCCTGGTCCGAAGAGTGATTATATGTGGAGGCTTAATGCCATGGACAGAGCCTTCGAAGGAGGTCTTGATGATGTGGGGCTTGGAGCTTTATTCGGACTCTATGACTGGAGATTTGAGGTTCTTGGTCTTGTAAGTCATTCTCTTTATCTGCAGGAAAAATACGGTGTAGGGCCGCATACAATTAGTTTCCCAAGAATCAAACCCGCTTACGGAATGAAGATTGACTTGCCATATGAGGTGAATGATGAGGACTTTAAGCAATTAGTTGCAACTTTAAGAATAGCAGTACCTTATACCGGCCTCATTATGACTGCAAGAGAGACAAAAGAGGTAAGAGATGCAGTAATTGAATACGGTGTATCACAAATTGATGCAGGAACCAAACTTGAGATCGGAGGTTATCAGGAGGAGAAGAGAGATGACCAGCAACTAAATCGCGAACAGTTCAGGATAGGTGATTCCAGAGAGCTTGATGAGGTGATTCAGTGGCTTCTGTCAAGAGGTTTTATACCAAGTTTCTGTACCTCATGCTATAGACTTGGCAGAACAGGTGAACATTTTATGGAATATGCAATTCCGGGATTTATCGGAAGATTCTGTACTCCAAATGCTGTTCTTACATTAGCTGAATATCTTGAAGATTACTCTTCTGAAAAGACAAAGCATGAGGGATATGCGCTAATTGAGCATGAAATATCTCATATGAAAGATGTTAAAAAACAGGAAGAACTTAGAACAAAGATTGAATTAATCAGAAACGGCAAAAGAGACCTGTTGTACTAAATATGTTTACAGAGCAAGATAATCTACTGATCGATAGGGAGTTTGAAGTTCTTAGACTTGCCAGTTTAAAGCGATGTGCAAATCAGGGAGAGTATGAAGTGGTACTCAAAGCTTTTGAATTTGCCAAAGCTGCACATAACGGCGTAAGAAGAAGATCGGGAGAACCCTATATACTCCACCCTATTGCTGTCTCACAAATTGTTGTTCAGGAGATAGGGCTTGGATACAAATCAATTGTTGCTGCTCTGATTCACGATGTAGTTGAGGATACAGAGTACACAATAGAGGATATTGAGAGATTGTTTGGATCTAAAATAGCCTCACTTGTAGATGGTCTTACCAAAATTAAGAGTGCATTTGATTCTAAAACATCAAGTCAGGCTGAAAACTTTAAACGAATTCTTCTTACTCTTAATGACGATGTGAGGGTTATCCTTATCAAGCTGGCTGACAGGCTCCATAATATGAGAACGCTTGATTATATGCCGGACCATAAAAAAGCCAAGATTCTGAGTGAGACAATGTATATATTTATTCCTCTGGCTCACAGACTTGGACTTTACAGCATAAAATCCGAACTCGAAAACATCTGGCTCTTTTACACTATACCATCACAATTTGAATTTATTCAATCTAAAATTGCACAGACAGTAGAAGAGAGGGGTTGTGCAATGGACAGCTTTATTGAGCCGATAGAGGAGAGTCTCAGACAAGCTGGGTTCACATTTAATATTACAAAAAGAACCAAGAGTCCATACTCTGTCTGGAGGAAAATGGAGACTAAAAACATTCCTTTTGAACAGATATATGACCTTTATGCCGTAAGAATAATATTTGAGCCCAAACCAGATCAGCCGGAGAGGATACAATGCTGGCATATTTATTCTCTCATAACAGAATTATATCTCTCGAAAACGGACAGAATAAGAGATTGGGTCAGTACTCCCAAGATTAACGGTTACGAAGCACTTCATTGCACAGTAATGGGGCCGCAAGGAAACTGGGTTGAAATTCAGATCAGATCTACCAGGATGAATGATCTGGCTGAAAGAGGTGTTGCTGCACACTGGAGCTATAAAGGTGTCGGGTCACCTTCAGAAAAGGATATGGACAGGTGGCTTAATATGGTACGGGAGGTGCTTGAAAATCCTGATTCAAATGCTCTTGAGTTTTTAGACAGGTTTCACTCTGATCTTTTGTCCTCTGAGATATACGTTTTCACACCAAAAGGAGAGGCCAAATCCCTGACAAAAGGATCTACGGCACTTGACTTTGCATACTCAATTCACTCCGAAATAGGAAACAAAGCCATTGCTGCCAAAGCAAATTTTAAGCTGGTTGCTCTATCATATGAATTGAGAAACGGTGACCAGATTGAGATAATAACTGCAGAATCCCAGAAACCTCAAAGAGAGTGGCTTGATTTTGTCAAGACTCCAAAAGCTAAAGGCTTTATTATGGATGCTCTGAAGTCTGAGATTAAGGACCACCTTAAAAGAGGTCATACAATGCTTGATGAAAAGATAAAAGAGTACGGAATAAAACCTCAGGCAAGAGTTTACAGGAAGCTTACCATTGCATACGGGCTCACAAACAGGCAGGAGCTATTCAGTAAAATCGGAGCTGGATTAATTGATCTTTCCGATCTTGGTAAGATGCTTAAGAAAAATTCCAGTAATAAAATTGTAAGATACTGGAATTTGCAGTTTTCAAGAATTACAGGGTCTGAAAAACCTGAAAATGACATGTTTGATGGTGATGATGATGATTTAGCCGAAAAAGATGAGATTCAGGACGAAGCTACCGGAGTAGAATCCGTTATCAAAGCCTCCCGTATTGATAAAAAGAAGGACTACCTTCTTAAAGAGGATCCATTGGAAAAGACTCTTTCATACCAGGTTGCACGTTGTTGCCGTCCTATCCCTGGCGATAAAGTCATTGGATTTATTAATGATAATGAAGAGGTTATTGTACACAAAAACAGTTGTCCCGAGGCTATTCAGCTAGCCTCAAGATATGGTGAGAAGATTGTTAAAGCTAAATGGAGCAAGCATACTGTTCTCTCTTTTCTTGCAAGGATAAGCATGAGAGGCATTGACAGAATCGGAATTTTAAATGATCTTACTCAATATATAACCTTAGTATTGAGTGTAAATATTAGAAAGATATTTATCGAAACTCACGACGGTATTTTTGAAGGTTTTATAGACTTGTATGTACACAGTACAGAAGATCTGGATAAACTAATCAAACAGATGTCTCTGGTTAAGGGCGTAGAGAGTATCCAGAGAACAGAAATTAAAGAGGATTAACAGATGAGAAACAGTATAATAAAATTTTTAATATTAATTTCAGCATTATTTTTCTGCTACTCTTGTGCCAACACAACGACTCCACCAATGGGGGGGATAAAGGATACAATTCCACCTGTTTTGCTTAAAGTATTACCCGATTCAGGAATGGTTAATTTCCCTGTTCAGGATGGTCGCATTGAACTTAGATTTGATGAGTATGTGGTTGTAAACGAGCCTCTTAAAAACATTTACATCTCCCCTCCTCTATCTAAAAATCCCGAAGCAAAAATCAGAGGAAAGAGTATTTATATTTCATTTCCAGATAAGCTGGACTCTGCGGTTACTTATACTTTAAACTTTGGTAACGCAATTGCCGATAATAATGAGGGAAATCTATTCGGATCATATATATATCCTTTTTCTACAGGAAAATATTTAGACTCTCTTATGACATCAGGCACTATTGTCAATTCACAATCACTGTTACCTGTACCCGATGTAACAATTGCATTTTATAAAGATCATTCCGATTCGGTTTTGTACAAATCGTTACCTGACGCAATTGCAAAAAGTGATAAATTCGGTTATTTTCTGGTAAGGAATATTTCTCCGGTTAAATACAGAGTATTTGCATTCACAGACAAGAACAATAATAACAAGTATGAACCAGAAGGAGAAGAGGTTGCGTTTTTAGACACACTTTTTAATCCAACTCTTGTTATTAAGGATAATCTAAAGGAGTTAACAAAAGTGAGCGAAAAAGACACTCTGATTGCAATGAGCAGGCCTTCTGAACTTAATCTTTATCTTTTTAAAGAGGATCCTGAAAAGCATTTTATAAGGGAGGCAAAAAGACTTCAGCACAGGATGACTTATGTTAAATTTTCGGCACCAAATGCCACCGTAAACTCTGTTAAATTCAAAGGTATTGACACCTCTTCTCTTTTACATGAGTTTAATGTCAGGAGAGACAGCCTTGTTATCTGGATCACAGATACCACCCTGGTGGTTTCTGATTCTCTTGATCTGATGGTTAATTATATGAAAACAGACTCTCTTAATAACCTGACTCCATTCACTGAGGAGTTTAAACTGGTTTATGTAAGGCCAAAAAAAGAGTCTGTTAAAGATATCAGGTCCAGACAAAATCCTCTGATTAAAGAGAAAAGACATGATCTGCTTGAGTTTGAGATGAAAGCTGATGCCACCCTGTTTGAATCGGATGGAATCAGACTAATTTTTCCCTCTCCTTTATCGAAATTGACAAGAGATTCACTAAAACTGGAATATAAAGCTCCCCGGGGGGAGACCGGTAGCATAAAATACAATATTATAACTGATTCTCTTTATAGCAGGATAATAACCATAATGCCGGCTGAGAGGATTCTTCCCGGATATGAATATACATTACGGGCTAAAACCGGTACTTTTAAAGATATTTACAAACAGACCAATGATTCAGCTTTTGTAAGTGTAAAACTGCCAAATGATGATGCATTATCTAAATTAACGCTTGATATAAATGGTGCAGTAGGTTATTATATAGTAGATTTAACAAATATTACAAGAGATAAAGTTTTTCGTAGTTATAAGATATCTAAAGATTCAAAACTTGAGTTTCCATATTTACAAAAAGGGGAATACTCAATAAGAATCACACAGGATATTAACGGAAACGGCATAATTGATACAGGAAGTCTTTCTGCCAGAAAGCAGCCCGAAAAGGTAAGGTTATACTCATTGCCTGACGGAAAGACAATTATTACAATACCGGAATCTGCCGAATTGACTCAATCTATTGATCTTAAGAGCATTTTTAAATAGCATAACACCGCGAATAAGTGAAAAAAATATTACTGACACTGACTTTACTCTCCTTAATAATTTCTCTGAATGCACAAAAAAGAGAGCATCTTATTGGGGTAAGAACTTCATACAATATTAGCGGACTGGATTCAAGGCCAGATATAAAAGCTACATCAATTAATACTTTTCCAAACTATTCACTTGTCTACACATATTATCACGATCTGTGGAAAACAATCAATCTTTTTGGTTTTCAGGTTGCTCTGTCAAAAAATGAACAAGGTTTTGTAATTGATGAAACCACAACAAAATATGAGGTTATTAAAATGCCTTTCGTATCACAATTTCATTTTGATTTCTGGAAAATGAGGTTATTGATAAATGCAGGGGGGTTTGGAGGTTATAGATTGAAGAAGACCGTTAATGAAATAAGCGGATTTGACGAACATGACTACAGAGCTGATTACGGATTTATTGGCGGGGCAGGTCTGGCATTCATTTTAAAACCATTTGAACTACATCTTGAGGGAAATTACCACTATTCACTATCGTATCTTCATAGTCCGAAAAAATTCAGTGAAACTGATCATTTCTTTACATACCCTCACCAGCTTCTTTTAAGCGTTACATTAAATTTCCATCTATGAAAAAGATTAAAGTCCTTGTAGGTAATGTAGAGATAGGCGGTGGAGGCAGGGTCATAATTCAGACAATGTGTAACACTCCAACTGCTGATATAGATGCTTCTTTTAATCAGTGTGTTAAACTTTCAGAAGCAGGCGCACAGATCATCAGGCTTACTACTCAGGGTTTGAAAGAGGTGAAAGCTCTTAAAATTATAAAAGAGAGACTTAGAGAAGCAGGTATTAATACACCATTGGTTGCTGACGTTCACTTTTCATTTGATGTTGCTCACGAAGCAGCAAAAGTAGCAGATAAAGTGAGGATTAATCCCGGAAATTTTGCAAAAGACCACGAAGTTGCAATCAGAGAATTTGCCAGATTAACAGATATTTGCAAAGAGTATGACACCGCTATAAGAATTGGTGTAAATCATGGTTCGCTTGGCAACAGAATTGTTGAAAAATTCGGAAATACTCCATTCGGCATGAAAGAGGCAGCTATGGAATGGATCAAAATGGCAGAAGATAATAAATTTGACAGAATCGTCATCTCTCTTAAAGCTAGTAACACTCTGGTAATGACTGAAGCATACAATCTTCTTTATCGTGATATGTATAAGCGTGGTACACTTTATCCCCTACACCTCGGAGTAACCGAAGCCGGAAACGGTGATGAGGGACGCATTAAATCTGCTGTAGGACTTTCATCATTACTCCTAAAAGGTATAGGTGATACAATAAGGGTATCACTTACAGAGAGTCCGTTGAGTGAGATTCCGGCAGCGCGTACAATTGCATCCATATTTGAAAATTCCGATTTATATAATACATTAAAAGAAAAAGTTAAATCTGGCAATCTAAACTTTAACTTTAGTACTGAAAATTGGGATGAATTTATAATCAAAGCCTCTTGCGAAATTGGTCCTTGGCTGCTCGCAAGAGAGATTGATGATTTCAAGATCACTGCAAGTGTAGCAGGAGTTAAAGTAACTGAATCAGCAATTGCCGGTTTTAAAGATAACCTTTTACAGGCAGCAAGAAGGAAGTTCTCCAAACCGGAATATATCGCATGTCCCGGATGCGGAAGAACCCTCTTTAATCTTGAAAGCGTTTTTAATGAGGTAAAAAGGCGTACTTCACATCTCAAGGGATACAACATTGCAGTAATGGGATGCATAGTTAATGGCCCGGGAGAGATGGCAGACGCTGATTATGGTTATGTTGGTGAGGGCCGTGGAAAGGTGAGTATATACAGAGGCAAATCACCTGTTTTCCGGTCTGTTCCTGAGAGCGAAGCAATAGATATTCTTCTGGAACTTATTGAGAATGACGCTCGCAATAAAGCCTCCCACCCTCAAAACGGGTAACTACCACTCTATCTCCTTTTCCTGCAATCCCTATCTCCATAGTAGCTTCATACCAGATTCCATTAATCTCAATTTTACCCGAAGGTCTCATCTCTGTTTTAACCTCAGCAATCAAACCAATAAGGTGGTTGTAATTAACCTCAACACCAACATATCCCTGACTCTCTTCCAGCCTTGTTGGTAGTGCAACTCCCGGTAATTTAGTAGTTTTAAAAAACTTACCTGCCAGATATATCGATGCTATAAGAGACATAAAAGTAGAAAGCAAAACTATCGAGACAGGCTTGATTATCACTGCAAAATCGAATTCGCCTTCGTAATAGAAGAGTTTATTATCTATCATCGAAAATGCAAGACCGGTAATCATCAGAACTATTCCTGAAATCCCAGCAATGCCGAATCCGGGGATTACAAAAATTTCAGTTAAAATCAGAAGCACACCTAATACAAATACAATTATCTCCCAGTTCTCTGCTAATCCCTCAAGGTATAGCGGAGAGAAATACAATACTGCCGCAATCACTGCTGCTGCTGAAGGAAAACCTATCCCCGGGCTTTGCAATTCAAAATAAATTCCTCCAATAATTATCATTAACAGTAATCCCTGCACAAAAGGTGTTAGGAAGAAGAGCAGAATTTTATCCATAAAGGTGAGTTTCTGATAATTCAGAGAAAAATCATCAGTGCCAGCAATGGTTCTTGCAACATCATCTATTGTAGAAACAATTCCCTCACAATAACCATTTTGAACCGCCTCTTCTGAAGTAAAACTTAATACTTTATTGCTGTCAATAAGATCCGGAATATAGACTGATGGATCAACCATTGCCTCTGCAATTTTAGGGTCTCTTCCATTAACTTCTGCTGTTGATCTCATCATAGCCCTCATAAAAGATTGATATTTATCAGGCATAACCTCACCGGTCTGATTAACCACAGTAGCAGCACCTATACTTCCTCCTTTTCTCATGTAAATACTGTCACAGGCAATTGAAATAAGTGCACCCGCAGATGCTGCCTGATTGTTTATAAACGCAGCAACAGGGATACTGAAGTTAAGAAGTGCACTCCTCATACTGTCTGCAGCGTCAACTGCTCCTCCATATGTGTTTATGTGAATTATCACCCAGTCAGCCTTTATCTCTGCAGCTTCGTTCAGCCCTTTTGATAATCTCTTGGCCGATGATGCATTAATCTCCTCCTTAATGTCAATTACATAAAAGGAAGGCTGAGCAAAAAGAGTTGATGCAGAAATAAGCAACGAAAATAGAAGTAAAATTGTTCTCATCTGGATATGATTGATATTTAAAGTAAATATAATTCGTTTTTTTGTAATTTTGTTCGTGTTGAATAATTTACATTACTAACTTATATACCTAAACAGATGAAATTCAAACGACTAATTTTAGCCGCTGCACTATTTCTCACATCTCTCCCGCTGTTTTCACAGGTACCTTTTAAATACGTAAATCCGGATGACTCCGATTTTACAGAGAGTTGTACATCTATTATTGTTGGCAAGCAGGCTAGCACAGATGGATCAGTTATGACAGCCCACACCTGTGATTCAAATTACAGAACCTGGCTGGAGATGGTTGGCAGAAAAACATTTAAGCCCGGTGACACCGAACCTGTACTTTGGGGCACACTTCATACCGAAGAGCCATGGGATCAGAGGAATGTTACTGAAAAAGGACGAATTCCCGCTCCTGAACAAACCTATGCTTACCTGAGTACAGCATACCCTTGCCTTAATGAAAAACAACTTGCTATAGGAGAAACCACTATAGTTGGAAGAAGAGAACTTGTGAACGAAGATGGACTTTTTCTTATAGAAGAGCTCGAAAGGATTGCATTACAAAGGTGTACAACTGCCAGAGATGCTGTTATTCTTGTAGGTAAACTTGCTGAACAGTATGGATATGGTGATTCAGGAGAGTGTATTACAATTGCTGATAAAAAAGAGGTGTGGCAATTGGAAATATTTGGTTCAGGTCCCGGAAAACCCTCAGCAATTTGGGTTGCCCAGAGAATTCCGGATGATCATGTGGGTATTTCGGCCAACATACCCAGGATTTCACGTGTTAATTTCAATGATCCCGCCAACTTCCTGTATAGCTCAGATATTAAAGAGAGGTGCAAAAAATTGGGCTATTGGGACGGAAAAGAGGAGTTTGTTTTCTGGAAAATTAATAATGGCAGCAAACCATTTTCATATCGGGAGTTTTTTGTCCTAAATACCCTTGCGCCATCACTAAATCTGAAATATGATTCTGAAGAGCTCCCTTTTTCGGTTAAGCCGGACAAAAAAGTATCTGCCAGAGACATAATTGCACTTTACAGAGAGACGTATGAAGGCACAGAGTGGGATCAGACAAAAAATCTTTCGGTTGAAGTTACAAGAAGAGACCGTGTTAGAGGAGAATATAAAGAGACAGTCAAGCCTATTTCGAATTTTATGAGTAATGATATGAGGGCTCTCCTGAATAATTTAAAACCGGGAGTTACAGAGAGAATAAGAAACATTGCAGTAATACAATGTTCGTACTCACACATCATTCAGCTAAGAGATTGGTTGCCTGACGAAGTTGGTGGAATTGCCTATTTTTCTTTTGATAATCCTGCTCAGAGTCCAAGGATCCCTATCTACTCAGGGACAACTCACCTGCCTCAAAGTTTTAGTGTATGTGGGCAGCACAGATATCGTAAGGATGCGGCAATATGGTCATTCAGAGAAACTAACCGAATTGCAACTATAAACTGGGACAGAACCAGGGCTCTGGTGGAACCACAAATCATGAGATTCGAGGATTTGCTTTTTGAAATGGCCCCTGCTGTAGAAGAGAGGGCTGCCAACCTTATAAAAGAGGGTAAAATTGATGAGGCTAAAAAAGTACTAACTCAACATACTCATGATTTTGCATCTTCTGCAATGAGAAGATGGGAAGAACTTAAAGCTGAGTTATGGACAATTTTTGCCAGAAGTATGTAAAAATCAGATGCTTAAAAATTGATTTATTAAAAAGGGGTTTTTGCCCCTTTTTTTTTGTTTATTTATGATTAATTTTGCCGAGTTTATATAATATCAAAATCAGGAAAAAGAATGCATCCACAAAAACCTGCTACCCTGCACCTGGAGAATGGTGCCGAATTTAAAGGATTCTCTTTTGGTTACGACCAAGCCATTGATGGTGAGGTCGTTTTTTCTACCGCTATGGTTGGATACCCGGAGAGTCTTACTGACCCCTCCTACTCCGGTCAAATCCTGTGCGTTACATTTCCTTTGGTGGGGAATTACGGGGTTCCGGAAGATTTTGTAGAGGAGAACCTCTCCAGACTTTTCGAATCAGAAAAAATTCATGTCCGAGGATTGGTAATCTCTGACTACTCTTTTAAATACAGCCACTGGAATGCCAAAAAGAGCCTCGATGAATGGCTTAAAGAGCATAAAATTCCCGGCATATACGGTATAGACACTCGTGAGCTTACAAAGATTCTCAGAGAGAAGGGTTCAATGCTAGGTAAGATTGTACCTCAGGGTAAAACACTTGATAAGATATATGATCCTAACCTCGAAAATCAGGTGAATGTAGTTAGTTGCAAAGAGGTTATAAAGTACGGAAGTGGTAATAAAAAAGTGGTTCTTGTTGATTGCGGTGTAAAACACAATATCATAAGATGCCTATTAAGGAGAGGTGTTGAGATTATAAGAGTTCCCTGGGATTATGACTTTTCCGCTATCGATTACGATGGGCTATTCATCTCAAACGGACCCGGTAATCCCGATTTTTGCACAACAACTGTTGATAATATAAAGAGAGCACTGGAAGACAGTAAACCAATTTTTGGTATATGTATGGGTAATCAGCTCCTGTCGAAGGCCGGTGGTGCAAAAACATTTAAACTCAAATATGGACACAGAAGTCATAACCAACCAGTTAGAATGGTTGACACCAACAGGTGTTTTATAACATCTCAAAATCATGGTTATGCGGTTGATAATTCCACTCTTGGCAGTGATTGGGAGCCACTCTTCATAAATATGAATGATGGAACCAATGAGGGGATAAGACACAAATCAAAGCCATTCTTCTCTTGTCAGTTTCACCCTGAGGCATCAAGTGGCCCGACCGATACTGAATTTTTATTTGATGATTTTATTAAACTACTCTAATTAAACAAGATGGATAAAAATATTAAAAAGGTACTTTTACTCGGTTCAGGAGCATTAAAAATTGGAGAGGCAGGTGAGTTTGATTATTCAGGTTCACAGGCTCTTAAAGCCATGAAGGAGGAGGGAATCGAAACAGTACTTATTAACCCGAATATTGCGACAGTACAAACATCCGAAGGGGTAGCAGATAAAATCTACTTCCTTCCTGTGACGCCCTATTTCGTTGAGGAGGTAATAAAAAAGGAGAAACCGCAGGGTATTCTTCTGGCATTTGGAGGACAAACAGCTCTTAATTGTGGAGTAGAACTTTATAAATCAGGGGTTTTAGAAAAGTATGACCTTAAAGTACTGGGCACTCCTGTACAGGCCATTATGGATACAGAAGACAGAGATTTGTTTGTTAAGAAACTTGATCAGATTGATGTTAAAACCATTAAAAGTCACGCTGTTGCAACAATAGAAGATGCTAAAAAAGCTGCAACGGATCTGGGCTATCCGGTGATTCTCAGAGCAGCTTATGCGCTAGGTGGTCTAGGCAGTGGTTTTTGTGACAATGAAGATGAACTGGCAGTACTTGCCGGTAAGGCCTTCTCATACTCTCCGCAAGTTTTAGTCGAAAAATCGCTTAAAGGCTGGAAAGAAATTGAATATGAAGTTGTAAGAGATTGTTACGACAACTGTATTACAGTTTGTAATATGGAAAACTTTGACCCTCTCGGAATTCACACAGGTGAGAGCATTGTTGTTGCGCCTTCTCAAACATTAACAAACAGTGAATACCATATGCTCAGAGAGTTGTCGATAAAGATTGTAAGACATATCGGTATTGTGGGAGAATGTAATGTTCAATATGCTTTTGACCCTTATTCAGAAGATTACAGGGTTATTGAAGTAAATGCAAGATTAAGCAGATCATCTGCTCTTGCTTCAAAAGCTACAGGATATCCATTAGCTTTTGTAGCTGCAAAACTGGGCCTTGGATACGGACTTTTTGAACTAAAGAATTCAGTAACAAAGAGTACTCCTGCATTCTTCGAACCTGCACTGGACTATATTGTTTGTAAGATACCTAGGTGGGATCTTTCTAAATTCCAAGGTGTTTCGAGGGAGATCGGCTCCAGCATGAAGAGTGTCGGAGAGGTTATGGCCATCGGGAGGAGTTTTGAAGAGGCAATCCAGAAAGGGCTAAGGATGATTGGACAGGGGGCTCATGGTTTTGTAGCCAACAGAGAGATTACTGTAGAAGATATCGATAAGTCATTACGTGAACCGACAGATAATCGGATATTCGTAATTTCCAAAGCATTTCAGAAGGGATATACAGTTGATCAGATTCATGAACTGACAAAAATCGATAAGTGGTTTCTTGATAAGCTGTTAAATATTGTGCAAACATCAAAAGAGCTCTCTGCAATTAACACAATTGATGAGTTGGAAGAGGGACTTTTAATCAGAGCAAAAAGAGAAGGATTCTCAGACTTCCAGATTGCCAGGCTTGTCTTTAAAGATGCCAATGATCCTGATATCTCATCATCATTAATAAGGTCCCACAGAAAAGAGAGAGGCATTACACCAGTAGTAAAGCAGATAGATACACTTGCAGCTGAGTATCCTGCTATGACAAATTATCTCTATCTTACTTATAACGGTACTGAAAATGACGTCAATTACCTTGGTGATCATAAGTCAATTATAGTACTTGGGTCGGGAGCATACCGTATAGGAAGTTCGGTAGAATTTGACTGGTGTTCAGTTAATGCTCTTCAGACTATAAGGAACACAGGATGGAGAGGAGTAATGATCAACTACAATCCCGAAACAGTATCTACCGATTACGATATGTGTGACCGTCTATATTTTGACGAACTCACGTATGAGAGGGTAATGGATATTTATGACCTCGAAAATCCACACGGAATGATTGTTTCTGTTGGTGGTCAGATTCCTAACAATCTTGCTCTAAAACTAGATAAATCGGGAGTTAATCTTCTAGGTACCAGTGCGCAAAGCATTGACAATGCTGAGGATAGACATAAATTTTCTTCGATGCTTGACAGACTTGGTGTAGACCAGCCAAGATGGAAAGAGCTTACAACGCTTAGTGAAGTAAACGAATTTGCTGAAGATGTCGGATTCCCCGTTCTTGTAAGACCATCCTATGTTCTTTCAGGTGCTGCTATGAATGTATGTTCTAATAATAGTGAGTTAGAGCAATTCTTGAAGTTAGCTGCCAATGTATCTAAAAAACACCCAGTTGTGGTTTCCGAATTTATTCAGAATGCCAAGGAGATTGAGCTAGATGCTGTAGCAAAAGATGGAGAGATTATAGCATATGCAATTTCTGAACACATAGAGTTTGCCGGAGTCCATTCGGGTGATGCCACAATTCAGTTTCCACCTCAAAAGCTTTATGTGGAGACATCCAGAAGAATAAAGAAGATTGCCAGAAAAATAGCCGGAGAGCTTAAAATTACCGGCCCATTTAATATTCAGTTTCTTGCAAAAGAAAATGATATTAAGGTAATTGAGTGTAATCTAAGAGCCTCAAGAAGTTTTCCTTTTGTTTCAAAAGTACTCAAAATTAATTTTATAGAGCTTGCTACAAAGCTAATGACAGGGACAGAGGTCTCTCCTCCGTCAAATAGTGCTTTTGATCTCGATTATGTGGGAATTAAAGCTTCTCAATTTTCATTTTCCCGACTCCAGAAAGCCGATCCTGTCCTGGGAGTTGATATGGCATCAACCGGAGAAGTTGGCTGTATAGGAGATGACACTAATGAGGCGATTCTTACTGCAATGCTTTCAGTTGGATACAGAATTCCTAAAAAGAATATTTTAATATCAAGCGGCTCTGCCAAACAAAAGGCAGATCTGTTGGTCGCCTCTAAGCTGCTTTACGAAAAGGGATATAATCTATATGCTACAGGAGGTTCTCATAAATATCTAATAGATAATAATATCCCTGCAACACTTGTACACTGGCCAAGCGAACCTGATAAGCATCCCCAGGCGATGACAATGCTTCAAAACAAAGAGATTGATTTTGTGATCAACATTCCGAAAAATCTTACCCAGGTTGAACTTGAAAATGGATACAAGATGAGAAGAGCGGCTGTTGACTTCAATATACCACTTATTACAAATGCTCGTCTTGCATCTGCATTTATCATTGCGTTCTGCTCAATGAAAATTGAAGAGATCCAGATAAAAAGTTGGGATGAATATAAATCATATTAATTTAAATAATAATTAGATATAAAAAACGCCTGAAGTTATACTTCAGGCGTTTTTTTATCCATTTCAGAAGATTTTATAAATCATCTCCGGATGACAACAATGCACTTGTCTCTTCATCTGTAATGAGCTTATTATCAGAAGTACCTAATGTTTCAACACTGCTGAGTTTTCTCTGAATTGCTCTTGTCCTTGTACCTACCAGTTTATCTATATCATCCAGACCTCCCTGAATATTCTTTTGTGCTTTTTGCAATAAATCTCCAAATGTTCCGAACTCCTTTTTAACTGCGCCAAGTATACTCCATACCTCTCCGCTCCTCTTTTCAATTGCAAGGGTTCTGAAGCCCATCTGAAGACTGTTTAGTATTGCGGCAAATGTTGTAGGTCCTGTTATTAAAACTTTGTATTTAGTCTGAATCTCCTCCAGCAGTGAAGCTTTCCTGACAACTTCTGCATATATACCTTCGAAAGGGAGGAACATTATTGCAAAATCTGTTGTTGCAGGCGGATTAATATATTTTTCGGATATATCTTTAGCCATAAGCTTAATTGCATTTTCAAGAGCTCTCTGTTCCTTTTCAATAAGCACAAGATCAGCAGAATCGTATGCGTTCTGAAGTGATTCATAATACTCTTTGGGAAATTTTGCATCAACTGGTAACCAGATATGTTTCTTACCACCCTCTTTACCGGGCAGTTTAATTGCAAACTCTACAAAATCCCTTCCCGACTGTTTCGTCTTTACATTGGATTCATATTGCTCAGGTGCAAGAATCTGTTCAAGCAGCATTGATAGTTGAACCTCTCCTATTCCTCCTCTCATTTTTACGTTGCTTAATACTCTTTTTAGACCACCAACATCCTGGGCCAAAACCTGCATCTCGCCAAGCCCTTTCTGTACCTCAATAAGCTGTTTACCGACAGTTTCGAAACTTCTGCCCAATCTCTCGCTCAATGTTTTTTCAAGTTTTTCCTCTACAGTGGCTCTGATATGTTCAAGTTTTTTCTCTGTATTTACAATTAACTCCCCCTGCCTCTTCTCTATCTGATCAAGTTTCTCTTTTTGAATCTCACCAAGCATACTCATGGATTTATCAGAGGATTCTCTTAATAGTGTAAAATTTTGGTTAAGTGTTTCAGAAAACCTTGATAGTGCGGAATTGAGATCCTCTCGGTTTTCTCTGTTTATCCGCTGAATCTCCTGTAAAAATTTTCTCTGTTCTTCTGCAGCTCTCCTGCTGTTACCGACAGACAGTACAATCAGTGTTATAATAGCTGTGAGTACAAGCAAAATAAGGATTAAAAGTATTGTATCAGACATATTCGTTTTGATTATCTGGTTGTTAAACTTACATACAAATGAACCAAAATTTGAGTATATTTGCAAGAGTAACTGATCAAGAACTTCATTATGATACTCAACAAACAGGTTGGAGTCTTTTTAAATCTTGTACATTGTCAGTTTAAGCAATACTTAAACAAAATTTTTAACAAGCACGGGTTCAATCTTACTCCGGAACAGTTCCTTGTAATGGATACTTTATGGGATGAGGGTGTATTGTCTCAGCAGGAGATTGCAGATATTATAGTAAAGGATAAGAACTCAGTTACAAAACTGATTGATGCTCTGGAAAAGAAGGGCCTTGTATTTAGAATGACTGACGATCAGGACAGAAGGTTAAATAAGATTCACCTGACAGAGCAGGCAAAATCATTAAAGGATGAGATTACAGAGGTAGCGATAAATTCTACAAATAATATTATTAAAGATATACCCAAAGAGGATCTCGTGGCATTTATCAAGGTGTTGAATAAAATGTCAGAGAATATTCTGTCAGAAGAAGAGGCACAGGATGAATAATTATCTTACTCCAAAAGAGGTTCTCGAATATACAGAGGAGACAGGTTTCCAGAAAGCATATATGCCTCTGAGAAAATCCTCTCTTCTCTCTTTCCTTGCGGGTCTTTTCATTGCACTTGCTTCAGTTGCCAGCAATGTCATTGCATACGGTATAGAAAATACAGGTCTTGCAAAATACCTTGCCGGGCTTATTTTTCCCGCAGGTTTGATTTTGGTTGTAGTGGCAGGTGCAGAACTTTTTACAGGAAATAACCTTATCTCTGTGGCAGTTCTTTCAAAGAGGGTTTCTCCATTAAGATACATTAAGAATCTCATCCTTATTTGGTCCGGAAATCTGGCAGGCTCTTTTTTTGTTGCCCTGTTGGTATACCTGTCAGGTCAGTTTGATATGTCTGGTGGCTTACTTGGAGCATATACAATAAAGGTGGGTGTAATTAAAACAAACCTGTCATTCACACAACTTTTTACATCCGGTATTCTTTGTAATATACTGGTCTGCCTTGCTGTATGGATGGCGTATGCAGCCAAAGATGTAGCCGGCAAATCAATTGCGATATTTTTCCCTATTTGGCTTTTTATAGCTTCCGGATATGAACACAGCGTTGCAAATATGTACTACCTTTCAGCTGCACTTCTTGCAAAACTGAATCCTCTTTATACAGCCCTTGCACAAACCAATTACGACATTACCATTAATTCACTCTCAAATCTCACCATATATAATATGTTTATAACTAACCTGGTTCCTGTAACTTTAGGAAATCTGGCCGGGGGGGCCTTTTTCATTGGAGCATGGTATTGGTGGGCATACAAAAAACAATAATTACCGTTACTTTTATGACAAACTACAAGCTTAGAAATTTTGCAGATGGAAATCAATTCAACGATACAGGATGGTTACTTTCAGATCCCTCATACGACAAGCCTTCGCTTATCCGGGCAATTTATGAGAAATCAGAGCTAAAGGTTGGAGATAACTCCCTGGGAATCTACAAATTTTCTGACTGGCTACCAATTAACAGATTTCTTGACGGCTCTTCTGCTACTGTCACCTACAAAAGTGAAAAACTAGCTTCAAGACTCGGACTTTCTAATCTATATATAAGCTTCAGCGGTTATTGGCCTGAGATAGGCGCTAACATGACAACATGCTCATTTAAAGAGACAGAAGCCTTTTCAGTTTGTGCACGACTTGATGTAAATCATAAGGGAGTTATGGTGGTTGCCTCAGCAGGTAATACTGCAAGAGCTTTTGCAAAAGTTTGCTCAGAGAACAGTATTCCCTTGCTTCTTGTTGTCCCGTTTGATAATCTTGATGCTTTGTGGTTTGACAAAAAAACTTCTGATTGCGTCAAGCTTATTTGTACCCCAAAAGGGACCGATTACTTTGATGCTATTGATCTATCAAATAAAATATGTAAATCAGATATGTTTTTTGAGGAGGGAGGTGCAAAAAATGTTGCAAGAAGAGACGGAATGGGAACAACGGTACTCTCTGCTGCCACTTTTATAGGACAAATACCTGAATACTATTTCCAGGCTATAGGTAGTGGTACCGGGACGATAGCTGCATGGGAGGCAAATTTGAGATTAATTGAGGACGGACATTTTGGTAAAAACAAAATGGTACTGTTACCTTCACAAAATGAGCCTTTTACTCCAATGTATGATGCATGGAAGGCAGATACCAGAAATATTATTTATAAAAGCGAAGCAGAGGCAAAAGAGAATGCTCTTAAAATCGGGGCAAAGGTACTATCAAACAGAAGACCTCCATACGGGATCCCCGGGGGACTCTATGATGCACTCAAAGACACAGGTGGCTCTATCGAAAAAGCCACTAATGAAGATATGTTAGTTGCAATGTCTCTTTTTGAAGAGTGTGAAGGAATTGATATCCACCCTGCCGCAGGAATTGCACTTGCCGGAATGATTAAATCACTTGAGAGTGGTAAAGCAAGCAGAGATTCGATCATTATGTTAAATATCACAGGTGGTGGCGAAAAGAGATTTATGAAGGATTTCAGACCCGTATATCTTAAACCTGATATTATACTCGACAATAATTCAGATACTTCTGTCATTTTAGAGGCTGCAGAGTCACTTTTTGGATAATCTGATTGATAAATTTGCTACATTTGCCGCTTCTTTTAAAGGACATCTTATGAAGTTCAGCTTCGACTCTTTTTTTCGGCCAAAGTTTTTTGACCTGATCATTAACAAAAGATACGACAAAAAGACCTTTACTTCAGATCTTATTGCCGGAATTATTGTAGGTATTGTTGCGCTGCCACTTGCGATTGCTTTTGGTATCGCTTCCGGTGTTACTCCTCAGCAGGGGCTTATTACCGCAATTGTTGCAGGTCTTCTGACCTCTCTGTTTGGTGGTTCTAAATTTCTTATCGGAGGGCCCACAGGTGCTTTTATAGTCATAGTTTACGGTATTGTAAACCAATATGGCATATCAGGACTGATAATAGCCACTGTTATAGCGGGTGTGATTCTTGTGATGATGGGGCTCTTTAAACTTGGAAATGTAATTAAGTTTATCCCCTATCCTATTGTTGTTGGGTTCACAAGCGGAATTGCACTTGTAATTTTCTCAACACAGATAAAAGACCTCCTTGGATTAAATATTGAAAATGTTCCTGCAGATTTTATTCCTAAATGGGGTGCCTATCTAAGCAATATCAACTCTATTAATATATATGAAACTGCTCTGGGTATCTTCTCTTTGTTAGTCATAATTTTATGGCCGAAATTCAACAAAAAAGTACCGGGATCATTGGTTGCTATTATTCTTGGAACAATTGGTGCTCTAGTGATTTCAGGAATTTCAGATATAAGTTTTGCAACAATAGGCAGTAAATTTCCCGAACTTGCCGGAGGTATTCCTCTGCCTAAGCCAGAGGCTCCAAACATAAACTTTGCAACATTACGGGAACTTTTCCAGCCTGCAGTTACCATAGCGTTGCTGTGTGCAATAGAATCTCTTCTTGCCGCTATGGTGGCTGACGGAGTCACAGGAAAGAGACACGATTCAAATACAGAGCTTATCGGACAAGGTATTACAAATATAATAACACCCTTCTTTGGGGGTATTCCGGCAACAGGTGCAATTGCGCGAACTATGGCAAATATCAATAACGGAGGTAAAACTCCGGTTGCGGGTATTATACATGCTGTCGTTCTGCTGCTGATATTTCTTTTTCTGATGCCATACGCGGTCTATATACCACTTGCAACATTAGCGGCTATTCTGATTATTGTTGCATATAATATGAGCGAATGGAGGACTTTTGCATACTTACTTAAAGGTCACCGTGCAGATGTGGCTGTTCTGCTTATAACATTCTTTCTGACAGTCCTTATTGATCTTACTGTTGCTATTGAAATAGGAGTAGTGCTGGCCATAATTCTGTTTGTTAAACGAGTATCAGAAACTTCGAGTATAAAGGTTATTGATCAGAAGGTATCGGGAAGTGAATCCGATGAGGCACCCAATGATATTGAGATGATCAGTATACCAAAAGGTGTAGAAATTTATGAGATTGACGGACCATTTTTCTTTGGTCTTGCAAGTAAACTGGACGAGATTGACAGAGAGTCTCATCATACAATAAGAGTAAGGATAATAAGAATGAGGCATGTACCTTTTATTGATTCCACCGGAATGAATAACCTTAGAAATCTGTGGAAGAGATCACGAAAAGAGCGGATTCAGATAATTCTTTCTGGAGTTAACTCTCAGGTTTTTGAATCTATGTCAAAATCCGGTTTTGTCAACGAAATTGGCAGAGAATATATATTTCCGCATATACAGCTTGCTCTTGACAAAGCTAATGAAATAGTGAGAAAGAGTGAGGAGAGTAAACGCTTTAAAACTACTTTAAATGCATTTTAAATCACTCTCTCAATCTCCAAAGAGCAAAGGAGTTATACTCATCCTGATTGCTAATCTTTTTTTTGCTGTAAATATGCCTGTTTCTAGGGAGATTACACCTGAATGGATTAATCCTTACGGACTATCTTTGCTTAGAATATCATTCGCCTTTATCTCTTTTTTTATACTTTCCATCATAATGAGAAGCAGGCAGAAGTTTACATTAAGAGAACATCTAACTCTTATGGCCTGTGGATTATTGGGAACAACACTTAATCAGGCTTCTTTTCTGGCAGGACTTTCACGTACATCACCTGTGGATGCCTCTCTTATTATAACTATTACGCCGATTCTGACAATGCTGTTTGCCGCTCTTATTATTAAAGAGCCAATAACTTTTAAGAAAGCTTTTGGAGTAATGGTTGGATTAAGTGGTGCTTTTTTGATACTATATGCCTCTTATAACGGCCATTTTGAACAAAGCGGAAGTATTACCGGAAATCTTATAGTACTGATTAGCAGCTTTGTTTTTGCTCTTTATCTTGTGATAGTAAGACCTCTGATGGTCAGATATCCTCCGATTGAAATTATGAAGTGGTCTTTCTTCTACGGGATGGTTTTTTGTGCACCTTTTTGTCTGAAATACGTTAAGATGTCAGATGGAGCCGGTATGGTACAATACTTACAACTGGGATATGCACTGATTTTTGGAACCTTTATTGCTTATCTCCTTGTCTCTTTTGCCCTTAAGCTCCTAAGACCAACTACTGTAAGTATGTTTAATTATGTACAGCCGCTGATTGCTTCATTTATTGCAATAGCAATCGGGCAAGATACAATGAACTGGACAAAACCGATATCCGCGCTATTGATCTTTACAGGAGTTTATCTGGTAATTAAGTCAAAATCAAAAGAGGAGATAGAAAAATTATCTCCGGAGAAATAGTTTTAGCTCTATTTTAGTTTAATTACAACAGGCTGACTCTCATTCTGAAGTCTGTCAAGTACTGTTACGGCCACTTTTACCCCTTTTAAACCCTTAATATTATATTTTCTCTCCCTTTGTACAGCAACAATATTAGATGGATCATCTGTATTTATGGCCTCATCTTTTTCAAATACATATATGCAGTAAAGGAAAGGTTTATTCATGATATCTCTCTCATCTTCAGGTGTCCATGAGAGAACATTCCGTTTATATCTGAGCTCTTTTAATGGTTTTGGCGGAGTTGTATCAATGTGTGTGTACTGTGGCATTAACGCAGGGTATTTCTGATAATTTTGCCTCAGGCTGTCGGAAAGTGCTTGTTGATTGGCAAAGCCCAGACCGCTCCACCAGATGTTACCCTGAATATTTGGGTTATTTCTGACCATCGACATTTTCCGATATAGCTGATTTACAATATCGCCATTTCTGTTTTTTATTTCCAGCTGATTCCAGATACTTTGTCCGATGTAGAGATTAACTCCGTAATTGTTTTCTGACCACCATTTTATAAGCGGAGCATAGTTCACTCTTGAATGCCCTATCTCCCAGTAAAGCTGTGGTGCATTATAATCAATCCAACCCTTTTTTGTCCATTCAAGTACATCAGCAAAGAGGTCATCATAATTTGTTTGTAGTGAGCGCGATTCAGAACCGTCCGGATCAACAGTATTGTTTCTCCACACTCCAAAAGGGCTTATTCCGAATTTTACCCAGGGTTTAATGCTCTTGATTGTCTGATTTAGCTCTTTTACGAGAATATTAACATTATTTCTTCTCCAGTTATCCTTGTCAAATTCCCCATATCCGTCGATCTCTCTGTATTTTTTAAAAGATTCTTCATCCGGGAACTCTTTGTAAGGTACTCTGTAGGGATAAAAATAATCGTCGAAATGAACGGCATCAACATCATAGCGAGTTACAAAGTCAGTAATTACCTTTTTTGTATGCTCTCTGGATCCTGGATTTCCGGGGTCAAAATAGATTTGATTTCCATATTTTACAAACAGGTCCGGTTGTTTAAAATAGAGATGATTCTGACTCAGTACCTCCTCTTTGTTAGAAGTTACACGATATGGGTTGAACCATGCATGTAACTCCATTCCCCGCTTATGTGACTCTTCAATTATAAACTCAGCAGGATCAAACATTGGGTCGGGAGCTTTCCCCTGCTCTCCTGTTATGAATCTGCTCCATGGTTCCAGCTCTGACACAAAAAGTGCATCGGCTTGTGGTCTTACCTGAAAGATAACAGCATTCATATTTAGCGACTTAAATAAATCCAAATAGAAAATGATATCATCTTTAATCTCTTCAGTAGTCATGTTCTTCCATGTTGTGTTTACAACAGTTGGAAACCATGCCCCTCTGAACTCTCTCTTCGGATTGTTCTGAGCGTAAATCTCTGCATTTGAAAAGAGAATTACCATTAAAAGAATTAATGCTCTCATGATGTTATTTGTTTTAATAGTCCTCCTGAACAATCTTCCAATATATCAAGGACATTTTCAAACCCCTCTGTTCCACCGTAATAAGGATCAGGCACCTCGGTTGCAGCAGAGATTTCCGAAAAATCTGTCATTCTTTTTACCTTAACGGTTGCATTATAAGGCACTGACAATCTTATAAGTTCCTTATAATTATAATCATCCATTCCCACGATCAGATCAAAATAGTCAAAATCGCGGGAAGGGATGATTCTCCTGGAGATTGATGTTATTCTGTATCCCCTTTTTGATGCATATTTAATCATTCTCGGATCTGCGTTCTCTCCGTCGTGATAGCCGTTCAGCCCAGCAGAGTCAACTTCAACTCTGTCAGAGAATCCCTTTTCTGAAACCATATGTTTAAAAATTGCTTCAGCTGCAGGTGATCGGCAAATATTACCAAGACATACGAAAAGAATCTTAATCCTTGAGTGTTCCATAATACATCTTAATTCAAATTTAAACCGCTTTAATAATAATCGCAGTACCCATGCCTCCTCCTATGCAAAGAGAGGCCATTCCGAATTTTTTATTATTTGCTTTCAGAGCATGGACAAGTGTTACAATAATTCTGTTTCCTGATGCACCTATAGGATGTCCAAGAGCTATGGCTCCTCCGAATATATTGCAATTGCTGTCGAACCACTCCTGAGTAACATTATGTTCCTTTTTAAGTTCTCTGACAACTCCGAGGGATTGTGCAGCAAAAGCCTCATTTAGTTCTAAAAGTTCAATTTCGGACAGCTTCATACCCGCATTTTTAAGGGCATGCCTGATTGCCGGAACAGGTCCCATTCCCATAATTGACGGATCCACTCCCCCTTGACCATAAGCAACGATCTCAGCCATAGGCGTGAGTCCATATTCTTTTACAGCCTCTTCCGAAGCGAGCATTATAAAAGAGGCTCCGTCATTTACACCCGATGAATTTCCGGCAGTTACTGTACCATCTTTCTTAAACGCTGGCCTTAGTGAGGCAAGTTTTTCAGGCGATGTTGAACGATTAGGATATTCATCCCTGTTAAATACTATTGTCTCCTTTTTTGTTACTATTTCTACGGGCACGATCTCTTTGTCAAAAATACCACCATCAACAGCTTTAACTGCCTTTTGTTGAGATGAGTACGCAAACATATCCTGCTCTTCACGTGAAATTCCGTATTGCTCTGCAATATTCTCTGCAGTAATTCCCATATGGTAATTATTAAAGGCATCTGTGAGTCCGTCACATATCATATGGTCCAGTGTTGTAATATTTCCCATCTTGACACCGTTTCTCAAAGCTCCACCCGGCATTACGAATGCAGCATTACTCATAGATTCGGTTCCTCCTGCAATTACAACAGAGGCAGCTCCTGAAATAATATCAGCACAACCGTTCATAACTGCCTTCATACCCGATCCGCAAACCATATTAAGCGAGTAGGCAGGAACTTCAACAGGTATTCCTGCCTTTACAGAACACTGCCGTGCAATCCCCTGCATGTGTCCTGCAGAGAGTATATTACCTACAATAACAGAATCTATCTTTTCGGGAGCTATACCGGTATCCTTGATAATCTGACTGATAACTTTAGTTCCGATTTCAGCTGGCCCGAAACCTGATAATGAACCTTGAAATTTTCCAATGGCTGTCCTTCTGGCAGCAACGATGTAAATCTTTTTCATATTAACTCCTCATTTTAATGATATTGTCCGGTATTATTAATTTTGCCCCTGTTGCCTGCTGAACCTCTTCTACACTATAATCAGGGTGTATCTCCTTAAGAAGAATTCCTTCAGGTGTGATCTCCATAACGCCCATCTCTGTAATAATTGTATTTACCTGCCCTTTGGCAGTTAAGGGCAATGTACAATCTGCAAGTATTTTTGGTGAACCTTTTGCCGTATGCTCCATTGCAAGAATTACTCTTCTGGCTCCAACAATCAGATCCATAGCTCCTCCCATTCCGGGTGTTTTTTTACCCGGTATCATCCAATTGGCCAGATTACCCTTTTCATCAACCTCAAGTGCACCAAGTATGGTGACATCTACATGCCCACCTCTGATTACAGAAAATGAAAATGAGGAATCAAATGACGCTGCTCCGGGGATAAATGTTATAAAACCACCTCCGGCATTTGTGAAGTTCTTATCCTCCTCTCCAGGAGCTGGAGCTGGTCCCATTCCCAGGAGACCGTTTTCTGACTGAAGTGTGACCTTTACACCATCCGGAAGATAGTTTGGTACCAGAGTCGGAAGGCCGATTCCTAAATTTACAACATCACCATCCTTTAATTCGAGGGCAGCCCTTCTGGCAATTACCTCTCTGATCTGATTTTTGTCCATATTATATTGTTTTATTGCTTTATCTGGATTTTCTTCTTACATACTCCTGAGCTATATATGATCCGACATCATCGGCATAGCTGTTCATTCCAAATCCGGCATCATATCCCAGCTCTTTGGCCAGTTCATGCGAAATTCTCGGTCCTCCGCATATTAAAATAACTTTGTCTCTCAAGCCTTCTGCCTCCATCAACTCTACCAATTCTACAAGATTTTTAATATGTACATCTTTTTGAGTAACGGTTTGTGAAACCAGTAATGCATCAGCTTTAAGTTCAATAGCCTTAGCAATGAAATCCTCATTTAAAACCTGAGAACCCAGATTATAAGCTTCAAACATCTCATATCTCTCCAATCCGTAATGACCTGCATATCCTTTCATATTCATTATGGCATCAATTCCAACAGTATGAGCATCAGTTCCTGTACTCGCTCCTAAAACAACCAAAGGTCTGCCAACATTCTCCTTTATATAGATATCAGTTTCGTGCATATCCATAACAGTGCTTTCGACCTTGGGAACATAAATTGATGTATAATCTACTGTTTGTGTGGCATTTCCATAGCAGTTAAAAAATGTATAACCAGGCGTCAGCTCTTTAAAAAAAACAACTTGTGGGTTTTCCAGTCCCATCTTTCTTAACATAAGCTTGGCGGCCTCAGTTGCTTCTGCCCCTGCAGGAACAGGCAGTGTAAAGCTTACCTGTACTTTGCCATCATTCATGGTATCGCCATAAGGGGCGATTTTCTTCATATCCAGAGTTTTGTCAAAATCTTTGGATTGTGTTGAGTATAGTCCTCCGCTCATATTATTTATCTCCTTTCATTAACATTACAAATGGATTAATGTAGTTATTGCCTTTACCAACAACTCCTTCAAGGCCCTTACCTCCTGTTTTAGAACGCTTTACATCGCCAAAAAGACCTTGCTCCAATGCTGAGAAAAGTCCCACATGATTTATCTTTTCCAGAGTCGATATAGCATTCTCCAGTACATAACGGGCTCTCTCCCTAATAATACCACCCTTTTTAAACTCAACCTCATCTCCCAGGTTTTTCATATTGCCAAAAATATATCTCGCATTTTCAATGGCCAGGTACCTGTCAGACATAAAAGGGGTGTGAATTGCTTCAGTAGGCATTCCCAGCAACTGTATCCCTTGCCCTGTCCATATTCCGGCAATATTAAACAGTGCATCCTGTATATGTCCCTTGAATATATTACCTGTCATAAATTTTGTGGGAGGCATATACTTTAACGGGGCCTTTGGAAATATCTCTCTTGTCATTTGTGCCTGTGCAAGTTCATAAAGAAATCCATTTTCCAGTTCAGGATCCATCTCAAAAGCATGACCGAGACCCATCTGTTCCTCAGGAATACCCGCTAACTTTGCCAGTTGTTCGTTAATGAAATCTGATGCAAGAACTGTATGCGCCTCTTCGAATGCATCTGCAGTTGTTAGATAATTATCTTCACCCGTATTTATTATAACACCTGCAAATCCATTGATTATTCTCGAAAAATACTGATCGACAAGGGTTCTTTGCATATTAATATCCCTGAAAAGTATTCCGTAAAGTGCATCATTAAGCATTACATCCAGACCTTCGAAAGCTCCCATCACTGCAATCTCCGGCATACAAAGTCCTGAACAGTAGTTGCAGAGTCTTATATATCTGCCAAGCTCCTCTCCCACTTTATCGAGAGCACTTCTCATAATTCTGAAATTTTCCTGAGTTGCAAAAGTACCTCCGAAGCCCTCTGTAGTTGCACCATAAGGAACGTAATCAAGAAGAGACTGTCCGGTAGTTCTGATAACGGCAATAATATCCGCCCCTTGTCGGGCTGCGGCTTCAGCCTGAACAACATCTTCGTAGATATTGCCTGTAGCAACAATCACATACAGATATGGCTTCTGACCCTCTCCCAGTTTGTTAAGGTAAGTTTCTCTTCTTTTCTTTCTCTCTGATATCCTATTAACACAATCATTTACAATAGGTTTAAGGATGTCTTCAATCCTATCGTCTGATACTACAGGCAATGTTGTTATGTCCAGCTTTCCCTCTGCAACCTCCTCAGCAATTTTCTGAGGAGTTAATCCGGTATTTGCTATTGCATTAGCGATATAAAAAAGTACGCCTTGATTTATAACGCCTTTATCTTTGAGAAATTCTGTTATCACATTTGGTAAAGGAACCTGGTTGCTGTCCGTCCCGTCAATTCCCATCATTCTGCAAAGTGTTCGTTCTACAGCAACTGTTGTATAATTTTCTACAAAATTCTGTACATCAGATGCAATACCAGATGCCAACTCCCTTGCATAATCTACACGCTTGAAATCTAATCCTAATTTGCTATTCATATATTAAACAATTAATTTTCCTCTGTTAAGTTCTTCTTCTGCAAGTTTAATCCACTCCTGATCTATCCCCAGACTTTCTGCAATTTTAATTGCCTCATGCGGCACATCATTTTTACTCTCCTCTATAAGAGCGTAATTCATCTTACCGTTTTCAAATCCTTTGACTCTTAATCTCATACACTTATCATTTCTAATATTGTAATGAGTAGTCAGTACACTTAAAATATTGTGTTCAGAAAGAATTGTTATCAATGCCTCAGTAAGTGCTGATCCCTCCGGAGGATTAGTTGTTCTTGCGGGTTCATCAGTTAAAGAGAGCACAAATTTGCCACGCCTTATACTTTTAATCATTTTATCGACTCTCTTCATTTCGGCTGCAAAGGATGAAAGTCCTTTAGTATAGTCCTGACCATCACCTCCTGAATAAAATATCTCACTAACAGGTGTCATCTCAGCAATTTCAGCGGGTATACCAAATCCAAACTGAAAAAGGTATTGCGAGAGTACCAAGGTCTTTAATGTAACGGTTTTACCCCCCATATTTGACCCGGTAATCAACATAGGGTTCCCCGATTTAATTTGAATATCAGTATGTTGATATTCACAATTCTCTTTTTTCAAAATCTCTTTTATTTCTGGATTGAAAAGAGCCTTAAAACAGTTATTACCCCGATTAGAAAGTTGCGGAATTGTCAGATTAAGCGATTTCATCTGAAATGCTTTGGCTATTAATATATCCAGATATGCTAACGAATGAAGCGTTTCTCCGAGGATTCCTGTATATTTAATTAGTTCTTCTGAAATCCTCTGACGCACCTTCTCCTCTTCATCAGTTATCTTGTGTGATAACTCTTCATTTTTATAGCCGTTCTGTTTGTACTCTTTTCGCAAAAGGGCCAGAAGAGGACTATATGAATCATACACATAGAAGGATGTAATTCTTTTACCTTCGGGATCCAATAAATTTAATACCCCGGATGTATCCGGCAGGCACACAGATTTAATTTTGAAACCTGCTAATAAACCGGACATTTGTGTATTAATAATAGTCAGGGATTTTATTTCAAAAAGAGCTATATCATCAAGAATTACATTTTCGCTGAGTCTTTTAAGTGAATTTCTGATATCCTTCAGGTTTGAAAGATTTACTTTAATTGCGGGTAAAATCTTTGAAAAATCCCTGTTTTCTACCAACATCCTCATCTCCTGAAGATGAGAATAACTGCTGACAATATGATTAGCTTCAAGCATCATTTCTTGGTCAAGAAGTAACCTTGTAGCAAGAGAAGAAGAGATCTCAAGATTTGAGAAGAGATATCTGATACCACACTCTATGTCAAGTACCGATTTAAACTTCATAGCCTCCTTTAATTATATCGTAAACAGGAATTTTAATTTTTTCGCTAAGCATCCCGCACAGTTTTTCTGAGTTTAAAACGACTCCGTTTGGAGCAGTAGGATTTACGCATACCGCAATGAGATTACTCCTTCTGATAACGGATATTTTACCTCCGTTTCTTATAAAATGACGATAGGTCATAGGTGTTAAAAAAATCCTTGTAAAATCTTTCACAATGATTTCTGCGTGTTTCAGCTTTTTATCTGACAATATCATTTTTAAAAATCTGTCAGTTAATGCTCCGGCAATATATAATGCATTAATATCACCATTATGTTCCCGGTTGAAATCATCAGTATTAAACGCAGATTCGTATACAGGTGAGTCAGCAACTCCGTTATGATCAACCGGCCAGACGCCTTTATCCGATAGTTTATCACCATTTCCGATATTTAATGCAGTCTCAGGAATATTAATCAGCTCTGTAATAAAACCTGTTTTGTTAATCAGTTCAGTTATATTTGAAGAGAGGGCTGCTCCGGTTGCCAGTATCATTGATTCGGAAACTGCCGGAGAAGCAAGGCTAAGCCTTGATAGTGCACCGTCAATTATACATAAATCAACATTATAATTATGTTTGATCCTCCCTATCCAGGATGTAAGTGAATGAGTCGTTACAGGCCCGGAAAGCATAATTTTTCCATATCCCAATGCTCTGGCGGTACAGATTCTTCCTATTGATGTACTCTCTTCGTCAATATCCAATAATTCTGAGAATATATCTCTCTGCCTGTAGTGTTTTTCGCTTGTAGAGAAAATGATCCCCTCTCCAAGAAAAATCTCCGGTTTAGAACTTTGTGTTACCTGATCTACCTTTTCGCCATCTATTCCGATTGAGGTTACTCCTAATTTAATAGAATGGCCTGATAATCTTTTTAAAATGTAATTCAGACACTCAGTTTTGCCGGTGTTTTTCTCGAGACCCACGATGGAAAGTGTTCCAGTGTTCAGGATCTTCTCTACAAACGGCATTATTTCTATTTATTATGTGAACGTGTTTTTCTCATTAACACCTCGGGCTCTATTGCAAGTCTCTGTCCCTGTAGAAGAGAAGCAACTCCCTCTACTTTACCATTTTCACGGCAATCCTGACAATCGCAGTTACTGTGATATTCAGAAGGTTCGGTGTAGGTTGTGATTACTCCCTCAAAATTTCTGAGGACAACTCTTCCAGGAGATTGTGAGATAATATAGGTTGGCATTACAGGTGTTTTACCTCCTCCACCTGGTGCATCAACTACAAATGTAGGTACAGCATAACCGGAAGTATGTCCTCTTAGTCCCTCAATTACCTCTATACCTTTTGATACAGGTGTTCTAAAATGTTCAAGGCCCATTGAGAGGTCGCACTGATAGATATAATATGGTCTTACCCTCATCATAACAAGCTTATGAACAAGCCTTTTCATAATATTAACACAATCATTAACTCCTCTCAGAAGTACTGACTGGTTTCCGAGCGGAATTCCTGCATTGGCAAGTTTTTCGCAAGCAGCTTTTGATTCCGGAGTGACTTCGTTTGGATGGTTAAAGTGAGTATTCAGCCAAATAGGGTGATACTGCTTAAGCATATCAACAAGTTTATCTGTTATTCTCTGAGGACATACAACCGGCACCCGGGATCCAATTCTTATAATCTCTACATGTGGTATCTCTCTGAGTTTTTTGATAATTGATTCAAGCTTGGCATCAGATACCATAAGGGCATCACCTCCGGAAAGCAACACATCCCTTACCTGAGGAGTCCGGGCAATGTAATCAATGGCTTTTTGAATGTAGTCAACCGGAGTTTCATCATCTTTCTGGCCTGCAAATCTTCTTCTTGTACAGTGACGACAATACATCGAACACATGTCGGTAATTAAAAGAAGAACTCTGTCCGGATATCTGTGAGTAAGCCCCGGCACCGGAGAGTCTTCGTCTTCATGAAGAGGATCAAGCAGATCGGCAGGTGAAACATGAGTTTCCGAACCTGTAGGTATTGCCTGCTTTCTTACAGGGCAGTTAGGGTTATCAGGATCAATAAGGCTGAGATAATATGGTGTAATAGCCATCCTCAGAGTCTTAAGGGATTCCTTTACTCCCTCCTCTTCTTCCTTTGTAAGAGAGATATATTTTTTTAATTGATCAAGTGTCTCAATCCTGTTTTTTACTTGCCATTTCCAATCGTTCCACTGCTCGTCTGAAACTTCCGGAAACATCAATTTTCTTCTGTTCTCTGTCATGATATTAAACATATAATTTTTCAAAAAGCTCTCGAATCTCTTTTGATTCCCTGATAATGTTCAGAGTAAGGTTTGCGTGCCCTTTTGCATAACCATTGCCTACAATCAGATTGATGTCTTTTCCCACTCCCTCTGCACCTAACGCTGCTTTTGTAAAGCTTGTGGCCATAGAGAAGAAGTAAACATATCCCTGACCTTTTGTTATAAGAATTGAGGTCATCTCTGTAGAAGGAACATTTACATTATTAACCGTTACATCGCAACCTCTGCCTCCGGTAATAGCCATAACTTTATTGTATACATCCATCACATTGGTGGCATCGGCTACGATTATATCTGTTGCCAGATTAAGGTCAGCTATTCTTTTGGCATTCTCTTCAGAAAATTCAACTACAATAACTTTTCCGGATAATCCTGCATTTTGCATCGCCTGATAACAGCATAAAATTCCGGATTTTCCACCACCACCGATAATGCATACTATATCTCCTTCTGTTACAAGCCTGTCAACCTGGGCTGGTGCCCCCGCAACATCCAGTGCTGCCAATGCCAGCTTTTCCGGAATATCTTCAGGAAGAATGGCAAAGAGGCCACTCTCAAAGAGAATAGCCTCTGCCTCAACATCTACCTGATCCGATTCAGGAACAAGTTTTTTTATAGATTTTATCTTCAAAGGGGTAAGTGAAAGTGATACAAGTGTAGCAATTTTGTCTCCCACCTTTAACTTGTTCTTAGGAAAATTCTCTCCAATCTGTTTTACTGTCCCTATAAGCATTCCGCCGGAACCGGTAACCGGATTTTGAAGCTTTCCTCTTTCGTTTACAATTGAAAGTATCATCTGCTCCATCTTTGAAGCATCTTTGCCACACGCCTGTTTAATCTGAGTGTATGAGGCAGAATCGATATTAAGTGTTGAAACCTCTATCAAAACTTCATTGTCATACACCTCCATAGTGTTATCCAATTTGTAAGCAGGTTGAGGCAAAGTGCCTTCAGGAGAGAGAACTCTGTGGGTTCCGTATCTGCATCCTTTTTTCATCTTCCCTTTTAAATAATTTATGCGTATAATTCTGTGAATACTTTTCTCAAAACTTCAGATTCTCTTAATATCTGAAGGGTAATTTCTGCATGGCCCTTTGTGTATCCATTACCAACGATCATATTTACATCCTTACCAACTCCCTCAGCTCCGAGTGCAGCTTTTGTAAAGCTTGTAGCCATAGAGAAGAAGTAAACAATACCGTTATCTTTTGTGGCAAGAATACTTGTCATTTCTGTATCTGTGATATTTACGTTATTGATGGTAACATCGCACATCTCTCCCTTCGTGAGCTCTTCCAGCTTCTCAAGAATCTGTACAGGCTGAGTGGCATCGGCAGAAAAGACATAATCACAAAGGTTTAACGATTGCAGTCTTTTAGTACTTTTTTCACTGTGACACAAACCAATCACTTTACCTGTAACTCCTGCGCGTTTTTTAGCTTCATAACAGCAAAGCATGCCTGACTTACCACCAGCTCCGATAATTAGCACAGTATCACCCGGTTTAACCAGCTTTGCAGTCTGAGCAGGAGCACCTGCAACATCCAGTGCAGAGAGTGCCAAAGTTTCAGGCATATCTTTTGGAATCTTAGCGTAAATACCGCTCTCAAATAAGATTGCTTTACCAAGTATGTCTACCTGATCTATATCCGGTCTGATATCTTTAATTTTGTCTATTCTCAGCGGTGTAAGCGAGAGGGATACAAGAGTAGCAATTTTATCTCCTACTCTCAGGTCAGTTTTACCTTTAAGAGCATCACCGATCTTCTCGACAGTTCCAAGAAGCATTCCTCCGGAACCTGTAACAGGATTTCTGTGTTTACCCTGTTTAGCAACTATGTCGAGCATAATCTGAGCAATTTTCTCTTTGTCTCCTCCGGCCTGCTCTTCAATCTGTGTGAAACTGGCAGAATCAATATTAAGAGTCTGAACATCGATTAAAATTTCGTTGTCGTAAATTTCATCCATGTTGTTGTCAATTTTGTTTGCCGGTTGAGGTAGAACGCCTGCAGGTTCTATCACTCTGTGAATACCATACTTGTTTCCCTTTTTCATCCTGAGTTTAGATTAAATGTTGTTAATTACTTTATTTAATTACTGTCTTGGTTTCAATCCGAGGATTTTTCTTGCCTCATCAGGTGTAGCAATCTCTCTGCCAAATTCTTTGGCAATTCTAACCACCTTTTCGACAAGTTCTCCGTTGGACTTTGCCAACACCCCTTTAGAAACAAAAACATTATCTTCGAATCCTACCCTTACGTGGCCGCCATCAATTATTGCGGCAGCTGCTAACGGAAATTCAAATCTTCCTATACCTGCAACAGTATATGTTGCCTCTGCAGGAATACTTCCTCTTAAAAACACAAAATCTCTCAGTTCACCTGTAATACCTCCATTTACACCCATTACAAAATCAAAGTGCATAGGTTCTTTAATAAATCCCTTTTTGTGGAGTCTTAAGGCCATATCAATCATACTCTTGTCAAATACCTCAAGCTCTGGCTTAATACCTCTTTCAATCATCTTCTGGGCAAAGTACTTGATGGTGTTTTCTGTATTCATAAACACCTCATCTCCGCCAAAATTCAGAGTTCCGCAGTCGAGGGTCGCCATCTCGGGATTGAGTTCAGTAGGTTGCAATCTTTCATCATTTGACATTCCAACTGCACCACCGGTAGATGGTTGTATAATTACATCAGGACAAACTTTATAGATGGCATCCATTACCTCTTTAAACCTTTTTTTATCCTGTGTAGGAGTCCCGTCATCATACCTTACATGAAGGTGAATTATACTGGCACCGGCATCATATGCAGATTTTGCCTCTCTTACACATTCCTCAACTGTATAGGGAACTGCCGGGTTATGCTCTTTTAAAACTTCAGCGCCACAAATTGCGGCTGTAATAATTAACTTTTCCATGGCTTATCTCTTTTTTCTTTGACAATCTTTTGGAGTAACGCAGGTTCCGCTTGCCTTGCATACAATAACAGGCTCTTCAAGGATATCTGCAGCAGATGGCGAAATATCCGGTCTGGGTACAATTACCTTTTTAGCAACAAAGTTCATCTTTCTGGAACTTCCTCCAAATGAAACAATTTCTCCAGTAGCTTCTATATAATCGCCGGCATATACAGGTGCCAGAAATTCTACATTGTCGTAGGCCCTGAAAAGGCCCTCATCACCATCAAAATCTATTAATAATTCAGTTGCTACATCCCCGAAGAGTTGCAACATTTTGGCACCATCTACCAGATTACCTCCATAATGAGCATCATGAGAACTCATACGGACTCTAATAATTGATTTGTGAGACATAAGTATATTATTTTGAATAAATAAAATCTATCAGAATTGCAGGGGTGTGTACCATATCAGGTAAAATTTCACCTGTTGGGACTATCTCCTCCGGTTCAGCAATCACAATATCAGCCGCCATTGCTACAAGAGGATTGAAATTTCTCGTAGTTCCCCTGTAAAGGATGTTACCTTCATTATCACACAAAGAGGCTCCTATAAGTGAAATATCTGCTTTGAGAGGTGTTTCTAAAAGAAACTGCTTTGAATTAACTGTTATTATCTCTTTACCCTTTTCTACAGAAGTTCCGATACCGGTTGGAGTCAATACTCCGCCCAGACCTGCACCCGCTGCACGGATTCTCTCTGCCAAAGTCCCCTGAGGACAAAATTCAATCTCCATCTGAAAATTATTCATCAGATCTATTGCAGAAGAATTAGATCCAATATAAGAAGTAATGAGTTTTTTTACCTGTCCGTTCGAAATTAATCTGCCTACACCTTTTTCGGGAAAACCGGCATCATTACAAATAATTGTAAGGTCTTTAATTCCGGATTCTGCAATTGCATTCAGAATTGTGAGCGGAGCTCCTGAATCCAGAAATCCACCAACCATAACCGTCATTCCATCTTTCAGTTTTTCAACTACTTGAGGCAAAGAGATAAATTTATTCATAGAGATATAAGTTATATTTCAACACATGGAGAATATCAGAGCAAAATTAGTAATTTAATTACCTTAAAACAACTAAACATATTCACAATTGAAAGGGTTGTATTCTAAATTGTAATATTAAATCTATAATTTATCTTATGATCAATTTGAGTGAAGAAATATAAACTATAAATTATAAACCTTTCATTTTATATAAATATAACATTTATGTTATATCAAGTAACACAAATGTTATAAATTAATGAATTACTATATAAATACCTAATTATTTGGCACTTACACACTATACCGCAGGATTTGAATAGATAGAGAGGAACAGGTCCATAATTTCATCAGTGTCTCCGTCAAAAGAAGAGGTTTTAAATTCGCAGTAACTTTCAAAGGCCTTTTTCTCTTCACTTGTATAATTTCCAATAAATTTTACAGTTGAGTTTTTGATATCATATGCAATCCTGTTTGTATTCCAGATATGATACCCCTCTTTTATTCTGTGATCAATGATTTCTGCAAGTGCTTTATATTTCTCATTTTTTTCCAAGACAGCACAAGATTCAATCTCTTTTTTTGATAAAGGTTCACGAAAATCTATGTGTATATTTCCTTTAAATTGCATTATACCGGTAAGAATGCTGTTAAGGTCCTCCCCTGGAGACTTTTTGTATCTGGTTCTTCTTGATATATAGAGTTCACGGGCTTTAAGAAAATCGCACGGTTCGTATTCGTATGATATGGAAACTGGTAAAATTGACAGTTCATCAAAATCCTTGACAAAATCACCAGAACTACTCATATCTAACATTTTAAGTAAACCTTGTTCAGTCATATCAACTCCGTCTTTTGTACGTCCGTTCCTTTGAGCTATCCATACAGAGCTCTCCCCTGAAGATACTTTGGATCTTATGTACTCTGAAAGCAAAAGTGAGGAGGTGTAAAGTTGTCTTGGGTTGGTACTTCTTACCACTTTAATCATTTTATTTGACCTTGCAATGTCTTCAAGAAATGAGTCTGTTATAAGATTATCTCCAACTGCCATTTCAGAGGTCTGAATCCCGCTAATAAAGCAAATAACCTGAATAAGAGCAGAATCCAGAAGTATATCTCTGTGATTTGATATCAGAAGATGCTTCTTGCCGCTATTTAGGTTTTCAAGTCCCGAGTAAGTGAGCTCTTTGGCTGTATCTTTAACGATCTTCTGAATTGCAGCAAGCATTACCTTGCCCTGAAATTCGTCAACGCTTTTCAGTGATGCAATAAAGGCTCTGAACTCCTCATGATCTTTACCGGGAAAGAGGTAGGCTGAAATATCTTTCAGAAGCGGATGGGAGGCGATGCGTTTGAGCGCAGAAGCTTCTTCTTCACCAACATAAGGTCTGATATCCTTAAATTTATCTATAACCATAGGTTATTTATTAAAAAACGCAAATTTATAAAATATTTAAACACCCCTCCTCACAAAACGATCGGTTAATGGTAAAATGAGCCACAGGAAGAGTCCCCAAAGTGCGGTAACAACAAACAATGAGCCGATTGTAAGAGCAATAATAAGCATGTAAATCACAGGAGTTACAAATAATACCATAATAATAATTCCCACTATGTTAAAATATCTGGTATAATTGAAGATATTTATAAATAAGAGCAGAACTGAGATTAAAGTAGGTATAAATGTAATAACACTGTCTCCGATCTTATAGTACAGTACAAATGATAAAGTTATCATTAAGATGTTTCCTGAAGCTATAAAACTGAGATTCGACAGATGCCTTTTTCTGATAATATGACTATAAACCAAAATGTAAATCAAAGTAAATATTGTCAGAGTCAGTGCTGTTATAATGTACTCATATTTTACATATGCCAGATTTATCATTTTATATTCCAATCCATTAAAATATGCAGCTATAAGTGACACCAGATATGCAATTGCAGATGAAACTGCGATAAATATCACATTCATAAGCAAAACATAACCCAGGTTTTTAGGAGAAAATCTTTTTTGCTTGAGGTATACACCCAGTAATAAAAGAAATAGTCCAGAAATTGCATACTTTACAGTAATATATAACCCCCTTGAAAAGGTAAATAAACCTAAAAAAGGAATTGTAAAATATATTGAATCCTCAGAGTCGGTTAGTGATTCGCTATTTGAGTAGCAGCTGTCGTGAATAAATTTGTTTACAACAGGAAGAACCTGTTCGCCATAGTGCTGAACTGACTTTAATGATATATTATCAAAATTATCAAGGTCAGTATGGTAGTAATTCAGGTTGTCAATTACTGAAAAATTCAGCCCCGGCAAAGTATCTTTCAGCAGAGTAAAATCTGTGTAATTGGGTAACAAATTGTAAACAGCAGATGTGAATGAATATGAGAAAGGGGTCTTTGCATTTTTATATAAATCAACCAGTTTTGAATTTCCGGGAGATGTTTCGAATAAAATTGCCGGCCCCTTTACTCCTCTTGCTTCTATGTTAATTACCAATGCAACATCAGTGAAGATTTCGCTGTTGTTTCTGATAGCATATTTAATACCGTATAACCCCGTCTCTTCTGAATCAGTAAATAAAATTCGGATACCATTGACCCATTTATCTCTTGTTTGCAATACGTTAGACACAACTTCCAATATAGTTGCTAAACCATAGCCATCATCAGCGGCACCCAAAGAGGTAACACTCTTTCCCTTTACATTAGTTGTATTACGGGAATCATAATGAGCTACAAGTAACAGATAGGATTTTGCTTTAGCAGAGAGAGGATCAATTTGTGAATACACATTAATTATATCGTAAACATCTCCATTATAGTCCTTTATAGAATCATATTTATGTTGTACAGCCTTTACTCCCAATTCATTAAGTCTACTGATAAGGTAATCTCTTACTCTGGCTCTACCATAAAGATGCAGAACCGAGTGGGGCTCTTTTGAAATATAGTTGATATCATTAGATGCCCTTTCTGCAGAGAAACCTTTGAAATCAACACCTTTTGGTGATGGTAGATAAAGATTAAAAAGTATTAAACCTAAAGCTGCAAGAGAGAGAATAATTGTTAATAATAGTCTGGATTTACTCATTCTCTCCTAAATTATATTTATTGAAAATATTTTTACCATCGGGAGTATATGCGTATTCAATCCTCTCTTTATAAACCTCTTCTACTTTGGCTCTAACCATTTTCATAGTAGAATTAATCATTCTGTTTTGTTCGGTAAAAGGTTCATCTGCTAAAACAAAGGTTGATGGAAGCCACCTTTCAGGGAAAATACCTGCATATTCACCCCTCCCCTTATATTTATCAATCTCTTTTGAGACAGCCTCAACAAGCTCCCTACCCTTTAATTTGCTTCTGTCCGGAACGATGACAGCAATTGTATACGGGGATTGATTATTATATAGCATAATCTGTTGAATAAGACTTGAATTACCAGTAATCGTCTCTTCTATTCCTTCGGGTGAGAATTTTTCACCATCGCTTGAAATCAGCAGAGATTTAAATCTTCCCTTAACATATAAAAACCCATCTTTGTCCATATATCCAAGGTCTCCTGTATGGAGCCATCCCTCTTTTATAGTCTCTTTAGTTGAAACAGGATTTTTCCAGTAACCTGCCATAACATTCTCCCCTTTTATCACAATTTCACCCGGCTCACCAAGAGGGAGATTATTCCCATCACTATCAAGTATTTTAAGTTCCATAGGTTTTACCAATATACCTGATGACCCAAGTTTGTGTTTCTCAGGAGTATTGGTTGAGATTACCGGAGTAGCTTCAGAAAGGCCGTACCCCTGAAACATCGGGATTCCAAGTGCATAATAAAATTTTTGCATCTCTATATCAAGCAAGGCTCCACCTCCGACAAAAAATTCAAGTTCACCCCCCATAGCGCCTTTAACTTTAGAAAATAGAATCTTATCAAACAGTTTTACAAGTGGATAGAGCATAAACGAGAATCCTGCCCCTTTATTCCACCCCTCTTTATTGTATGCATAAGCTGTATGAAGGCCTGCCCTGAAAAGAGATTCTGCAATCTTTCCTTTTGCCTTGACTGAATTTTCAATATTTTTTCTGAAACTTTTGGCCAATGCCGGAACGGATAAAAGGATATGGGGTTTAACCTCGTTAATGTTTATAGGTATGTTTTTGAGAGTATCCATGCCAGTTTTACCCGCCTGAACAGTAGCCACAATTGACCCTGTTGCAATCATGATATAGAATCCTACAACATGAGCAAAACAGTGATCAAGAGGAAGTATAATTAACATTCTCTTTTCAGGCGGAATAGACATACAAGAGAGTGACTGCTCTACATTAGCAGTATAGTTTCTGTGTGTCAGTATTACACCTTTTGGATCTGCAGTTGTTCCTGATGTATATGTAATTGTAGCATAATCATCATTTTCAAGACCTTTGGCAATCTCTTTAAAAGAATCCTCGTTTTTCCTGAGGTAATCGATACCTGCCTCGATAAGATCTCCGACAAATATTTCATCCTTTTCATAGGAATCAAGTTTGTCAAACACAATTATACGTTTAAGATCCTTCAGTTCATTCCTAATAAGTCTTACCTTTTTTAACTGCCTTTCAGAGACCATAATTGTATCAACTTCAGCATGTACTAACCTGAATATCAAATCAGAACTCTCTTCAAGCTTTATTGAAATCGGTACATTTATACCTCCGGCATAGAAAATTCCCAGCTCTCCGATAATCCACCAGTTTCTTCCCTCAGAAATAATTGAGGCGTGGTTATTTTTTTGAAAACCCAATGAACAAAGGCCGGCGCCAAATTGTTCTGCCAGTAACTTAGTTTGAGAATATGTGGTAGGTAAAAATTTATCTGCAATTTTTTCAAGAAGCAGAGTTTTGTCCGAGTACTTTGCAACAGATTCCTCAAACAAATCGATAATTGTTCGTTTTTTCATACAGGTTAGGCTTTAGTTTAGCAAAAATATATAATAAATGTTCAAAAGTTGTTCTCCATACCTTAAAATGTTTACCGGGAAAGGTGTAAAATGGAATTTTTCACTGGATAATAGACTTCTGCACACAGCCATGGAAGAGGATAAGCTGTTATTCCTGCACATAGGTTATATCAGCAATATAAAAATTCGTGAAGAATCTCTTAATCTGTTTGATAATTCAGAAGTTTCATCACTTTTGAACGAAAATTTCATCCCCATACTTGTTGACCGGGAAGATAATCCGGAACTATATTTACTGGCTCTTGATATTCTTTTTCTCAACCAGGATTTCTCATACGGTCCTGTTAATATGTTCATTATGCCCAACAGAAGGCCTATCATTGCCTTTTCTGACTGCAATCCGGAAAAATTTATAGTTATTGCCCAGAGGATATTACAGGCTAAAAATGAAAAACGACAAAGACTTATTGAGATGTCTGACGAGCTATCCAGACAGATTTCTGTAACAGGAAGCATTAAAAAAGTTACAGATGTCAGCAGTATTGATAAATCACTTTTAAGTATCTATCTGGACTCCTGGTTAACTTCAATTTTTGAAACAGACTTTATCTCTCGTTTCAGACCCTTTACGCCAAGTCCGCTAAGTCTTTTGAGCATAGTTGAATATCTAAGGATTTACCCTGATAAGGCAATAATGGAGAGGGTTGAAAATTTACTGGATCACTTTCAATACTCTCCGCTTTTTGATGTTATTGACGGAGGTTTTTTTCGTCAGGCTGCAGATTACACATGTCTTCAACCACTGTTTGAAAAAAGTCTTGAAGAAAATAGTCAGTTTCTGGCACTATACTCATTGGCTTACAGTTTATTTGGCAAAAAATCATACAGAGAGACATCGGTAAAAATATCAGAATTTATTACAAATGAACTCAATAACGGACACGGAGGTTTTTATAGCAGCACAACTTTAATGAATAGTCCTGACGATTCTGTATATTTCCAATTCTCTGTTAATGAGCTTAAAATGCTATTCCCTGAAGAGTATTCAGAGATCGGATATGCACTTGGTTTAGACATAAACACAGACATCAGAAAAAGGCAACTACCGGTAAGAGGCCCTGAAACATACAGAATTATATCAGAAAGTCATTTGAATGCATTGAAAATAAGGAGGAGAGAACACCGCTCATACTTTAAGGACCAAAGAGTGGTAACCTCTTCGAATGCCCTGGCTGTAAAATCATTTGCTATTGCTGCACAAAATCTTACAGACACCTTCATGTACAGGACAGCAAAAGAGTGTTTTGAATATATTGTTTACAACAATATTCACAAAGAGGATTCCAGATTGTGCAGATATTCATGTGATTCCGAAAAATACCTCAACGGATACCTTTCTGATTATGCTCATTTTATAGAAGCAGCTGTTGAGTTGTATAAAATAGGTGGAGAGAAAGAGTTTATGTTTGTAGCTGAGAATTATATGGAGATGGTCATAAAACGGTTTTATAAACCTGAAAACGGAATGTTTAACAAATCTGAGACTGATACATCCAACAACCTTTTTCCCTTTAAATCTGAGCCTAATTCTGATTTTGTGAGGCCATCGGCAAACTCCGTAATGGCCGGGAATCTCCTCTCTTTTTATAAAATAACAAATGAGAAAAAATATCTTTCAATGGCCGAACAGCAACTATGTAATGTAGCTCTTAATCTGATCTATTCAGGACCTATGCTTTCGAGCTGGGCTCACAAAATTCTGCTATATATCAATATGGATATCAGGTCTGAATAATATTGAACTATCTCCGTAACTAAGAAATCTGAAATCATTATTGAGAGCATAGTTATATATCTCTTTCCAGTAATTTCCCACAAATGCCGATATGAGCAGAAGAAGGGTACTCTGTGGTTGATGGAAATTGGTAATCAGAATATTACACAATTTAAATTTAAATCCCGGAACTATTATAATCTGAGTACGTCTTTCCAATATAGAGATATTCTCCTTTTTCATCCAGTTAATAAGTGCTTCCAATGATTGAGCCACTGATATGTTATAGCTTCCTTCATATGGCTCCCATTGGGATATATCGCCCGGAAAACCATTATTTATACACTGTATTCCAAGGTAATACAAACTTTCAAGTGTCCTTACAGAGGTGGTACCAACAGAGATGATGTTTCTTTTATTAAGATGAGCATCAAGGATTTTTGCAATAAGATTGAATGATATTGTAAAAGGCTCTGAATGCATTCTGTGGTCTGCAACATATTTACTTTTAACGGGGATAAATGTGCCAGCACCAACATGAAGACAAACCTCTGCTCTTTCAATACCCTTTTCATCAATTCTGTTTAAAACATAATCTGTAAAGTGTAAACCTGCCGTAGGAGCTGCAACAGATCCTCTCTCTTTTGCATATAGAGTCTGATACCTCTCTTTATCGCTCTCTTCGGTTTCTCTTCTTAAATACGGAGGAATCGGAACTTTTCCGCACATCTCCATTACCTGAGAAAAAGCAAAATCCCCTTTCCAGTTGAATCTTATTATATATTTATCATCAATTTTTCCCTCAATAACAGCAGTAAGATTAATTTTATCAAGATCTTGATGACCCACTGAATCAAATTTTACAACTCCTTCTTTCCATCGTTTAATATTTCCGACAACTGCAACCCAACTGCAACTGTTATGTGCAGAAAAAGACCTGTTATATTCCGAAGGAGAGTAAGGTTCAAGGCAGAATATCTCAATGTGTGCTCCGGTAATCTTTTTAAATATAAGACGCGCAGGTACCACCTTTGTATTATTAAAAATCATCAAGGAGGATTCAGGTAATAACTCGTCCAGATTTAAAAATTTAGTATCAGAAATATTATTGTCTCTGAATATTAAAATCCTGGAGTGATCTCTTAGATCAACAGGGAATTTTGCAATTTTCTGCTCAGGCAGTATATAGTTGAAATCTTCAATCTTAATTTCAGGCTCCACAATCGATTATTTTTTGCAAAACTATATAAATATACCTTATTAATAAAATCGTTCAAATTTGATAATGTGTTTACATATGTAATCCACATAATTAAACAACTTATCGTACATATGTAACTTATAAATTTAATAGTTAATGGTTGGAGATAGATACTTCGATTTACATATGTAAAATTTTATTTTTGTAATTAATTATATGTATATATTACTTAAACCCAGTTATATATAATACTTATATTAAAGTAATTTATTGGTGTTTTTTAATATTTATCTGCCAAAAGTGCTGAATAAATGGAATTATTTGAGTTATTTATTAGTTTATTATCTGTATCCCAGATATTTATAGTTATAACTTAAACTTAAAGTACCTGATAAACACTTATTTGATTTTAATTTATCAATTGATTAATGTGAAAGGAGTTTCTACTCATTTACATAAAAATGACTTAACAAATGTAAACACACGTCATGTTACATATGTAATTAATATTTTGCTTACATTTGTGAAATTAATGTTTACAATTATGAAAGAACGTTTACAGAGATTTTTAGAGCTTGAGCAGCTTACTCCGGCACGTCTGGCAGACATTTTAGGTATCCAGAGGTCAGGGCTCTCGCATATTCTTTCAGGAAGAAACAAGCCGGGATTTGACTTTATTCAAAAAATGATTGTAAAGTTTCCGGCATTAAATGCCGACTGGTTACTAACTGGCAAGGGAAAAATCTATAAAGAGAGCACCCCTGCCCCTTTTGAATCCAGAAATCCCATTTTTAATACCACAGAAGGGATAAATATTGAAGAGAGAGCTAAAGCTGAAAATAGAAACACCTATCAGGACATTCCATTATCCATTGATAATCAACACCAAGAAGCACTTATTAACACACCTGAACTCGCTGAGAATTCAATAAATGATAATTCGCCCGCCATATCACACAAAAAAAGAAGTCTCAGAAAGATTATTTTTATCTATTCAGACTCTACTTTTACAGAATACATACCCGGCGACGAATAGCGAATAGTTTTAATTACTATCTTTGGGCAAATTTTCATTGATGTTCAAAATTCTTAAACCTATTCTTTTTTCTTTTTCTCCAGAGACAGCCCACAATATAATTGTGAGGCTACTTATTTTCCTGAGATATATCCCCCTGTCCTCTTTTTTTATAAAATTGTTTTATAAATACAGAAACAACAATCTTGAAACTGAGGTTATGGGCATCAAGTTTCCTAATCCGGTTGGAATGGCAGCAGGTTTTGACAAAAACGGTGAGATATATAATGAATTAGCCAATTTTGGTTTCGGATTTATTGAGATTGGCTCTGTTACACCTTCGGAGCAGGTTGGGAATCCTAAACCAAGATGTTTCAGACTGGTAGAAGATAAAGCTATCATAAACAGAATGGGCATCAACAATAAAGGGGTAAAGCATATTGTATCAAACCTTAAAACAAGAAAACCTAAGGTTATTGTCGGAGCAAATATTATCAAGGGCACTGCAACTCCTAACGAATCTGCTCCTCAGGATTACGAAAAAACATTTGCTCAGTTGTATGATTTTGTAGACTATTTTGTAGTTAATGTTTCATGTCCTAATGTAAAGGGGATCACAAAATTACAGGATATTAATGCATTATCTGAAATTGTTGACAGGCTTACTGCCTTAAGAAAATACTATGATGACTACCGTCCTATTTTATTAAAAGTTTCTCCTGATCTTGATAATGACCAGCTTGACGAGATAATCGAACTTATTCTGGTATCGGGAATGGATGGAATCGTTGCAACAAATACTACCAGATCGAGAGAAAACCTTAAAACATTCGAAGAGAGAGTGTCATTTATTGGTGAGGGAGGATTAAGCGGAGCTCCCCTGTTTATTAAAAGTCTGGAAATGGTCAGATATATCAACAATAAAACTAAAGGGCAACTTCCTATTATTGCAGTTGGTGGTATTATGACACCAGCACAGGCTGGAGAGATGCTTAAAGCCGGGGCATCTTTGGTGCAGGTATACACCGGTTTTATATATAACGGACCTGGATTTGTTAAGAGAATTCTGAAATATCTCTCAAAAAGGGTTTCTTAATGGTAAATGCATGTATTTGTACAATTGGGGATGAAATTCTTATCGGACAGATAGTTGACACCAACTCTGCCTTTATTTCACGTGAATTAAACAAAATCGGGGTCAAGGTCAGATCCAGGATTTCTATTGGCGATGATTTTAACGAAATAATTAATAACCTTGAAAACTGCATAGCGAACAACGATCTGGTTGTTGTAACAGGTGGTTTAGGCCCAACCCGGGATGATATAACCAAAAAGGCACTTTCTGTTCTTACTAATACAAAATCATTTATTTATGATACCAGACAGTCTGAGATCATAAAGTCAATTTTTGATAAACGAGGAGTTCAGGTTACCAACCTTAACAGAGAACAGGCACTGGTGCCCCAGAACTGTACAGTAATAGCAAATTACCTGGGAACAGCTCCCGGGATGTTGTTCAAATGTGGTAATAAAGGAGAAAAACTTCTCATCTCTTTACCAGGTGTACCTTATGAGATGGAGGGGATGTTTTCCAGGGTGTGTGATTTGATTATCAAATATCTGACACCGGGATATATCCATCATAAAACTCTTGTAACATTCGGGATGGCAGAATCAACTCTGGCTGAGTTTATTCAAGAGTGGGAAAGCAAACTGGATAAAGATGTTAAGCTGGCTTATCTTCCAAATCCCTCAACAGGTATTCGTTTAAGATTATCTGTATATAACAGGAATATCGAAGACTCAGTTAAAATTGTAAATACATATGCAGACGAACTCAGAAATTTGCTTGGGCCATTAATTTACGGAGAGGATGATGATACGCTCGAATCTGTATTATACAAATTGCTCAAATCCAGGTCAAAAAAAGTTGCTGTAGCCGAATCATGTACCGGGGGAACAATAATGTCAAGAATAATAACAATACCAGGTTCTTCAGAAATAATTAACGGTGGTTTAGTAGTCTATTCAAATGAATCAAAAATGGATATACTAAATGTTAAAAAAGAGACGATAGAAAAATTTGGAGCAGTAAGTAAAGAGTGTGCACAAGAGATGGCAGAAGGTGTTAGAAAATTGTATAATGCAGATTATGCAATAGCTACAACCGGAATTGCCGGGCCAGGCGGAGGTACTGATTCAAAACCTGTTGGAACAGTATGGATATCTGTAGCCGGAGATTTTGGGATTGAATCCAGGATGAGAGTATTTTCAGGAGATCGGTTGAGAAATATAACAAGATTTTCATCTGAAGCACTAAACTTTCTTATGACTAAAATATTATGAAAAAATTTGTAATTCTGATAATTGCATCAATTATGTTAGGTTCATGTAATGTTTCGGTTAGTAATGGAAATGAAGCCATTGCAAAAATAGATTCACTTTTTTGTGATCTTTATCCTCAGAACGAGCCAGGGGCTGCGGTTTTAATAATGAAAGGAGATGAGATTATTTTCAGTAAAGGATATGGTGTCGCAGATATGGTGAATGGAACTAAAATTGGCCAAAACACATTTTTTAATATTGCTTCTGTCTCTAAGCAATTTTCTGCAGTTGCTCTCATTATGCTTGCAGAAGAGGGTAAACTCTCTCTGGATGATACAGTTAAAAAATGGTTCCCTGAGTTTACTTCACCTCTGATGGAAAAGATAACTTTAAGGCATCTTCTTTCACATACATCCGGAATACCGGATTCCAGAGATCGTACAGACAGAGTTTTTGTTACCACAGCAACAGATACTCAATCATATGCTTACATAGGTACCCTTGCAAAACTTAATTTCGAACCAGGTTCATCTTATGAGTATATGAACCCGACTTTTCAATTAATGTACACCATTATTGAACGCAGTTCAGGTATGTCTTTTGATAGCTTTATGAAAGAGAAGATTTTTAATATTGCCGGTATGTATGAAACAACATATTTTGAGGCGGACAAAATGATTCCGAATATGGCTCACGGTTATCTTCCGGATAGCACCGGAACATCCTTCAAACAATACGATTATGGCGAAGAGTCCTTTTTTGCAACTAAAGCTGACGGAGGCATCTATACATCTGTAAATGAATTTGTAAAATGGGAATTAGCTCTCAGAAATAACTTACTTATCAGTGAAGCTGCAAAAAATGAGGCTCATTCTCCAAAGATAAAGATTGGCGAAATACCTTATAACTCATATGGATACGGTTGGTTTATCGAAGAGAAACCTGGTTTCCCGGTAAAAATCTATCATACAGGAGATAACGGAGGATTTCAGATTTTCGCAGGGAGATATCCAGAAAAAGAGATCCTTTATCTCTTTTTCTCTAACAGAAATGATAGAAACAGAGAGAATACAGCAACAATTCTCGAAGAGATTATGATGGAGGCCGGCTGGCTGGATTAAACTATAACTTCCTGTTTATTAGCGATACCGAAGCCTGTGCTGCAGGCATTACTACCACGTCGGATATATTAACATGCGCGGGTGCTAAAGCAACATACTTAACTACATCTGCAATATCTTCTGCCGTAAGCGGAGTAAAACCTTTATACACATCAGCAGCCTTCTCCATATCTCCTTTAAATCTTACCTGAGAAAATTCTGTTTCGGCAGCTCCCGGACAAACCTGTGAAACCTTTATATTATGTGTGTAAAGATCCATCATCATTCCTTTTGAGAGTGCATCTACAGCATATTTTGTCGCACAATAGACATTTCCGTTTGGATATACACTCTTCCCGGCAATTGAGCCGATATTGATAATGTGTCCCCCACCCCTTTTAATCATAAGATTAGAGACAATTTTTGACACGTATAAAAGTCCCTTAACATTGGTATCTATCATCCTCTCCCAATCATCTACAACTCCTGAATTCAGAGGATTAAGACCAACAGCAAGGCCTGCATTATTTACCAATAAAGATATGTCCGACCAGTTTTGTGAGAGATTTCCCAGATAATGCTCCACTTGTGATGAGTCTCTTACATCAAAACTTAGGGGTAATACTCTCACCTTATAATTTGTCTCAATCTCCTTTGCAAGATCTGATAACATTGAGGCTCTTCTGCCTGTTGCAATAATATCGAAACCCTCTTTGGCCATTACAACAGAAATTGCACGTCCTATCCCTGAAGTAGCTCCTGTAATTAAAGCTATTTTTGCCATAATAATAAGTTTAAAGTAATCTTAAAAAATTTCCACCAAGAATTTTCACAGTATCCTCATCTGAGTACCCTCTGGCTTTTAACTCTTTAGTTATAAGATGAAGTGATTCTACACCTTCCAGCCCTTCAGGAGTTACCTCTATGCCATCAAAATCAGAGCCGATACCAACATGATCTGCCCCGGTAAGTCTAACAACGTGATCAATATGGTCAACAATCTCTTTATAAGAAGGCCTCTTTAATGCAAACATCTTATCTATTGCATCATTATAAACTTCTTTATATTTAACCGGGTCTTGTTTGTAAAGTTCCTCAGCCTCCTCAAAGGCATCACACAATGGCCAGAATTTTTCAGCATAATCACTGTTAAGAAACGGAGGATAAAAATTTATCTGAACAATCCCCCCTTTTGCAGCTAAGTCTATAATCATCTGATCGGTAAGGTTTCTGGGATGATCAGCAATAGCTCTGCAACATGAATGGGTAGCCACTACAGGCATATCAGAATACTTTAATACATCATAGAATGCTTCATCTGATATATGTGAAACATCTATAAGCATACCAAGTCTGTTCATCTCTTTTACAACCTCTATTCCAAACGGACTTAATCCGTTCCATCTCTTTTCCTTAGGTGCACAAGAGTCGCATATTTCGTTATTAGCGGCATGAGAAAGGGTCATATAACGGATGCCCATATCATAAAAAAGCCTTAGAAGACTAAGGTCTTTCTGAATAGGAGCACCATTTTCCATGCCAAGAAAAATTGAACAAAGTCCGTTTTCTCTGTTTATAAGAGCATCCTCTGAATCAAGAGCTATTGCTACTTTATCTTTGTTTTGTTCAACAGAGTCATAAACACGTGCTATCAGCTGCAATGCTCTTCTTGTTGCAGCATCCGGCTCAAGCTTTCCAGAGGTGTATATAGCAAAAAAGACGGCATTAAGGCCCCCTTCCTTCATCCTAATAAAATCAAAATGGCCTTTGGATCTTTCTCCCAGATCTGCTCCTTCAATCAATTTTAAGGGAGTATCACAATGGGAATCAAGCACAAAGGCCTTCTGATGTAATTTTTTATAGCTCATTTTATTAATATTTTTTATAAAGATAATAAAATGAGCTATAAGAATTTTAATTTATCTTTTTAAAAGTCGATATAGAGCTGATATCTACGCTCTTAATTTGAGGATTACCTTTATATCTGACATTTGATCCTCCTGATACCTCAACAGATATAGCATCAATAACATTTACATTAACGTTGGAAACACCGCTTACTTTAATATCCATCTCTTTTACCGGAAATTCTACTGCATAGAAATTTGATGCTCCTGACATTTCCAGAATAACTTTATTTGCTGAACCTCCTGAAAGATCTGCTTTTACAGCTCCGGAAAAGGATAGTTCGGCATATTCATAAGAACCTGTCATATCAATCTTTGATGCACCGCTTGCTTCGAGTTTAAGTCCTCCGAAGTCGTGGTTAATCTTTGCTTTACTGGCACCTGAAATATCAAATGATGCGGTTTCGGCCTTGCCTTTAACAGACAATGAAGAGGCTCCGCTCAGATTTACTTTAATGGATTTGGCTTCAATTGACAGTCCTTCAACTTTTGAAACTCCGCTTATTCTTGCAACAAAATCGTTTGGATTGAACAAGCCAGTAGTTGTAAGAGTGGTTACTCCTGATAAATTCACACTTTTTAAGTTTTTAATTGAAATATAAGCTTTTACTGCCTTCATATTCTTTTTAAATTTAACAGGCAAACTCTTTGAATCCAGTGAGAGTCTTAAAACACCCGCAGATACAGAGACCTTTACATGAGGCATAATTTCGGCGTCAGTTTCAATGGAAAGACTCTCACTACCTCCCTTTACAAGTTCAATTTCAAAGACTCCACCTGCATCAATCCCTTCAAAGCCGCTTACATTAAAGCTCTTTTTTTCTGTTTGTGCAGTCATTGTGAGTACAAACATCAACATGACCGCTAAAGTAATTATTCGTTTCATTTTAAATTGTTTATAAATTATAAGAATTTTGTGTTATATAACGTTGCGCATCGTTCTGTTAATTATCAAGAAGTTCGCTGACATAGCCTTTTAACTTATCTATCCCCTCTATCTTGGGAGAGTAATATCTTTTTTTCATCTCTCTTCTGGTTTTACTGTCAAGGTTATCCGGAAGTTGATCTGCAAATGGAACTGCTTCTGTTACTAACTGATCAAGAGTATTTATAACCATGTGTTTATTAACAGGGTCCAGCTTTTCTGCCATAGTGTAGACAAGTGAGCTCTCTCTCTCAATTTTAGCAAGATAGCTGTCAGAATCACCTCCTATTATCCAGGGAACCGATACTCCTGCAAATATCAGGAATGCTGCAGCTATTCTGTATATAAACTCCCTTCTGGCAACTCTTCTTCTTGAATTCAACTTCTTCAGAAATCTCTCTTTGTGACCCTGAGGAATCTGAGCATTTTCAAATGAGTCTATATTATCTTTTATCATCTCTTCTAAAGTTTTCATAATGATATATTTTTATATTTTTAATTTTTCTATCTCTTCTACCAGGCGAGCTTTACCTCTTATATATTGTGACCTGACTGTTACCTCTTTCAGATTTAATATCTGAGCAATCTCCTCATAATCATAGCCTTCAAACAAATTTAGTGATAACACCAATCTATATCCAGTGGCTAGTCGCTCCATTGCTCTCTTAACCATTTCAACAGTGACTCCTTTGAAAGAGTATTCATTTGTTTCATTGCCTTCTGCTTCCTCTTTATTTTGGATTCTCACATCTTCTGACAACATCCTCAACTCCTCTGCCCTCTTCTTCCTTAATCTGTCAATTGATAAATTAACACACACTCTTGTCATCCAGGCATTTCTCTCCCTTATATCATTAAACTTATCTCCCTTGTCAAAATATCTTAAAAGCGTGTCATGCATAACCTCTTCAGCTTCAAACTGATTATTCAGAATTCTCAAACTGGTAAAAAAGAGCCTTTTGTGACATTCGTCATATATTTTCTCCTCTTCAGAGGGTGCCCTTCTTGTAATGCCTTTAAAAAAGTGATTCATAATTTGTCTTCTCTTTCTGCTTTTTAAACGAATTTAAAAATTAATTGTTGCACATTTATTAAAGAATTTATACTTTGTGTTAAATATTTTATTATTCACTAAAAACAGTAGTTTATGAACAATGCTTTGTACAATTTCCCCCTTCCATCCAACGAACCTATACTTGAATATCTTTCCGGGAGCAAAGAGCGTATAGAACTTGAGAAAGAGATTAAAAGGCAATCGGAAACAGTTTTGGAAATTCCACTAATAATAGGTGGTAAAGAGATATTTACAGGAGATACAGGAACTGTTGTAATGCCTCATAACCACAAACACATACTTGCCAGATACCATAAAGCAGGCGAAAAAGAGATAAAAATGGCTGCAGATGCTGCTATGAAAGCACATGCTGAATGGTCTGACCTTAACTGGACAATACGGGCTTCAATAATGTTAAAAATTGCCGATCTTATATCTGTCAAACACAGGGCATTACTTAATGCCGCTACAATGTTGGGTCAGAGTAAAAACATCTATCAGTCCGAAATTGATGCAGTGTGTGAAACTGCCGATTTTTTAAGATTTAATGTCTATTTTGCATCTGAAATTTACAGAAATCAGCCAATTTCTTCGTTCAATCAGCTGAACAGAATGGAATACAGGGCTCTTGAAGGGTTTGTCTTTACTGTGAGTCCATTTAATTTTACTGCAATTGCTTCCAACCTGAACCTTTCTCCTGTAATGATGGGCAACACAACTGTATGGAAGCCGGCAACTACCTCTATATTATCTAATTATTATCTGATGAAGATATTTATGGAGGCTGGCGTTCCTGCCGGGGTAATTAATTTTATCCCTGGTAGCGGTGCACTAATAGGTAAACATATTATCTCAAATCCAGATCTTGCCGGCATACATTTTACCGGCTCCAATGCTACCTTTAATTCTCTCTGGAATCAGGTTGGAGATAATCTGGCTAATTATAAATCATATCCAAGATTGGTTGGTGAGACCGGTGGAAAAGACTTTGTGTTTGTCCATCCATCTGCCGATGTAAAAGAGGTTGCTGTTGCTGCTTATAGCGGTGCATTTGAATATCAGGGGCAAAAGTGTTCTGCAGCGTCAAGAGCTTATATACCTAAATCTCTTTGGGAGAGTTTCAGAGAAGAGATCTCTGCTATTAATCAGAGTGTCAGGATGGGTGATACCGCCGATCCTATGAACTATATAAATGCAGTTATAGACAAAGCTTCTTTTGACAATATAGTTTCATATATAGAGAAGGCTCGCAACTCCAAAGATGCCGGGATTGTGTTTGGTGGTGAATATGACAGTAGTTTAGGATATTTTATTAAACCAACTCTGATAATAACTACTGATCCCCATTTCATAACTATGGAGGAGGAGATTTTCGGTCCTGTTTTAACTGTTTATGTTTATGAGGATGACAAAGTAGAAGAGGCAGTTAGTCTCTGTGACAGCACATCTCCTTATGGCCTTACAGGCGCAGTATTCGGTCGTGACAGAGTAGCTGTTTCTGAAATATGCTATAAACTCAGGTATGCAGCCGGAAACTTCTATATAAATGACAAACCGACAGGTGCTGTTGTAGGTAAGCAACCATTTGGGGGAGCCAGAGGTTCAGGCACCAATGACAAAGCCGGTGGTGTGTTTAATCTGATTAGATGGATAAGCCCTAGAACGGTAAAAGAGACATTTATACCTTCAACCGATATACGATACAGTTATATGAAAGAGAACTCTTAGAAGTTAAACTGATCTTGCTTTGGAAACAATCCGAAAAGACCGCCGGTGTGGATGAACAGTATGTTCTCTGCACCGGTTATATTTCCCTCCTTAATCTCACTGTAAAGACCGTACATAGCCTTCCCGGTGTATACCGGGTCCAGCACAAGTCCCTCCATAGATGCTATATATCTTATAAATTCAAGTTCTTCCGGGCGGCTAATTGCATAGCCAATACCAACGTATTTATCATTGATATCAATATCCTCTGCACTGCTGTCTATATCCAGGCTAAGATGTTCAAGAGCCTCTTTATTAATTGAATATATTCTGTCTGAAAAATACTTACTGGTGTCGCATACAGCAAAACCAATAATCCTTTTATCGAGTTTGTTGTGTTTGTTTGCCAGATAAAGACCTGAATATGTGCCACCTGAACCTACAGCAACAACAATAGTATCAAATTTTACACCCATCTCCTTTTCCTGAACTACGATTTCATTCATAGCATTAAAATAGCCAAGTGAACCTATTCCAAATGAGGCGCCCTCCGGAATAACATAGCATTTATCCCCACTTTCCTCTCTCTCTTTTGCCAGTTTTAGCATTATCTCGTTTCTTGAGTCTTTATACTCCTGGGGTGAACAAAAAACAATCTCTGCACCAAATAATTTATCAAGAAAATAGTTGCCTTCAACCTTTGTACTATCTGTGACTCTGAGTAACAATGTTGTTTTTAATCCTAATAAAGTGGCAGCTGCAACTGTTGCTCTACAATGATTCGATTGCAGTCCTCCTGTGGTTATTATTCTGGTGCAACCATTGTCTATAGCCTCTTTAAGAGCATATTCAAGCTTTCTGATTTTATTCCCCGATAATTCTGTTCCGGTTTGATCATCTCTTTTTATATATAAGTTGACACCAAGTACCGCAGAGAGTTTTTCTGCTTTGACAATTTTTGTGGGCAGATTTGCCAGTGAAAGCCTCTTTTTCATAGACTTAAATTTTAAATGGAGTATTCTTAAATTCTTATTGCTGTTGTTATGCCTGTAAAGTTACGCTTTTAGCTTTATCAGCAATATTCGTTAGCTATTTTTTGACTACTTTTGTTCCCTAAAATTACCAACTGATGAAAAAGCTGCTAATATCAATTTCCCTCGCCATTATTACATTCTCGACAATTAACCTGAATGCTCAGACAGTAAGCAGAGAGGATTTTATTCCTATTGCCGATTCTCTCCAAAAAATATTTAAACCACAAGCATTTGTCACGGGAAGAATCAGAATTGACTCAGTTGTAACTATTAAAAAAGAGCTTTTTTTATATTTTTCCAATGCTCTGGCTGAATATCCAATCAGAGAGGACAATATGGCAACTGTTTACTCTATTGCTAAGTCAATGGTACCTGAGAAATATAAATCATATAACATAAGAGTTGTTACTAATGGCTCTGCAATAGAAGAGTTGATTCCACCTGTTTACAACAGCAAAACGCCATCAAAAAGCCGAAGATCAATAAGAAACGCTCAGAGAGATCTGGATAAAAGAGGCTCTCTGATTACCAGAAAATCAAAACCAATCAACATTACTGCCGGCCTAAACAACAGACATATAGCGGTATGGCAAAGTCATGGTTACTATTATGAACAAAAATTATTACGCTGGGAGTGGCAAAGGGCAAGAATTTTTCAGACCGTTGAGGATCTTTATACTCAATCTTATGTGGTTCCATATCTGGTGCCAATGCTCGAAAATGCCGGAGCAGTAGTAATGATGCCTAGAGAGAGGGATTATCAGAAGCGTGAGATTATTGTTGACAATAATATTGAGTACTCCGGTTACTCAGAACAAAATGGTAAAGAGTTCTGGAGGGATTCTGAAATTGCGGGATTTGCAAATCCAAAGAGTGTCTATCTGTCGGGAGAGAATCCTTTTACAATGGGAGGTGCAAGATTGGTAAACTCGATTAAAAAAGGAGATGTCAGTATTGCCGAATGGAGGCCTGAGATTTTAAAATCCGGAGAATATGCAGTCTATGTCTCATACCAGTCATTTCCAAACAGCACAAAAGAGGCAGCATATACTGTTGTTCACGCAGGAGGAGAATCTCATTTTACTGTTAATCAACAAATGGGTGGAGGAACATGGATATATCTCGGAACATTTACCTTTAGCAGCGGTGATGACATTAATCACAGAGTTATTCTTACCAATATCACTTCCAAGAACGGAGAGATTATATCTGCAGATGCCGTTAAATTCGGAGGAGGAATGGGTAATATAGCAAGAAAACCCGCTACGGAAGGAATTGAACTTAACAGACCAAGTTCATCTAATGAACCACTTCAGCGAATTACCTTACCCATTGATCCTATGCCTATTACAAGCAATTACCCAAGATTTACCGAGGGTGCCAGATACTGGCTTCAATGGGCAGGCTTCAACGATACTATTTATTCACCCAATAAAAACGCAAATGATTATAATGATGATTATATGTCAAGAGGCAGGTGGGTAAACGTTATCAGCGGAGGTTCGGTAATGAATCCAAATGAAAAAGGGCTCAACATTCCTGTTGATCTTGCATTTGCTTTTCATACAGATGCAGGAACAACCCTTAACGATTCAATAATAGGAACACTTGGTATTTACACACGTTATTCAAATGGTTCAGACCGTTTTCCCACTTCAGAGCCTAGGTTTTACAGTAGGTATTTAACTGATTTAATTCAGTCTCAAATTGTTAATGATATAAAAATATTGCACGAGCCGATATGGCAAAGAAGAGGAATCTGGGACAAATCTTACTCTGAATCAAGGACACCGGTTGTTCCTACCATGTTGCTTGAGCTTCTATCTCACCAAAATTTCGCAGATATGAGATATGGCTTAGATCCGGAATTCAGATTTAATGTAAGCAGAGCAATTTACAAGGGAATGCTCAAATATCTCTCTCAGCAATCCGGACTTGAATACGTTGTTCAACCATTGCCTGTAAACAGCTTTTCTGTGATAAGATCAGGTGATGAAGTAAAACTGAACTGGGATGAAACAGCAGATATGCTAGAACCGACAGCAAAAGCTGACGGATACATAGTTTACACAAGAATTGACGGAGGAGGATTTGATAACGGAACTCCTGTTTCAGGAAGAGAATTTGTTACTGAGATAGAGAGCGGAAAAATATACAGTTTCAGGATTGCTGCCTATAACAGAGGCGGAGAGAGCTTTCCATCTGAGATACTCTCTGTATACAAAGCTCCCGAAGAGAGAGGAGAGGTGTTGATAATAAATGCATTTGACAGAACAGCCCCTCCACATTCAATGGCGGCAACAGATACTTCAATTGCAGGATTTTTTGATAATGTAGATTACGGAGTTGCCTATATTAACGATATTTCATATATAGGAAGTCAGTACGAATTCAGAAGGATTATACCGTGGATGGATGATGATTCTCCGGGATTCGGCTCCTCATATGCAAACTATGAAACAGAAGTGATTGCAGGTAATACATTTGATTATCCATTTATCCACGGAAAAGCCTTTGCAAAACTCGGATATTCCTTTGTGTCAGTCAGTCGTGATGCACTAAAAAATGGAATTGACTCAAGTTCAAAATATGATATTGTTGATGTAATTGGTGGTAAACAGATAAAAACTGTAGTTGGCAGATCGGGCAATAAATATAAATATGAACTCTTTTCTGAAAATTTAAGGAACTTCCTCACAGAGTATACCAAAACCGGAGGTTCCGTAATGATTTCAGGTGCTCACATTGCTACAGATGTATGGGATAGTGTAAATAATGACAAAGGTGTACAGGAGTTCGTTAAAAACACTCTGAAATATTTCTGGAGAACAAATTTCGCATCAAAAACCGGGGAGGTTAAATCAGCTCAGAGCCTTTATAATTTCCAGGGGGAGTTTAGTTTCCAAACCATACCAAATTCGCAATCCTACTCTGCAGAAGCTCCTGACGGCATAGAACCTTCCGGAACTGGAGCCTGGACAATAATGAGGTACTCCGATAATAACATATCTGCAGCAGTAGCCTATAAAGGCGACTACAAGACTGTCTCTCTGGGATTTCCTATTGAAACATTAAAATCTGAGGAGCAGATAGATAGCATAGTTGAGCAGATCGTGAATTTTTTTGAATCAAAATAACAGAAATGAAAAGAGAGAGGGAGCTGGAGATAATCGGACTAATTAAAAAAGAGGTCAAACCGGCACTTGGTTGTACAGAACCTGTGGCTGTATCACTGGCCGTTGCAAAAGCAGCCGAAACCATAAGAGAATTAGGTGAAGAGCCTAATAAAATTTTAGTTTCCGTAAGCGGAAATATATTAAAAAACGGAATGGGAGTCGGTGTCCCCGGGACAGGTATGGTCGGACTTCATATTGCTGCCGCATTGGGAGTCACTTGTGGAAAATCCTCATATCATCTGGAAGTTTTAAAGGATGTCAACAAAGATTCTATCAATAAGGCAAAGTGGATGCTGAATGAGAACCAAGTTCAGGTAGTTCTTGCAGAAACAGATAAAAAATTATATATAAAGGCTGAATGCACCTCTGATAACCATACCGCATATGTTGTTATACAGGATAATCACGATAATATTACCTGTGTTACCAAAGATAATGAAGTAATCTTTAAAGCAAAGAGCAGAAAATCTGAAAAGGATTTAAATTTAAATGGAAATAAAGATATCCTGGATTATAAACTTACAGTTAAAACTATTGAAAGTTTTGCACGAAAGGTTCCATTCAACGATATATCATTCATTCTCGACTCTGTTACCCTTAATCGTGCCCTCTCAGACGAAGGGTTGGAAAACAACTATGGATTAAAGGTTGGTAAAACGATAAAAGACAATATTCATAAAAATATATTCGGTGACGGATTGCTCACATACTCAATGGCTGTTACAGCAGCAGCGTCTGATGCAAGAATGGCAGGATGCACTTTACCGGCAATGAGTAATTCAGGCAGCGGCAATCAGGGTATTACTGTCACAATGCCGGTTATTGCAGCCTCTGATAAGTTGGGCTCGTCTGAAGAAGATCTTGCCCGGGCACTTGTCCTTGCACACCTTGTAGCAATTCATATTAAGGGATATCTCGGAAAACTTTCCGCCCTATGTGGCTGCGTAATTGCCTCCACAGGAGCCTCTTGTGGAATAGTTTACCTGAGAGGCGGAGATTATGACCAGATGTGTTATGCAATAAAAAATATGATTGGGAACATAACTGGTATGGTTTGCGATGGTGCTAAAGTAGGATGTGCCCTTAAGGTAGCCTCAGGAGTTTCATCAGCAGTGCAATCTGCAGTCCTTGCCCTCGACAATACCTGCATTTCTGACAATGACGGAATTATTGAAAAAGACATTGAAAAAACCATTAAAAACCTTGGGGAAATAGGCTCTAAAGGAATGCAGATAACTGATGATATGATTCTTGACATTATGGTCTGCAAATAGACTGTCTATTTGTCAGGCTAACCCTTTTGGTACATCTTTTGAGTTTCCTATTGCATAATATTAAACTGATCAACTATGCATAAAGGAAAAATTGGAGTTACAACGGAGAATATATTTCCGATTATCAAAAAATTTCTCTATTCAGACCACGAGATCTTTCTTAGAGAGCTGGTTTCCAACGGTGTTGATGCTATTCAAAAGCTTAAAGCACTTTCTGGGAACGGTGAATTCAAAGGAGAGATGGGAGATTTACAAATCCGCATATCTGCCGATCCAAAGAAAGGTACAATTACTGTGAGCGACAACGGTATCGGAATGACCGAAGATGAGGTGGATAAGTATATAAACCAAATAGCCTTTTCAAGCGCCGGAGAGTTCCTTGACAAATACAAAGATCAACTCAGTAACATAATTGGTCATTTCGGCCTCGGCTTCTATTCGTCTTTTATGGTCTCAAAAAAGGTTGAAATTCAAACTTTATCATGGAAAGAGGGAGCAGAGCCTGTAAAATGGAGTTGTGATGGCAATCCTGAATATCAGATATCAAAGGGTAAGCGAAGTGAGAGAGGTACTGATATAATATTACACCTTGACGACGAATCAAAGGAGTATGCCCAAGAGTCAAAAATTGAATATCTGCTGAGAAAATATTGCAGATATCTTCCTGTAGAGATTGTTTTTGGGAAAGTAAAGGAGTGGAAAGACGGGAAGGAGACAGAGACCGAAAAGGATAAAATAATAAATAATACAGCTCCTTTATGGACCAGAAAACCGTCTGAGCTCAAGGAGGAGGATTATATGAATTTCTACAGAGAGCTTTACCCGGCACAGGATGACCCTCTCTTTTATATTCACCTCAATGTAGACTATCCTTTTACCCTTACCGGTATACTCTATTTCCCAAAGATTAAGGATAAGGTAGAAGTGTCTCGAAATAAAATTCAACTTTATTGTAATCAGGTATTTGTGACCGACTCTGTAGAAAATATTGTGCCCGATTTTCTCACACTTCTTCATGGAGTAATTGATTCTCCGGATATTCCGCTGAATGTTTCAAGAAGTTACCTTCAGTCAGACTCAAATGTAAAGAAGATTTCAAATCATATTACAAAAAAGGTATCAGACAGATTGGAAGATCTCTTCAAAAATGAGAGAGAAAAACTTGAAGAAAAGTGGGATAATTTAAAAATATTCATAGAATATGGTATGCTATCTGACGAAAAGTTTAATGAACGGGCAGAAAAGTTCTCTCTGTTCAAAAACACAGATGATAAGTACTTTAGTTATGAAGAGTACCGTAAACTGATTGAGCCAAATCAGACCGATAAAAACAAAAAGGTTGTTTATCTGTATGCTACCGACAAAGAGAGTCAGTACACATATATTGAGAGTGCAAAAAATAAAGGTTATGATATTCTGATATTTGACAGTCAATTGGATGCACATTTTGTAAATCATCTTGAATCAAAACTTAAAGACTCAACATTTGCACGAGTTGACTCGGCACATACAGATAAACTTATTCAGAAAGATGATATTGTAAAACCTGATTTATCGGATGAACAACAGAATGATATCTCTGATCTCTTTGAATCTGCATTGCCAAAAGGGGCTCATTACAGTGTGAGTGTTGAATGTTTAGGGGAGTCTGAAAACGCAGTTCTGATAACTCAAAACGAATTTATGAGGAGATACAGAGATATGTCTGCGCTGGGAGGAGGTATGAATTTTTATGGTTCAATGCCTGAATCTTACAGTATTATAGTTAATTATGACAATCACCTGATTAAAAAGATTGTTGAGCAGAAGGGATTAGCTTTAGACTCTGATATTAGTGAGATTACCAATAGAATTGCAGAACCATCAAAAAGATTGGAAGAACTAAATAATAGAACAGCCAATCTTAAAGCAGAAGAGATAGACACCAGAGACAAAGATGAAAAAACATCACTTGAAAAAGAGATTCAGGATCTTAAAGATAAGAGAAGGGAGCTGAATGCAGAGTTTGGAAGAGAAAACCAACTAGTTAAACAAGTTTGTGATCTCGCACTACTTTCAAACGGATTGCTTAAAGGTGAAGATCTAAGCAGATTTATCAAGAGAACCCAATCTCTTATTAATTAGCCGTGTAATAGCATATCTTTAAAAAAAGCGAGGATAACCTCGCTTTTTTTAATCATAAAAACCATACTCATTAACAAGCCTGTACAACATATCCAACCTTTCTGCTGTAACTTTAGGAGCAATTGAACAGGCAGTACTTAATATAAATCCCCTGCCCTTTTTACCTGTCTCTATTATCTTCTTAACATCGGCTTGTGCTTTGGAATCGTCAGCATAAAGAAGAGTATTAACAGAATCAATATTGCCCTTAATAAACAGCTGATCACCAATCCGCTCAAATGCATTTGCAAGATCAACATTACCTACCGGCTCAGGATCCAGACATTCAAGGCCGGATGTCCCGGAATCACGCATAAGTTCCAGCCTGTCATCAATATGGCCGCAGGTATGAATATAAGAGTGTTTTCCCATTGCAGTAATTCTGGATATTATCTCTTTTTCATACGGCAAAACAAACTCTGAATAATGTTCAGGAGAGATAAATCCCATCCCCGCAAACGGGGAGGAAATTTTAATTGCATCAATATCGTATCTGCACATTTTTTCTGCCAGATCACCAATTCCCTTAGCAAATTTTGCCAGAATTGCTTTACATTTTTCCGGGTTCATTATAAGAGAAACAAGAGCCTCTTCATATCCGAGCAAATCTAATAGATAATCAAATGGAGAGGTAATCTCTCCATGGATCGAGTATTTATCTCCGGTAAGCTCCTTAATGTAATCGAATATATCGAACGGGTGGTTCTGGTCAATTATAAAATATAGGTCCTGAGAAACAGGTATATAATTAATAATATCCGGAATATCTATGTCCGGATCGATATTTTCGGCAGGTTTTCTCTCAACACGGGTTTTGTACTTTACCAGAGGAAGATCATCCCATGAGTGCAACTCAGTTCTGTCTTCGAAAATCAGCTCCTGTTTACCCTCTGAAATCTGCCTGAATGATATTATCTTTTCTCTCCAATCCGGTGAATGACCATGCAGACTGACAAGTATTCCATCAAAAGAGAACCTTTCGCAAAGTTCGGTCAAACCCATGGCAAAGAGTTTTCCATCGTACCAGAATTCTGCCGGTGAAGGTTTCAGGTGATTCATCATGGCACCTATACTAAACTGACACATTAAGGGCACTCTGTCAGGTTTGCGGAGAGACATTGCCTCCTGAACTCTCTCCCTGGATGTCATTGTTTTCATAATATAAATTTATTTCTGTAGAGACACCGTTCATCTCTGCAGGTTTCACAGTCATATTTTTTAAACTTAATATTTTTGCCGATTGCCACTGCTCCGCTCACAGATTTTACCGGTTTCATAAGAGATGAATCATTCAGTTCAACTCCACACGGGAACTGAGGAAGATAACTGAATAACGGCTTTTGTCCTGATAAAATCCAGCCGCAATATCCGGGACTATAGCGGTTTGAACTCCCCAATGCAAGCAATGATGAATATTCTGCAATTGTTTTATTAAGCTCAGAAGCTACAATTTCTGCATATTCTGAAGCAATAACATCTGTAAGGTAATAAAGCAAAGCATCTCCTCTGTACGTATCTGCTATAACCTCATATTCTTTTCCCAGTGTTATAATAAAAATTGCAGTTTTTTCTGCCTTTTCAAATATTCCGGAAATTTTTGGTCCCATTAATAGGTCTCTCTCCAATTTATCATAAACTGAGAAGCCCCCTTGAGCCTCAAGCCTCATAAATTTTTCATTAATTCTGCCAATTTCGTTATCAAAACCCGGCCCGGTAAGAGCTCTTATTTGCTCAATTCTTAGTGCAAATTGATCAAGAGGAAAGGAGTATCTGAGAAACCCGGTCATTTATCAGCCATTTAGAAATTCAACAGCAACCTGTGGATTTGGAGCATAAAGTGTAGCCCCGATTCTTGCTGCAAACTCTGCATTTAATGGTGCCCCACCTACCAGAATCTTAAGATCCGGAAAAATGCTTCTTATATCTTTAACTGACCTCTCCATTGATTCCATAGTTGTTGTAAGAAGTGCAGACATGCCAAGCACTGCATCGGGATTATCTTTAACAGCACTTAAAAAGCGGTCAGTTTTAACATCTACCCCAAGATCTACCACATCCCATCCTGACCCTTCTACCATCATAGATACCAGATTCTTACCTATATCGTGAAGATCACCTGCCACCGTACCTATTATGAATGTTCCGCGTCTTTTAATCTCGCCTGAGCTAAAGTATGGCTTAAGATGCATAAGGGCACTATTCATTGCTTTTGCAGACATAAGAACCTGTGGTACAAATAGCTTTTTATCCTTAAACAGTTCACCTACAACTCCCATTGCAGGAATCATAGCTCCTGTTAAAATTTCGTTTGCCTTTATGCCGTTCAGAAGAGCCTCTGCAGTAAGTTCATCCGCACCGGGCATACCTTTCATATCAGGAGGATAGGGAGAATCAGAATTAACCTTACCCTTTTTAATACACAATGAAATCTTCTCAATATAGTTCTCCATCAGTTTAAGTTTTAGACAAATTTAATTAAATGTTGAATCAGAACTTCAACCTTTCATATACAGAAGCAGGAATAAATCTTAGAAGCAGAGCAATTATCCTCCATCTTTTTGTTATATAAACTACTCCTCTCCTCTTCTCTATTGCCTTTAAAATCTGTTTCGAAGCCTTATAAACCGAGGCAACCCAGAAAACACCATCTCCGTTACCCATCTCTGTATCAACAAAACCGGGGCGTATATCTGTTACTTTAATCAATCCTCCTGAGGTTTTTGCTTTTTGTCTCAGTGCCTCAAGGTAACGCATCTGATAAGATTTTGATGCTGAATAAGATGGCGAAAGGCCAATACCCCTTATCCCTGCTATTGATGTAATCGCAGCCAACTTACCTCCCCCACTCTTTTCAAAATAGGAGTAAGCCCAGTTAACTGCACTTGTAAATCCTGCCACATTGGTTTTAACAGTCATAAGTTCCGGTTCAAGTTCCAGATCTTTATTTCGTTTACCGGTACCTGAACTTAAAACAAAAATGTCGAGACCTCCAAGGGCTTTCACAAGTTCGTCAAGTTTTTCAGCAACATTTTCTGTCTCATTAATATCAAAACAGCTTATTATGTAAGAATCAGGTGATGAATCTCTTATCTCAGAAAGAAGTTCGTCTCTTCTTCCTGTAATGCCAACAACATATCCTTTTGACACAAGAAGTTCTGCCACTCCCCTGCCTATTCCTGAAGTTGCTCCTACCACTATTGCTTTTCCGGACATAAATTTTAAATATTGATTATCCAAAGTTAGCCAATATAACGGTTTATTTAAGTTACAAACTAGAAATTGACAACAAATCTGGGATCAATAAACTCATCTCCTCTGTAGTCGATAGTATCTCTGTTAAAAATAAAATCCAATGTAACAGTTAGATAATCTTTTTCAAATTCACTAACTTCAGGCACATCCAAAATCATATCTTCTCTCTTTTTCATACTCTTTGATTTTTTTATGATACAAAATTACCCTCTGGAATTGTCAACTTATGTCAATAATATTTTTTTTAAAATTTTTCCTCAAAAAAAATGAGTTATATTTAAAGTCTGAATCAGATTTATCAATAAAGCCATGAATCAAAGTAAAGTACTTAAGACTATAGAAAACGGTATCTGCACTGTTACTGTTAACAATCCGGAGACACTTAATGCCCTCAATTCATCGATTATTCAGGAACTCTATGAAACATTCTGCATTCTTGAAAATGATTCAAATATTAAGGTCGTCATAATTACAGGAGCTGGCAGAGCATTTGTTGCTGGAGCCGATATATCTGAAATGGCAGAAATGAATCCCGGCGAGGCAGCTGAGTTTAGCTCAAAAGGTTCTGCGCTTTTCAGAAAAATTGAGAAATTTTCTAAGCCAGTGATAGCTTCAGTGAACGGATTTGCCCTTGGAGGAGGTTGTGAGCTGGCAATATCATGCGATATTCGGGTGGCCTCTGAGAAAGCCAAGTTTGGGCAGCCTGAGGTCGGACTGGGTATTATCCCTGGTTTTTCGGGAACTGTAAGGCTTCAGAAGATAATCGGCATTTCAAATGCCAAGGATATGATCTATACAGGAAGGGTGATTGATTCTGCCGAGGCATTACGAATGGGTCTTGTAAATTATGTTGTTTCTGCAGATGAACTGAATAACAAGACGCTGGAAATCGCTGTAAAAATTGCATCTAATGCGCCTAAGGCAATTTCAATGGCCAAGCAATCAATAAATTGCTCTTCTGAATGTGATACAGACACCGGTATAGCATTTGAAAGCAATCTGTTTGGTATGTGTTTCTCTTCAGAAGATCAGAAGGAGGGGATGGAGGCTTTTCTTGCAAAGCGTAAACCTGAATTCAAGAACAAGTAATTAATAACCAACTAAAGAATAAATTATGAAAATTTGCGTAATTGGTACCGGAACTATGGGAAGCGGTATAGTTCAGGCATTTGCACAGGCAGGATTAAGTGTCGTCATGAAAGGTCTGACAGAATCAGAGTTGCAATGGGGGCAAAAAAATATTACACGCAATCTTACCAAACTCGAAGAGAAGGGAAAGATTTCAGCAGATACAAAGACTTCAATACTTTCAAACATTAAGAACACTCTTTCCTATGATGATTGTGCTGATGCAGATTTGGTTATTGAGGCTATATTCGAAGATATCACTTTAAAAAAAGAGGTCTTTGGCGCATTGGATAAAATATGTAAACCTGAAACCATTTTTGCATCAAATACATCTTCTTTATCTATTACCGAGATTGCAGCTTCAACTTCAAGAGCAGAAAGGGTAATTGGTATGCATTTCTTCAACCCTGCTCCTGTAATGAAACTTGTTGAAGTTATAAAAGGACAAGTGACCTCAGATGAAGTACATAAGTCGATATGTGAACTGGCTGTTAAAATAGGAAAAACACCGGTGAGCGTCAATGAGGCGCCGGGCTTTGTAGTTAACAGAATTCTAATACCATTGGTAAACGAAGCGGTAGGCATTCTTGCAGATGGCGTTGCTTCAAAGGAGGAGATAGACGAAGCTATGAAAATGGGAGCAAATCACCCTATGGGGCCTCTGGCACTTGGGGATCTGATCGGACTGGATGTATGTCTGGCTATAATGGAGGTACTTTACAGCGAATTCAGTGACAGCAAGTACCGACCTCACCCACTCTTAAGAAAAATGGTAAGAGCCGGCCATTTAGGGAGAAAAACTGGAATAGGATTTTATGACTACAGACAATAGATAAGTTATGTCGGGAGTGAATTACAAAAGCCTGATGCAGAAACGCATCCGTAAAGTGTTAATGATATGCAGCAGTTACGATGCTTATACGCTGGAAGAGGACGGAAGAATTGAAGTTCAGATCTATAAAGAGTATGTTGATCTGAATCTCAGTAATCCACCTGCATTTACATGGGTGACCTCCTCTGCCGAAGCTTTTGCACTTCTAAAAGATAATAATGATTTCGACCTGATTATCAGCATGTTTAATATTGGAGACATGGATGTATTCAGGTTTTCAAAGGTACTAAAGAGAGAACGGCCGGAAATTCCTTTTGTACTGTTGACGCATTTTTCAAAAGAGTTGTACAAAAAGATAGAAAGCGCAGACCGTTCATATATAGATTACATATTCAGCTGGCACGGAAATGCTGATCTGATTCTGGCAATAATTAAACTTTTTGAAGACAGAATGAATGCCGACCATGATATCCTTGAAGTTGGTGTTCAATCTATTCTGTTAGTTGAGGATTCTGTAAGATATTACTCAACATACCTCCCTGCAATTTATAAAATTGTATTGCAGCAAAGTTCGGAATTTCTCAAAGAGACCCTTAATGAACAACAGCAAAAGCTCAGAAAGAGAGCCAGACCAAAGATTCTTATGGCAACCAATTATTCTGAGGCCGTCTTTCTATATGAGAGGTATAAGGAGAACCTTCTGGGTGTTATTTCAGATGTTGCCTTTGTAATAAATAAAAGTGATCCGGCCAGCAGTGAGAAGATGGACGCTGGCATTGATCTCTGTAAACTGATTAAAAATGATGACCCTCATATGCCATTTCTTTTACAATCCTCACAGGAGAGCATGAGAGATGTCGCCAGTAAACTGGGAGTGGGTTTTTTGGAAAAATATTCCAAAACACTATTGTTACAGCTCTCAGAATATATAAGTGAGGAGTTTGCCTTTGGTGATTTTGTATTCAGAGATCTTAATTCGGGAGAGGTTCTGGGAAGAGCTAAAGATTTGAGGGATTTACAGGAACTTATAATGGAGATACCAGAAGATGTGCTTATATATCACGGTTCCAGAAACAGACTCTCTAAATGGATGTTTTCAAGAGGTCTGTTTTCACTTGCTGCAAAGGTTAAATCAACCCACCAGAGCCATTTTGATTCAATAGACGAACTCAGAGAGCACATTGTACAGGCAATTAAAGATTACAGAATTCTGCTCGGCCACGGGGTAGTTGCAAGGTTTGAAAAAAGCTCCTACAGTAATTATATATGGTTTGCACGTCTGGGTGAGGGATCGCTGGGAGGAAAGGCAAGAGGGATAGCATTTGTTAACAACATGCTCCAGAAATACAACCTACTGGAGAAGTATGAAGGGGTTAAAATAATGATACCCAGGACTGTTGTAATAGCGACAGACTATTTTGACGAATTCATAAAACTTAATGGATTACAGTACGTAATTAATTCTGACATCTCGGACGAAGAGATACTATCTGAATTTGTCAGCTCAAGGCTGCCGGAATCTCTTGTCTCAGATCTGAGAATATATATCGCTAATTCATATGGCCCATTGGCAGTGAGGTCAAGTTCCAAATTAGAAGACTCGCATTATCAGCCCTTTGCAGGCATCTACTCTACATACATGATCCCACATACCAAGAATTCTGATCAGATGCTCAGATTGCTTGGAAAGGCTATTAAAAGTGTTTATGCATCTATATATTTCTCTTCTAGCAGAGCATATATACAGGCGACATCAAATCTGATAAGCGAAGAGAAGATGGCTGTTGTACTACAGGATATTGTCGGGACCGAGGATTCCGGGTTCTTTTTCCCCACAATTTCGGGAGTTGCAAGAAGTGTAAATTACTATCCCATAGGTTCTGAAAAACCTGAAGAGGGTATTGTTAATATGGCATTCGGTCTGGGAAAGATCGTTGTCGAAGGGGGTAAAACACTCAGATTCTCGCCAAAACACCCTAAACATATCCTGCAACTTTCAACACCACAGCTTGCCCTTAGAGACACACAAAACGAGATGTATGCCCTGGATCTTAAGCCGGAGGAGTTTAAAACATCAGTTGATGATTCTGTTAATATTAAAAAATTTGATATCAATCAGATTAAGCATTTCAGGAACATGAACCATGTTGCCTCAACCTGGGATATGCAGAGTTCGGCACTAATAGACAGTAATCTCGAAGATGGTAGAAAGGTTATAACCTTCTCACACATTCTCAAATACGACACTATGCCATTGTCAGAAATTTTAAGCGACTTGTTACAGATATGTCATAAAGAGATGCACTCTGCTGTGGAGATTGAATTTGCCGTTAATATGGATGTCCCGAAAGGTGAAGACAAAATATTCAGCCTGCTACAAATAAGACCTATAACTAATAACAACGACAATAAGTCTCTGGACTGGAATGAAATTGACACATCAGAAGCTGTAATCTATGCCGAAAATGCTCTTGGAATTGGCTCAATAGATGGCATATACGATGTTATCTACGTAAAGGAAGAGAGTTTTGACAGTGCAAAAACACTTGAAATAGCAGCAGAGATAAACAACCTTAACCAACTACTAAGAGATGAGAAACGACATTATGTTCTGATAGGTCCGGGCAGATGGGGCTCTAGTGACCCATGGCTTGGTATCCCTATAAAATGGCCAAATATTTCTGAGGCAAAGGTTATAGTAGAGTGCGGACTTAGTAATTTCAGAGTTGACCCTAGTCAGGGCACCCACTTTTTTCAGAATTTAACCTCATTTGGAATAGGTTACCTAACAATCAATCCATATATGAACGAGGGTTTGTTTAATTCAGAAAAACTCAATTCAGAGCCGGCTTTGTATGAAAGTACATTTATAAGACACGTGAAATTTAAAAACCCTCTGTTTATCTACATTGACGGAAGAAAAAACAGAGGGATTATCAAATAGCAAGACTACTCTTTTCAGGCAGAGACTTTTTTAATATATGGTGACCCAACTGGTAGTACAACAGCTCCTGCAAGGTCATTAATAATTATCGAGGCCATCATATACCATGCTGCCAATGCACAAAATATCAGTTCATATCCTGCGACAACATTAAAAACAGGATTGCCAAAATGCCCCATAACAAGCAGGATAAATCCAATTAGCAATAAACCAAATGTTATTGCCATTGCCTTATGAACTCTCAGCGATGCTATAAACATAATTACTGTGTAGAGTGTCCATGCTAGCATAAAGAATCCGACGTCTGTATGAGAAGATTTATATATTTCAAAATGGTTAAGTAACCAGATTATACCAAGCCCTATCCAGAAACTTCCATATGATACAAATGCACTGTAACCAAAGTTATTTCCCATTTTATGTTCCTGAAAACCAGCAATCATCTGTGCAAGTCCGCCAAATATAAATCCCATGGCAACTATTGGCCCCAAACCAAGAAGACCTATGTTGTGAAACTGCAGCAATAAAGTTGTTAATCCGAAACCGGCCAGACCTACTGCTGCCGGGTTACCCATTTTTCTATCCATTTAGTTTAATATTTTTTAATAAAAGCGTGCAAAGCTAAATCAAATTTTGGAAACTGAAAGAAATATGTTTTAAATTGATAGTATAAATCACTTTTAATAACTTGGAAGAGAGTAATAAATTTATCTTATCACTATACATATATCATTGATTTTATGTATAATAAAATACAAATTAAGTTTTTGTAAAAATTATTATAAAAAGTATTGAGTTTTTGCATTTTTCTTACATTTGCAAACATAACATATATAAAATGAGTGATCAGATTAAACACGAATGCGGTATAGCATTAATCAGACTTAAAAAACCTCTTGATTATTATAAAGATAAATACGGTTCTGCTCTGTATGGATTGAACAGACTTTATATTCTCATGGAAAAGCAGAGAAACAGAGGTCAGGAAGGTGCCGGAGTTGTTGGAGTTAAACTGGATATGCCTGCCGGTTATAAGTATCTTGACAGAGTCAGGTCTTGTGATCCGGAACCGATTCAGGAGGTATTTAATAAAATCAGATCAGGTTTTAATAACATTAATTTGTCTGAAAAAGATGCCCAATGGGCAAAACAGAACCTCCCGTTTGTATCTGAAATATATCTGGGGCACCTCAGGTACTCTACATTTGGCAAAAATAACATTGATCTTGTCCATCCATTAAAAAGAGCAAGCAACTGGAGATCAAGAAATCTGGCATTAGCAGCAAATTTTAACCTGACTAATGTTGACGAACTTTTCAACAGTCTTACAGAAAAAGGTCAGCATCCGAGAGATTATTCCGACACTGTGACTCTTCTTGAGATGGTGGGATATTTTCTTGATGATGAGATTCAGAATCTATACAGAAAATACCGGGATCTCGGTTATTCAAAGTCGGATATCACACCTCTTATTGAGGAAAACATTGACCTTAAAAGTGTATTGTCAAAAAGCAGTAAAAACTGGGATGGGGGCTATGCCGTTGCCGGTGTTACAGGTCACGGAGACTCTTTTGTAATGAGAGATCCCTGGGGTATAAGACCAGCATATTATTATGACGATCAAGAAGTAACGGTAGTAGCATCTGAAGCATCTGTAATCAAAACCGCTTTCGGTTCGGATTACTCCACCATAAAAGAAATTAGTCCCGGATATGCACTGATTATCAAAAAAAACGGGGATGTTAGCCACATACAGGTCAGAGAACCGGGGAGACGAGGCAGCTGTTCATTTGAACGCATATATTTTTCCAGAGGTAACGGGCGTGAAATTTACAAAGAGAGAAAGAAATTGGGAGAATTATTGACTGATCAGATAATTGAATCTGTAGATAACGATCTTGACAACACTGTATTCTCATTTATTCCAAACACTGCCGAGGTCTCATTTCTAGGTATGGTTGAAGGAGTAAGAGATCGTATGATAGTTGAAAAAATTAAAATAATATCATCCTGCAAAGAGATTCCGGACGAGAGACTTCTTAGAGATATACTAAATAAGCAGCCAAGAGTAGAAAAAATCGTGATTAAAGATGCAAAGCTACGTACTTTTATCACCTCGGATAGCGACAGGGATGAGATGGTACAGCATGTGTACGATGTCACATACGGCACTGTCGGAAATAAAGATAATCTGGTAGTTATTGATGACTCAATTGTTAGGGGAACAACGCTCCGCCGAAGCATACTCCGGATACTTGATACTTTAAATCCTAAGAGAATTGTCATTGTATCATCAGCTCCCCAGATAAGGTATCCTGATTGCTACGGAATTGACATGACACGTATGGGTGAATTTATTGCATTTAATGCTGCGATCTCTCTCCTTAAAGAGAGAGGTAAAGAGAGTATTATAAATGAAATCTACAACAAATGCAAAGAGCAGGAAGGTCTACCAAGTGATAAGATAATGAATTTTGTTAAAGGAATTTATGAACCTTTTACCGATGATGAAATCTCTGAGAAAATAGCCCTGATGGTTAAAAATAACAATATAAAGGCTGATGTTAAAGTGGTTTTTCAATCTGTAGAAAATCTTCATAAAGCATGTGCCAATAACAGTGGAGACTGGTATTTTACTGGTGACTACCCTACCCCGGGAGGTAACAAAGTTGTAAACAGAGCTTTTATCAATTGGGTAGAGGGAAAAAATGAGAGGTCTTATTGATAATCAAGTTTAAAATACGTTATTTATGAAAAAAGAGATCAGAGTGTTTGCTCCTGCTACCGTATCTAATGTTGGCTGCGGCTTTGATGTAATGGGTTTTGCGATTGACAACCCCGGTGACGAAATTGTTCTCAGAATTACAGAATGCCCGGGAGTCTCCATTACATCTATTACGGGAGACGAAGGTAAACTGACTCTTGATCCTAATAAAAATACAGCAGGAGTTCCGTTAATCAATATGATCCGGGAACTTAACATTCAATGTGGAATTGAGATGGAGATCCACAAGAAGATGCCCTTTGGTAGCGGACTGGGTTCCAGTGCAGCCAGTGCTGTTGGAGCCGCATTTGCAATGAACCATCTGATGGATCTTAAACTAAACAATAATGAATTAATTAAATATGCCATAGCTGGTGAGATGATAGCCAGTGGTACCGAGCATGCCGATAATGTCGCACCTTGTCTTTATGGAGGATTTGTTCTAATAAGGGGATACAATCCTATAGATATTATTCAGTTAAAATATCCAGAAAGTCTCTGCTGCACTGTTTTACATCCTCACATCCATATTTCCACCAAAGAATCAAGAAAATTACTACCTGAATATTTACCAGTTAAGGATGCTGTTACACAATGGGGTAATTGTGCCGCCCTGGTTGCAGGTTTGCTCAATGAGGACTTTAATTTAATAGGAAGAAGCATAGAAGACAGATTTGCAGAACCGATAAGAGGAAAGTTTATACCTGAGTTCAGTAATCTTAAAAGCGCAGCTTTGAACAACGGTGCACTTGGATGCAGCATTTCCGGCTCCGGGCCTTCTATATTCGCTCTGACAACTGATACTCAAACTGCAGAAAAGGTGGGTTTTGCGATGAAGAGCATTCTGGATAAAATATCTCTTAAATCTGATATTTTTATTTCCAAAGTAAACATTGAGGGGCCCAGAATTCTTGATATTAAATAGTTGTTTATGATTCTTTACAGCACAGTTAATAAAAATATAACAGCATCTTTCTCCAAAGCGGTAATTGATGGCGTTCCTCCGGGAGGGGGTCTCTATATGCCATCTATGCTTCCAAAGCTTGATAAGAATTTTTACAAAATTCACAAAGATTCAACATTTACAGAGATAGCCTTTGAATTAAGCAAAATACTCCTTGGTGATGAGTTTTCAGACAATGACTTACATAAAATTGTTAATGAGTCTTTTACGTTTGATGCACCTTTGGTGGAAATTTCCGAAAACAGCTATATTCTTGAATTGTTTCACGGACCCACCCTGGCTTTTAAGGATTTCGGAGCCAGATTTATGGCAAATATAATGTCTCATATAACTGTTAATGGAGAGAAAAAAACAATAGTTTTGGCTGCTACTTCAGGAGATACAGGAAGTGCCGTTGCAAGAGGATTTTACAACAGAGACGGTGTAGAGGTGGTACTTTTATATCCATCAGGTAAAGTTAGTAAAATACAAGAGCAGCAGCTCACTACCATAGGTGGCAATGTTACAGCCCTTGAGATCGATGGAACATTTGATGATTGTCAGAAACTTGTTAAAGAGGCATTTGCCCACCAGAATCTTAACAAAAAATTCTCGCTTTCATCGGCTAATTCAATTAACATTGCGAGGTTATTACCTCAATCATTTTACTACCATTATGCGTACTGCAAAATAGAAAACTTAACATATCCCGTTGTTTTTTCTGTTCCCAGCGGAAATCTGGGTAATATCACTGCCGGGCTGTTTGCAAAAGAGATGGGACTGCCTGTAAATAAATTCATAGCGGCAGTAAACTCAAATAAAATTATTCCTGAATATTTGCAAACAGGAGTATACGCTCCTACTACTTCAGTTCAGACAATCTCAAATGCAATGGACGTTGGAAATCCAAGTAATTTTGACAGAATTTTTAATCTCTATAATCAAAGTCACGAAAAAATTAAAAGTGTAATATTCAGTAAATCATTCAGTGATTCACAAACTATTGATGCAATAAGAAGTGTTTACTTAAATTATAACTACCTTATTGATCCTCATGGTGCGGTTGGATTTCTGGCATTAGAGGAGTTTTTTAAAGAAAATGGCCAAAAATATACATCCGTTATTCTTGAAACTGCCCATCCTGCAAAGTTTTATGATACAGTGGCTTCTGCAACCGACACAAACCTTCCGATACCAGAATCTTTATTATCCTCTATGAAAGCACAAAAGAGCTCAATTAAATTGAAAGCCGATTTCAATCATTTTTATGATTTTTTAAAAAAATATGAGTAGATAGTCGTATATTTAGACATTAATGTCATCTGGTATGCGCATCTTTCTTAAAAATTCTTACATATTTATATTTCTGCTACTTCAGTCTTGCAGCGCATTTAAAAGCGACCACTCTGTCAATACCGAAACTACAAACGAGGTAAGCAACATTGGTATACACATTGAAAGTGAAAGCATTTCTCAACCCGTTGTAGTACCAGCAAAAGCGCCCACCGTAAAGTTTGTTAAACCATCTATTTATACAGATGTTTCTTCGAATATATATCCCGCATCTAAGCCATATCTAATAAAAAGAGAGAATCCTGTTGTACAAATTTTTGGTAAGGCAGGCGTAAAACTTCCTGTAAAAGTTAATGCCGTTAAGAGTTCTGTGTATGCAAAAACTCCGGAGGTTGTTGAGGTTAAGGATCCTTATATTAAAGATATTAATCCATTTAATTTCAGTAGCTTTAGCAAACTCCAAGGTTTAAGACACGATCAGATACGTTCTATGATTCAGGACAAAATCGGAAACATTTGGTTGGGAACAGATGATGGCCTTACAAAATATGATGGCAAGTTTTTCTATCACTACACCACTCAGCAAGGGCTTAATAATAATCTTATACTATATGTATTTCAGGATAGTAAGGATATAATCTGGTTTGGGACCTTCAGAGGTGGTCTTACAAGTTATGATGGCAGCCGGTTTACAACCTATACAACAAAAGAGGGTATGCCGGATAATATTGTAAATGTAATTTTTGAAGACTCATACGGTAATATCTGGGTTGGAACAGGAAAGGGTGTGGCTAAGTTTAACGGTGAAAGTTTCACTATTTATGACGAATCCAACGGATTGCCGGGCAATGATATTAGAGCAATTGGACAAGACAAAACCGGGAATATATGGATTGGGACATATGCAAATGGTTTCTCAATCTTATCAGGGAACGAACTATGGAACTACTCTATTAAAGAGGGTTTGCCCTCAAATTCCATCAGTAAATTTTATCTCTCTGCAAATGGTGATATCTGGCTTGGCACTGCAGATAATGGCGCCATAAGATACGACGGAAAATCAATGTACCATTATACAACAGATCAGGGCTTAACAAATAACTCAATTAGAGACATATATGAAGATACTCAAGGGTTTTTGTGGTTTGCTACAGCAGATGGTGGAGCATTAAAATTCGACGGCAATAATTTTACCCGATTCGGACTGGATCAGGGTATGAGTTCGAATTATATCCGGGTTATAATGGAAGACATGACCGGCACTATGTGGTTTGCAACAAGGGGGGCGGGCCTAATGAGGTATGACGGTAATATTTTTACCCATATTACGGTTAACGAAGGCTTGGCCAATAACAGAGTTATGAGTATTCTTAGGGATGATCACGGGACGGTATGGGTCGGCACATTTGGAGGTTTCGTTACCCGGTTTAGCTATAAATATGAAAATGGAGTAAAAAAGACATTAGTATCTCAGTTTGGTCGTGAAGAGGGTCTAAAAGGTAGCCGAATTTACAAAATGGTTCTGGATTCAAAGAAAAACATATGGTTTGGTACAGATGGAGGAGGTATTACTGTCTATGATGGAGAAAAGACCTTAACTTATACTACAGATCAGGGACTTGCAGACAATCTTATAAGAACTATGTATGAGGACAAAGATGGAAATATGTGGATAGCTACATATGGTTCCGGCATATCAAAATTTGATGGCAAGTCATTCACTAATTACACTACTGATGAAGGCCTTAGTTCTAATAATGTACTTAGCATTCAGCAGGATAATGTGGGAAGAATGTGGTTTGGTACAGATGGAGGTGGTATAAGTATGCTTGATAAAGGACATTTCACTCACTATAATAAGGAGTCGGGGTTCTTTAGTAATACTGTTTACAGCATAGTAGAGGATACTAACGGAGTGTTATGGTTTGGTACAGGAGGTGAAGGGATTGCCAGGTTTGACGGTAAAATATTTAAATTATTCGGTATCGAATCAGGTCTGAATAACGGGCACATATTATCAATGATACAGGATTCTAAAGGTAACATTATTGCGGGCACAAGATTTGGAATAAATAAGTTGCAAGCCTCTAAACTTAATGGAATTGAAAATAAACCCGAAGCTCCTCATTTTAAAAGTTATAATTTTGAAGATGGCTTTATAGGCATAGGTTGCAATCTTGGAGCTATGGCAGAGGTTGAAGATGGTGTAATTTGGATTGGGACCAATGACCGTCTGACACTGTTTAACCAAAACAACAAAGAGAGCATACCTGCTAAACCTGTAATTGCCTTCACAAGTATTCAGCTATTTGGTGAAAAGATTCCATGGGAAGAGATTACAAATAAAAAGGATTCCTCGGTGATACTCCAGAACGGAGTTAAAATTAAAAATATCCGGTTTGATGATCTGTCAAAGTGGTACGGCATTCCTCAAAGACTCATTCTTCCTCATAAGTATAATTATATTACAATTAATTTTAACACAATAAGTCACAGCCAGATAAAGAAAGCAAGATACCGTTATATGCTAGAGGGGCTTAATAATAATTGGAGTTCTCTTTCCGACAGAACAGATATAACATACGGGAACCTCAATCCCGGAAAGTATACCTTTAGAGTTAAGGCAGTAAACAGCGAGGGGATTTGGAGTGACGAGTCAGTTTATGGATTTATTATAAAACACCCTTGGTGGCAAACATGGTGGTTTTATACATTTCTTGCAATTGTAGCTATTGTATTAAGCTACTTGTTTATTTTAAGGAGAGAGAGTAAATTGAAAGAAGAGAAGATAAAACTCCAGAAAAATGTAGATGAAAAAACCAGAGAATTAACTGAGAAAAATGAAGAGTTACAAATAATAAATCTGGAGAAAGACAAGCTATTATCAATAATTGCTCATGATCTCAGGGGTCCTTTTAACGGATTTCTTGGATTATCTGAAATTCTGGCACAAAACTTAAATGATCTCTCTTCAGACGAGATCAGTGATATCGCTCATAACCTTAATTCTTCTGCACGTAATCTGTATGATTTACTTGAGAACCTGCTACAATGGTCCAGAATGAGACAGACCAGCTACCCTTTTAATCCTGCCATTAAAAACCTTAGAGCACTCACTGACGAAAGTATGGTAATATTAAGACAAAGTGCAGTATCAAAAAGTATCAGACTTAAATACAGCGTTCCTGACAACATTGACGTTTTTGTTGATACCAATATGATTCAGACTGTTATACGAAATTTAGTTTCAAATGCATTAAAATTCACTTTCCCGGGAGGCGATGTAGTATTTATAGCACAAAAATTGAATAACAAAGAGATAACTATTTCTGTCAGAGACACAGGGATAGGCATGCCAAAAGAGGTCTTAAATAACATATTCAAACTCAACCCAATATCTAACCGTCAGGGTACAGATGGAGAACCAAGCAGTGGTCTTGGGCTTATTATATGTAAAGAGTTTGTAGAGAAGCACGGTGGAAAAATTTGGGCCGAAAGCGAGGATGGTAAGGGATCTCTGTTTACCTTTACAATTCCATTACAAATACAAAAAAATTAAAAATGAAATCAAAATTCACTCTTATAATATTGACAATAAGTATATTCCTTGGCAGCTGTGACAAATTAAAAGAGTTGGCAACCATAAGGATTAATACAAAGTTCACTGCAGAGATTCCGGTTAATATGGGTGCAGCTACTGTTAAATCACCCGATTCAGAAAATATTGATATTCCTCTTAACTTTTCTGAGGTTCATGAAATAAAGCTTGAAGACAATTTTGATATTGAGCCATATTTAAAAAAGATAAAGGAGATTGATATCAGTTCAGTTGAGATTATCGCCATAGGACTAGAGGAGGGTCAGGTTATACACTCTGTAACTCTGGAGGTTGCCGGAATAGGACATATCCTAACTCTTACCAATATTTCTGCAGATAATAATACTTTTAAACCTGCGATTCCGCAAACTCTTCTGGATACTGTTGCCGATAAATTCATTACAGACAAGAAGATTACAATTTCTGTTTACGGTAGCGCTAATTCACCAATGTCCATTTCGGTGGGTGTAAGCCTTGAGGCTGGTGTGATTGCCTACGTGCTTAAGTAATATCTTTAATTAATTTGGGATTGCCTCCTTGCAGTCGGCGTTCCCTGGTGGGGGGCTCTAACAAAGAAAAAACGTTGCAATCATAATTGTATTTGCATTAAAGTTTAAATACTTCTTGCTTTTTACTAGTACTAAATGGCATTTTTTTATGTTGTTTATTTTTCATTTCAATTTCTTCTATAAGATAACTTATGACCTACTCCCATTTTTCGGACAGTTCAAAAGTAGAAAATTCGGGGTTTTTGACATATTCAATTTCTGCTTCTTCGGGCGTCATTCCTTGCAAAGAGCTGTGTGGGCGGTATGAGTTATAATCTCTACGAAAGGACTCTATT
>JAVBVW010000007.1:0-32262 GCA_036677745.1 Bacteroidales bacterium
AAATCTAATATTTAACAGACCCAATCTATTTTTTTTGCTCGAAATAAATCTTATTTTAATAAAATTATCTCTTTTTTTACCTCTTTATCTCTCTCAAAACTTCAAAGAACTATCCGTTTTTTCTCAAACGGGCTGCAAAGGTAGCCACTTTTTTTAAAACTCCAAATTTTTTTCAGATCAAATCCCGCTAAAATTGAAGTAAAGGCAGGTTATTATACAATTTTATTATCTTAGCCATCCGCTTTAAATAAAAGTTGTATTATTATCAATAATTAATTGGATTTATAAACATGAAAAGATTACTTCTGATAGCACTACTAATAACCTCCTCTATTAAAACAGGAGACGCATGTACAAATCTGCTTATTACAAAAGGGGCGTCGGCAGACGGGTCAACAATGGTAAGCTATTCGGCAGATTCACACACCAGATATGGAACACTTGTACATTATCCTGCAGCAATATATCCTAAAGGAACGATGGTTAAAATATATGAGTGGGGTAAAGACAGATATCTGGGGGAGATTCCACAGGCAGAAAGGACATACTCTGTAATTGGAAACATGAACGAACATCAGCTGGTAATAGGAGAGTCAACCTGGGGTGGAGTTAAGAGTCAGTATGACCCCGAAGGTATTCTTGATTACGGTTCATTGATATATCTTGCATTGCAAAGAGCCAAAACTGCCAGAGAGGCAATTGAGGTTATTACCTCTTTGGCTAACCGTTACGGATATGCCTCAACAGGTGAATCAATATCTATTGCAGATAAAAACGAGGTGTGGTTTCTGGAGATAATCGGAAAGGCCCCAAAGAAAGTAAATGGGGTTAACATTAATAAAGGTGTTGTGTGGGTTGCTATTAAACTACCCGAAGGGACTATTTCGGCACACGCAAATCAGGCAAGAATTACAAAATTCCCCTTAAATGACACGGAAAACTGTTTATATGCACCCGATGTTATAAGCCATGCCAGAGAACAAGGGCTGTTCAAAGGTTCAGATAAAGAGTTCAGCTTTGCAGACACATACGGCCCGGCTGACGGGTCAACAATCAGAGGTTGTGATGCAAGAGTATGGAGTTTCTTTAACCGGTATGCAGAGGGTGATATGAATCAATATTTAGCTTATGCAATGGGGGATCCATCCAAGGAGAGAATGCCTCTTTATGTTAAATCAAACAAAAAACTTACAGTAAAAGATGTTGCCGATATGATGAGAGATCACTATGAGGGCACCCCTATGGATATGCTAAATGATATAGGTTCCGGCGGGAATGCTCTGCCATACAGGTGGAGACCTATGAGCTTTGAAGTTGATGGTAAAACATGTATTAATGAGAGGGCTATTGCTACACAACAGACCGGATTCTGGTTTGTAGGACAAAGCAGATCGTTCGTTCCCGATGAAATCGGTGGCATTTTCTGGTTTGGAGTTGACGATGCCGCTACATCACCTTTAACCCCTATCTACACATCATCAAAATCTATTTCGAGCCATTATGCACTTGGAAACGGATCTATGATAGAGTATTCACCAACATCAATGTTCTGGCTTACAAACAGAATTGCACAGTTTGCTTATCTAAGATACAACCATATCGGCAAAGAGGTGAGAGATGTGATTGATAATCATGAAAACTCTAAAATTGCCGAAGTAAAGGCAATTGACAAAACTGCAGAGTTATTGCTTAAAGAGAATCCCACTTTCGTTTCTGAATTTATAACCAATTACTCTGTTAGTACCGCCAACTCATTATTTGAAAAATGGAAAAAGCTTGACGAATACCTTCTTGTAAAATATATAGACGGAAATACAAAAAAACAAAATCAGGACGGATCTTTCATGAATAACGGACACTCACCTGTAATCCCTCCGGCACCTGACTTTCCCGGATATACCGAAATCTGGAAAAGAGCCGTTAAAAAAGATGCTGGCACCAGACTGTCACTTTAAGAAACAGAAAAATTTAAGCATCTTAACTAGCTCAATGCTTTGTATTAAAACCAAATAGAGAAGAGGCAACTATAAATTGCCTCTTTTTTATATCAAAAATAATAGTAAAACATTTTACTATTTTAGATATAAAAACTATATTTGCTTTCAACTTACTCTTGTTTAACTATGAACAAACCTATCATGAAATCTAAATTTTTAAATCAATTCAAAAATGAAGATTGGATAGCAACCTTTATGGGGGCAATCCTGATTCTTCTGGTTATTTTCGTTCCATCTCTTGGAAAGGTTAAGTATCAATTCCCTGAAAATTACCCGCTTTGGTTTGCCAAAGTTCCTTTCGAATTCACGAAATTTATTGTGGTTTTCGGATTAAGTGCTATAGGACTAAAAATTCTTGGTATTAAGATGAAGTGGTTTCCTGTATCATTCATCGTAATTTACGGGCTGTCATTCCTTGCTCAGTACATCAGCACAATAGGTGTAGTAAAGAGTACCGGCTTCGAAGCAGTATTCTTTTCAGTAGCAATAGGTTTAATAATCAGAAATTTCTTTGGCCTTCCTAAGTGGCTGGAACCTGCAGTAAGAAGTGAATTCTTTATTAAAGCGGGATTGGTAATTCTTGGTACCTCTATTCTGTTCGGAGAGATAATGAAGGCCGGTTCTTTTGGAATGATTCAGGCTGTAGTAGTTGTTATGGCTGTTTGGTATTTCTCTTTCTGGCTTTCAAAGAAAATGGGGGTTGACAAAGAGATGGGGGTTCTGCTGTCAAGTGCCGTTTCAATTTGCGGCGTATCTGCAGCAATAGCAACATCAGGAGCAATCAAGGGTGATAGCAAAAAGCTATCTTTTGTAGTTTCACTGGTTCTTGTTGTAGCGGTTCCAATGATGTACATAATGCCATACCTTGCTCAATTACTGGGACTCTCTCAAGAGGTTGCAGGAGCATGGCTTGGTGGAACAATTGACACTACAGGTGCAGTAGTTGCTGCGGGTAAATTCCTTGGAGATGTAGCAGAATCTCAAAGTGTGATTATAAAATCATCTCAGAATGTACTGTTAGGTGTAGCTGCGTTTGCTATTTCTATCTACTGGTCATTCAAAGGAACCAATAAAGAGATAAAGCCTACACCTTCTGTTCTCTGGGAAAGATTTCCGAAGTTTGTGCTTGGCTTTATTCTAGCATCTATGGTATTCAGTTTTCTATTAGAACCTGCAACCGCAAAATCGTTAGGTGGTGCAGCTAAAGCACTTAGAGAGACTCTTTTCTCTGTTGCATTTGTTGCTATCGGATTAGAGACTGATTTCAGGAAAGTTTTTGGCAAAGAGAACAGCAAGTATACCTGGACATTTCTCCTGGCTCAACTTTTCAACATAATATTCACCTTAATCGTCGCTTTCCTGCTCTTTGGAAAATACGAATTTTCGTTCGGTTTCTAAAACAGATTAAGAGCAGCATTAAGTTTGCTCCTTATTTCAGAATTAGAAAGATTGCCTATACTTCCTTTGTGAGTGTGGGCAATCTCTTTTTTTGCCATAAAATTGCCGCTGTTTACCTCAATTCCCACCTCTTTATATGCATCTCTGAAAGGCATGCCCTCAAGCACTCTTCTGTTAACCTCTTCTACAGTAAACAGGTAGTCATACTTTGAATCATTCAGTATCTCTTTGTTTATCCTGATATTTTCAAGCATAAATACTGACATTTCCAATACATCGTGAATTGAATCTATTGCAGGAAAAAGTGTCTCTTTGAGCAGCTGAAAATCTCTGTGATAACCATGAGGAAGGTTGGCAGTCATAATTGTTATCTCATTCGGAATCGAAGCAATTCTGTTACATCTGCCTCTGACTATTTCCCACACATCAGGGTTTTTCTTATGGGGCATAATGCTTGATCCGGTTGTCAGCTCATCGGGGAATGAGATAAATGCAAAATTTCCGCACATGTACATAATGCAATCTGCAGCAAATTTGTTGAGGGTTGAGGCAATCGATGCAAGTGCGTTTGCAGTGGCTTTTTCGCTTTTACCTCTGCCCATCTGAGCAGCAATCGAATTATAGCTCATTGTTCCAAAGCCCATAAGTTCTGTTGTCAACTCTCTGTCAAGCGGGAAAGAACTGCCGTATCCAGCTGCCGAACCCAAAGGATTCTGGTTGACAACCCTGTAAGCTGCTGCCAAAATATAAATATCATCAATCAGCGACTCTGCATAGCCACCAAACCACAGTCCAAACGATGATGGCATAGCAATCTGACCATGAGTATAGCCCGGCATAAGCACATCTGTATATTTATCACTAAGATTCTGAAGCAAATCAAAGAGAGATATTATCTTATCTCTGATAGCTTCAATCTCCCACTTAAGATACAGCTTCAGATCTGTAAGAATCTGATCATTTCTTGATCGTCCGCTATGAATTTTTTTGCCTATATCGCCTACTCTTCTGGTAAGGAGCAGCTCTACCTGAGAGTGAATATCCTCGACATCATCCTCCAGAAAAAAGGCTCCCGACTCAGCATCCTTAAGCAGACTATTAAGTTCCTGCTCAAGTACTCTGTATTCAGAGGGAGTTATCAGCGATATGCTCTCAAGCATTTTTATATGAGCAAGCGATCCTATTATATCAAATCTTGCCAGACGAAGATCATACTCTCTGTCGTTCCCTACTGTGAACTTTTCAACCAATGTGTCAGCTGATTTTCCTTTGCTCCAAAGTGTGCTCATCGTTAAAATTTTAAATTTTTTATGAAGTTAACATATCCTTTAACACCCTCTTCTATCTCTGAGAGATAAATAAATTCATCTGCTCTGTGAGATCTTGACGAATCTCCGGGACCCATTTTAATTGCAGGTGCTTTGTGCCTCATCCAGTCAGATGTCGTTGGAGAGACATAACTCTCAATACCAAGGGTCTCTGCACATAACCTGAGGGGATGACCCACAGGTGTGGAGGATGACCTGTTTGAGAGGTTTCTTGGTTTAAGTTCGCTCTCTACCAAAGCTCTCAACTCCTCAACCAGTTCACCATTATCATACATTTCGGTAGGCCTGATATCTATTACATATTTGCAGGAGTCCGGGACAACGTTGTGCTGATGGCCTGCTGAAATTTGAGTTACAGTAAGTTTTACCTCACCCATCAGATCTGACACCCTTGTAAACTTATGTGATTTAATAATATTGATATCATCCAGAGCTTTATAAATTGCATTGACCCCTTCACTTCTTGCAGCATGACCGCTAATCCCATGTGCAACAGCATCAATAACCAGCAATCCCCTTTCGGCAACAGCACATTTCATTCCGGTAGGTTCACCTACGATAACAGAATCGGGAGGGGTAATATTCTTAAGAGCAGCGCTGACTCCGTTTTGACCTGAATTCTCTTCTTCTGCAGAGAGAAGAAGCATAAGATTGCATGGAAGTTCCTGTTGGTGATCCTTAAAATAGAGTGATGATGCTATCATAGAGACAACAGAAGCCCCGGCATCATTGCTCCCAAGACCAAATAACTTACCATCCTTTATTACAGGCAGATAAGGATCAATTGTATATCCCGATGAAGGCAATACAGTATCGATATGTGAGTTGAGCATTAGAGTATGAGTCTGACCTGATAAATTACCAATCTTAGACGAAAGATTATTTTGTATTCTTAATACAGTCATCCCTTTATCAGTCAGATATTTATATAAAAAATCCGCCCTCTTACCCTCATCACCTGATAATGAAGGGATAGCTATTAACTGCTCCAGAAGATAAACGGCCTCTTTTATATACTTTTCCATATAGTATAGTGCTATTTTAGTACAGTCCCTTTGTCGTTATTCAGATTTGAAGCATGTTTAATGTAAACTTCAGAAACCCCTTTATCAATAGCGTACCATGCATTGTCCATTTTTGGTATCATTCCGTCTTTTATAACTCCTGCCTCTTTCATCGATTCATAACTTTTTCTTGTAACTAATGGAATCACCGAGTCTTCATTTTCAGGATCTGACAAAACACCCTGCTTTTCAAAGCAATAAATAAGTTTGGTGTAATAATCCTTTGACATAGCTATAGCAACAGAAGATGCCATGGTATCGGCATTTGTATTGAGGATTGATCCGTTTCTGTCGTGTGTTATTGCACAGAAAACCGGTGTAATTCCTCTTCCAAGCAGGCTCATTATAAAACCTTCGTTTATCTGAGCCGGATCAACATCACCAACGTATCCAAAATCAACAGGAACAGGAGAGCGCTTGACTGCAGGTACAGAGTCTCCGTCAGCTCCTGAAAGGCCAATCGCATTACAACCTAACTTCTGCAACTTTGCTACAATAGTTTTATTTATCCATCCTGCATACACCATTGAAACTAACTTTAGCGTTTCCAGATCTGTAATTCTTCTACCCTGATGCATAACAGTTTTTATTCCAAGCTTGGCTGCCATCTCACTTGCCATCACCCCTCCGCCATGAATCAAAATCTTAGGGCCATCGATTGCAATAAAATTTTTCAGGAACAGATCAAGTTCATCCGGCCTGTCAATAATATTTCCACCAATCTTTATAACTATTAAACTTTTCATAATCTTAAATTTATAAAATTATTACCCAATGGCTCTTAACATTTCTCTTATTACTGCCTGAGCCGAAACCACTCTGTTTGCAGCTTCCGGAACCACAATTGAATTAACCCCCTCAATCACATCATCGCTCACTATCATGTTTCTCCTTACAGGCAAACAATGCATAAATTTAGCATTGTTAGTAAGTCGCATCTTCTCTGAATCTACCATCCAACCTCTGTCGATACTCAATATCTGACCATATGTAGCATCGTTAAATGACGACCAATTTTTTGCATATATAAAGTCTGCCCCCTCATATGCCTTTAAGAGGTCATATTCAATTTTTGCATTCCCAGTAAACTCCGGTGATAATTCATAGCCCTCCGGATGGGTTATCACAAATTCATAATCGGTCATATTCATCCACTCTGCAAAAGAGTTGGCAACAGCCTGAGGAAGAGCTCGCGGGTGTGGAGCCCATGTCAGAACAACCTTAGGCCTTTTTGTTTGTTTATACTCCTCAATAGTTACCAGATCGGCATAACTCTGAAGCGGGTGTCTTGTAGCCCCCTCCATACTGAACACCGGTTTACCTGAGTACTCAATAAACTGATTAAGTACTGTTTCGCTGTAATCCTCCTGCTTGTTTACCAGATTGGCAAAGGCTCGAACACCAATTATATCACAATATGAACTCATTACCGGGATTGCCTCCAGAATATGTTCGGGTTTATCACCATCCATTATTACCCCCCTTTCTGTCTCCAGCTTCCAAGCTCCCTGATTAATATCAAGGACAATTACATTCATACCGAGATTCATGGCAGCTTTTTGCGTGCTTAGACGTGTCCTTAGGCTGGAGTTGAAGAAAATCATCAAAAGTGTTTTATTCTTTCCCAGCGGAGTATCCCCAAACGGGTCTTCTTTAACCTCTCTTGCCATTGCAAGAGCCCAATCAATAGACTTAATGTCTTTGACAGATGTAAATTGTTTCATCATTTGTCAGTTTTAATTGCGTTTAGACATCTGATAAAGCTTTCGATAAAAAGATCGCACTCTTTAACAGAGATGTTTAATGGAGGTAACAACCTAATAATATTACTCTTAGCCCCTCCTGTAAATATCTTTTCGGTAAAGAGCAGAGAGTCTCTTACAGGAATATAATTATCTGACATATCTATCCCTATCATCAAACCTCTCCCTCTGATATCTGTGATAGCCTCACCAGCATACTCACTCTTAATCTCAAAAAGTTTGGTAATCATATAGTCACCAAGAGTTGCTGCATTCTCTATCAGGTTCTCTTTCTGAATAATCTGTAAAACAGCAATTGAAGCAGCACAAGCCAGATGATTTCCCCCGAAAGTTGTTCCAAGCATTCCCTGTACAGGTTGTAAATCAGGTGAGATTATTGTTCCTCCTACCGGGAAACCATTCCCCATACCTTTTGCAACAGTAATTATATCGGGTTTTATTCCGGAATGTTGATGTGCAAAGAATTTACCTGTTCGCCCGTATCCGCTCTGAACTTCGTCAAGTATCAGAACTACTCCCAATTTTTTCGTCAAATCTCTCAACTCTTTCAAAAATTTAGATTCAGGCTCATAAATACCCGCAACACCTTGAATTCCTTCTACAATAACAGCAGCATACTCCTCTGAATGTAATTCTCTTTCTACCTCATTAATATCGTTTAAAGGAACAAATTTAACTTTATGAAAGGAATTAAAGGGGCTGACAATTTTAGGAATGTCTGTTACCGCCACAGCTCCTGAACTTCTACCATGAAAGGCACCTTTAAAGGCCAGCACTTTCGATTTTCCGGTATGAAAAGAGGCAAGCTTTAGTGCATTTTCGTTGGCCTCCGCACCGGAATTTGACATAAAAAGAGAATAATCGTCATAGCCACTAACTTTACCCAGCAAAACAGCAAGTTCAACCTGCAAAGAATTTTGAACAGAGTTAGAGTAAAAGGAGATATTGTCAAGTTGACTCTTTATTATTCTGTTGTATTCAGGATGTGAATGGCCAACAGATATCACAGCATGTCCGCCGTACATATCAAGATATTCTACACCTGTGCTATCCCATACAGCGGACCCCGAAGCCTTTACAGGTTCGATAGGCCATAGTTTATATACATCAAATGGTTTCATCATTATCATTTATTCTAAAAAGCAGAACCTTTAAGTCTTAGTCCGGCATTCTGATCTACTCCGAACATTATATTCATATTTTGCACTGCCTGACCTGATGCTCCTTTTAACAGATTATCAATTACAGATGTAATATGCCAGTAACCTTGGTGCTGTTCAATATGTAAAAGTGCTTTATTTGTATTTACAACCTCTTTCAAAGATATTGGTTCATTGGAAATATGTACAAAGGGGGCCATTTTATAAAACTCTGAATATAAATTATACATTCCATCAAGAGTCATTTTCCCGTCACATTTTGTATATATACTTGCAAAAATGCCCCTTGTAAAATCTCCTCGTACAGGTACAAAATTAATTTGAGGAACATTCTCAGAAACAGAGCCCAGAACCTTTTTAATTTCGCCCAGATGCTGATGAGTAAAAGGCTTATAAACAGATATATTTGAATCTCTGTAACTAAAATGTGCCGTATCTGATAAACTCTTGCCGGCTCCGGTAGATCCTGTAATTGCATGAATATGTATCTCGTCCTTTATAAGGCCGGATTTTGCCAATGGCACGAGGGCTAAAAGAATAGATGTTGCAAAACATCCCGGGTTAGCAATATACTTTGATACAGCTATTTGGGTTGACCATAGCTCAGGAAGGCCGTAAATAAATTTGTCTCCGTTATACTCAGCATCCAATCTAAAATCATTACCAAGATCAATTATTCTGCAGTTTGAGGGCAGACCTACCTCATCGAGGTACTTTCTGGATAACCCATGACCCAGAGTAAGAAAAAGTACATCAATCTCTTCACTGCCACTCAATCCTTTCAGATCTGAGACAAATCTGAGAGAGGTATCACCTATCAGATCGCGGTGCACAGATGTAACAAGCTCTCCGGCTAAGCTACTGCTGAGGACTGCAGAAATTTTAACATTGGGGTGGTTAATAAGAATTCTTATAAGTTCACCGGCAGTATAACCGGTTCCACCTGCAATTGCAACATTAATCATCGTTGTGTAGTGAATAATAAATTTTTAACGGGTTGGCCAGAACTTTTGTAAATCCTATTACATCCTGACCGGTAAATGATTTGTTTGCCTCACCATAATCCCCGAACTTACTGCTCATAAGATCGTATTTTGTTTCACATCCAAGCACAGAGAAATGATAAGGTCTGAGTTCCACTTCGACAGTGCCTGTAACATATTTCTGAGTATCATCCAGAAATGTCTCTATATTCCTCATAAGTGGTTCGAGATATTGCGCCTCATGCATCAGCTGACCGTACCATCCGGCAAGTTGCTCCTTCCAGTAAAGCTGAGCTTTGGTAAGTATATGTTTTTCCAGAAGGTGATGCCCTTTAATTAATATAAGTGCCGCCGGAGCTTCGAATCCGACTCTTCCCTTGATTCCGATTATTGTATCTCCAACATGAATATCTCTTCCAACTCCGTATTCCGAACCTATTGAGTTTAATTTGTTGATAATCTCAACCGGCGTCCCGATTTCTCCATTAAGAGATACCGGTTCACCTTTATCAAATCCTATTTTTAATCTTACAGGCTTATCTGTCTTGACCTGAGACGGATATGCCTCTTCGGGAAGAACCCCCGATGAAGAGAGAGTTTCGACTCCACCTACACTTGTTCCCCAGAGACCCTGATTGATCGAATATTTTGCCTTCTCCCAGGTAAAGTTAAAACCCTTCTCCTGAAGATAATCAATCTCTTGTTTTCTTGATAGCTGAAGCTCTCTTATAGGAGCAAGCACCTTAACCTCCGGTGCCATAACTTCAAAAACAAGATCGAATCTTACCTGATCATTCCCCGCCCCGGTACTGCCGTGTGCAACAAACTCTGCTTGTAATTTTTTAACATGATTCAGTACAGCTATTGCCTGAAAAATTCTTTCAGAACTTACTGATAAGGGATATGTAGAGTTCTTTAGTATATTTCCAAAAAGTAGATATTTAATTCCCTTGCTGTAGTACTCGTCAATAGCATTTATATTGACATGTGATGCAGCACCTAGCTCCAAAGCACGTCGCTCTATTCTCAGCTCCTCCTCTTTTGAAAACCCACCTGTATTTACCATAATTGTGTGCACCTCAAGACCCTTCTCCTGTTTTAAGTAGGGAACGCAAAAAGATGTGTCCAGACCTCCGCTGAATGCTAAAACTACCTTTTTATTCATCATCTTATTTTTTAGAAATTATTGAATTTATTTTAACCAAAGGATTTATTATAAGTGTTTTCCCGGCCGAAACCAATGCCGGAGTAATCTTAGACTTACCCTTTTGGGCAGGATCATAGAGTAGTCCGGTACACAGACACATCTTATATTCATTCCTCTTAAGAACATCAATGTTCTTACAGCCTTCACATCCCTTCCAGAATTCCGGATCATCTGTGAGTTCAGAAAAAGTAACCGGTTTAAAACCCAGCTGAGTATTGAGCTTCATAACCGCAAGGCCGGTAGTAATTGAAAATATCTTTGCATCGGGATACAGCTTTTTTGAAAGATTAAAAATCTTTTGCTTTACCTTTTTCGCATAACCTAAATGCCTGTATTTATGAGCAATTATCAATCCGGAATTGGCTACAAACTTGCTGTGACTCCAGGTCTCTATGTAGGCAAATCCTACAAGCTCCTCTCCGTTCAGGGCAATTACAGCTTTCCCCGAACTCATCTTCTCTGCAATATATTCCGGTGATCTTTTGGCAATTCCGGTACCACGCTCAAGCGCAGAAATATACATCAGTTCACAGATCGAATCTGCGTATTTAATATGGCTTTTATCAGCCACATAAATGTTTACATTCATGGTTGAATAAAAACAGAATAAAATTAATTTAACTTGAAAATTGTGCAGGAGACTTCACCTGCGTAGATCGCGGTTTTTACTGTTTACCGCAATTTGTAATAGCTGCCCTCCCTAGGCACATCGTCGGACGTGTCTGTGGAAAAATGTAGAGTTGATATGGTGACTGCTATTCTTCATAATCGCGGCAAAGGTAAAAGAATTATTTATAAAAACACTATCTTTGGAGATAAACTTAAAAAATTATGGAAAACACAAACAGCAAACCAAAAGGTCTGCCGGAAAACGCCTACCGCGAATTAAAAGAGGGTGAAGAGTATAAACCATTGATGTCACCCTCAAAATCCTATCCCGAAGTTACACCGTGGTCGGTTTTTATGGGAATATTAATGACCATCATTTTTTCTGCCGCTGCAGCATACCTTGGATTGAAAGTGGGGCAGGTATTTGAAGCAGCAATTCCGATAGCAATTATTGCCGTTGGCCTTTCAGGTGCATTAAAGAGGAAAAGCGCCCTTGGAGAAAATGTGATTATCCAATCTATAGGAGCAAGTTCAGGAGCAATAGTTGCAGGAGCAATATTTACACTCCCGGCACTTTACATTCTCCAGGCAAGATATCCTGAATTAACAGTCGATTTTGCAAAGGTTTTCATGAGTTCATTATTGGGTGGAGTTCTGGGAATTCTCTTCCTTATTCCGTTCAGAAAATATTTTGTATCTGACATGCACGGAAAATATCCTTTCCCCGAAGCTACCGCAACCACGCAAGTACTTGTTAGCGGAGAGAGCGGAGGAAGCGGTGCAAAAGTCCTTCTTATCAGCGGACTCATTGGAGGTATCTATGATTTTATTGTCTCAACTTTTGGCTATTGGTCCGAGGTATTCACTTCAAAGGTACTGCCGTTCGGAGAGGTTATTGCCGATAAAGCAAAAGTGGTGTTTAAACTTAACGTGGGTGCAGCAGTACTGGGTCTTGGTTACATAATAGGCCTCAAATATGCTTTTATCATAAGCCTAGGTTCGATGTTGGTATGGTTCGTTATAATTCCTCTTATGAATCTGCTGTTTGGAGCAGAAGTCATTGATCTTATGGGAACCGGTATTGCAACAACAATATCGGAGATGTCTCCCGAGCAGATTTTCCGCGATTATGGAAGACATATAGGTATAGGTGGTATAGCTACTGCCGGTGTTATTGGAATTATCCGTTCTGCAGGAATTATTAAATCGGCATTCGGTCTTGCTGCCAAAGAGTTAAAAGGCGGGTCGGAAAGCACTGCAAGTGCAGTCAGAACCCAAAAGGATCTGTCAATGAAGATTGTAGCAATAGGTATAATCGTTACTCTTATTATTACATTCCTCTTCTTCTATTTTGGGGTTGTAGATAATCTTATGCATGCAGTGATTGCAATTCTGGTAGTTGGTATAATCGCATTTTTGTTCACAACAGTTGCAGCAAACGCTATTGCAATTGTGGGAACAAATCCGGTGAGCGGAATGACTCTTATGACACTTATTCTTGCATCTGTTGTAATGGTAGCCTCTGGTCTTAAAGGAACTGCCGGAATGACAGCGGCACTAATTATTGGTGGAGTTGTTTGTACGGCACTATCTGTTGCAGGAGCCTTTATAACAGATCTCAAGATTGGTTACTGGCTCGGCTCCACACCTGTTAAACAGCAGTCCTGGAAATTTTTGGGGACGTTAGTAGCAGCTGCTACAGTGGGCGGAGTGATGATGATTCTTAATAAAACATACGGATTTGTCGGAGAAAATGCTCTTGTTGCCCCTCAGGCCAATGCTATGGCGGCTGTAATTGAACCTCTTATGTCGGGAGGAGGAGCACCCTGGTTACTTTATGGAATTGGAGCAATAATTTCTGTTGCTCTCACATTATTTGGAGTACCAGCCCTGGCATTTTCACTCGGAATGTTTATTCCTCTGGAACTTAACCTCCCTCTTATGGTAGGTGGTGCAATTGCCTGGTTTGTATCTACAAGAAGTAAAGAAGAGAAGATTAACTCAGCCAGAAAGGAGAGAGGAACTCTTATTGCCTCCGGGTTTATTGCCGGTGGTGCACTGATGGGAGTTGTGAGTGCCCTAATCCGTTTTGCAGGATTCAATCTATCGGCAAAAGAGTGGATGGAGTCAGCCCCTGCTGAATATCTGGCGCTTGTAATGTACATTGCCATCATTGCATATATTGCATGGGACAGCCTTAGAGCAAAAGAGGAGAACTAATATATAATGTCATAAATAACAACCATGTTTGAAGGAGATTTTCTGGTAGCCTTTTCGCTAACCCTCTTTGCCGGGCTTTCAACCGCTATAGGGAGTGCAGTTGTACTATTCTCTAAGAGGTTTTCTCCAAGGTTTCTTGCAGCATCGCTGGGTTTCTCAGCCGGAGTAATGATTTACATATCGCTGGTAGAAATTTATGGCGAAGCAAGAGAGTCACTTTCTGCGCTTTACGGAGGCTCAAAGGGAGAACTTTATACATTGCTGGCATTTTTTGGTGGCATTGCATTGATTGCAATTATTGATAATCTGGTGCCTTCGGGAGAGAATCCTCACGAAATCGGAGATCTCTCTATAAACGAAGGCAATAAGAAGACGATGAATAAGGATGGGCTGATGAGGCTCGGACTAATGTCTGCTTTTGCAATTGCCATTCACAACCTTCCGGAGGGGATTGCAACATTTGTAACAGCTATGAATGATCCCAATCTTGGTATCAGTATAGCAATAGCAGTTGCTATTCACAATATTCCCGAAGGTATTGCGGTTGCCATACCAATTTATTACGCAACAAAAAGTAAAGGAAAAGCGTTCGGACATTCATTATTATCCGGGCTTGCCGAGCCTGTCGGAGCTATTGTAGGATATTTCCTTCTATCGTTTCTCTTTACAGATTCATTTGTTGGTGTTATCCTATCGGGAGTTGCAGGAATTATGGTATATATCTCTCTGGACGAACTGCTCCCTACTGCAGAAAAATATGGTGAACACCACCCTGCCATTCTCGGTGTAATTGCCGGCATGGCTGTGATGGGTATAAGCCTGATTCTGATTTGATCTGATCTGATTTACCAGATTAGAATTGACTAAAAATTTTTATAATTATTAGAAAAAATGAAAGAGAAAATATTAGAACGATTTTTAAGATATATCGCAATAGATACAGCTTCTGACCCTGAATCAAACAGTCAGCCAAGCACAGCGAAACAACTTGACCTTTCTCGATTACTGGTAAAAGAGCTTCAGGATATGGGCGTAACAGAGGTCAGCCTCGACCAGCACGGATATGTTATGGCAACAATACCATCAAACCTGCCTACCGGTTTTAAGTATAAAGATGGCAGCAAGATTCCTGCTATAGGGTTTATTGCACACGTAGACAGTGCACCTGATGCACCCGGAAAGGTTACAAATCCACAAATAATTAAAAATTACAACGGTAAAGACATTGTTATCAACCGGGAGAAGGGGATGATAATGACGGTTGAAGACTTCCCCGAACTACCTGATTACAAGGGGCAGACTATTATCACAACAGACGGCACAACCCTTCTTGGAGCAGATGATAAGGCGGGTATTGCCGAGATAATGACCGCTGTAGATTATATTATGGGTAATCCTGACTTCCTTCACGGTGAAATTAAAATCGGATTCACTCCTGACGAAGAGATTGGCAGAGGAGTTGATAAATTTGATGTAAAGAAATTTGGTGCCGACTACGCATATACCTTAGACGGTGGACAGATTGGTGAACTTGAATACGAAAACTTTAATGCCGCCTCCGCTAAAATTTTTGTACAAGGTAGAAACATCCATCCCGGTTATGCCAAAGACAAAATGGTTAATGCAATCATTCTGGCATCAGAATTTAATGCGCTTTTACCTGTTGAACAAAGGCCGGAATTTACTCAACATTATGAAGGATTTTTCCATATCATCAGATTTGACGCAACTGTAGAGGAGGCCATGATCCAATACATTATAAGGGATCATGATACAGAAAAATTTGAACAGAAGAAAAATCTTGTAGAAGAGAGCATCACCTATATGAATAAAAAATATGGTGAGGGAAGGTTCAGACTGGAGATGAAAGATCAATACTACAATATGCGGAAACAGGTAGAACCTCATTACCATATTGTGGAAAAAGCTGTACAGGCAATGGAGATGGCCGGAGTAACTCCGCAGATAAAACCAATACGCGGTGGTACTGATGGTGCTAGGCTCTCATTTATGGGACTACCTTGCCCCAACATATTTGCAGGCGGGCATAATTTTCACGGCAGATACGAATACATCCCTCTTGAAAGTATGGTAAAAGCAACAGAGGTTATTTTAAATATAATAAAGCTTTATTCTCAGGAAAAATAATCTCCGGAACAACAAGTTATAATACTCATATATAGCCAAGTACCCGAAAATACATAAAAATTCATGTACAACTTTGACACAATATTTGATAGAAGAGGAACCTCCTGCTTTAAATACGACGCAAGAAAAGAGATATTCGGGACAGAAGATATTCTTCCGATGTGGGTTGCAGATATGGATTTTCAATCTCCCCCTTGTGTCAGAGAGGCAGCTATAAAACTTTCTGAGCATGGAGTGTTTGGTTACACCTTTCGCTCCGCTCAGTCTGTTGACTATTTTATAGAATGGGTTGAGACAAGATACGGCTGGAAAATAAACAGAGAGCAGATAACATCTTCTCCCGGAATTGTAGCAGCTCTGCCAATTGCAGTAAGAGTCTTTACAGACCCTTCAGATAAAATCCTTATACAGACCCCTGTCTATCCTCCTTTTCATTCAATAGTAAAGGAGAACGGAAGGTCTCTTGTATACAGCCCCCTTGTTGAGACTGAGAACGGCTGGGAAGTTGATTGGCAGAACTTTGAAGAAAAGCTTGCCTCAGGTGTTAAAATGTTTATCCTTTGCAACTCTCATAACCCTATCGGAAAGGTGTGGACAAAAGATGAACTTAAAAAAATGGGGGAACTCTGCTGTAAATACAATACAATTATATTTTCAGATGAGATACACTCAGACCTTGCTCTGTATGATTTCAAACATACAGTAATGGCTTCTATATCTGAAGATATAGCCCAAAACACCATAACGGCAATGGCTCCCAGCAAAACATTCAACATTGCCGGAATGCTTAACTCACTTATAATTTCGGAGTCAAAAGAACTATTTGAAAAGTTTAATAAAGAGATATCATCACTGCACCTCGATCTGGGCAATATTTTTGGCCATATTACAATGGAGGCAGCATATAAAAACGGAGGCCCATGGCTGACAGAGTTGAAAAGATATCTGGAAAAGAGTGTTGATTTTGCTTACGACTTTACACAAAAGGAGATTCCGGGAGTTACTTTCATAAAACCCCAAGGGTCATTTCTTCTGTGGTTGAATTTTCATAAAACAGGATTAAGCCACAAAGAGATTAAAGATTTGCTGATTAACAAAGCAAAGGTGGGATTAAATGATGGTCTGACTTTTGGGCCGGAGGGTGAGTATCACTTCAGGATGAACATCGGAACACAACTCTCAGTTGTTAAAGAGGGGTTTGAAAAAATTGCCCAAGCAGTTAATCAGGTGACGATTTAATCTTGCAGCAAGAACCAGATAGAGCAAGATATTCCCTTGTTATTAAAAGTAAGAAAGCCGGCTTTAAAGCCGGCTTTAAGTTTTGTATAAATAAAGATAGAGCTATTTGTACAGATAATATTTCTTCGAGAGCTTTTTAAAGGACTCTACATCTTTGTACCAGTATGCTTTAATATCTTTAAATTTATGACGTTCAGCAAATTTCAGACGAATCTGATCACTCCCTGAAACCTGATCGAACATACGATATCTCTTCTCATTTGCATTCTTAAATACAGCCTGCTCCGGATGAAGTTCGGCTAAAGCCTGCATTACATAAAACTGAATATCGGTTAGAGCAGCTTTTTCATAATTCATAATATGCACCTGAACACCCTGAAGGTTTTTACCAACCCCAACAGCATAGAACGGCTTAATATGAAGAGGGCGGAAATGCACTCCCGGAAGTTTATAAGAGTTAAGTCTCTCGGCAAGGGCATCAGCATCAATCCATTCAGCAGCAAATATTTGAAAAGGAATAGTATATCCGACTCCTATTGAAATGTAGCCTAGCTCTCCCAGAATTCCTGAAACAGGATATGCGATAGCACTTACAGGTTGAGGTATATGAGGTGATGATGGCACCCATTGTAATCCGGTCTTATCAAAAGTCATATTTCTCTTCCATCCCTCCATTTTGACCACTTGCAGTTTAACCTTTTTACCGATCATATTCTCTTCATTAAGCAACATAGCAAGTTCACCGCAGGTGAGTCCGTAGATGTAAGGAATTTTAAACTGGCTTACAAAAGAGATAAACCCATCTTCTACCAGATTACCCTCTACCTTTTCGCCCCCAAGCGGATTTGGTCTGTCTAAAACAATAAATTCTATATCATTCTCAGCAGCAGCCTCCATTGCAAGCCCCATAGTACTTATGTAGGTAAACGAGCGGGAACCTATGTCCTGAATATCATACACCAAAACATCAATGCCTTTAAGCATCTCTTTTGTTGGTTTTCTGGTTGATCCATATAGCGAAAACACAGGAATTCCGGTCTTAGGATCCTTCATGTTCTCAATTTTATCACCTGCATGAACATCTCCTCTTACACCATGTTCCGGGCCAAAAAGAGCAACCAGTTTTACATTTGGTGCATCATGAAGAATATCTATTGTAGATTTGAGTTTGCTGTCAAAACCGGTTGGATTTGTGATCAGGCCAACTCTTTTCCCCTCAAGGATTTTGAATTTCTGCTCCTGAAGAACATCAATTCCGGTATCAACATCCTGTGCAGCCAGCAGAAAAGTAACAACCATCAAAGCTGCAGTAATAATAAATTTTGAAATTCTCATTATGAATAACAATTAAAATTTATAAAAAATCATCTGAACCGGTCTAACCATTTTTGACGGCTTTACGGCCGAAAGCAGGGTCAACCTTGACAAAAGCAGTTACCAGGAATGTAAGTACATATGAGAGCATAATCCAGTAGAAGAAATTTTTATAACCTAAAAGTTCCTGCAACCAACCGGCCATCATACCCGGCAGCATCATGCCCAGAGCCATAAAGGCGGTACATATGGCATAATGCGCTGTTTTGTGCTTACCATCGGCAAAGTAGATCATATATAACATATAGGCAGTGAATCCGAACCCGTATCCAAATTGCTCTATAAAGACACAAAGATTAACAACAAAGAAACTGTCAGGCTGAACTACAGCTAGATAGACAAACGAGAAGCTAGGAAGAGAGATGCTTAAAGCCATTGGCCACAGCCACTTTTTAAGACCTCCGACAGATGCTACAATTCCACCTATAATACCTCCAAGAGTTAGTCCCAGGATTCCGATTGTTCCATAAACCATTCCAACCTGACCTGTAGTGAGCCCCATTCCGCCAAGCTCCTTAGGGTCCAGAAGAAACGGCGTCACCATTTTTACAAGCTGAGCCTCAGCAAAACGGAACAGCAGAAGAAATGCAATAGCAATCAGCACCTGTTTCTTTCTGAAAAAAGAGGCAAATGTTTCGAAGAACTCTTTAAATATTGTACCCGGTGTAACATCTTTGGCTCCTTTATCACTGTCAGGTTTTGGAAGTATAAATTTGTGGTAGAGTGCAACTGCAATGAAAAATCCTGCAAGAATAAAGAAGGTAATTGACCAGGCAAATGTTATATTGCCCGACAGCCCTCTGAAACTCGCAGTTGCAGAATCATCAAGTTTAGGGTCAACCTGGACTAGTACAAAAGCAGGTTTTGTCCAGTTTTCAGATGTAAACTCAATTCTCTCGCCATGAGCTAAAAATATACTTTTATCTCCGCTTCGGAATGATGTGTTTAACACCATCTTCTCTCCGGGAGCAGGTGCCTTTGTAAGACGAACCTCAACGAGTTTAGAACTTCCGGTTAACTGATGAACATCTGAATGTGTCTTCTCCTCTCCGAAATTTCTCTTAATCCACCCACCAAGAGGTCCTGAAACACTTCGGCTCCACCAAGAAGCCTCTTTACCCGAAGCTACTGATGCAGTACTCTCTCTGGGAATAAAACCATTTAAAGTATTCTGCTCAACAGCAAATTTTCTGAGCATAGATGCTGAATCTGCCGAAATATTTCCTGTCCCCAGATTTATAACAGAGGGTGTAATATCAAATGTATATTCGTCAGTTGGAGCAATGGCATAAGGATTAACAAGAGAACTATCCGCAGGAATTTCTATTGCAGCAGAGTATTCAGGGCCGGCATTTACTTTAATGTCCAGCGGTTTGAGCCCTGTTGCAGACTCCAGTGACCCTGCAATAATTATCAGAAGACCCTGCCCGGCAATAGTTGCCACACGATAAAAAGTACTCCGGATACCCACATACATTGCCTGTTTGTTAGTATCAAGTGCAAGCATATAAAATCCGTCAGCGGCAATGTCATGCGTTGCAGAACTAAACGCCATCAGCCAGAATACAGCAAGTGTAATCTGGAAGAAATTGCTTGCAGGTATAGTAAAAGCAATCCCGGCCAGACCGGCTCCTACCAGCAGCTGCATAGCCACAACCCACCACCTTTTTGTTTTCAGAAGGTCTACAAACGGGCTCCAGAATGGCTTTATCACCCATGGAAGATATAACCAGCTGGTGTAAAGGGCAATATCTGTATTTGAGATACCCAGTCGCTTGTACATAATGACAGAGATTGTCATCACCGCTACATAGGGTAAACCCTGTGCAAAGTAGAGCGAAGGAATCCATGCCCATGGAGAGATCTTTTTATTACTCATATCCTTATTCTTTAAGTTATATTACTCTTAGTATAGCTTTTCAATTGATGCATCAATGAAATAATGGAGCAATATCTGATCATATTTGTACCCCTTTTCACCCATCACCGCTGCACCAATCTGGCAAAGACCCACTCCATGCCCCCATCCTGCACCTTTAAGAATAAATTTTGAAGGAGAACCATCCGCTGACAACTCTTTTTCTACAACAAAAGCCGAGCTATAAAGATGAGAATTGGAAAGCGTCCTTCTTATTTCCAACTCTTTACCAATGATTCTGGTACGTTTTGATCCCACTATCTTAAGTCTTATAAGCCTCCCTGAAGTGCCTCTCTCTACAGGTATAAGATCTGTAATCAATCCATAATCTGTTCCGGAGCGTCGTGCAATAAGCTCAGACAACTCTTCTGCAGTATACTCCACTTTCCAGCGATAGAAGTTTACTGTCTCCTGATCGTAATTGTTTAACACCTGTGATAAGACAACTTTATCGGATGTGTTGCAGAATGCTTCGGGAGAAGAGAGAATCCACTCTCTGGCATTATCCTCAACTGTGAGATCCGGAACAGGGAATCCATCAGGCAGATCTTTCTTTGCTTTAAGGTAGCTGTATTCAATATCCTCCCAGCAGTTCTGGAACTCTTCAAAAACGCCTCCGCAACTCTTTGAATATCTGGCATCACAAATTTTACCTTTATCCATAAGCAGTTGCCCGCGAGTCTGTTCTATTGCCTCTTTTACTATTTGAGTCGAAGCACGTGTAATTCCCTGGTATCTCTGACAGTGGTCATCCGCACATATATCAAAATTTATATGATCTTCCCTATCGTACCACCTTACAAGCTCCTGATCGGTCTCGATCATTGTGCTGTAATTCTGTTGAGTCTGTACAATCTCTTTATTTTTTTCTATTTGAGCCAAAAGCCATGATCTTGATATAACAGCGTGTGCTTTGAGCAATTCCAGAGATGCAGTAGCGCTCATCTCAGAAGATATTACAGATGTAAGATACTCCTCAACGTTTAGTAAATTAACTGCTGTAATCTTGCCGTTTTCTACAATAAAGCGGAGAGACCCTTTGAAAACCTGATTCTCTTTGCGTTCCCAATGGAAGTTAATCCCGATTGTAACATCTTTTAGTTCAAAGGACGAAGCATCTTCTTTTACAGGATCGAACTGAAGAGAATCGTATAGCTGCCCGTTAAAGGCAATCTTTTCCCCCTCAATCTTTACTCTGTTCTCACCCGAATATTCACTGTTATTAAAACTGAAAGGAGTATTAAGAACGAAACATATTTCAGGTTCGAACATAATTCCTACGCTTACTTTTGGCTCTTTCATTTTACAGTATGTTTTTAATTTTTTGGACAACCATATTTGTTTCAGATTCCGAAATCAATATTTCGTCCATAATTTCTATAATCTCTTTTTCTGAAATCTTTTGAAAATCCTTCTCCAGGGGAGTTATAAGAACTCCGCCAAGATCGACAGATGCGGGACTTAACAAAATATTGGAGTCACCCTCGGCAAAGTAATGTGAGGGACGATGTTTATCTCTGAGATATATAAGTGTTATATATTTCCCTTCTCTATCACTATCTGCTGTGTACCAGCAAAGTATGTTTAACATAGGTTCAGCCTCATTCTCCTTAACAGGCAAAACTTTGAGGATTTTCTCAAATACCTCATTTGCGTCTGAAACAGAATCAGATTCAAGAAGAAGTAATCCGCTGAAAACACCCTTAACCAAAGAGAGTGAAGAGCTATTTGTCTTGCCGATTTGCTCGCAAACCATATTTCCAATCTCATTCTCAATAGTGAGAAACCCTTTGTTACCTGCCTGAAAGTGAAAATGATCAGGTGCAGACGCTCCGCACTTTGGGCCATTGTAAAACAGAGTATAGTCCGGAAACTCCTTAGCCAGATTCAGCATTGCATCAAAACGGCCGGAAATCAGCTGAAGGGTATGCCCCAGAAGCGGTATTGTAAGATGTCTTGGGAAAATCGGGAAAGGATTTATAAGAACGGTATATGGATTATTGGTATCTCCCGCGTTAATATATTCAAGCCCTTTTTGTACAGCAGGTCTGTTATCCTTGCAAAGAAAACATTTTCTTTCACTTATAGATTTCGCATCTACCTTAGCTGCAGATGAGACAATTCTTGCGGGATTAAACTGAACCTTAAAAGGGAACCCTTTTACAGTAATCTCTTTCACCAGTACTTTAGCAAGCGCCTCATAATTAGACCCGGCCTGCTCCCAGGAGGTTAACTGCTCCTCAAAAAGAGCGGCCAGGTTTTGACTGTTTAAAACCATATTTTAAGGTACATTATTTAGATTTCTTGTTCAGGGCAATTCTTGCCATAAGCTCCCATGTACGGATTCTGTCTTTGTATGTATTGTGACCGTTCATTTTGACAATGTCCAGAGATGCATCTGAATTATCTTCCCAACGACGGCAGTGGTAAAGAACATCGTATATTCTTCCTATCTGATATTCGCGGGATATATTTAAACCCAGAGCATAATCCTCACCATAACTTGTATTTGGAACCTTAACATCGCGAAGGACAGGCGTATAAAAAGCACGTGGCGCACCAAGACCATTAATTCTCAGGGCATTGTTGCGACCGTTGTCCGGAGTCCACTCTTTGTGGTCAATTATACCCGGAGCAATCATCTCCATGTTAAAGTTTGTCATCATATAGGTTCCTACAACCATTGCACAATTTTGCTCATAAAATGCATCAACTATCTTCTGAACAGTATTCTCATCTGAATATACATCATCACTATCAAGCTGAATAGCAAACTTTCCGCACTTAGGGTGATGCACACCTAAATTCCAGCAACCACCAATTCCAAGATCCTTCCTGTCCGGAACAACATGTATAAGTCTCTCATCTGATGCATATTTCTCAATAGCCTCAAAGGTTCCGTCAGTTGAGTGGTTATCTACAATAATAAGATTAAACTTAAAGGATGTCTTTTGCATAAGCACAGATTTAATTGCATCCTCTACTGTTTTGATTCTGTTGAAAACAGGTATGATTACCGATGCCTCAAACTCAAAGTTACCTTTGTTGAATTCGATATTTTTAAATTCCGGCTTAAGGTATCCTCCAATCTCTTTAAGATGTGAAGTGCAAGCCTCCTCCATCTCAATTTGTACGGCACGGTTTTTAGGATCAACATAGTCAAAAATCTTCTCTCCGGACTTACGGGTATCCTGTTCAACCTCGGTATACAGATATTCATTAATATGGACAATATCACCCATTTGAGACACTTTTAGCCTGAGGTCATAGAGAGCTGCATATAGATATTTAACATCCATACGGGCTACAGCATCTTTAAGTGCGGCAGAGTTATAAATCATAACTGAACCAAAGTTGAAATCATCTCTCAGACTTCCTTTCTGATATGTAATTACAGGGCTCGGCTTTCTTACGCCATCAAGTATTTGAAAATGGTCTGCATAAACCATGGCAGCATCAGTATCGCCTGCAATTTTAACCATTCTCTCCAGAGCAAACATACCTAAAACAAGAGTACTCTCTTTTGTATAAATAAGAGTATATTCTGAATCGGCTCTTTCGGCAATTTTTTTGATGGCAGGGGTGCATTTTAAAGATTCAATATGAACAACTTCGCATCCCTCAACAGGTTCAATAGCAGGGTCAGTTGAAAGCAAAAAGATTTTGCTAACAAGTTGAGACTCTTTTAAACCTTTAATTGTCTGATCTACTTGTGCTTTACTCTGATATGGAATAAAGCAGTTTACACATTTTGTCATAATCTTAACCTTATACTTTTTTAGGTTGCTAAGATATTCATTCGAGAGCAAACGAGCAAAAAAAGAGAATTATTGCCATAAAAAGCTTAATTTTGCGGCTTGCCAGGCAAAGACAAAATGCACCAATACGATTATTTAATAGCAGGAAGCGGTCTAGCCGGACTCTATGCCGCATTCAGGGCATCCCGTTTCGGAAAAGTTGCTGTCATTACTAAGTTAAAAGTTACAGACAGTAACACATTTTATGCTCAGGGAGGAATAGCTGCCGTAACTGACGAAGAGGACACTCCAAAATTTCATGCAGACGACACCATAGTTGCCGGAAGAGGCCTTTGCAATCCTGTTGCAGTGGATATTCTTGTCAACGAAGGCCCCGAGAGGATAAAGGAGCTCATATCCTGCGGAATGAGCTTTGACATGGATCAGGGGCATCTTCAGTTAGGGCTGGAAGGGGGTCATAGTAAAAGGAGGGTTATTCATGCCGGCGGAGACATTACCGGCAAAAGAATAACTGAGTTTATGATAAGAAGTATCCTTTCAAATCCAAACATAACTCTTTTTGAAAATCACCGTGTCCTGAGGATTTTAAAATCCGGAGACCGCTGTACAGGTCTTGAGGTTTGGAATCATGAAACAAGGGAATGTGAAATATTTACCGGTAAGAGTGCAATCCTTGCTCTGGGAGGAGCATCAGCAATTTTTGAAAGGACAACCAATCCCGACACAGCCATGGGAGACGGAGTGGCTCTGGCATGGGAAGCAGGTTGCGAAATTTCAGATCTGGAATTTATTCAATTTCACCCGACTACGCTTTGCACTAAAGAGAGAAAACCTTTCCTGATAAGCGAAGCTGTCAGAGGAGAAGGGGCTTATCTTCTAAATTCAGCCGGGGAACGTTTTATGGTTAACATCCATCCTCTGGCAGAACTTGCACCAAGAGATGTAGTAGCCAGAGCAATTTTCACCGAGATAAAAAAACAGAAATCAAGTGGCAGTAATGACAACTATGTGTGGTTGTCATTAAAGCATCTGAACCCTTCGAGAATAAAAGAGAGGTTCCCGCACATTTTTCAGAAGTGTTCTGAATTGGGATTTGATATGACAGACAAAATTCCTGTAGCCCCTGCTGCACATTATATGGTGGGAGGAGTAAAATGCAATGCTTATGGTGAGACAAACATAAAAGGTTTATATGTTTGCGGAGAGCTGGCATCTACAGGCATTATGGGAGCAAACAGACTGGCATCAAACTCATTATCGGAATGTCTGGTTTTTGGTTACAGAGCGGTTGAACACGCCTCAGCATCATATGGCACAGAGGCAAACACACCGGGACTCAACCAAACACCCAATGAACAAACATGCACAGTTAACCCTGCTCTTGCCCGATTCTTTGATTCAATCAAACAAAGCGTTGCAGAAATTATGTTAGAACATGCTGGTATTGTGCGGACAAAGAGTCAGTTAGAAGAGGGCATTGAAAGACTGAATAATCTAAAAAATGAGATTTTATCTCTGAATTGTGCTTCTGATTATTATGTTATAACAGCTCAGTTTATAATAACAACTGCTACATTGATAATAAAAGCAGCTCTTGCCAGAGAGGAGAGCCGTGGAGGACACTATCGCAGTGATTTCCCTCAAGAGAACCCTCAAATGATAAAGCACTCCATCCAACAAAAAGACAACCAACTAATATTCAATACATAGACCATCATGGAAAGCTCTGCGTTAATACAAAAAATTATTGAACTTGCCATAACAGAAGATGTGGCTAGCGGCGATATTACTACAGAATCAATAATCCCCGTCAATAAAACGGCAGTTGCCACTATGACAGCAAAAGCCCCTGGGGTAATTTCAGGAGTAGAGATTATAAAATCTGTATTTGAATATTTTGATAAAAATATAATCTGGACGCCTTATGTGAAAGATGGTCAGAGAGTAATCAGAGGAGAGGTCATTTTAAAAGTAGAAGGGAGCTACAGGGCTCTTCTGACAGCAGAACGTACAGCACTAAACATACTTCAGAGAATGTCCGGGATAGCTACTGCTACCGCCCAATATGTAAAAGAGCTTGAAGGCACAAATGCAAAAATCCTTGACACCAGAAAAACAGCTCCGGGAATGAGAATTCTTGATAAGATGGCCGTTAAAGCAGGAGGAGGTCAGAACCACAGGATGGGTCTTTATGACATGGTGCTTATTAAGGATAACCACATTAAAGTGGCCGGAGGTATAAGCAAAGCAGTATCCCAGGTTCGTGAAAGAATACCTGCCGGGATGCTCGTTGAAACAGAGACAACAAATCTGTCGGAGGTAAAGGAGGCTTTAGATGCGGGATCAGATATAATAATGTTGGACAACATGGAGAACAAAACCATGGCAGAAGCTGTTACTATGGTTGCAGGCAAGGCAAAGACAGAGGCCTCAGGCAATATGTCCCTCGAAAGGCTGAGGGGTGTGGCACTAACAGGAGTAGATTATATAAGCGCAGGATCGCTCACCCACTCTGTCACTGCTTTAGATATCAGTATGAATATAGAAGAGGATAATAAATAAGATGGATAAAAGCACTATTATTCAGGAGATAAACAGAATAAAAAAAGAGAAAAATGCTGTTATACTGGCTCACTATTATGTAGAACCAGAAGTTCAGGATATAGCAGACTATATAGGAGACTCATTGGGGCTTTCACAAATGGCCGGACAGACAGATGCAGATGTGATTCTCTTTTGTGGGGTTACATTTATGGCAGAGACAGCCTCAATAATATCTCCCGATAAAAAGGTGCTCGTCCCTGATATGACAGCAGGATGCTCTTTAGCAGACAGCATAAGACCAGAAGATATAATCCGTTGGAGAGAAGAGAATCCCGGGGGAGTTGTAGTATCTTATGTAAATTCCACTGCAGAGGTCAAAGCGAATACAGATATTTGCTGCACATCGGCAAATGCAATGCAGGTTATTTTAAGTATTCCTGAAGACAAAAAGATATTTTTCATCCCCGACAAAAATCTGGCATCATATATTAAAATTATGACCGGCAGAGATATAGATATATGGGAAGGAGACTGCTGCGTTCACGAATACTTTGACACCAAACTTCTTAACGAGGTTATAAAGGCACACCCCGATGCCGAAATACTTGTCCATCCTGAATCAAGTTCATCACATGACCCTGCAATATATGAACTTGAGAACGCATTTATACTATCCACGACAGGAATGGTAAAAAGGGCAAAAATTTCTGACGCAAAAAAATTCATAGTGGCAACCGAGCCGGGCGTTATTTATCAAATGCAGAGACTGGCTCCCGATAAGGAGTTTATACCAGTAGAACCTTACAATAAGTGTTATCAGATGAGAAAGGTCACCCTGGAAAAGGTTCTTGCCTCTCTCAAAGAAGACAAGTATGAAATTAAGGTTCCAAGGGATATCCAGATAAAGGCACTCCCATCGATACAAAGAATGTTACGGATTCTGGGTTCTTAGATTTTTCAATCTTCCACCTAGTACAATCCCTGCTGATATTATCACAATATTCTTAATTATATACTGGCCCTCAAGCGTTGGGGCATAGGGAAAATGTGCAAATACCTCTTCGGGAAAGAGAAAAACAGGCATAAATGTACCCGCCATCTGCAGAAAGAGCAAAATAAGAGTTTCTCGCATAAACTTGCCGGAAATCAGGCCAAGACCAATAAGCACCTCCCATAAAGCAAGTCCGTTAATGATAATCATATCGGGAACCAGGCCAAAAGTCATAACACTTATCGTTCTTATAGCCAGCTCCTGAGCAGGACTCACTCCGGGGAAAAATTTCAGAAATCCAAACCAGAAAAAGACAATTCCCAGTGACACTCTCAACAGAAAAAATCCATTTTTCCTCATCCACTCAACAACATTACTTTCAATTTTCAATAGTTTCTCTTTTTTGAATTTTCTCATATTCTATAAGGGGTTTATTATTTATTAAACGGCCGAAAGTGTCAAAAGGTTGAGAGAAACTCAATAAATTCTTATATTTTTTTTAAATTGCATAAGACCTTAAAATATGTGTGAGATGAAGAATATACTGACATTTTCGGTTCTGGCCATTATAATGGCTTTTATCTTCTCGTGCGGAGTACAGAGAGAGGTTAATACTTCCCGTAAAGGAAGTCTTAGCATTAAGGACACCATATCTGCTCACGACTCACTTGAGTATGAGCTTATAGTATTTGATCCATCTTTTGATTACTGGCTTGAATCACGGAGTATTCAAAAAAGCCAGTACACAAATCACTATCTTAAAAATATGAACCGCCTCTATGCAGATGAGTGGAACAGAAGATATGCAAGAGGGGATCGCAGATTTGACTCCTATATCAACTACGACCCCTTTGCAGATTATGACTTTGAATTCAGTTACCGCCTCTTTATGTACTTTAAATACTTCGAAGAGGTTCACCGGCTGAAGATCCTCTACGGCAGATAATCAAACCTGCCGTATAGATTTCCTTAAGCGACAAATAGTGCATACAGAACTCCTATTACCCCGATTGCAGCCAGAATAAACACAGGTTTCACAGGCATCACACCGTTATTCTCGGCTGTTTTACCAAATATTCCGAATACAAGAGGATGCACAAGAAACGGCATAGCAAAAACAAATGCAATCATCTCAGCTGCCTGCGGACCAAACATTCCACCCTGAATTGCCGCAAACAGACCAAAGTGAGAAATTGCAGATGAATTTGCCATTACAGCATCGTTAAGCCCGATTCCGCCCAACGTGAGCAGGAAAAGACCTCCGAAAACGGCTGTAAGCTGCCATCCCAAAGAGAACAGCATTAAACCCTTAATCTCCTTTGCATCCTGATTATTTGCTCTTTTGAGAATTCTAAGACTCCATATTGTAAACAAGAGGCCAACCACAACCACCATTAAAGTATATGGGATTAGCAGCTTACCTGCAGAAGCACTTGCTGCAAGAATAGAGAAGACAAAAATATGGCCTGCAAAAGGTACATTAATCATTATTGGAGCCCTTACCTGAGCATCATCACCCAGATCGCCTGCAGTACAAGCTCCTGTCAGCCCGGAGTGTGACAGCGAACCTGCCATTCCCGGGGCAAGATTTCTGATATGGTTTGAACGACCAAACAAAATCAGCAGTGCAAGACCTCCAAACATCCAAAGTAACTGTCCAAAGAAACCATAAGCAAGCACAGAGTTCATTCCGCTAAGCTGAAAGGCATCGGCAATACGAGAACCTCCCACCATAAAATTAGCAGCCAGAACAACAGGGATACCTGCAAACAGAAGCGATCTTACTGTAGGGCCGAACTTCCAGTTAGAAAACAACATCCCTGCAATTACAGAGAATATCATTGCAAAGAAGATCTCAGGAAGTGCTATAAATGGCTTAACGGCCTTTGAAATGTAGAAAGATAGAAGCAATATTCCCAGAATTGCAGCTGTTTCAACAATCCCCTTTCTGATATATACGGGTTTATTAGTGATTTTTGCCCTGTAATCAATTAAAATGATTGAGCCCACAAGACCCAGGTATCCAAGTAACGGGTAAAAAGCATCAAGAGGTTCATTGGTATTGTGACCAATTATTACTCTTTTCATTGATTCAATTCCAATAAGAATAAAGAAAGCCCTGATAAGAAACATAAACTGAGTAAACTTAGTTCCCAAAAACATCTCCTCCTGCGAAGGAATAACGATGTCGGTTTTATCAAGTTCCTGTTTACTGATAATTTTCCTTATCTCCTGCCCTCCCATAAAGAAGGAGGCAATAAGTGCCGTTATAGTAACTTTACTGGTAAAATCTACTATAGGAAACTCTTTAAGCCCCGGAGTGGCCATACCTGTTCGTGTAAGAACATAGCCCATAAGCAGCCCGAAAATTACAATGATCAATATCGGTGAGTAACGGGTCCCGGCTACAAATGTTCTCGATACAAGAACCATAGATATAACCATAAGGAAAGTAAGCCAAAACTGATTCAGGATATGAGTGTTGGCCATGAAGTCGGTGATCTGTTCCATCGATTGTATTTTTTAGTTAATAAATTAGTCTCGCGTACTGATAAATACAGCAAAGTGTGGAGTGAAATCTCCACTCTTTCTGATCTGTACAGATTGAATTGCTTTTACCCGGCAAAGCTGAGTATACATAGATGTTGTAAAATTGCCGAGAGAGTAGTGAATAAGTGATTTTCTCGCCTTGCCGGCAGAGTCTTTAAAATGGTGAAATATCCTCTTTTCATCCATATTTTCAAAAAGGGCAGCTACATCATGCTGTTTATGATCTTCGAGAAAACTGTATCCGTTGCCCAGAACAATCTCTGATGGCTGCACAACATGGGGGTGCGAACCGGCAACGATATCAGCCCCTGCCGCAGCCAGATCTCTGCCTACGTTCATTATCTGAGGATCGGGATACATCTCATACTCGTAACCCCAATGTACATATATGATTTTAAAATCAATCCCGTCGCTCTCCATCTGTTTAAGGGCTTTAACAGATGCCGAAATATCTATTTGCTTCGGGCTAAGAGGTGCCAGACCGGGAATATAATTGAGTCTTACTGATGAATTTTTAAGTAATTCCGGATTATTCAAACCCCAGGAGGTGGCATAAAAACCCACCTTGATTCCATTTTTCTCTATTGTTATATAATCCTTTTGGCAACCATTATCATGATAATCATTTCTTGCCAGTGATGCACCAGTATGACGAATACCCTCTGAATCAAGAAAATCCATTGTTCTTTTTAAGCCCTCATCTCCCATATCCAGCACATGGTTATTTGCCAGAGAAAGTGCAGTAAAGATATTGCTCCCGTCATCTCTTCTGAAAAATCTTAAAAGGTTAGGATGAGAATTGTATCTGACATTATCGGGCCAGAAAGTCGGAACACTTTGCAACGTATCAACAGGAGTCTCAAGATTCCCGAATACAAGATCAAATTTTGAAAGATAGTCTCTAATCTCTTCGTCCTGAAAACTGGTTTTACTGTTTTTCACCCACATTATATCTCCAACAAATGCCAGTGTAAGAACAGTTTGATTTAATTCAGCAGAATTTGTATCGGGGATTGTACTAATGTTTGAGTAAGAAGAGTCATTTGCAAAAGTACCATCTGAGACTTTAATAAACTCCAGATATTCATTCTGAATTTTAAAGAATCTAATTATACTGTCGGGCGTGGTGTGCTTTTTCTGAATATATTTTCTGATGTATTTAACACTTGATGGGAGCGCCTCTCTCAAAGTTAGACCCTCAGCACGAAAATCCTCATAAGAGTTGTTTTTAGTGCCTGAAGCAAACCATAAAATGGCAAATATTGCGATGAATGTGATTAAGAGAGATAAAAGAGAATACAGGAAAATCTTTAAGATTTTCTTTGCTCTGCTGTAGAGGCGCCTTTTAGTATCGGTGTTGCTCATATAAAACTCAACAGAGTAAAAATAGTTAATCGTTCTCAATTAAAAAAGCCCGCAAAATTTACGGGCTTTTTTTTGGTGGAGAATATCGGAGTCGAACCGATGACCCCTTGCTTGCAAAGCAAGTGCTCTAGCCAACTGAGCTAATTCCCCGTTTAAGAGAGCGCAAATATACGCAAAGAAAAGAAATCTGCAAATTTAAGAATGAGCCGGAGAAAGTTTACTTTCTAAAGGCGAATTCGAAAAATTTGTGAAGAAGCTGCGCTTCTTCTTTTCTTTGCCCGTCATTTGCCGAACGGGAGGGGAAACACGGAACTGCGAAGCATACTGAGCAGTGACGTAATTCCCGAAGGGATTAAAGGCACAATGCAGTGACGTAATTCCCGAAATTTGAAAGAACTTTTTTGTAGTCCCGAGCGGAGTTGAACCGCTGACCCCTACATTATCAGTGTAGTGCTCTAACCAACTGAGCTACGGGACTGTATAAAGTCAGTGATAGCATTAAGAGTAACAGTAAAGGAAAACTCCTTTGGTCAGTTAAGCTCCAAAAAGGAGGTGTTCCAGCCACACCTTCCGGTACGGCTACCTTGTTACGACTTAGCCCCAGTTACCAGTTTTGCCCTAGGTCGCTCCTTGCGGTCACGAACTT
>JAVBVW010000008.1:0-235487 GCA_036677745.1 Bacteroidales bacterium
CGAAACAACTTAAAATTACTGAAATAGGCTGACTCCAAAACTCAATTTTTATAAAAAATTACAAAGGTATTCTCGTTGAAGTCTGTATTTCTAGTAGTATCTAAACAGCTACATACACGAAAGTGGCGCGAAGATCACCAATCACTCTACTCAAAGGCAACATTTGTTTTCCGATAATTTTCCGCGGCTACTTTTCGGGAACGACGAGGACTGTTTGACGACCAAAGCAAGGAGTTCCGCAGTCGCCGAAAAGTACCAGGAAAATTTGAGGGTACCTCAAAACAATCTGTTGCCGGAGTAGAGTGATGTGTCTGCATAACTTGCAGTCTAAGTGGTTTATACAAATCTGACAGAGTTGAAAACAATTAAGCCAATTCTGTATATACAATTAAATCAACTGTTTGCGAAACAACTTAAAATCCAGAACCTTTTTTTACCTTAAAAAATATCTTATTGATTATTTACAACAAGATGATTCAACTCCGGTGCTACACGAATCACAATGTCCGTTGCACCCATCCCCGGAAGGCAAGATAGTGTCATAAGGTAAACCTATTGATTTCCAGAGCTTAAATCCTCCATCAAGATTGGCAACATTAGTAAATCCCTGAATATTCATAAGATTAACAACTTTAGAGCTTCTCACTCCTCCCGGACACATTACAATAATATTTTGATCTTTATCAATTAATGGCAAACGTTCCAAAATGACCGACATTGGATGATATAAAACATTTTCCATATTAATCAGGTCTATATCAACTTCCTCAGATTCTCTAACATCAATGAGCACTGCTTTTTTATCCTTAATAAGTGTATAGGCATCCTGCGGACCTATATGTTTAACGCCATCGATTTGAAATTCCTGATATAATGGTTGTGTAGTTGTCTTCATGTTTTTGCAGTGTTAATTTGTTGCCATTTATGTAATTAGTAAGATGCGATTCGGGTAATTAAAAGTCGGATAAGTTAAATATTGCCTTATTCAATAAGCAAATGATTTTATAAATATTCTGCTAATATTATATATATATCATAAGTAATACATGTTAAAGATAATAGGCTAAAATGTAATTCAGGTTATAAAGTTAACTGTTTTATATATGAATAGAGAATGTTAATTACGTGATATTTTTAAACGAGTAATTATTACCTGTAGCAGAATAAACATACTATTTTAAAATAATGTTAGAAGTAAAAATAAAAAAGACAAAAAGTATGTATACGATACATGCATATGGTCGAATCAGATTAATATAATGCTGTATTCGGATATGAACCAATATATCTTTAAAATTGGTTAAATTTGTTGCTTTACAATTACCAGAACTATAATAGTCTTTGAATGGCTGTTTAACATTAAATTCGTAGAGAAATGCAAAATAAGATTCCGGAAGAAGTCTGTAATTCACAAACCTCAGGTTCAGAAACACCAGGTTCACAAGTTTATAATTCAAAAACAACAGGATTTCAATACCCATTAATTGTTTCTCTGTTTTTTTTATTAGCAGTCCTGATTTCTGATCAGAGTTATGCCCAAAACAGATTCAGCGAGTTTTTGCCAAAATTTGACGCTAGCATTAAAACAAAATATGAGTACGCATTTGATACCAGAATGTCCCGGTTTTCTGTAAGAAATTCGCGAATGGGGCTCACCGGTAAAATAGCTTCACCAATATCATATAGGGTACAGGTTGAATTGAGCAGTGAAGGAAATTTTGAAGTGTTGGATATGTCAGCCAAAATCAAGCTTTCAGATGCCCTCTCTGTGACTTTTGGCCAGACGAGCGTTCCATTATTCAATTCATATATTACTACTCCATCTACAATGCTTTTTGCCAACAGAGCTTTTATTGGGAAATACTTTGCAGGCAGTCGTGATATCGGGATTCTGGCAGACTATAAATTCAATAATTTATCATTCCCTTTAATGGTTGAATTAGGAATATTTAACGGAAATACAATTAATAATCCGCTTTGGACAGACAGGCCATCATATGCCACCAGAATAACCTTGGGTGAAATGACGGGGCTTAGAGCAACTGCAAAGCTGTATCGTTATCCTAAAACCTCAACTGAAGACTATGTGATCTGGGGGGCTGATTTAAGATACGGTAGGGAGAGGTACAAAGTTGAAGCCGAGGTTATGAACCGACACAATAAGTTTGATGATGCAGACAGATTCTCTGTGTATTTACAGGGAGGATATTCTTTCCCTTTAAACAGGGGAGGGCTTTTTAAGAATATTGCCCCGGTTATGAGATGGGATGCTATAGGAGAAGATCTTAAGAATAAAATCTTTGATGCCAACAGGCTTACATTGGGGTTGTGTTTTGGATTGACGGATAACCCATTTGGTTCACTAATAAGAATAGATTATGAATCGTATCTTGTAAAACGAGCTATCACCGAATTTAATCGTTATGAAGAGATGGATTCAGATAAATTAACAGTTGAGCTGTTAATAATATTTTAAAATGAAATAAAAGAAAACCGCTATGAAGAACTTTATTGTAATATTGCTATTAGTGTCAATCTTTTCCTGTACAAGGAGAGAGCAGCCTGATAGTCTGGTTGATGTAACCAAAATGAAAAGAATAACGGAGATACTCTCTTCTGATGAGTTTATGGGCAGACAGCCTTTTACTGAGGGAGAAAGAATCACAGTAGATTTTATAGCTGAAGAACTTAAGAAGATTGGATTTGAACCTCCATTCAATGGCAGCTATTTCCAGGAGGTTCCGATGTATGAAACAACATCGTCAGTGAAAAATCCTGTCACTTTTAAAATTAACAATAAGAGTATTGTCCTTCATGCACCTGACCAGATAGCAATTAACTCGCCTCAACCTTCTGATATAATTGAACTTAAAAATTCAAAAATTGTATTTGCAGGTTTTGGCATAAAAGCGCCGGAGTATGGCTGGAACGATTTTGAGGGGATAGATTTAAAAGATAAAACTGTAATTGTCTTTGTAAATGACCCCGGGCTTTACTCAAATGATTCAACTCTCTTTCGTGGAAAGGAGATGACATATTATGGCAGATGGACATATAAATATGAAGAGGCAGCAAGGCAGGGAGCATCGGCAATTCTGATTATTCACGAATCACTGGGAGCAGGCTATGAATTTAATGTTCCAAGAAATAGTTCAATATCTCCAAGGCTGTTTATTGATAATGCTACTGGTGATACTAGATGTAAAATAACAGGATGGTTAACGGATGAGAGTGCCAGAATGATTTTTGAACCTATGGGCTACAATATTGACACGTTAAGAATGCAGGCTTTGAAAAAAGGTTTCCGGCCATTTGAGACAGATGCTACATTTAGTGCTTCTGTAGTAAATAAAGTAAGAAAGGAGAGTTCGAAGAATGTAGCAGGAATATTAAAAGGAAGTGTTGCTCCGGATGAAGCTGTTGTAATCACTGCACATTGGGACCATTTTGGAATAGGTGAAAAACAGAACGGAGATTCTATTTTTAACGGGGCGGTAGATAATGGAACCACCATGGCCTGGGCTTTTGAAATTGGTCGTGTTGCCGCTTCACTTAAAAAGAGACCGGACAGGTCGATTATTCTTTTGTTCCCTACAGCAGAAGAACAAGGACTTACCGGGAGTGAATACTATATGAAAAATCCGGTCATTCCTATGGAAAATACAATTGCATGTCTTAATAATGATATGATGGTACCAAGAGGAAGAATGAGAGATCTTACAATGATAGGATACGGATACTCCTCACTCGATTCTCTATATAACCGTTTTGCACTTAAGCAGGATAGATACCTTTTGCCTGATCCTAATTCTCATACAGGTCTGTTTTTCAGGAGTGACCATTTCCCTTTTTTTAAAGCAGGTGTCCCATCTATATGGGCATACGGATGCTACGATAGCAGAGAACATGGAAAAGAGTGGGCACAACAGACATGGGATCACTTTATTAATAATGTTTATCACAGACCAGCTGACAACTATGATCCGCACTGGGATTGGGCAGGAGTCGAGGAGGATACAAAACTGGCTCTTAATGTAACTCTATGGCTTACAAGTGCTAAAAATAAAAGACCTTACCTTAAATAGAAGATTTAAACCAATATACCAATGCATAATATTGATATTAAAGTAAGAGACGCACAACTTAGCGACCACAAAACCATATTGGATTTTCAGATGGCTATGGCTTTGGAAACAGAGGAACTTACCCTGGACCAGGATACGCTTTCGAAAGGGATAATGGCTGTCTTAAAGGATAGTTCTAAAGCCAGATATTACATTGCTGATTCAGGTGGAACGGCGGCCGGGATGCTTATGATAACCACCGAATGGAGTGACTGGAGAAACAGATGGGTATGGTGGATACAATCAGTTTATACATCTCCTGAATTCAGGAAAATGGGAGTTTATAAGATTTTATACCAGCACATTAAATCTATTGTTCATAATTCAGAAGATATTGGCGGAATAAGATTATATGTTGATAAAAGAAATGTAAAAGCACAGATGGTCTATCAAGGGCTTGGAATGAACGGAGAACACTATGCAACATTCGAGTGGATGAAGGAGAATGAATGATGATTAAACTTTTTAGGTTTATTAGAGGGTTGGCTTTAATTGTAATTTGCTATTACATCGGAGAGTTTTTAAGTTTACAGATAGGTGGCTTCATCTCTCCCTCTGTTATGGGTATGCTTATTCTCTTTGCACTATTGCAGTTTAAAATTCTAAAAACAACCTGGATTGAAAAAGCCTCCGATTTTCTGCTTGATAATCTTGTCCTTTTTTTTGTGCCGGCTACAGCAGGTGTTGCTTTAATCCCATTTGCAATAATTAAGGATGATGCACTGACTGTGATTATTGCTTCGATAATAAGCTCTGTTCTGGTCCTTATTGTGGTTGGAAAGATAACCGATAAATTTGAAAATAATCATGAAAAGCGTGGTCATAACTGAAATTCTTTTCATACTTCTGACTCTTGGAGCATATTTAACAGGAAGGGTCATTTACAGAAAGACAAAGATTGTCTGGCTTCATTCTATTGTGACAGCTACCTTATTGATAATTCTTTTCTTTTCAATTTCAGGACTCAGTCTTTCTATTTATGAGGAGAATACCAGGGTAATAAAATATCTCCTTAATCTCTCTGTTGTTGCCTTCGGATACCTGCTTCATAAAAATTATGATTTTATAAAAAAGAGAGGCATTGGAATATTAATAGCAAATTTTTCAGGTAGTTTAATTGCAATTGTTTCTGTTGCTGTTATTGCAATACTGATGGGTGCAGACATAGAACTGATTGCAACAATGCTTCCCAAATCAGTTACAACTCCAATAGCAATTGTGATAAGTGAACAGTATGGTGGTGTTATCTATTTTACGGCTGTTATCGTAATACTTAGCGGAATTTTTGGAGCAGTTACAGGACCTTGGATTCTTAAAAAAGCCGGTATAAAAAATGATCTGAGTTATGGACTCTCTTTAGGAGCTGCATCTCACGGTATAGGAACTGCAAAAGCTATGGAAGCAGGGTTGTTACAAGGTGCAGCAGGAGGACTTGCAATAGCACTTATGGGTCTCTTTACATCGCTGCTTATACCAATAGCAATTCCGTTGATTAAGATTATTTTGTTTAAATTAACAGCTTAAAGATTATTATAATGAAAAATGAGCGATACTTAAAACCAATTCTTATACTAATATTTATAACCTCTCTGATTGGGATTGCAATTGATGTATATAACAATTCAGAGGGAACTACAATTTTGGCCGGATTTAAGACATTTAAATACTTTACTCTTCAGTCCAATGCTATGGTACTGCTCTTTTCTGCAGGTATTCTGTTTAACAGCTCTTTATCTCATAAAAGATGGTTTAAAAACATTATGGGACCGCTTACCTCTTATATTATGCTTACTGGGGTTGTCTATCTTATTATTCTGGAACCTATTTATGATTCAGTGGGATTAAAAAGGCTCTCATCTGTGTTGTTACATTATGTGACACCCCCTTTGATGTTTTTGTATTGGGCTATTGCAGAAAAGAGAAGATATAATTACAGTGAGATATTTAAGTGGCTTACATATCCCCTGATATTTATGGTTTGGGGTCTGTTTCTTGCTCTTGTTAAGCAAGATTATCTCTATCCATTTTTTGATACGGATCAATATGGAGCAAATGTTGTAATATATTTGATGCTGGTTGCAATAGGGTTTAGTTCTATGATACTACTCATCATATTCATAAACAATACGTTCCTTGTTAGAAAAGGAGGGAGGTAGAATTCTGAATTTTCTAATCGTCCTGTTTTGCAAAAGCTCTTATTGGAGAACCATCTGAATTCTCAATTAAAAGAGGAATAAGGAATAATTCAAAATTGGAGGCAGTCAGTTTATCTAAATTAGTGAGATTTTCAGCAATCATTAAGTTGTTGCCAAGTAAGATTTTGTGAACCGGTAGTGTAGAATCCTCAACTTTATCGGCAGAGATGGTGTCAAAACATACGCATTTTATCCCCTCTTTTACTATTCGCATAGCAGCTGATACTGACAATACCGGAAAACTTTCCAGATATTCCTTAACTCCCCATTTTTTATACCATCCGGTTTTAAGAATGATGAAATCCAGATTTGGGTTTTCATTGAGAAAACTGTTCACGGCATCATATGAAATCTCCCTTCCGTGATTGATTCCCATCCCAGTACAATCCAGTACTGCGGCTCTCCCTGTAAACTCTCTGATATCTATGGAATCAAGGGTACTACCTCCGGGAATAATATGTGCAGGAGAATCGATATGAGTCCCGGTGTGAGTAGTTATTCTGAGGTTCAGCTCGGTGTAGCCTTCTTTTTCAATGGTGCAAAACTTTTCTGCAGCAGGTTTAGGAGTTCCGGGGAAAAAGGGCATTTCACCCGATATAGTGTGTGTTAGATTTATAAATTTCATATAAAATACTCTATTTTTTCATGGCCTCTTTTCTCATCTCTTGGGGCATCTTTTCGATTGCATATCTCAAGGCTGTTCTGGGCATAACAGTTCTGCGGGAAATAACAAAATCAAATACCTCCTGCCGGTATGGTTTTGAACACTCCTTTAACATCCATCCGTAACCCTTTTGCACCATATCATCTTTATCCTTCAGGAGAAGATCTGCTATCTCAAATATTTCATTTTTATATCTTCCCTCTCTGGCCGGAATAATCAGAGCAACTGCAGATGCCCTTCTTACCCATCTGTTGGGGTTTTGTGTCCAGCTTTTTAATGCAGTAATATATGCGGGCCACATATCAAGAAAGGCACCCAATGTGTGATTGCAAAATGTATCACATGTAGCCCAATTGGTAATATAGTTATTTACCCAGTATTCAAATAGCTTAAAATCTTCTTTCTGAAACATTTTCCTGCACCTATATGCCCAATCACACGCTACAAAGCTCTCTTCCAGGAAACCACCCTTAAAAAGATCTTCACAGACAGCAAAAACAGAGTTCTTCTCTTTGTCGTTAAGTCCCTTGAATATCTCCTTTGAAATGGCAGTTACATCAGCACTTTTAGTGCCAATAATTTTAACCTCTTCCCTGAAAAATCTCTCTCCGGCTATCTTCCCCTTTTCTGTTGAGAGTTCCTCTATCCTTTTTCTTATAGCCTGAGTTATCAGTCCTCTCCTGTAAAGTTCATACTTAATATCTCTTTTTAGTATATGGTCCCGCCACCAATCTCTAAGGAAAACAATTACATCAATAATTAAAGGAGGATCATGGGTTAAGAAATTTGAATTATAAACAGCTGTTTTTTTTATGTACCTTCTGTGTTGCTCACGATGAGAAGTTAAACCAGGGTAGCCGATTCTTTTCATATACTCCTCTTCATTCTTAAAATGAGAAAGAGAATAATCTGTCATTTTTGATAAAAGCTCGGCAAAACCCTCACCGAAATCTTTTTTATGAAGACAATCAACCATTTGATTGTATATTTCAAACAAGGATTTATGATCATTATCAATAAATTTCTTTCCGACAGAATAGGTGTTATCCCATTCTATTTTCTGAGGGAGAGGAATATTCCCGGTCTTATTTGTATCCATTTTTAAGAAATTTTGAATCTAAGATAAAAAAAAAGGCGCCAATAAAGGCACCTTAAATTATTTATTTAGAGGATTACCTCTCAAGTTTATGAATTGCAATTCCGCTCCTGAGTTTTGGTTCAAACCATGTTGTTTTCGGAGGCATTATGTTGCCGGTATCTGCTATGTCTATCAGCTGTTTCATAGAAACCGGATATAGTGCGAACGCTGCAGCCATCTCTCCGTTATCAACTCTTTTTTGTAGTTCTCCGAGACCTCTTATACCACCAACAAAATCTATCCTTTTTGAAGTTCTTAGATCTTTGATATCCAGAAGATTGTCAAAAACAAGATTTGAAAGAACTGTTACATCAAGTACACCAATCGGGTCGTTGTCATTGTAAGTCCCCTCCCTGGCAGTCAGTGAGTACCAATTCCCGTCAAGGTACATGGCAAAGTTGTGAAGTGCAGTAGGTTTATATATTTCGCTACCTCTTTTTTCAACAATAAATGATTTCTGCAATTTATTGACAAACTCCTCAGAAGTCATGCCGTTTAAATCCTTAACTACCCTGTTATAATCTATGATTTTAAGATGACTCTCAGGGAATACTACTGCAAGAAAAAAGTTGTATTCCTCATTCCCTGTATGGTTAGGATTTGCTTTTCTCTTCTCTTCTCCAACAAGTGCAGCAGCAGCAGTCCTGTGGTGCCCGTCAGCAACATAAAAAGCGGGTACAGTTGCAAAAATTTCGGTTATTCTATTAATGTCAGCATCTTGGTCAATTATCCAGAAGTGGTGCCCGAAACCGTCCTCAGCAACAAAGTCATATTCAGGAGACTTTGATTTGACAACATTGGCTACCAATGAGTTAATCTCAGAGTTATCGGGATAGGCAAAGAATACAGGTTCTACGTTTGCGTTCTGAATTCTTACATGAATCATTCTGTCCTCCTCTTTATCTTTTCTGGTAAGCTCGTGCTTTTTAATCTTACCTGTAAGATAATCCTCCACACTGGCACCAAGAACAAGACCATACTGAGTTCTGCCCTCCATAGTCTGAGCATATACATAGTAGCACTCTTTCTTATCCTGAGTCAGCCATCCTCTGTGTTGCCATAGCTTAAAATTCTCTACAGCTTTATCATAAGCCTCTTTGGAATGTTCATCAATAATAGGATCGAAATCAATTTCCGGCTTAATTATATGTAGGAGTGATTTCTCGGTTGCCTCAGCTTTAGCCTCTACTGAATTGAGAACATCATAGGGACGTGATGCCACCTCACTTACAATCTCTTTTGGAGGCCTTATTGCGGCAAAGGGTTTTACTTTTACCATTGTTATTTAAATCTCTTGTTTAAAATATTATTTGTTTACCTGGAATGTTTTATCTCCTGTCTCAAAGAATCTTATAATCTGAGAAGCAGCAGCAAGTCCTGCATTAATATTTGCTTCAGCTGTCTCGGCTCCCATTTTCTTAGGTGATGCAAAAACTCTGTTGCCGAATTTCTCATTAAGAATTTGTTGGTTGTCAGCTGCAATATCAGTAACATATTTTATATCACACCTTTCTTCCAGAGCTTTAAGTAGTTCGGACTCGTTAATAACCTCTTTCCTAGCCGTATTAACAAGGCAACCCCCTTTAGGAAGACGGGTTATGAGGTCATATCCCACAGAACCCTTTGTCTGAGCATTTGCAGGGATGTGAAGCGATAAAAAATCTGATTTTTCGTATAACTCTTCAAGAGAAGCGACAGGTGTCACTCCATCTTTCTTTACCTTCTCAAGATCTACAAAAGGGTCATAAGAGAGTACATTCATGTCAAAACCTTTTGCCAGTTTGGCAACAAGTCTTCCGACATTCCCGTAAGCATGAATTCCTACTGTTTTATCCTTGAGTTCAGATCCTGTTCCGGGTGTAAAACAGTTTCTTGAAACATATATCATCATCCCGATTGCAAGTTCGGCAACTGCATTTGAATTTTGCCCCGGTGTATTCATTGCAACAATATTACGGGCCGAACATGCAGCAAGATCGAGATTGTCGTATCCTGCACCTGCTCTTACAACGATTTTAAGTTTTTCAGATGCATCAATGACCTCTTTTGTGACTTTGTCTGACCTTACAATTAAAGCATCGGCATCTTTTACTGCAGCATACAGCTCCTCTGCTGAAGTGTATTTTTCAAGCAAAAGCAAGGTGTGTCCTGCATTCTCAACGATAGTGCGAATGCCTTGAACAGCAGCTTTTGCAAACGGTTTTTCGGTTGCTACCAGTACTTTCATCTCAATAAGTTTTAAATAATAATTATCCGTTGAGTTTCTCAAACTCTTGCATACATGATACCAGAGCCTTTACACTCTCTATAGGACAAGCATTGTAACATGATGCACGGAATCCGCCAACAGAGCGGTGACCCTTAATTCCAACCATTCCCCTCTCTTTTGCAAATGCCATAAATGCCTCCTCTTTGTCCTTATATTCATCTGCCATTACAAAGCAGATATTCATTAATGATCTGTCCTCTTTGGCAGCTGTTCCGACAAACATTTTGTTTCTGTCAATTTCGTCATACAGCAGACCGGCTTTCTCTTTGTTCATTTTATATACAGCATCCAGACCACCTTTTGCTTTAATCCATTTAAGAGTCTCATTCATAACAAAAATAGAGAATACTGGAGGGGTATTGAACATTGATTCTTCTTTTATGTGAGTTCTGTAGTCAAGCATGGTGGGTAGATATCTGCTGACTTTACCTAATACATCCTCTTTTACTATGATAAAAGTTACACCTGCAGGTCCTACATTTTTCTGGGCTCCACCATAGATAATTGCATATTTACTAACATCAACAGGTCTGCTCATAATGTCAGATGACATATCAGCAACCAGATTTACAGGAGAATCCATATCTGTGTGGATCTCTGTGCCGTAAATTGTATTATTGGTAGTTATGTGGAAATAGTCAAGATCAGTTGGGATTTCATATCCTTTTGGTATATACGAGAAGTTTTTGTCGGCAGATGAAGCAACAGCAAAAGCATCTCCAAAACCTTTAGCCTCTTTTAGTGCCTTCTTTGCCCATACACCAGTCTCAAGATAACCGGCCTTTTTCTCGAGCAGATTCATTGCAATGTACAAAAACTGCATACTTGCACCACCTCCCAGAAAGAGTATCTGATATCCATCAGGAATATTGAGAATCTCTTTCCATAGAGCACGACATTCAGCCATTACCGCCTCCCACTCTTTTGAACGGTGAGATACCTCTATAACAGACATACCTGTTCCTTTAAAGTCTTTTAAAGCTTCAATGGCTGCTTCAAGTGCGGATTTTGGAAGGACACATGGTCCAGCGTTAAAATTATGAGCGATTTTCATGACGTTGTGAATATTTTAATATGGTAAAATGATGTCAAAGGTAACAAAAAATATTAAATCCATATAATTTTGATAGATATCTATACTAATTATTAGAATTACACTAGTTATTACTTATAATTTTTAAGTTGTCTCTATCTGTGATCTTTTCACAATAGTGACATAAAAGTTTGATATCTGGGCTGTCCAGTATAGTTGTGAACTGTGTCTCCACAACCTGATGATTTGTTATACACATTGGATTCATACACTTTACAATTCCCTTTATTGATGATGGAACAGAGAGTACCCTTTTTTCCACAACCTCAAAATCATGTATGATATTGATTTTTGTCTGAGGTGCAATAAGAGCAATTCTGTTTATGTCGTCATCTTCAAAATATGTATCTGCTATTTTAATAATGGCCTTTTTCCCGAGAAGCTTACTGTCCAGGTTAATGCCGAAAGTTATCTGGTTATTGCTTTTCTGTAAGCCAAGAATGTCAATTACCCTGAATAGCTGGTCTGACGGAATATGGTCCAGTACGGTACCATCTTTAATTGCGCTTACCTTCAACTGTTTTTCCATGACTATTATTTAGTTAAATTGTCTATTTCGAGAAGCTTGGCAATGATTGCCATTCTTGTATACACACCGTTTTCTGCCTGTTCAAAGTAGTATGCATGACTGCTGTTATCTATGTCCTGTGAGATCTCATTCACACGTGGCAGTGGGTGAAGTATCTTCATATTGGGTTTACAGTTTGAAATCATTGAGAGATTAAGGCTGTAGACATTCTTCACTCGCTCATACTCTATAGGATCGGTAAAGCGCTCTTTCTGAACCCGGGTCATATATATTATATCTGCATCATTAATTCCTTCATTAAGATTTTTAGTCTCGTAATACTTTATCCCTTTTGCTGTCAGGTAATCTTTATACTCCTGAGGCATCTTAAGTTCTTCGGGTGATGTAAACACAAATGTGGGATTGAAGTAAGACATAGCCTGCATCAGAGAGTGTACTGTTCTTCCATATTTAAGATCTCCTACCATGTTGATTCTGAGATTTTCGAGCGTTCCCTGTGTTTTCAGAATAGAGTATAGATCAAGCATTGTTTGAGTAGGGTGTTGATTTGCACCATCACCGGCATTTATTACAGGAACAGATGATACCTCAGATGCATATCTGGCACTTCCTTCCAGGGGATGTCTCATTATAATCAGGTCAGCATAATTTGACACCATTTTTATAGTGTCTTTCAGTGACTCCCCTTTAGTAATACTTGTACTGTCTACATCAGAGAAACCGATTATTCTTGCCCCAAGTCTGTTTGCTGCTGTTTCGAAGCTGAGCCTTGTTCTGGTTGAGGGTTCAAAGAATATACTTGCCACTATTTTACCTTTAAGAAAAGGCTGGAAAGGATTTGCCTCAAATCCGGCAGCCATCTCTAAAGTTTTATGAATCTCATCGCATGAGAAATCATGGATGGATATAAGATGTTTAGGCATATTTTATTTGTATTTGAAGTTTTTAAATTATCATCTATTTATAGGTAGCTGTAAACCCATTTTCATGCAGATTATGCTTTAAACTTTCTGCAAGAGATTTCCCGATCCGGACAGTCATTGTACATTTTAACTCAAATTTCTGTTCCAGAATTTGTGCTCCGGTGCCTCGGACAATCTTAAGAGCAGTATCTGTTGCTGCATATTCAAACTCTATAATCAAATCTTTTGTCTCTCTCTTTTCTATAATCTCTGCGTTAGAGATTGCGTCAGCTGCAGCGCTCTTGTATGCCTTAATTAATCCGGGTATACCCAGTTTGGTACCCCCAAAGTATCGTACAACAACAATAAGGATATCACTTAACTCAAAAGAGAGGAGTTGACCAAGGATAGGTCTGCCTGCCGAAGAGGAGGGTTCTCCGTCATCGTTAACACGCCATACCTCACCTGTGCGCCCGATCCTGTATGCATAACAGTGGTGTCTTGCATCGAAATACTCCTTTTTGACTTTTGATGTAATTGACTTAACCTCCTCTTCTGAGGACACCGGATAGGCCAAAGAGATAAATTTACTTCCCAGATCTCTGTATATTCCCGATGAGGGTGAAGATATTGATTTATAAGAGTCAGGGGCCGGAATTTCACTCATCCTGTAACCAAAGCTTTTGGTAAAATTAGACCAATTTTGCTAATTTTACAAAATGTATCGACAAGTTTTCATTGACTCATTTTCCCGTTTGGGTAAGCATCTGCAGAATTATCTTAACGGTGCAGAAACTAGTGTATTGCTAACCAGAGCCATAGAAGAGACAAGCATAATTAATCCGCTTTCAACAGTGATTATGCAAAGACACTCACTGAATGCGATTGCAAGCGAATTTCTTGAAAGAGATAAACTCGAAAACTGGACAGCAGCTTATGCAGATAAAATTACAGAAAAGTATTCTTCTGTTGGTATAATCATGGCAGGAAATCTTCCTCTTGTGGGATTCCATGATATGTTGGCCGCTCTTGCATCCGGTAGCATAGCGGCGGTAAAGACTTCTTCAAAAGATCCTTTTCTTATCAGGGCTTTGGTGAATATACTATCAGATATAAATAATTACTGGAAAGGGAGGATACACTTTGTTGACGATCCACCGGATGGAGTTGATATTCTGATTGCAACAGGGAGTGACTCAACGGCAGAATATTTTAACAAGCAATATGGCAGCACTCCGAAAATCATACGAGGCTCCAGATTTTCATTTGCTGTACTAAATGGGAATGAGGTTGAAGACGATTTCAGAAAACTTGCCGATGACATTTTCCTCTATTATGGTATGGGCTGCAGAAGCGTGAGCACGCTTTTTATTCCGGAAGGGTATGATATCGCAGATTTAGCCCTAAGGCTTTGTAAATACGCAAAGCTATCGGATAATAAATACTATATTGATTCATACCGTTACCAGAAAGCCCTTGCGCATCTATCTGGGGAGAATTATGCCGATGGCGGAAGTTTCATCATCAGGATGGGTCTCAGGCCACCACCTCCGCTATCAGTTATCTCTGTATTTATATACAGCAACAGGGGTATTATCAGACAATTTATAAAGGATAACCAAAACTCTGTACAGTGTTCGGTTAATTATAGTGAGACTGATGAGGGTATTTCTTTTGGTGAAGCGCAATTTCCCAGGATTGATGACTATGCTGACGGAGTAAATAGTTTAGAATTTATCCTCAAAAATATTTAACTTTGCAGCAAGTTTACACTATTATGATTTACAGATTAAGAGCCACTATTGCAGGTAATAAGATATTTATGAGAGAGTACGAAGTAAAAGATACATCATCGTTATACTCTCTAAATCTCTATTTGCAGAATGACCTCAGTTTTGCTCCGGATCAAATGGTGATGTTCAGAGCACTAGACAAAAACAGAAAGGTTAAAAAGGAATATGGTCTTTTTGATCTGGGTGATGGTGCCATGGACACGGTAACTCTCTCAAATGTTTTTGGTACTAATGGATTCTCTTCACTTGAATATGTCTATGATATGTTTAAGGAGCGGGCAATAATACTGGAAAAAGTATTCGAAGAGGAGGGCCTGGCCAGAAGGTCATACCCCAGACTCGTTGCAGAGAAGGGGAAAAATCCGGATCAGTTTTCTGATAACTACGATGATTTCGAACATATAATTGATAGTACTGAGCTCTCTGTTTCAGAAGATGAAATTCTGGACTCCGGGGTGGATATTATGGATTCCTCTGAAATTTCATAGTTTTCTTATGAAAATTAAAAAACTGTTGCTGATTGTCGGTCCAACAGCTTCAGGAAAAACCGATTTAAGCATAAAACTGGCAAAGGAATACAATTGTCCTGTTATATCATGCGATTCACGGCAGATATATAAGGAGTTAAAAATTGGCACAGCACCTCCTACAACAGATCAGTTAAAAGAGGTTAAGCACTATTTCATTCACTCACACACAATTCACAGTCATTACACAGCAGGAAAATACGAAATTGAAGCTCTTGAATTAATGGAAGGGCTTTTCAGCCAGCATGATCTGCTTGTGATGGTTGGTGGGTCGGGCCTTTATGCTGATGCCGTCTGTTATGGAATTGATGACTTTCCTCCACCTGAAATGGAGTTGAGAGAGAGTTTATCTTTAAGAATGAGAGAGGAGGGGATAGAATCTTTAAGGTCTGAACTGAGAATTCTTGACAGAGAAAGTTATGACCATATTGATGTTTCTAATCCGCAACGCATTATAAGAGCTCTGGAGGTTACAATTGCCACCGGCAAGAAATTTTCGTCATATAAAAGCTTCAGTAAGAAAAAGAGGAATTTCATTGTTGAGAAAATCCTGATTGAAAGGCCAAGAGAGGAGTTGTATGACAGAATCAATAAAAGGGTGGATATTATGATGGAATCAGGTTTGCTGGAAGAGGCAAGATCACTTTATCAGTACAGAAATCTTACAGCTCTGAAAACTGTGGGATACCGTGAGCTATTTTCATATATGGAAGGGAAATGCACTCTGGAAGAGGCTGTTGATCTAATAAAGAGAAATACCAGAAGATATGCTAAACGCCAGATAACATGGTTTAAACGGGAGCATAACTAAAAAAGAAGGGGCTGTCATACGACAACCCCTGTTTTTTAGTATGTGATTCCTGAGTGTTAGAACGGTAAATCATCTTCTCCTGAATTATCATAATTTTCATTTGATTCAGGAGTAAATGAGTTGTCAGGAACAGGATAACCTTGGTCAGAAGAACCCTGTTCGGCCCTTTCAATTTTCCAGGCACGAAGATCTGTATACCACCTTTGGTTGTATTCTCTGGATTCGGGATTAAATGAAATCTTTAAAACTTCTCCCTCTCTGATTGTAGCAAGTTCAGCTACTTTGTCAGCTCCCCAGACATTCATACATACCTTTTTTGGGTAGTTATCCATAGTCTCAATAACAAACTCCTGTTTTTGCCATTCACCGCGGGCTGAACTACCCGACTGAACCTGAAGTTTTTGAATGAGAGTTCCTGTAATCTCAAGTGCCATATTACTTTTGATTCGCTTTTTTAACTTTAATAAGTTCAACTTCAAAAATCAGGGTTGAACCCGGTTCAATTGTGCCCATTTTTTGGTTTCCGTAAGCAAGTTCAGAAGGGATATAAAGTTCAATTTTACCACCTTCACTTACTTTTTGAACGCCCTCTACCCAACCAGGGATAAACTGATTCAGCACTAAAGTAGCACTTTCACCTCTTGTGTGCGATGAATCAAACTCGGTACCGTCAATAAGGGTGCCTTTATAGTGAACCTCAACTGTATCTTCTGCAGAAGGAGTAACTCCGTTACCTTCAGCAAGAATTTTATATTGAAGGCCGCTTTCGAGAGTTATAACACCCTCTTTGGTTTTGTTCTCTTCAAGGAATTTACGCCCTTTCTCGGTATTCTCGATACCTTGAGCTTCCTGCTTCTTAACAATATATCTTGTAATAATATCGTTAGCTAAAGCAACATCAACCTTTAGAGTTTTGTCTGCAAGAACATCATCGATTGCTTTATGCATCTCCTTCATGTTAAGTTCTCCGAATTCTGCCTGTTTAACCATTGAACCTAGTGAAGCACCTACCGCGTAGCTTACTGAATCACTAAATTCTTTTGAGATACCGGGAATCTGAGCACTTTTTGAACCTTCGCACGAGGCTAGAACGACTAAAGCCAAAGCAATGATTGTAATTGATTTGATTGTTTTCATCTGATTTTAATTAAATTAATTATTTATTTATAGTTTAAAATATTAATAGTTTTAACTAACAAGCCTTCTCATTTTTGGTTTAGGTTTACTTGTAGTAAGCCTCAGGGCAATTACACCAAGTACTGCTGCAAAAACAGAACTTATTAAAATAGAGGCTTTTCCCTCATTTATCATCTGCTCGTTTGAAAACGCTAAGCTATCAATAAAAATTGACATTGTAAAACCTATTCCAGCGATTATACCAATCGAAAATATTTGCGACCATTTTAAATCAGCCGGGAGCTCAGCTATTTTTAGCTTTGTTACCAGATATGAGGCTATAAAAATACCCAACGGCTTTCCCAAAACCAGTCCAAAGAATATTCCCGTTGATATTCTTGGCATTGAACTAATTTCAGGAATTCCTTCAAATATTACCCCGGCATTTGCCAGAGCAAATATCGGCATTATTGAATATGTAACCCACGGATTTATTGTATGCTCAAAACGGTTTATCAGAGGATTAATCTTTCTGATGGTAGAGTGCATATTATGGATAATATTGAGCTGTTGTTTATTGGCCAGAATGCTAAGCTCTCCGTGGCTTGCCTCTTTGAATTTTTCTAGATAATATTTAGTTCGGACAAAAAATCGCACCTCATTAATGGGTGATTTAGAAGGAATACACATAGCTAGTGCCACTCCTGCAATTGTTGCATGTACGCCCGACTGGTATACAAAATACCAGAGAAAAGCACCCGGAACAAGGTATAGTGCTGCATTATGAAGATTCATCCTGTTAAAGGTCATAAGAATAATAAGGACAACACCTGCGTATATAAGAAATTCAGGGTGAATTTCATGACTTGGATAGTAGACTGCCAGAACAATTATTGCACCGATGTCATCCACAATTGCCAAAGCAGTAAGAAATATCTTTAACGATACAGGAACGCGGCTTCCGAGCAGAGATACAACTCCGAGGGAAAAAGCGATATCAGTTGCCATTGGTATTCCCCAGCCATTGGCACTTGCTGTTCCTGCATTAAAGAAGGAGTATATCAGAGCAGGAAAAATCATTCCTCCAACAGCAGCAAAAATTGGTAATGAGGCCTGTTTAAATGTAGAGAGTTCGCCTACCATCATCTCTCGTTTAATCTCAAGACCTACCACAAAAAAGAAAATAACCATCAAGGCATCGTTTACCCAGTGTAAAAGCGACATCTCTATCTTAAAAGTGCCAAATGCAAAGTCAGCATTAATATGCCAGAACGAATGGTATGATTCAGATAAGCCGGTGTTTGCTGCAGCCATAGCAAATACAGAGCAGAGAACCAATATGATGCCTCCAACATAATTATTATTAACAAATATGCCGAAGACATTAAAAATATCTTTTCTCTTCAATGACATTATGCAATTACTTGATTATGCTATGGAAGTGTGGATAATCGTTTGTTATTAAGATGTGTGTAAATGCAGAGCTTGTACAGTATTCTTGCTCCTACATTTGCATCCCACTCATTTTCATCGTGTGGGGCAACTTCACAGAGGTCAAACCCAACTATGCGTTTTCCCGAAACAGCCAACATATGAAGGAGATAATCAATTTCCCTGAATGAAAGTCCTCCCGGTACCGGAGTTCCGGTATTCGGGCATAAATCCGGCGATAGTCCGTCGATGTCAAAAGAGATGTAAACATTAGATGGGAGGCTTGAAACAATCTCTTCGCACTGCTTTTTCCAGGTTTTTCCCTCAAATATGTTTTTTTTGAGTTCCATGTCGGTAAAGCACCTTATTCTGGGGTCAGTATCAATAATCTCTGCCTCCTGTTCACAAAAGTCCCTTATACCTACCTGAGTAAGCTGTGAAATCTGAGTGACTTCGTTCAGAGCATTATAAAGAATAGATGCGTGTGAATATTTAAAGCCCTCATATGCTATTCTAAGATCGGCATGTGCATCAATATGAAGTATTCCAAAATCATCATATTTTTCTCCGATTGCTCTCATCTGACCCAGTGGAACGCTATGATCACCTCCGACAATTCCGGGAACTCTTCCCATTTCAATTTCTCTTAAAGATGATTTGAAAACAAGCTGATTGAGCTCTTCACCGGCTAAATTAATCTTTTTCAGTTGATCCTGAATCTCCAGTGGATCTCCACCTTTTTCAAGGTGTTCAATTATCTTTTCGGCTGTTTTTCTGAGAGTTTTGTTTTTCTTGCCTAAAGATTTGTAAAACTCTGCCGTACCTATCTTAATTTTCCAGGCATCAGGAACATTTGCATCATATAAATCTACCTGAAGAGATGCATCCATAATGGCAGAAGGCCCGTCAGACGTGCCTGGACGATATGATGTAGTTACATCCCAGGGCACCGGAATAAGGGCTATCTCAGATTCTTCCAGACTGTATGGGAGTGCAAAATAGTTACCGTTTGCCATTCCCAGTTCATTAGGATTAAAAGTTGTCATACGATTCCCTCTCTTAAAATGTCATGAATATGTACTAATCCGATATATTTGTCATTTTCAGTAACAATCACAGAAGTGATTTTGTTTTTCTCCATAATGTTAAATGCCTTTATTGCCAGCTCTCCCGCATCAATAACTTTAGGGTTTTCAGACATAATGTCTTTTGCAGACAAAGTATCAAATGAGCCGCCTCTCTCTATCATCCTCCTCACATCACCATCGGTTATTATCCCCAGAAGAACCTCGGAATCGTCCAGAACTACAGTTGCTCCAAGACGGTTTGCAGAGATGTTTATTATTGTATTTTTTATATTCTCATCTGGACTAACAAATGGGCGAACCTTTCGGTCAATCATATCCGATACCCTCATATACATCTTTTTGCCAAGTGAACCGCCAGGATGCAGCATGGCAAAATCCTGCTGAGTGAATCCTCTGGTGCTCAGTAAGGCTACTGCGATAGCATCGCCCATTACAAGTTGGGTTGTAGTGCTTGAAGTGGGTGCAAGATTATTTGGACAAGCTTCACTTTTGACGGTTGTTCTGATAATATAGTCAGAATGAATTGCCAGAAAGGAATCACAATTTGAAACCATTGCAATAATTGCATTCCCCATTTTTTTAATTAATGGAACAAGAACTTTTATTTCGGGTGTGTTACCGCTTTTAGAGATGCATAATACCACATCATCAGGCTGTATTATTCCGAGATCTCCATGGATAGCATCGGCTGCATGCATAAACACAGCAGGAGTGCCTGTAGAATTTAGTGTCGCAACTATTTTGTTTCCAATAATTGCACTTTTTCCTATTCCTGTTATTATTAACCTTCCTTTGCTATTGTAAATGAGTCGTATAACATCCGAAAAGCTATCGTCTACAAAACTTTTCAAAGCAGAAACTGCAGAGGCCTCCTTTGAAATTACCTCTTTTGCTATTAGCTTTATGTCCTCATTAGAATTAATCATAAAAATTTTGCGATGAGAAAACAATTCGATAACTTAGAGCCACAAAGGTAACTAAAATTGATATTTATTCAGCTATTTCTTACAATTATATATGCAAATCAACTCTGATTTACTGCACAGGGAAATCAAAAAATATTTCGGATTCAGCTCGTTCAAAGGGCAGCAGGAAGAGATAATTACCAATTTGCTTGAGGGGAAGGATTCATTTGTCCTGATGCCAACAGGAGGGGGTAAATCGCTCTGTTATCAATTGCCGGCACTTCTGATGGAGGGAACGGCAATAATTATTTCTCCACTTATTGCTCTTATGAAGAATCAGGTGGATGCCATACGAGGTTTTGTTGTAGAGAGAGAGGGTATTGCACACTTTCTTAATTCTTCGCTTACAAAAAGCCAGCTTACGGAGGTTAAGGAGGATCTCTTATCCGGAAACACAAAACTGCTTTATGTAGCACCTGAATCTCTGACAAAAGAAGAAAACATAACACTTCTAAAGCAGATTAAAATTTCTTTCTATGCAATAGACGAGGCCCATTGTATTTCTGAGTGGGGGCATGATTTTCGTCCTGAATACAGAAGGATAAATCCGATAGTAAATGAGATTGGTAAGGCGCCGGTAATGGCCTTGACTGCAACAGCAACTCCTAAGGTACAGAGTGATATTCAGAAAAATCTTGGGATGATTTCAGCCAAAGTCTACAAATCCTCCTTTAACAGACCAAACCTTTACTACGAAATACGCCCGAAGATCAATATAGATAAAGAGATTATTAAGTTTTTAAGAAATAATAAAGGTAAATCGGGTATCATATACTGCCTTAGCAGAAAAAAAGTTGAGGAGGTTGCTGAATTTCTGGTTGTTAACGGAGTGAGAGCTCTTCCATACCATGCTGGTCTGGATGCTAATACCAGAGCCGCCAATCAGGATAAATTTCTTATGGAGGAGGCTGATGTCATTGTTGCTACAATTGCATTCGGTATGGGAATTGATAAACCCGATGTGAGATTTGTAATACACTATGATATTCCCAAAAGTCTGGAGGGTTATTATCAGGAGACTGGTCGTTCAGGAAGGGATGGCGGAGAGGGACAGTGTATTGCATTTTATGCATATAAAGATATCCAGAAGCTGGAGAAATTCATGCAGGGCAAACCTCTTTCGGAGCAGGAGATAGGAAAGCAACTTCTGGCCGAGACAGTTGCTTACGCCGAGAGTAATTTGTGCCGCAGGACAGTTCTCCTGAATTACTTTGGAGAGGATTATACAACTGGTCAGTGTGGTTCTTGTGATAATTGTCTTTACCCTAAAAAACAGTTTGACGGCAAGGAGGAGATCGCTCTTGTTCTGGAGTTGATACAAAGCATGAAAGAGCAATTTAAATCTGAGCATATAGCAAATATACTTGCAGGGGTTAATAACTCTTTGATAAAATCGTACAACCATCATAATCACGAACTGTTTGGAACAGGTATGTCTAAAGGGGTTAAGTTCTGGATGGCTGTTATAAGGCAATGTGTTATTCACCACTTTTTAGATAAAGAGATTGAGAGGTACGGGCTTCTGGCGCTCACTAAAAAAGGTGCATCATACCTCGAGAACCCTTACACTATCATGCTTGCAGAAGACAGGGAATTTGATAACGGAGATGATGACGATGATGTTGTTACTGTAGGCACTAAGCATACTGGCGGAGGAGGTGATGAGACGCTTCTGGCAATGCTGAAAGATCTGCGACTCTCAATTTCGAAAAAGATAAATCTCCCTCCGTTTGTTATTTTCAATGATACTTCACTTGAGGACATGTCAATACATTATCCAATAACATTTGACGAACTTAAGAACTGTCAGGGAGTTGGAGAGGGAAAGGCAAAGAGATATGGTAAGGATTTTATCGAGTTGATTTCTAAGTATGTTGCAGACAATGAGATAGAAAGACCCTCTGATCTTGTGGTTAAATCAGTTGCAAATAAATCACTTAACAAAGTTTACATTATAACCGGGATTGACAGAAAGCAGCCATTGGATGATATTGCTGAAGCCAAAGGGATGGAACTTGAAGAGATTCTGACGGAGATAGAGGCTATTGTAAATTCAGGCACAAAACTAAATATCGACTATTATATCAGACAAACGGTAGATGATGATAAAGTTGACGATATTTATGAGTATTTTAAAACAGAAGCCTCTACTGATTCTCTGAAAGAGGCTGCCGATGAGCTTGGCAGAGGCTATACAGAAGAGGAGATCCGGCTGGTAAGAATCAAATTCATGTCTGAAATGGGCAATTGATTTGACATATTTTTAATAGCTTTGTATGTTTATGAAAAAATCAATTTCTGCATACAAATTTCTCATACGGAGCTCAGCAGCATTATTATTACTATTGGTTGTCGTTCTGATTGTTTTATTCTCCAACAGAGACAAAGCAGACAGAAAAGCTGAGTATTCTTATGATGTAGCTCTGGCTGTTCCAACAGATGCCCCTGTGCTCTTTCTTTTTAAGGACATAGCGGTTACCTCACGTATTTTGGCCTCTGAAAATTTATTCGGCAGATTGACCTTTGGGCATTCATCTATCAGGCAACTTATAGATAAACTCTATTCCGTATCCGGAGCAGACACTCTGAAGGGTATAAAAAATCAAGGTGTCGCTCTTTCATTGCACTACTCTTCTAAAGATGAGGTTTCGCCGCTTCTGGTTTTAAAACTTAAGGAGAGCGAACTTATATACATACAAAGAAGTCTTAGAGAGGGAAATAACGCCGAAAGAAGATTTAACGGGATTACTGTAAGAAAATGGAATAATACGGAGTATGCCATATCCGGCGAATATTTTATTGCTTCTCCCTCTTCAATAATTCTTGAATCATCAATAAGACATATTATATCAAACTCTTCGATACTTGATAGCCAGGATCTCTCCTCATTAATTTCGGAAACTCAGTTAAGAGAGTCAATGCTTTTTGTAAACCACTCACAAACAGGTAAACTTTTCTCAGCATTTGCTATAAGAAGATATCTGAAGTATTCAGATTTTGTATCTCGGTTTACCTCATGGAGTGCATTGGAGATCACTACAGATAAGAACCGGGTAATCTTAAGGGGAACCTTTCTTAACAGCAAGGGTCCAGCCAATTACTCTGAGGTGTTTACAGGAGGATCAGGTTTAAAATCGGAGATATCTTCAGTAATACCGCACAACGCCTTTACCCTGCTAACCATTTCTGTAGATGAAATCTCTGATATGATTGCGAATTATAAAGAGTATAGTGACTTTTATAAAAGACCTGATGAAGAGAAGTATTCCAAAGCAGTTAAATGGTTTGCATCACTTGGGGCTAAAGAGGTTGGTGCAGCGCTTGTACCTTTCGGTTCTGCGTATGAAAACATTATAGTAATTAAATCTAAAAAACCATTTTTTGGTTTTCTGAAAGATTGGTTATCAGGGGAAAAGCCTTCTGAGCCTCTGATTTTTCCACAAAAAGGTTATATGGAGGAACTCTTTGGAGATATGTTTAAAGAGGGTGAGGATAGTTACATTTGCTTTTCCGGAGAATTCATGATAATTGGCAGGGAAGAGCTGCTAAAAGAGGTTTTTGCATCTGAAAGAGATAAATTCACCCTTGATGATTATATATCGCAGACTAAGGCACACAGTTTGCTTAACAGAAATAAAAGCCTGATGTCTCTTACAATTAACGGGTCTGAGCAACCGGATTCATTAATAAGATTCTTCAGACATCAATCTGAGTTGAGTAAATTAACAGAATCATTAAATTTGATGATAGGGGCAGTACAGTTAACTCCGGATAAAGAAGGAGAGATTAACTATGAGATATTTTTCTACGGAGATTCACTTAAGAGCTTGCCTCAACCCGGAAAGGTTGTGACTGATACACCTGCGGGGTGGGAGAGGGATACGGTTATAAGAGTTCCTGCCGGTCCTTATGAACTAATTAATTTCTCAAATGGAGAACGTGAATATCTTGAACAATTACCAAATTACTGGTTAAGACTTTCTGACAGAAATATGAAAGGGATTTGGGCTGTACCATTTCAGGTTCCGGTCAGAGGGTATGTTCAGCAGGTAGATTATTTCAGGAACGGAAAACTGCAGATGCTTTTTGCAGGGGGTAACAGAATTTTTCTCCTGGACAGGAGCGGACGGTTTGTCTCTCCATATCCTCTCTCGGTAGATTCTTTGATTATGCTGGGTCCGAAAACATACGATGTTAAGGATGATGGTGATTTTGCCATAATGCTTCTTCACACCGACAATGTTCTGAGGCTATATGACAAAAATTGCAAGCCATATCCTGCATGGAGTGATATTTCACTTCCGGAAACAATCAGAGAGTTCCCGGAACTGAAAAATTTCGGAGGGAACCATTACTGGATTCTGAGGACTTCACTCAGAACTATGATTTATAATATTAACGGAATTCCTGTTACTGATATCAGGGAGAAAAACAGACTTAAACCCGATTCGCCTGTGATTTCCCTGAAAGCCAGCGATGTGCTTGTTCAGACTTTACAAAACAGGAGTATCGTAATTAACCTTGAAACGGGAGAGATAAAAAGATACAAACAGTAAAATGGAAGGTTTTATTACATTTGTTTTTGCTTTTATAATTATTGTATGGGTGGTTGCAAGACTTACTCCATTACTTCTTGCATGGTGGCTCAGGAGAAAATTCACGAACCTGACATCAAACAGACAGCAGCAGTATAACGAAACATATAAAGGTAAAGAGGGAGATGTCACTATTGAGAGTGACAGAAAAGAGCAGAAGATAGTTGATAAGAGTGTTGGAGAGTATGTAGATTTTGAGGAGACAAACCAGAAATGAAGACTTTTTTAAGATTACTTGTTTTTGCAAAGCCATATGGGAAATATTGGCCTAAATATTTAATAATATCGGTTTTTTCGGTTTTCTTCGGAATTGCCAATCTTGCACTGGTTGCACCTCTTCTGGAGGTATTGTTTGATGCAGAGTCCATCGATTTGACCATTGCACTTCCTGATTTCTCTTTTTCTGTGGACTATTTCAAAGGACTTTTCCAGCACTACCTTGTGGAGTTCATAAGAAACTACGGGCCACTTACAGCTCTGGTGTATGTATGTCTGGTACTGATTATTACATCACTTATGTCCAATGCAGCCAGATACCTTTCTCAGAGGATACTTGTTAGTATGAGAACCAACATAATGAGAAATATCCGGAGAGAGCTTTTCAACAAAATCACAAAACTCCATATCGGATTTTACAATAAAAGCAGAAAAGGGGATATTTTGTCAAGTATATCAAACGATGTAACAGAGGTTCAGAACGGAGTGGCTAACAGTTTTCACATTCTTTTCAGAGACCCTATACTCATTATAGGATTTCTGTTTATGCTCTTTTATATGTCACCCCAGCTTACGGCTGTGACTCTCGTTGCACTACCTGTCTCTGTTTTAATTATTGGTAAGCTCAGCCGTAAACTCAAAAGAGGAGCAACGGACACTCAAAGTATGATGGGGCGTATAGTCAGCCATTTCGAAGAGGCAATATCAGGAGCCAGAATAATAAAGGCTTTTAATGCCCAGAAATATGTTAATGACGGATTCGCAAAAAGTAATGAATACCACAGGCAAATAAGCAAGAGAATGTTTAACAGACAAGAGCTTGCATCACCCTTATCGGAGTTTTTAGGAATTTCGGTTGCAGCCACAGTACTTTTTTATGGAGGATATCTTCAAATGAAGGGACAATTGGGGATGGCGTGGTCTGAGTTTGTTGTTTATATTATGTTTTACTGGAGAGTGTTGGAGCCTCTGAAAGCGATTTCAAGCGCATTTACAAGCCTTCAGAGAGGGCTGGCATCAGGGGAGAGGCTGTTTGCAATACTTGATGTAGAGACTGTAATTAAAAAGAGCCCCCAAGCAATTCCAGTTAAGGAATTCAGAGATTCTATAGAATTTAGAAATGTCTCATTTCAGTATGCAAGTGAGCCGGTCTTAAAGGATATTAATTTTAAAATAAACAGAGGTAAAACTATTGCCCTTGTGGGTCCGTCAGGAGCTGGCAAAAGTACTATTGCAGATCTTATCCCCAGATTTTACGATGTTACTGGAGGTGCAATATTGCTGGACGGAAAAGATATAAGAGATTATGAACCCAAAGACCTCATCTCTCTGATGGGAATTGTCACCCAGGAGGCAATTCTGTTCAACGATACTGTTCTTAATAATATTGCATTTGGCATGACAGATTTTAGTCCGGAGGATGTTTACAAAGCTGCTAAAATTGCAAATGCCCATGAATTTATTGTTAATCTCGAAAAGGGATATGAAACCAATATCGGAGACAGAGGGGCTAATCTCTCCGGAGGACAACGCCAGAGACTGGCTATTGCAAGAGCGGTGTTAAAAAATCCTCCTATTCTTATTCTTGATGAGGCTACTTCTGCTCTGGACACCGAAAGTGAAAAACTGGTTCAGGAGGCTCTGACAAATCTGATGAAAAACAGAACATCAGTTGTTATAGCACACAGACTGTCAACTATTCAGCATGCGGACGAAATTATTGTGCTCAAAGATGGTATGATAGCAGAAAGAGGAACTCACAAAGAGCTGATAGAGGTTAAAGGACTCTATTCTCATCTTTGTCAATTGCAAACATTTTCATAAAACCTGCATATTATAATGAAGGATTCATTAAACCAGCTACTGGAAAAGAGCTTTCGTGAAAACTGGGACTATCCGGCACTTTCAGATTATAAAGGCATTACTCTCAACTACCGGGATGTTGCCAGAAGGATAGAAAAAATGCATATTGTTTTCGAAATATGCGGAGTAAAAAAAGGAGATAAAATTGCCCTCTGCTCCAGGAATCAGGCAAACTGGGGGGTTGTATTTCTCTCTGCATTGACATATGGGGCTGTTGCTGTACCAATTTTGCATGAATTCAAACCCGGTAACATTCATCATATCGTAAATCACTCGGAGTCTGTTATTCTGTTTGCCGGAGATGTTATCTGGGAACAACTTAACGAAGCAGAGATGCCAAATCTCGAGGCAGTTATTATGATGAACGATTTCTCTATCCTGTATGCAAAGGATCAGAAGATAAGAGATACGAGAGAGCATCTTAACGAGCTTTTTGGCAAAAGATATCCGAAGAATTTCAGACCTGAGCATATTAAATACCACAAAGATTCCCCTGAGGAGCTATCAATGATAAACTATACATCTGGTACAACCGGCTTTTCAAAAGGGGTCATGATACCATACAGAGCATTGATATCGAATGTCGGCTTTGCAAAAGAGGTACAGCCTCACCTTAACAACACATCAAATGTTGTTGCTATGCTCCCGACGGCACATATGTACGGGATGATGTTTGAATTTTTATTTGAGATGACAGTCGGTGCACATGTCCATTTTCTTACCAGAATTCCAAGCCCTAAGATAATTATGGATGCTTTTGCGGAGATAAAACCGGATATTGTTGTATCAGTACCTCTTATCATTGAGAAAATTTATAAAAAGAAACTGCAACCAATTCTTAATAAAACATCTATTAAGGTTCTGCTCAGACTGCCTGTTATAGATCAGAAGATACAAAAAAGAATTAAAAATGAATTGGTTAAAACCTTTGGAGGAAGGTTTTATGAGGTGATTATTGGTGGCGCCGCCTTTAATAAGGAGGCTGAAGCCTTTTTCAGGAAAATAGCATTTCCGTTTACTGTTGGTTATGGGATGACAGAATGTGCGCCAATAATTACATATGCACCCTGGAACAACACAAGACTTCACTCATGTGGAAAGGCGGCGCCCCGTATGGAGATAAGAATCGACTCAGATGACCCTTTCAATATTCCTGGTGAAATTTTATGCAAAGGGGATAATGTAATGCTTGGTTATTACAAAAACAGAGAGGCCACCGAATCTGTCCTTGATAATGAAGGATGGCTTAAAACGGGTGATATGGGTGTTATTGACAGTGAAGGGTATCTTTACATAAGAGGCCGCTCAAAGAGTATGATTCTCGGGCCTTCTGGCCAAAATGTTTATCCTGAGGAGATAGAGAGTATTTTAAACAATCTCCCATACGTAGTGGAATCACTGGTGATAGAGGATAGTGGTGTGCTTACTGCACTGATTTATCCTGATTTTGAACAGGCTGAGAATGACGGATTATCACAGTCTCAGCTGGAAGTCAAAATGGAAGAGATAAGGCAGATGGCTAATGATGAATTACCAAACTACTGTAAAATTCAGAATGTAAAGATATTTCCCGAAGAGTTTGAAAAAACTCCAAAAAGAAGCATAAAAAGATTTTTATATCAACGCGCAGATATTCAGTAACGTACTATATATTTTATGGAAGAGAAACAGTTACAGTTTGACAAGAGTTATCTTGATATGGCCGAGATATGGTCAAAAAATTCATATTGCAAAAGAAGGCAGGTAGGAGCTCTTCTTGTTAAGGATAAAATGATTATATCAGATGGATATAACGGAACCCCTGCCGGATTCGAAAATATATGTGAAGACGAAGAGGGTAAGACTAAGCAATATGTGCTTCATGCCGAAGCAAATGCCATTACAAAGGTGGCCAAATCGGGGAACAACAGCCTCGGTGCAACAATGTATGTGACTACGGCTCCTTGTCTTGAGTGTTCAAAGCTGATTATTCAGGCCGGAATTAAGAGGCTTGTATACAGAAACAGTTATAGAATTACCGATGGGGTTGACCTTCTTGTGAGAGCAGGAATAGAAGTTTTATTTTTAAGTGATGAACCAAAATGAATCTGTTTAATAAAAGATTGAAGTCAAATCCGTGGCCGCTATTAATAATAGTGTTTTTGCTTGGAGCAGTATCCTATAAATACATCTCTTCTTTTATTACAGGCAGAGAGTATACATTAAGGGAAAACAGGTGGGATAAACTTATGCTTATTCTCTCTCAGGTAGATAAAAATTATGTAGATACGGTAGATTATAAGGAAATTACAGAGATCTCGATTCCATATATTTTAGAAAAACTTGATCCTCACTCTGTTTATCTTCCGCCTGAAGAGTTACAGACAGCAGAAGAGCAACTGCAGGGTAACTTTGACGGAATAGGGATCCAGTTTAATGTACCCAATGATACTGCAGTTGTTATAAATGTAGTACCCGGAGGACCTTCGGAAAGAGCTGGTATTTTATCCGGAGACAGGCTGGTAAAAGTAGACGGTGAGATAGTTGCCGGTATAAAAATGAGACAGGACTCTCTTGTGAAAAAACTTAGAGGTAAATCCGGGACGCTGGTTAAGGTTGATGTTAAAAGGAATGGACTGGATAAACTGGTGAGTTTTGATATTAAGAGAGACAAAATTCCTGTAAAAAGTGTTGATGTTGCTTATATGATAAACGACACACTCGGTTATGTGAAACTATCAAAGTTTACCCGAACCAGCCATAAAGAGTTTATGGAGGCTGTAACATCTCTCAGAACCGAAGGTATGACCTCTTTAATATTCGACCTTCGTGGAAATTCCGGAGGATATCTTGATCAGGCTTTACTACTTTCAAATGAATTTTTAAATAAAGGAGATCTGATTGTCTATATGCAGGGGATACACAGACCCAGGCAGGATTTTCATGCAGATAATACAGGCAAATGCAGGGATCTTTCGATCAAAGTTATTATTGATGAAGGATCCGCCTCATCAAGTGAAATTTTTGCCGGTGCTATTCAGGATAATGACAGAGGAGTTATTGTTGGCAGAAGATCATTTGGAAAGGGATTGGTGCAGGAACCAATTTATTTTTCCGATAAGTCAGGGATAAGGCTCACGGTGGCAAGATTCTATACGCCAACTGGCAGATCGATCCAGAAGCCATACGATAAAAATTACAGGGATGATATTCTGGAGAGGTATCGCCACGGAGAGATGATGAATGCAGATAGTATCAGAAAAAATGATTCTCTGGTCTATACAACACCAAAAGGGAAAGTGGTATACGGAGGCGGTGGTATAACTCCGGATATATTTGTTCCTATTGATACCGTGGGTGTAAACCGCTTTTTTGTATCAATCTCAAACTCCGGACTGACTTTCAGATTTAGTGCAAAAATGGCAGACAAATACAGGCAGGAGCTAAATAATATAACAACACTAAAAGATTTGAATCTGTTTTTCTCAAATACCAGTTTCGAAAAGCCATTTCTGGCATTTGCAAAGGAAAACGGCTTTGTACCAACTGAAAACGAATGGAATGAGTGCAAGTTTATTATCAATAATCACATAAGAGCATTTGTCGGTCGCTATACACCTTTGGATGACAAAGCTTTTTATCCTGTTCTTCTGGAAATGGATAATATGGTTCTTGCAGCTATTGGGCAATAAACCTATAGACAATCTCCCCGGTTTGTCTTTCAGGTGCAGTTGAAGAGGCGGTAAATCTTGATGATTTTGCCGCCCTTATTGCATATTCCTGGAGACATTTATCCGGTGATGACTGATCGGGTTTTACTATTGCAGCAACTACGTAACCTCTTCTGTTAACAATTATTGTAACATTTACATCACCCCCTCCAACACATTTGTATACAGGAATAGGCAAACTCATTGCCTTTCTTCCATCCAGGGTGTAAGAAATTACAGAAGGCCCTTTGTAAGTTTCAGATTTTGTTTGCTCAGACTTTACAGGATCAGGAATATTGTCAGTACCCCTGTTTGCCTCTGCCTCTCTCTTTGCCGCATTCAGTTTCTCCTGCAGATTTTTAGCTTCATTATAAACCTGTGAAGGATCTTTAAAGCGATCATCCCTTAGGGCCTCTCTTCTTGTGGTAGCATCAACAACCACATTCCTGACTGCCACTCTGCCGGAGATAATATCATCAAGTTCTTTGCTCACATCCTCTTTCAGCTGTTCCCTTCTGGCAATCTCTTCGAGTAACTCCTCTTTGGTAAAATCAAGTATAAATGATGTCTCCTCCTTTAGAAGATATGAGATTCGGGAGGCAAGAAGAATAATAAGCAGCAACAGATGAAATGCTACGGTAAGATAGAGTCCTGCATTATTTTCTCTTTTAAACATTATTGTTTGTGTAGTGACTTCTCTATGGTTGCAAGAAGGATACCAATCGCAACATGATTATGACCACCCTGTGGAATAATAATATCAGCATATCGCTTACTCGGCTCAATAAACTGCAGATGCATTGGTTTAACAGTCTTATCGTACCTCTCTAGCACCTTCTCTATAGTTCTGCCTCTTTCTATGTTGTCTCTGGTTATGACCCGCCCCAGACGATCATCAGCATCGGCATCCACAAAAACTTTAATATCCATACATTTTCTCAGGTCGGGACATGTGAAAATCAAAATACCTTCAATTATGATTACTTGAGAAGGTTTCACAGGTATTGTCTCTGTCTCCGATCTGGAACATGTGAGATATGAATAGACAGGCTGCTCTATTCCCTTGCCGGCTTTAAGCTCTTTAACGTGCTTTACAAGCAATTTGAAATCAACAGAATCCGGATGGTCGAAATTAAGTTCAAGTCTTTCTTCAAGAGGAAGATGACTGTTGTCTTTGTAATAAGAATCCTGAGGAATTACCACAACCTCTCTGTCACCTAAAAGCTTTACTATCTCTCTTACAACGGTGGTCTTTCCCGAACCTGTACCTCCAGCTATACCAATAACGAGCATATATATTATTATGTTAAAATTCAGCGTTTTTTGGAGCTCTTGGGAAAGGAATGACATCACGTATATTTGACATCCCTGTTACAAACAGGAGTAACCTTTCAAATCCTAAACCGAATCCGGAGTGAGGAGCTGAACCAAACCGGCGTGTATCGATATACCACCATAAAGTTTCACGATCCATTTCCAGCTCATCAATTCTTCTCTCAAGTTTTTCAAGAGACTCCTCTCTCTGTGAACCTCCTATTATCTCTCCAATCTTAGGAAACAAAATATCCATTGCTCTTACAGTTTTGCCGTCATCGTTCTGTTTCATGTAGAAGGCCTTTATCTCCTTAGGGTAATCGGTCAAAATAACAGGTTTTTTAAAGTGTTTCTCTACCAGATATCTCTCATGTTCACTTTGTAAATCAGTTCCCCATGATACAGGATATTCGAATTTCTGACCGGAATTCATTAAGATTTCCACACCCTGAGTATACGGTAGTCTGACAAATTCTGTATCAACAACACTTTTTAAACGATCAATAAGCTCCTTATCAAACATATCATTTAAAAACTGAAGATCATCCATACAGTTATCAAGAGCATATTTAACCAAATATTTAATAAACTCTTCTGCAAGATCCATATTGTCTTTGATCTCATAAAAGGCCATTTCAGGTTCAATCATCCAGAATTCCGACAAGTGTCTTGGTGTGTTTGAGTTCTCTGCACGGAATGTTGGTCCGAAAGTGTATATATCACCTAAAGCCAGGGCCCCCAGCTCTCCTTCTAGTTGCCCGCTTACAGTGAGGTTGGCAGCCTTTCCAAAGAAATCCTGAGTATAATCAATATGACCATCTTCTCTCTTAGGAGGATTTGAAATATCCAGTGTTGTAACCTGGAACATTGCCCCTGCACCCTCTGCGTCAGAAGCTGTAATGATAGGAGTGTGAAGATAGAAGAACCCTTTATCATTGAAAAATTTATGAATAGCAAATGCCATAGAGTGCCTTATCCTGAACACACATCCAAAAGTATTTGTGCGGGGTCTGAGGTGCCCTATCTCTCTGAGGAACTCCATACTATGTCCCTTTTTCTGTAAAGGGTATGTTTCAGGATCCGCAGCTCCAAGCAAAGTGATCTCATTTGCCAGAATTTCTACACTTTGACCACTCCCCGGAGATGCTGTGAGTGTGCCGGAAACCGCAATACAGGCACCAGTAGTTACATCTTTAAGAGTATCTTCATTAAATTTGGTCAGATCAAATACAACCTGTATGTTTTTCACTGTTGATCCATCATTAAGAGCAACAAAACTAATGTTTTTGTTCCCTCTTTTTGTTCTAACCCATCCCTTAGCCAGGACATCACACCCGGGCTCTCTTTTTAGCAGTTCAGCAATTTTTACTCTTTTATGGCTTTCCATATTAAAAAATTGAATATTATATCGTTAACGGTTTATCGGATTTCAGAGCGGCACGGATTGCCAACTTTCTGACCCAAACTACAAATATACCGGTTAAAATTAAGTTTAGCACCAATGTCATTACAGAAATTACAAGTGCAGGGCCACCAATATTGTACCCCAGCGCAATAAAAATTATTCCGGCACCAACCTCACCTCGTGTAAACATACCTACAGATATGGCAAGCCTCTCCTCTATGAGCCTTTCTCGGTAGAAAAAAAGCGGAACGAGTTTGCCAATATTTGACAGCAATGTCACTGCCAAGACGTGGAGAGCTATTGTTGTGGCAGACAGCATAGGCTGACTACCCAGTACGGAGCCTTTGTCTACCGGATATTCAGTTAAAAGTGCAGACCCCATAAAATGAGGCATACTCATTCCTACAAGTAACATGAAGATAAGAGATACCCCGGTAGTTACATTTCTTTCTCCCTTATTGTCAATATGCACATGTCTCATTAACATACCTAAAACAAATGCGGGAAGCAGTACTTCAATATGAATACCCTCATCTTCTACGAATAAAGATGCAGTTATAATGTAAATTGAATGTGTGACGGCAACAACTAATACGGAGTAAAGCATTATATATTGCCAGTTCTGCCTGATGTTAAATCTTCCGAGATATTTCCATCCAATGTATACCAGGAATATAACAATAAAAACTACTGCCACCATCTGCCATTTCATCCCTATCATAATTATCTGAAGTGGAATCATAAGCAGGATTGTATCAAGATCATCAAAAATAGCAAGGACCTGGATTTTTTTGTAAATCCAGCTGGTACTCAGACCTATTGCCGCAAGCATTGCAAACAGAATTCCTGCAGAAGTTGGTGCTGCAAACCTGCTGAGCAGAAGGCTCTCCTTCCATGCCTCCCAGTCGGTGTTATATTCAACCGGCAGTAGTATAAAGACGAAATATGATGCAACAAACAACCATGGCAAGGCAGCCGTTGCCATTGCTATGAAGTAGTCACTCAGGTATGATCTCCAGCGTGTTTTGTCAAGTTCAAATTCGCGGCCAACATTTATCATTATGTAGGCAAGGGTAACATAAAGGAAGATATCCATAACCTCCTTAACAGAGTGGTAACTCTCAATTGAAAGTATCTCCGGGAGGATTTGTGAAAGAACAAGACCAAATATCAGAAACAGTGAGAATGAGAGAACTTTTTTCATTTTAGTATCTTATCTTCAGTGGTTTTGATGGTGCACTTTCATTCCAGCACCTGTCTATAGCAGTAATTACAATATTATATACCCGGCTCTTATCAGGACTCTTTGTAATATAGTATTCCGGAACCGGAACAATTTTTTCCAGATATTTGTTATCTGTGATATCAATTTGAACTCCCTGCGGGAACCGATAAACTGCATAAAACCTTGGTTGTTGCATTGGGTCATCAGTTTTTGAGACTTGCCATCTCAATTTGCCCTTGCTGAATGACAGCTTGTTTACAGGATCCGGACTTATGCTGTCCAGTCTCGAATAGGCAGGAATAAGGGAAGGGTGTGACTGATAATTGTGTATAAGTGAGTCTGCAAATCCTTCCGGATTCTGACTCAGCCTCCAGCCTGACCACCAGACATTACCGTGGACATTTGGCAAGTCTCTTACCAGTTTCATTTTTGCTGCAAATTGTGTTTTAGAAGGATTGTCAATGTCGGGTTCGGTAAATGTGCTTATGTTCTGCCCAATGTACAGATGATCGCCGAAATTGTTTTCATTCCACCATTCAATGAGGGTTTTATAGTCGGCTGCAGGATGGCCGATTTTCCAGTAAAGCTGAGGTACATTATAGTCAATCCATCCCTCTTTAACCCATAACGGAACATCAGCAAATAGCTGATCGTAGTTGGAGAGGCCGTTAGTCTTGCTTCCACTTCCATCAGGTGTGTCTTTGAGGTTTCTGTGAATACCGAATGGGCTTATACCAAATCTCACCCATGGCTTAACAGCTTTTATGGTATCATTAAGGGCACGGATTAATGTTGTTACATTGTTTCTCCTCCAGTCATTCTTTTGCCAGTATTCAAATCCTTGGGAAGCAGCATGTTTTACGAATGACGCATCGTCGTGAAACTCCTCAAAAGCAACAGGGTAGGGGTAAAAGTAATCATCAAAATGGATAGCATCCAGATCATATCTCGAAACTATATCCGCTATAACTTCTACTGTATGTTTAACAGATTCCGGTTCACCGGGATCGAAATATAGCTGAGATCCGTATCTTTTAAAGATTTCAGGTTTTTTAAAGTAGAGGTGGTCGGGATGCAATTGCTCCTGATCATTAGAAGTTACCCTGTATGGATTACACCATGCATGTAGTTCCATCCCTCTCTTGTGTGCCTCCTCAATCATAAATTGCAAAGGATCCCACATAGGATCAGGTGCCTTACCTTGTTCTCCTGCAACAAACCTGCTCCACGGTTCTATGGTGGAGATGTAAAAAGCATCGGCCTGTGGTCTGACCTGAAATATCACTGCATTTATTCCTGCTTTCTCAAATATATCCAGGGTTTTTCTGAATAATTCTTTAACAGAATCTGAATGCATTGTTTTAAATTGCTGGTTTCCAACCGTATGGATCCATGCACCTCTGAACTCTCTCTTTGGCTGAGATTGTGCACACAGATCGGAAACAATCACAATCAAAGCAGAGAGAAGAATAATTCGCTTAATCATCTCTTAACCTTTATTATAATAATTAAAACTGCCTTTGGAGGCCCAGAATTGTTATAAGTTTTTTTGGAATATCGGTGTTATCCATTTTCCCTGAGAATATTCTGCTTCCTGCACCCATAGAGAATATTGGAACTGCAATACCGGAATGCGAAGATGTCGTCCATCCCAGATTTGCTTTTTTATTAAGTTCAGAATAGCTTGGAGTATTCTCCTTGTCTACAGCCATTGATTTTTGCTGAGGCTGCAGCTCTTTGATTTTGAGTTCATACCCTTTTTCTCTGCCCAATACCAGACCACCGGTTTCATGATCAGCGGTTACAATGATCAGAGTCTCATTCGGATATTTTTTATAAAACTGTATAGCTACCTCAATTGCATCAGCAAAATCAAGCACCTCAAGAGCTGCCGTCTTTCCGTCGTTGCTGTGTGCGGCCCAGTCTATTTTACCCCCTTCAGCCATTATAAAAAAGCCTTTAGGCCCGTACAAATGATCAATGGCAGCAGCAACAACCTGCTTAAGAGTGAGGTCTGTGGGCCCTCTGTCTATAGCATACGGCAAATCGGCCTCTTTACCATTCTCCTGAAACAGAGCTATCTTTTTTGCACCCTTTTTGTTCACATATTCATTAAATCCTCTCGCTACAGTGTAGCCTCCCTCTTCGAGTACTTTATAGATATCTTTCTGATCTTTATTTGGGCCTGTAGGCTGTGCAAAGCCTCCGCCGCCAAAGAATTCAAAGCCACTCTCAGGCATTTGAACAGCAATATCATAATAGTTACTTCTGCTGCTGCTGTTTGCGTAGAACGCTGCTGGTGTCGCATGGTCTATGGTAACGCTCGATACAATACCTACCGGAATTCCACTATCATGAATATCGTAAGCAATACTCCTTAGTGCGTTACCTTGTGGATCTACGCCGAGCATACCATTATTTGTCTTTACTCCGGTTGAAAGGGCGGTCCCTGCAGCAGATGAACAGGTTATGTAAGAGTTTGCCGAATAGGTTGTAACCAGACCTATTGTGGGAAAAGTGGTGAAAGATAAAGGAGTATTTGAAATCTCACCCTTCATAGTTGAAAGGTAAGCCTCAGCAAGTGAAACCTGTGCAAGCCCCATTCCATCTCCAATGAAATAGAATATAAATTTAGGTTTTTGCATCTGACCCATACCTCTGAACTGAGGTCTTTCCTGAGCGGTAATTGCAGCAGTTACTGTGAGTACTGCAATAATTATTGAAAATAGTCTTGTTTTCATACCGGAATTTTAAATGTAATACAAAAATATACAAGAAAGGGTGTCCATCTGTTCAAAGAGGGCACCCTGTTCCTGATTATAATGCAAACTTAGTTGCCGAAGTGTGACTCTGCCTTGCGGGCATTATACATTATCTTAAGAGCAGAGGTCCTTCTAAGTTCCTGTTTAATATCAGTTACGATACCCATACGAACATTTTCATCTGCTTTAATAGATACTGTCATAAATTGACGGTCTGCTTCACTAAGCGTCTCTCTCTCTGCTGCAATAAAGTCTCTGATGTCGTTTACAGTCTTGAATGCATCATTCAGCTGAATACGGGCATCGGTACCAAACTGAGCCTGTCTGCTCGGAATTGGGGTACCAACATATATATAGGCAGCAAGGTCTTTCCTCTCAAGTTTTGCGATTTCGGTAGCCTCAGGCACCTTTACGGTTACCAGGCGGTCAGTCTGACGCATACTGGTAGAAACCATAAAGAAGAACAAAATCATGAATACGATATCGGGTAGTGATGCCGTGCTCAGTGCAGGAACACCCTTTTTCCCCTTTTTATTAAATTTTGCCATTTTACAATCCTGTTTTTAACGTTTTCTACCTGTATCCTTAGGTTCTGCTTCGGAGATATTCTGAGGTATAGCATCACGAACGATTCTCTGTCTGTCTTCGTCCAGTGCAATATACTTTTTACCGAAGTTTGCCATTGCAAAGTCATCACGGATCTCGTTAACAGCTTTTACGAGTTCATTCTGAACCTCGATGTAAGCTTTATAACTTGTACCACGAGTATTCTGCAACGAGATAACCCCTTTTGATACTTGATAAGGACCAAAACCTTCAATCATTTTCTCCTCCTTTTCAGGAAGATTTGTATCATTTGCCGGGTTCAATAGGAACTCTTTAGCCTTGTCTTTAAGCATGCTAACATCCATCATCTCACCACCGGCCAGAAGTCCGTCAGAGTCATTCAGACGAACAACAAGAATATTTCTCCTGTTTACCTGAATATCCTCCTGTTTCTGGTTTTCATCCGGCATAGGCGGAAGACGGCGTTGCAAACCTGATTCTATATCCATGGTTGTTACCATCAAAAAGAATATAAGAAGCAAGAAGGCTATGTCGGCCATCGAACCTGCATTGATTTCCTGTACTGGTCTTGCCATATTAATTTTATATTATCGGTTTCTTACCAAATTTACAATACTGCCTGCAACTATTGACAGAACAGATATGCCAAACAAAATGTATACAAGTATAAGACCTGTGTCTGTAATTTTCAATGTATTGGCTGTAGGCTCCGGAGTAATGTTTGTATTCTGGAGCGGATCTCCTGAAGCAAGTATGTAAGCTATGCCGACAACTACCACCACTATAAGCAGATTGATCAGTATCTTTTTAAATGACTTGGGATTATCAAGCATGTTAAAAAGAGGCATCACTATTGCTGCTAGCACAGCTATTCCGAACAGAATATAACCATAGAACAGAAATGTGTCCTGCATGGCGTCTTTGTTCAGGAAAAAGGCAACAGTAATTACCGCAGCTATACCTATCAGCAGATAAGATATATATTTAACAAATTTTGACATACAAATTTATTTTTTTGCTTTAACTAAAATATCGATAAGCGAGATAGATGCATCTTCCATTGTAACAACGATAGAGTCGATTTTCGAAACAAGGTAGTTATAGAAGATCTGAAGGATAATAGCAACGATAAGACCTGCTACGGTTGTGATCAGAGCCACTTTAATACCACCTGCTACGATGTTTGGAGAGATATCACCTGCTGCCTCGATAGCGTCGAATGCACCGATCATACCAATAACTGTTCCAAGGAAACCTAACATTGGAGCAATAGAGATAAAGAGCTGAATCCATGAAAGACCGTTCTCCATCTGGCTCATTTGAACTGAACCATAAGAAACAACTGATTTTTCAACAACTTCGATACCTTCGTCAACTCTTGACAGACCCTGATAGAAAATGCTGGCAACAGGACCTCTGGTAGTTCGGCAAACCTCTTTAGCTGCTTCAACTCCACCTGTAGCATAAGCCTCTTCAAGTTTTTTCAAAAGCTTATCTGCGTTTGTAGTTGCAAGATTCAAATAAATTATTCTTTCAATTGCGATGGCTAAACCAAAAATAAGACACAAAAGCACTGTGGCCATAAAGCCGGCTCCACCCTCAATAAATTTGGTTTTGAGCTGCTGGTGAATAGGAGTTTCCTGTTGAACTGTCAGATCTGTTGAAGGATCAGGTGTTTGAGCAGCAGCATACTGTGCAGAGATGGCAATGAAACCAAGTACTGCCAAAAACATGAAAAATTTTTTCATAAATTTTTGAATGATTAAAGTATTAAACAATGTATTTTAAATAGTTATCTGTTTTCAATCCGGAGCCAATTATCGTGCAATTTATAAAGTTTTTTTAACATACACTAATTGATTGTAATTTCTCCCCTCAAATTTTTCTCAAGTAAATTCTTAATTATTTGAATATCATAATTATGTCCTAGTAAAAAAAATAATTTGGCTACCGCAGCCTCTGTTGTACAGTCAAATCCGCTTGCAACTCCCATCCTCTTTAATAGTATCCCTGTGGAGTATGCCTCCATATCAACACTCCCTGCATGACACTGAGTTACATTAAGAATTATTATCCCTTTTTTAATAGCTTCCCTGAGAATTGTCATAAGCCAATACTTTGTGGGGGCATTTCCTGAACCATAAGTTTCCAATATCAGTGCCCTTAGCCCTTTTGAGTTCAGAATACTGTTAACGACCTGCTCTGAAATGCCGGGGAATATTTTAAGTACTGCAACATTTGTGTCCAGTGATGTGTTGACTTCGAGCTCCTTTCCCCACTCTTTCGGGTATTTGATGAATGAAGTGTTATATCTGATATGTACTCCTGCTTCTGCCAGACATGGATAGTTGGATGAGCGGAATGCCCTGAAATTTTCGGCATTGTATTTAGTTGTTCTGTTACCTCTGTAAAGCTGACTTTCAAAATAGATGCATACTTCAGGAACCATTGCCCTCCCTGAGCTGTCTCTGGCCGCGGCAATCTCGATAGAGGAGATAAGATTTTCTTTGCCATCTGTTCGTAACATCCCTATAGGCAGCTGACTCCCGGTTAGTATGACGGGCTTTTCAAGATTTTCAAGCATAAAGCTTAGTGCAGATGCTGTGAAAGACATGGTGTCGGTTCCGTGGAGAATAACAAATCCATCGTATGATTTGTACTTTTTTCCTATTAATAAGGCAAGATCCTGCCAGAATCCGGTTTCGATTTCAGATGAGTCAACAGGAGGGTGAAATGAATAGGTATCTATAAGGCAATCAAATTTCCTGAGTTCGGGAACCTCCTCAAGGATCTGTTCAAAATTAAACGGAACAAGGGCTCCGGTTTCAGGATCCTGCTTCATTCCGATGGTTCCACCTGTATAAATGAGCAATATTTTAGATCTCATATCTCTTCTTATGAATTATTGAAATTAAAGTTAGAAAAATATGCCGGTATTGAACAGCTTTTGTGAATTGGCAGTTGTTTCAGATGCTATTGACTCTATGCTGTAGCCTTTTATTTCGGCAATTCTTCCGGCTATCAAAGGGATATATGATGGCTCATTTCTCTTCCCCCGGTATGGTACGGGTGAGAGCCACGGAGAGTCTGTCTCAAGCACCAGTTTTTCAATCCCGATCTTTTCAATTACCCCCGGAAGCTTACTGTTTTTGAAAGTTACCACACCACCAATTCCCAGAAAGAAATCGCCGTAGCTGAATATCCTGCAGGCGGTTTCATAACTTCCGGAGAATGCATGAAATACACCTCTCAGATTTAATGCTTTGCATCTCTCCAAAGTGTCAAATATCTCATTTGTAGCCTCTCTTGAATGGATTATAACGGGGAGATTACATTCCGAAGCAAGTCTTAACTGCTCTTCAAAAACCTCGATCTGCTCTTTCATGAAATCTTTTGACCAGTACCCGTCAATCCCAATTTCTCCCACGGCAATAAAAAGTTCATTATGTGCCTTTTCGAGTACAAAATCCAGCTCATCCTTCCAGTCCTCTTTAACAGAGGTGGGGTGAAGCCCGATTGCCGGGAATGCGAACTCTTTGTATGACTGTGCTGTATCCATCATTGCCCGGTAGGTGGATTTGTCAACGGATGGCATAATGGATCTGATAACCCCGTTCTGAACTGATCTTTGTACTACTTGCTCAATATCATCTGAAAAATCAGTATCATAAAGATGAGAGTGAGTATCTGTAAATTGTAACATAAAGTTAAAAGGTGCTATCGTAAGTTATATCTTTTACCAGGCAAAGCAATCACTTTGCCTTGTAACTCCAGTTCGAGTAACGCAGATGAAATTTTAGCGATATTAATCCCTGTAATCCTCAATATTTCATCTACATTAAGCTCATTAGCGGAGGCCAAAGCTACTAAAATTTTTTCTTTTTCTTCTTTATCTTCGGTAAAGAGTATACCCTGGTCCGAGCCACTTTTTTTGACATATTCCTGCCATCCCATATGTGATATAAAGTCGGATGTACCCGAGTAAAGAGAAGCAAGATTTTTGGATATCAGAGTATTGCAGCCTGATGATCTGGCGTCGTTCAATCTGCCGGGTACAGCAAAGAGCTCTCTTGAATATGAAGAGGCCAGAGATGCTGTAATCATTGACCCTCCGTTCAGGCCTGATTCAACAACAATTATGGCATCAGCCATGCCGGCGATAATCCGGTTACGTCTGATGAAATTGATTTTAAAACTAAGGCTGTTTCTGGGAAATTCCGTAATTAGTGCACCTTGTCTCTCAATTAATCTGGCATACTTTCCGTGACTTACCGGATAAATTGTGTCAAGGCTGCTCCCCAGAACTGCTACTGTTCTTAAGTTCTGTTCAAGTGCAATTTTATGAGCTGTAATATCAATGCCAAATGCCAGTCCGCTTACTATGATTGGATTAAGCCCAGCTTCGGCCAGATCCGAAATTATTCTACTGCATACTTCGTTCCCGTATGGTGTAGATTTTCTGGTTCCCACAATTGAAACTATAACAGATGCGTCAAGAGGAGATGTGCCCCGCTTGTATATTACAAGAGGGTAGTCCTGGCACTCCAGAAGACGCTTAGGATAGCCACCTTGTGAGTCTGTTGAGAACAGTATATCAATACCTGACCTCTCTGCCCATTTTATCTCATCAAGAGCCCGGTCAAGAATCGAATTATCCTCAATCTCTTTAATGAAAGAGTACTCTTTGCCAAAGATATCTTTCAACTCATCGTGTTTAAGCTTAAATACAGCCCCGGCACTGCCTGTGATGGCAATCAGCTCCCTGGCTGGTTTGCAATCATACCTGAAGATAAGATTTAATGCAGCTGTATAAATTTTTTCATCTCTTTCCATAGCGGGAATAAAGAGACTAAAATAAAAAAGAGAGACATAAGCCTCTCTTTAAATTGTATAAATAAAATTTAAAAACGGAAAATCAGATAATCAACATTGCATCACCGTAAGTTCCGAATTTGTAATCCTCTTTAATTGCAACATTATATGCTCGCATCACATTGTCATATCCGCCGAACGCTGCGGCAGTCATGAGCATGGTTGACTGAGGAAGCTGGAAATTGGTAATAAATGCATCTGCAATAGAGAACGAGTATGGAGGAAATATAAATTTATTTGTCCAGCCGTTAAAAGGTTTCAGCTCATTTCTGGTAGTAACAGAAGTCTCTATTGCACGCATAACGGTAACGCCAACGGCAAATACCTTTTTGCCCCTCTCTTTTGCTCTGTTTATCTCTCCTGCACTCTCTTCAGAGATAATCACCTGTTCTGAATCCATTTTGTGTTTTGAAAGATCCTCTACATCAACTGTACGGAAGTGTCCCAGCCCCATATGCAGCGTGATAAAGGTGGAGTTAACACCCTTTATCTCCATTCTCTTCAGTAGTTCTCTGCTAAAATGAAGGCCCGCTGCCGGTGCAGCAACTGCACCTTCATGCTGAGCGTAAATAGTTTGATATCTTTCGTTGTCAAGGGCCTCTGCCTTTGCTCTTATCCATTTAGGGACAGGCATCTCTCCCATTTTAAATAGTGTTGCCTTAAACTCTTCGTGTGTACCGTCAAAAAGAAATCTTAGAGTTCTGCCTCTGGATGTGGTGTTGTCAATCACTTCGGCAACAAGATTGTCGTTCTCTCCGAAGTAAAGTTTATTGCCTATCCTTATTTTTCTTGCCGGGTCGACAAGCACATCCCATAACCTCTGCTCTCTGTTGAGCTCTCTTAAAAGAAATACCTCAATTTCTGCTCCGGTTTTCTCTTTGTTGCCGTAAAGTCTTGCAGGGAAAACCTTTGTATTATTAAAAATGAAAATGTCCTCTTCGTTACAGTATTCAAGAATATCTTTGAACATTTTGTGTTCGATCTCTCCTGTTTTTCTGTTTAAAACCAGGAGTCTGGATTCGTCTCTGTATTTTGAAGGGTATTTTGCTATCTGATCGGGATTCAGATTGTAATTAAACTGAGATAATTTCATAAAAGAGTCTTTTTGAAAAATTAAACAAGTACTCTATTATACGTATTATTCGAGAAAAAGTTTCAGATTGTCCATATTTATTGCATCTTCAATCCTGAAATCTCCGGATGAAGTTCTTACAAGACCACTCAGATGTGCTCCACTATTGAGTTCCAATCCAATATCCCTTGCAAAAGAGCGAATGTATGTTCCTTTGCTGCATTCTATGGCAATTTTTAATACAGGTGTATTCCATGAGATGAGTTCGAGATTATAAATAGAGATTTTTGATGGTTTCATCTCTGTGTTCTTCCCCTCCCTTGCCAGTTCATAAGCTCTTTTCCCGTTTATTAGCTTGGCTGAAAATATGGGAGGAATCTGATCTGTCTCTCCTTTCATAGCGGGAAGGATTGCCTTTATGCCTTCTGCTGTGATATGCTCATGAGGATATGTTGCATCGATTTCTTTTTCAAGATCATAAGACGGAGTTGTTGCTCCGAATGTTATCTCTGCTACATACTCTTTCTTCTGAGACTGTAAAGTTTCTGCATACTTAGTGGCTTTCCCTATACATATAAGTAATATACCTGTTGCAAGAGGGTCAAGCGTTCCTGCATGCCCAACCTTTATGTTCTTTATACCAAACCACCTTTGAACTGAAAATTTGATCTTTCTTACAGCATCGGCTGAGGTCCATCCGTATGGCTTATCCAAAACAATTACAATGCCATCGGGATATCGGGATAAATCTTTAGAGAGTTTTTGATCCGTAGCCGGATTACCTAATATATACGGATTCATCTGCAACCTATCTTATTTACTCTGGCAGCATGGCGTCCCCCTTCGAATTGTGTAGAGAGAAATATGTTTACAATTTCAAGAGCAGTTTCTGTGCTGATAAATCTGGCAGGTAAAGCGAGGATATTGGCATCATTGTGTTCTCTGGCCAGCCTTGATAGCTCAGGTGTCCAGCACAGGGCAGATCTTATGCCCTGATGTTTATTAACAGTCATATTGATGCCGTTACCTGAGCCGCAGATTGCAATACCCACGGGAACTTCTCCGTTCTCAACAGCATTTGCCAAAGGGTGTGCAACATCGGGATAATCCATGCTGTCAGGAGAGTAGGTCCCAAAATCTTTTACTGTAATATCTCTGGACCGAAGAAAGTCTGTTAACGCCTTTTTCAGTTCAAACCCTGCATGATCTGAAGCTATACCTATCTTTTTAAAATTGATTTCCATGAGTGCAAAGATAACTAATAATTAAAAGAGGCAATAATTTTATAAATTTGCGCGTTAAACCTTTTAAGAGATGAATATTCCAATGCTTGACCTTAAGGGTCAATACAAAAAAATAAAGAAAGAGATTGACTCTTCAATTCAGAACGTTATTGACAGTGCAGCATTTATTAATGGTCCTGAGGTGCATGCCTTTGAGAATAATCTGGCTGATTATCTGGGCGCTAAACATGTGATTGCCTGTGCAAACGGCACTGATGCTCTTCAGATAGCCATGATGGCTCTCGAACTTAAGCCCGGAGATGAAGTAATTGTGCCTGCGTTTACATATGCTGCAACAGCCGAGGTTGTAGGGCTTCTGGGACTTGTTCCTGTACTGATTGATGTGGATAGTGACTCCTTTAATATAAAGATAAGTCAGATAGAGGCGGCCATATCTCCAAAGACCAGGGCAATTGTTCCGGTTCATCTGTTTGGTCAGGGTTGTGATATGGATAAGATAATGGATCTGGCGGCTAAACATAATCTTTATGTTATTGAAGACAATGCTCAGGCAATAGGAGCTCAGTATACCCATGCCGATGGTAAAAAAAGCTATTACGGAACATTAGGCCATATTGGCTGTACATCTTTTTTCCCGACAAAAAATTTAGGATGTTATGGAGACGGTGGTGCGCTTGTTACTCAGGATTCCACTCTTGCCGCCAGAATCAGAATGATAACCGATCATGGACAGAAGGTAAAATACTTTCATGATATTATAGGGTGTAATTCCAGACTTGACACCATTCAGGCAGCTATACTTAATATAAAGCTTAAAAATCTGGAAAGTTACTCTGACTCCAGATATACTGCTGCCGCAACATATAAAAGATTGCTCGGAGGGCTCGATGAGATTGTACTCCCTGCCGAGATGTCATATTCAACACACGTATACCATCAGTTTACAATGCAGGTGGGTAACAGAAGAGATGATCTTAAGGAGTTTCTGGCCTCCAGGGGTATTGCATCGATGGTATACTATCCTATGTCGCTTAACAGACAACGTGCATTTGAGGTAATCTCAAGAATCGGCGGAGATCTCTCAAATTCCGAAAAACTTGCCGACGGAGTAATTTCTCTCCCAATGCATACGGAGCTTACAACAGACATTCAGGAGATAATAGCAGGTGCTGTAAAAGAGTTTTTTAGTAAATAATATAACTATGAGAAGGTTAAAGGTGCTGGTTACAGGTGGAACAGGCTATATAGGAGCCCATACCGCAGTAGAGCTGATAGAAGCAGGTTTTGAAGTAGTAATTGCCGATAACCTCTCAAATTCAAGAGCGGATGTTATTGATGGTATAGAGAAAATCACAGGTGTCAGGCCTATGTTTTTTAAGGCTGACTGTACAGATATTGAACAACTTAAAAATGTTTTCGATAGTTGTAACGGCTTTGATTCTGCTATACATTTTGCAGCATTCAAGGCGGTAGGGGAGAGTGTTAAAGAGCCTCTTATGTACTACAGAAATAATCTGATCTCACTAATAAATCTTTTGCAGCTGTTAATCCCAAGTAATAATGCATCTTTAGTATTTTCATCATCTTGTACTGTTTACGGGCAGCCTGCAAAAGAGAATCTGCCGGTTAGTGAAAAGGCTCCATTGCAAAAGGCAGAATCACCTTATGGGATGACCAAACAGATGTGTGAAGATATAATTGCAGATACTGCAAAGGCATTTAATAATATTTTTAAGGCAATATCGCTAAGATATTTCAATCCGATTGGAGCTCATAAGAGTGCTTTGATTGGAGAGTTACCTGCAGGTGTTCCTCAGAATCTGCTTCCATATGTTACTCAGACAGCAATCGGCAAAAGAGATATTCTGAATGTTTTCGGGAATGACTACAACACTCCGGACGGTTCTTGCATAAGAGATTACATATATGTATGTGATCTTGCTAAAGCACACGTTGCTGCCATTAAGCGGATGATAGATTCACCTGAAAAAATGGAGGGGAACATTGAGTACTTTAACCTTGGAACAGGAAGAGGATTGTCTGTTTTTGAAGTAATTAACGCATTTGAATCAGCAACCGGTGTGAAGGTTCCGTTCGTTATTGCACCCAGAAGGCCGGGAGATGTAGAACAAGTATGGGCCGATCCTTCCAAAGCCAACAAAGAGTTGGAATGGAATGCAGATACTCCAATTGAAGATGTGATGAAAAGTGCCTGGCTATGGGAGCAAAGACTTTCTTCTGATTCTTAATAAAGTCTCTTCTTTTCCGATTAATGCCATTATATCTGCAATGCCGGGGCCTTTTGACTCTCCGACAAGAAGTAGTCTTAAGCAATTCATTACCGACCCCATCTGCCAGCCTTTCTCCTTTATATAAACAGGAAGTGAGGCCTCTACAGCATCTTTGCTGAATTGGTCCATATCTTCTAACATTGCAGCAATATCGTCGAGTATCTCTGATGTATTGTCTTTCCAGAATTTTTCTTTGACCTTAAGATCGTAATTAACAGGAGTTATAAACATGAAATCGGAGAGTTCCCAGAAATCCTTTACAAAAACAGCCCTCTCTTTTACAAGGTCCACTACCTTTGTGATATAACCGATATCCTTTGATATTCCCTTTTCTTTGAGTTGATTTTCGAAACTGAGAGCAAGTTGGTCTGTGCTTTTCATTCTCAGGTACTCCTGGTTGAACCATTTTGCCTTTTCAGGATTGAATTTTGCACCCGATTTGACCACTCTTTCAAGTGAAAAAGCCTCCGTTAGCTGTTCAAGAGAAAAGAGTTCCTGCTCGGTGCCGGGATTCCATCCCAGAAATGCAAGCAGATTGACGAATGCTTCAGGAAAATAACCGTCCTCACGATATCCACGTGATATTTCACCTTCAGAATTTTTCCACTCAAGCGGGAATACCGGAAAGCCTAAGCGATCACCATCTCTTTTACTAAGTTTTCCCTTTCCGTCAGGTTTAAGCAGAAGAGACAAATGGGCAAATGCCGGCCTTACATCGTTCCATCCGAATGCTTCGTACAACATATAATGCAGAGGAAGAGAGGGTAACCACTCCTCGCCTCTGATTACATCACTTATCTCCATAAGTCTGTCATCAACAACATTTGCCAGATGGTATGTAGGCAGTTGGTCAACGGCTTTCCAAAGAACCTTATCGTCAAGTGTTGAAGAGTTTACCTCAATTTCACCCCGAATCAGGTCGTTCATTTTAATAATTTGATTCTCAGGCATTTTAAACCTAATCACCCAATTACTACCATCTGAGATAAGCCTTAAGGTCTCCTCTTTGGGGAGAGAGAGCGATGTCCTGAGGTTTTCTCTAACTTTAAAATTATATGTGAAGACTTCGCCTTTTAACTCAGCAGCTGATCTTGCAGCATCAAGCTCTTCCGGAGTATCAAAGGCGTAGTATGCATATCCGTTTTTTACCAACTCCTCCGCATAACTCCTGTATATCGATTTTCTCTGGGATTGTCTGTACGGGGCATAGGGGTGTTTAGCAGATGGAACCTCTACGGGTTTACCATTTTCAACTCCCTCATCAGGAGAGATGCCACACCAGGCAAGTGCTTCTATTATATACTCTTCTGCACCGGGTACAAAACGTTGTGAGTCGGTATCTTCAATTCTGAGTATAAAATCGCCCCCTCTTTTTTTTGCATACAAATAGTTATACAGGGCTGTCCGGACACCACCCATGTGGAGCGGCCCTGTAGGACTGGGTGCAAAACGGACTCTGGTTCTTCTGGTCATATTTTTAATCCTGTGTTTGGTGTATGAATGAATTATCTGACAGCAGCTGTTGCCTTCCGTCACTCTCATCGAGTCTGAAGGTACTGCTCTCTCTCATGTCAGGGACAGGAGAACCGCCCTGCTGATTTTTTAGTTTCATCTGCTTTCTGATGTATGCCGGTTGCCTTTCAAGCTGCGTAATATCATCCCCCTGCTCGATAATAAGAGCCGGCTTTCCTCTTTTTAACAGGGTATCTGTTTGTATATCAGGTTTTGAAACTTGTGGCCTTGAAGGTTTTTCTGCCGGAATCATCTCTGCCTGAAGAGGCACCGAATGCTCTTCATTTTTAGGAGTTACAGTTCCAATTACTTCTGATCCAAGGACAACACTCTCAACAATCTTGCCTCCCGAGGAGGAGATTTGCGGCAATGAGTGCATATCGAATCCGGTAGCAACTATAGTGACACTTATTGATTCTCCTATTGACGGGTCACAAACTACACCACGTTTGAAATTCTCAGCGTTGCCACCCGTAAATTCGCTTATGTAGGCCATAATCTGGGAGAGTTCAGCCATAGTGAGGCCGTGGTCATTACTTGAGGTGATGTTAACAAGTATATTTTTAGCTGAGGTGAGATCAAAATCATTGAGCAGAGGAGAAGAGAATGCCTCTTCTACTGCTTTAATTGCTCTGTTTTCTCCGGTTGCGGTACCAACACCCATAAGTGCCATACCGCTGTTGTTCATTACCATTCTGACGTCGGCAAAGTCGACATTTATAAAGCCCGGCCTTGTGATGATCTCTGCAATACCTTTTACGGCAGTGCTCAGAACGGCATCTGCCTTAGGGAATGCCTCAAAAATGGATAACTCCCCAAATATTTTATAAAGTTTCTGATTGTCAATGATAAGAAGACTATCTACATTCTTTTCGAGCTCTTTAATACCAAGAATTGCCCGTTTAAGAAATTCCGTACCCTCATCTCTGAAAGGTAGAGTAACAACGGCTACGGTCAAAAGTCCCATCTCCCTTGCAACTTTTGCAATAACGGGTGCAGCTCCTGTTCCGGTACCACCACCCATTCCGGCAGTGATAAATACCATCTCTGTGTAACCCTCTAAAAGTTCCTTTATTTTATCGATACTCTCCATGGCAGCTTTTCTGCCCTGTTCGGGGTTACATCCGGCACCAAGTCCCCGGGTAACCACATTGCCAAGCTGCAGTTTATCGGGAACAGGACTGGCGGCAAGTGCCTGGACATCGGTATTACATATCATGAAGTCGACATCTTTAATACCCTGCCTGAACATCTGGTTAACGGCGTTTCCGCCGCCACCGCCAACACCAATTACCTTGATGATGGATCTGTTGGATTCCCAATCTACCGGTAAATACTCTTTCATAATGCAAAGTTATGCTTCGTCATTGTTATATTCAAATATGTTTCCGAAAATGTTCGGAATTGATCCAAGTATCTTTCTGCCGCTTCTCTGCCCGCCTCTTGAAGCCCCTTTATCTTTAATGCCTGATGAATTTGGAATCTCAGCCGCAAGCTCCTCTTCCGGGAAAAGTGTAGTGCATGAAGGACTATCCTCTGTGTTGGTGAGTTCGCTTTCCTGTCCTAGTAAAAGGAGTCCTACAGCAGTAGACGTAGCAGGCCGGCATATCTCATTTGAGGTCTCAAAGCTGAGGTGATTTACTGGTGATGCAATTCTTGTGTCGTACCCTGTTTTATACTTTACAAACTGACAGAGATTTGTGAGTTGCGATCCACCCCCTGTAATTACTATCCCAGCGCCGAGCCTGTCCTGAAATCCGGAATTTTCAATCTCGTACATTACTGCCTCAATAATCTCCTCTACTCTTGCCTCAATGATTCCGGCTATTACTTTAAATGACACCTCTCTGGAGTCTCTTCCTCCAAGACCCGGTATAATCACTGTTCTGTTTTCAGGTACATATTCACTGTAGCAGGATCCATACTGTATCTTCATCTGTTCGGCGTTTCTGAGCGAGACACCGCAACCTTGTCTGAGGTCTTCGGTTATGGAATTACCCCCAAACGGTATAACAGCAGTATGGCGGATAATATTGTTATGATATATAAGAAGATCGGTAGTACCACCCCCTATATCAATCATGGCTACACCAAGCTCCATCTCATCTTCTGTCAAAACTGCCTTTGCCGATGCAACCGGCTCAAGGATAAGCTCTCTTAGTCTCAGGCCAGCTCTGCTGATTACAAGTTTGCTATGTTCAACTGAGTTGGTTTTGCCAATAAAGAGTTTATAGTCACCCTCTATTCTTGTTCCTGTCATTCCCTTTGCGTTTTCGACACCCATATGGTCATCCACATTGTATGACTGCGGAATTACATGGAGTATCTTTTCGCCTGCGTTTACTCTTGAGTTTGACATCTCCTTGATCATTTCATCGATCTCCTCCTGTGAGATAAGATTGTCAGCCCGGCTCCTGTTTCTGCTTATTCTGGCGGAAGAACATCTTATGTGCTGACCTGCTATTCCCACATATACCTCCCGAATCTCAATATTATGTTCGTTTTTTATCTCCTCAATTGTAGGTTGGAGAGAGTTTAACACATCCTGAATATTAACCACCTCTCCTCTCATTACCCCTTTTGAAGGAACCTCACGGAACGCCACAATTCTGAATCCCGATTCTGTCTTCTCTCCTACCAGGGTGACAACCTTTGTTGTCCCCAGGTCTATGGCTGCAACATAACTGTTCATAAGTTTAAGTCTTTTATTTGTTTATTTTCTGATTTTTTATTTTCTGATTTTTTGCAAACTAACTGCTTTCCAAACCTTAAGTCAACACTTCTGTATGCATTCCATCCCTCTGCCGGAATGACCTTGTTGTAAAAAGCTTCAAGTTTTAAAAATTTGTACTCAATATTATCGGGCTCTCCAAATATTACCTCAAGAGCACCAACTCTTGGTATGAAGTACAGCACACCCGTACTGTCTACATATATCTGCTCAATCATAGAGTTCCAAAAGTTATTCCCCTCCAGATACACTCCCAGTTTATGTATGTCTGTGGCCCATTTCTCATCCCTCTCCAGCTCTCCTCTGTATCCTGTAGGGATATTAAGAGGAATTTCTCCTGTTACCACAGGAACAAAAGAGGTAAAACTTCTCATAAGAGGAAAGACGTAGGCGGTTTCATCCATGTAAAATCCACCGTTTTGTGTCTCAAGTCTCAGAATCGGCCTTCTTTGCATAATGTCTATTCTAAGTACTCCCTTTCTTGTAAGACTTGCCTGCGATATTTTTACAGCTGTTCTGTTATTTATAAGATTTTCCAGTTCAAAGAGATTAATATGTTTTAACTTACTCTCTCCCGGAGTTATGCCCTCTTGTCTGATAAGTTCCGCTATCTCTGACGGGGTGACAAAACGGTTCTTCATACTGTCAAGAATCGTTACCCTTATTTCTGAACATCTTATTTTATCAGTCTCTTCTGCAGTAAGCATTGAAGACCAGAAAAAATAGGCAATCAGTGCAGATGAAATCAGCACATATCCTGTGTATATGAGTATCTTCTTAAACATTATACCTTTTCTTGAGATATTCTTTTATTGGTTTTACAAAGCGGTCAATATCACCGGCTCCGAAGGTTATAAGAACATCAATATCCCTATTTGCAATCTCCTCCATTAATCTCTCTTTCGATGTCAGTATTTTATTCTTTATAGTTACCTCATTGAGTATAATTTCGGATGTTACACCCTCAATCGGCAGCTCTCTTGCAGGGTATATGTCAAGAAGAATCAATTCATCCAGCTTAGAGAGGCTTTGAGCAAATTCTGCAGCAAAATCTCTGGTCCTTGAATAAAGATGCGGCTGGAAAATTGCTGTTAACTTCCTGCCAGGGAACATATTTCTTATTGAGCTTACAGCTGCTGTGATCTCTTTTGGGTGATGTGCGTAATCATCTATATAAGAACATTTTGAGTTGTTAATTTGTATGTCAAACCTTCTCTCAACACCCTCAAACTGAGCAAGAGCCTCTTTTACGCTCTCAGTAGAGACCCCTTCAAGAATTGCAGCGGCAGAGGCAGCAACAGCATTCTCAACATTTACCCATCCAGGGATTCCTACAGTACAATTTTTGACTGATCCACCCGGGTAGTTTAAAGTAAAACCGAAATATCCATTCTCTGAAACCTTTATGTCAGAGGCATAGAAATCCGATTCGGAATCGTATGAATAGTAATATACTTTTGCTTTGGAGTTGCCGGTCTCGATATTTGTACCCAGCTTAACAATCAGGTTGTCACTAACCTGAGAAGCAAACTCCTCAAATGCACCCTTAATGGATTCGTAATTACTGTAGATATCCAGATGATCTGCATCAGCAGAGGTTATAATTGCTGTTTGGGGCCAAAGTTGTAAAAATGATCTGTCAAATTCATCAGCCTCTGCTACAAGTAGATTGCTGTTGCTAAGCAGAAGATTGGTGTGGTAATTTTTTGATATTCCTCCCAAAAAGGCATTACATCCGGCTCCGGAATTTGTAAGTATATGTGCGAGAAGTGTAGAAGTGGTTGTTTTGCCGTGTGTGCCTGCAACACCCAGGGTCCTTTTATCCTTTGCAATGACTCCGAGTGCCATTGATCTTTTTATAATTGAGTACCCCATCTCTTTAAAGTAGATATACTCCATAAGGTCTGCCGGTATAGCAGGGGTGTATATAACCAGAGTCTCATGCTTATCTCTCTTGAAAGCAGCAGGAATTTGTGTGATATCGTCGTCATAATGAATTTCTATTCCCTCATTCTGAAGCTCTTTCGTGAGAGAACTTGGAGTTCTGTCATATCCTGCCACGCAGCTGCCCTGATGTTTATAATATCTGGCCAGAGCACTCATTCCTATTCCCCCGATTCCTATCAGATAGACATTTTTCATTTTTCAATAATTTAAACGGTTGCGATTTCTGTTATCTCTTTTGCAATTTTTGCGGCTGAATCCCTGAGAGCCATCTTTTCAATTTTACTCTCTAGTTCACTTATTCCCACCTCATCTTTTATAAGTTTCATTGCAGTAACCATAAGTTCTTTATCTGCATCTTTATCTGCAATCAGTATTGCTGCACCTTTATCAGACAGAGATTTTGCATTGTGTGTCTGATGATCTTCTGCGACATTTGGAGATGGGACAAAAATCACAGCTTTTGCAGCAATGCACAACTCTGAAATTGTACCGGCTCCGGCACGGCTAATCACTAGATCAGCTGCCGCAAAGGCAAGGTCCATATCTTTTATGAATTCAAAACACCTAACATAGTTTCTCGGGTTCAGCTTGTTGAATGCTGATATCTCCTGGTAGTAGTACCTGCCTGTTTGCCAGATTATGTTTGCTTCACAGGTTACATTTGTTAATATCCACTCTTTAATGCACCTGTTTAATGTCCCGGCACCAAGTGATCCCCCGGTTACAAGAATGGTTTTTTTGTCTTTTTCGAGATTGTAAAGATCAATAGCACTATCTCTCATCTCCTGTGTTGATCTTCTGATTCCGCTTCTGACAGGATTGCCTGTAAGCAATATTTTATTTTTGTCAAAAAACTTTTCCATTCCTTCATATGCAACGCATATTTTTTTTGCACGACGGCCTAACAGCCTGTTGGTTAACCCTGCAAATGAATTTTGCTCCTGTATTATGTATGGGATACCTCTTCTGCCGGCCATCCATAACATAGGGCCGGACGCGTATCCTCCTACACCAACTGCAACATCAGGTTTGAACTCAGAGATAATCTTTCCTGCCATTCTAAGACTCTTTATTAACTTAAACGGCAACTTAAGATTTTCAAAACTTAATGATCTCTTGAGTCCGGCTACAGGAAGACCTTTAATCTTGTACCCGGCGGCAGGAACTCTCTCCATCTCCATTCTGCCCAAGGCTCCTACGAAAAGAATTTCGCATTCGGGCATAATATTTTTTAAAGCGTTGGCTATGGATATTGCCGGAAAAATATGACCTCCGGTTCCACCTCCGCTTATTATAATTCTCAGCTTATCTTTCATTTCGTACCTCCTCTTTCTTATTACTCTCTTCGCCGGTTGTTGCTGCCTCTTTCTCCATTGCTTTCTCTTTTTTAGCAACATTTTCAATAGTTCTGCTTACAGACAGAATAATTCCGAACCCTCCGCTCATAATTATGAGAGAGGTACCTCCCAGGCTCACAAGCGGTAAAGTGTGTCCAGTAACAGGCAGCAGACCTACATTTACACAAATGTGCAGCATCGCCTGCGATGTTATAAGTATTGCCAGCCCCATTACCACCATCCATGAAAATGTTTTTGTACAGGCCTTTGCAAGCATTATACACCTTGTGAAAAACCATACATATAGCATCAAAACCAGAAATCCACCCAGAAATCCCCACTCCTCAATTATTATCGCGTAGATATAGTCTGAGTAGGGGTGTGGCAGAAGATTTCTCTGAGTGCTGTTCCCGGGACCTTTGCCCAGAATCCCGGCTGATGCAACGGCAATCTTTGCCATATCTGCCTGAAATGTTTTATCAAGAATCGCCTGTTTTTCCTGTGGTGTAAGTGCATCTTCTGCTTTATGTTCCGTAGTGAAGTTTTTTATTCTGTTAACTGCTGTATCAACCCTTGGAAACAGATTGAAAGAGATATTGAGTAAAACTACAAGTACTAGTACCAAAGTAGCTATTCCTGCTGTCTTTAACAGGTGCTTCCATTTTATCCCGGCAATCACAAACATCAGAAATGAGACCGCTCCGACCAGTAAGCCTGTTGAGATACTTCCGTAAAGGATAAGTAGCAGGACAACTCCAAGAGGAGCGACAGCCCATATAAAAAACTCTTTATAAGTTTCAAATTTGAAGTCTTCAAGAATTTTTGAGAGATAGAGGATGACTGCAATTTTTGCCAACTCTGCGGGCTGAAATGATATAACCCCTATTCTAAGCCACCTTTCAGCATCGTTATAGCTGCTACCCATAATTATTGTTGCAATCAGCAATCCTATTGAGAGTACCATTCCAATATATGAGAAGAGTCTATACCAACCCAAAGGTATTTTATAGCATATATAAAGAGCTGTTAATCCGAATATTATAAACCTCATCTGTTTAAAGAGAAAGTCCATAGTACTCCTGTTCTCTCTGAAAGCGAGTGAGCTGCTGGAAGAGTAAACAGCCGCTATTGATATAAGCGATAGCATAAAGATGATAATCCAAATTACCTTATCTCCTTTAAGCCTGTAAATTATGTTGTTATTCTCTTCCATTAATTTAACTGATTATTGAACCTATAGTTTTTGTACTGCCTCTTTGAAAAGTTTCCCCCGCTCCTCATAATTTTTAAAAAGATCAAAGCTTGCACAAGCAGGGGAGAGTAACACAGTATCTCCGGGAAGTGCAGTTCTGTATGCAATCTGAACAGCCTCTTCTGCCGATCCTGCATCATAAATACTCTCTACCATATTTCCAAATACATTATGAAGTTTTGTGTTGTCGGCACCAAGGCATATAATTGCCCTGACCTTCTCTTTTATAAGATCGAACAGAGGCTCATAGTCATTCCCTTTGTCTTTTCCTCCGGCTATCCAGATAACAGGTGTTGTCATACTTTCCAGAGCATACCATGTGGAATTTACATTTGTTGCCTTTGAGTCGTTGATGTACAGAACATTTTTTACTTTAAGCACCTTTTCAAGACGGTGTTCAACACCCTGAAAACTGGTCAGGCTATCTCTTAATACCTCATTGTCAAGATCAAGAACCTTCCCAGTAATGGCGGCTGCCATAGAATTGTAAATATTGTGTTTACCCTGGAGAGACAACTCATTTAAGAACATCTGATATTCGCTGTCTATATAATGAACATGCATTTTATCATCTTTTACATAAGCCCCTTGTTCAACCTCTTTTTGCTGGCTGAAAGGGAGTTGTCTTGCATGCAAAACAATTTTGTTAAGATGAGAGATACTAACCTCATCGTCTGCACAGAATATAAAGCAATCTTCAGATGACATATTCTGAGTTATTCTGAATTTAGCCTTAATGTAATTTTCCATCTGATTATCATATCTGTCAAGATGATCAGGGGTAATGTTTAATAAAACAGCAATATCAGCTTTAAAGTCATACATTCCGTCGAGTTGAAAACTGCTAAGTTCCAATACATAATAATCGTAATTACATGTAGCCACCTGAAACGCGTAACTCTGCCCTATATTTCCTGCCAACCCCACATTCAGCCCGGCATTTTTTAACAGGAAATAGATAATTGACGCTGTGGTTGTTTTGCCGTTGCTTCCGGTAACACAAATTTTCTTTGATTTATCATATCTTCCTGCAAACTCAATCTCTGATATTACCGGAATATTATTACCGATAAGCTCCTCAACTATGGGAACAGTATCAGGTATGCCCGGACTTTTTACCACTACTGTGGCGTTTAGTATTTTATCTCTTGAATGCCCTCCCTCTTCATAAGGGATGCTGTATTTGTCCAGGATTTCCCTTGCCTGTTCGCTCACCATATTGCTGTCTGAGAGGAATACCTCATGGCCTTTAACTGTTGCCAGAACAGCAGTGCCGACACCACTTTCACCTCCGCCAAGAACAACTACTCTGCTCATATTATCTTATTTTTAACGTTATTATTGTAATTACAGCCAGAAAAATTGCAATGATCCAGAATCGGGTAACAATTTTTGCTTCCGGTAATGCCCTTTTTGGTGATTTTATAATTGATTCACTGCTTTCGACCTGAAAATGATGATGAAGAGGAGACATCTTAAACACCCTTACCCCTTTGCCATATTTTTTTCTTGTATACTTGAAATAAAGTCTCTGAATTATTACAGAAAGACTCTCAACGAAAAATATTCCGCAAAGGATCGGAATAAGCAACTCCTTCCGGATCATTACAGCTGCAACAGCAATTATTCCTCCTATTGCAAGGCTCCCCGTATCCCCCATAAATACCTGAGCAGGGTAGGAGTTATACCATAGAAATCCTATCAGAGCACCTATAAAAGCCGCCATAACAACAACAATTTCCCCTGTATTTGGCAGATACATTATATGCAGGTAGTTAGAATAAATAATATTACCAGACAGATAGGCCAGTATGGCAAGTGTTGTTCCTACAATTACTGATATTCCGGTCGTAAGGCCATCCATACCATCTGTTAGATTGGTGCCGTTAGATACAGCTGTCACAATAAAGATTATTGCAATAATGTAAATTACCCAAGCCACTTTTTTCCCGGTTTCACCTTTAAAAGGAGATAGCCATGCGTAATCAAATTCGTTGTCTTTAATAAACGGGATTGTAGATTTTGTACTCTTTTCATCCTTAAAATAGCTCAGTCTGGATTCAAATCCCTCTTGTGAGACAACCTCAGACATTGCATCCTTTTCAACCGATGTTGCCGGAACCCTGACAACAGCCTGATCGCTGAATGTTAGCGCAACACCAACGATAAGTCCCAGACCCACCTGCCCGAATATCTTGAACCTTCCTTTCAATCCCTCCTTATTCTTCTTGAATACCTTAATGTAGTCATCAGCAAATCCAATCAGTCCCAGCCAGAGAGCAGTTATTATAAGAAGCTGTACGTATATGTTTGTAAGGTCTCCCAGCAGTAATGCCGGAATAAGAGTGGCTATCAATATTATTATGCCTCCCATTGTAGGAGTCCCCTTTTTCTGAAGCTGACCTTCGAGGCCAAGATCACGGATATCTTCACCAATCTGTTTTAATGCAAGCTTTCTGATTAACTTTTTACCTGCAAACAGAGCAATCAAAAGAGAAAAGAGGACTGCGGCAAAAGCCCTGAAGGTAATATACCTGAAAAGGCCTATTCCCGGAAAGTCCACGCTGTCTTTAAGATATTCGAAAATATTATATAACATATAATTAACTGTTTATATTAAAAATCTCTTCAAGAATCTCTTTGTCATCAAAATGGTGTTTGACACCTTTTATGTCCTGGTAGTTTTCATGTCCCTTTCCGGCAACCAGAATTATTGAACCCGGTTTTGCCAGAGCTACGGCGGTCCGGATAGCCTCTCTGCGATCAGTAATAAAAAGGCTCCTGCTTCTGTCAGCATAAGTAAATCCTTTTTTAATATCCTCTATGATCTGCTCAGGCTCTTCGAAACGTGGATTATCTGATGTTACAATAATTTTATCGGAATATTCAGCCGATACCTGTGCCATCTCGGGTCTTTTAGTCTTATCTCTGTCACCTCCGCAGCCAAATACTGTAATAATCTCTCTGCCCGAAGAGCTGTCACGAAGTGTTTTAAGTACATTTTTCAGGGCATCCGGAGTATGAGCATAATCCACAACTGCAGTTATGTCTCCCTCTCCTTTGATATATTCCAGCCTTCCTGAAACCGATTGCAATGAACTTAGAGCAACAAGTACCTCATCGTTATCTGCTCCCAGTAAAATTGCTGTAGAATAGACTGCAAGAAGATTGTAGGCATTGTGTGTCCCTATGAACTTTGTCCAGACCTCTTTATTCGCTATTCTAAGCATCATGCCATCCAGGTTGTTTTCGATTATCCTGCAGTTAAATGAGGCAGGAGACAGGCAGGAGTATGTGTGTATTTTGGCGTTGCAATTCTGAACCATAACATAGCCGTTTTTATCGTCAATATTTGTCAGAGCAAAACACTCTGGAGGAAGATTGTCAAACAGACTCTTTTTTGCCTTTATATACTCTATGAATGTTTTATGGTAGTCAAGGTGGTCGTGTGTTATGTTCGAAAATATAGCCCCGGTAAACTTAAGTCCGGCAACTCTTTTCTGATCCAGGGAGTGTGAGCTCACCTCCATAAAACAGTATTCGCACCCTGCATCTGCCATTTGAGCGAGTAATCTGTTAATCTGTACCGGATCGGGAGTGGTGTGTGTTGCTTCGGATCTTTTATCTGCTATATAATTTGCAATGGTTGATAGCAGACCGCATTTGTACCCAAGTTTGGTGAAAAGCTGATACAGTAATGTTACAGTTGTTGTCTTACCGTTGGTTCCGGTTATTCCCACAAGTTTGATTTTTTCTGAGGGGTTACCAAAAAATTCAGAAGCGACAATACCTAGTGCATTATGACTGTTATCAGTTATTACAAAGACAGCATTGGCTGTAACTCTTGATGTATCTTCGCATAATACGGCAACAGCACCCGCTTTGACGGCTGTATCAATATAATCATGTCCATCTGATGTTGTGCCCTTTATTGCTACAAAGAGAGAGCCTTCATTTACCTCTCTTGAGTCAAAGACCACAGAGTTGATCTCGATGGAAGGATTGCCATGTATAACAGCTCCTTTAATGTTTTTTATTATATTATTTAGTAACATATAAGTCAGATAATTGAAGGTCAATAACTCCGTTTTTCCCAAGAAAACTTCCAGCAGGGGGAGATTGGGTTGTTACTCTCCCTTTTCCCCGGAACTGAACCTTATACCCTCTGTTTTCAAGGAGGTAAAGGGCATCTTTAAGGCCCATATTGAGTACGTTCGGAACAGAATCGTTTGGTGCAGCCTCGTATGTTATAAGTGACTTTCCGGTGCTGTCTCTTCTGACCCATTCACCATTAGCAACAGATTTATAGCTAGTTCTTAGTTTTGGAAGTACTGTTCTGACTGAGGATCCCTCACCAGCCAGAATCTCTGGATACTCTTCCAGTTCCTGAGGTTTAACCGGTTCTTTCCAGTGCGGACTTGAGACGTATATTTTGTCGGATATAAGCTTAAATACAGGAGCTGCCCAGGCACCACCATAAAAATTGCCGCTGGTTTTATTTGTGTACAGGACAACGATAGCAGAATATTCAGGATTGTCGGACGGGAAGAACCCGGCAAAGGATGCCTGATGTTTTTTATTTCCGGAGGCATCTTTATATCTGCCGTCAAAAGCTATCTGAGCTGTTCCAGTCTTGCCGGATATTTTGTAATTGGGGTTGTCAAGAGGTTTTGCAGTTCCGTGTTCAACTACCCCTCTGAGGGCTCTGTGTACCTGTTCGATTGTTTTCTTTGAGCACACAGAGCCACTCACCTCCTGTGGGCCGAACTCCTTAACAACTACGCCATTTTTTTGCAAATTCTCTACAAAATAGGGCTTCATCATCTTGCCGTTATTGGCAATTGCGTTGTAGAAGGTAAGTGTGTGGAGTGGGGTGAGAAGAGAGAAGTAACCAATTGACATCATTGGCAGGGATAGTTTAGACCACATCGGGTCTCCCGGCATATATACGGCTGCTCTCGCCTCGCCGGGAAGATCCAGATTAAAACGCTCATTTATCTTCATGTTGAGTATGCGGTTGACATAACTCTTTTCGTTATTTGCGTAGTGTTCGACGGCTAATTTTGCAAAAGCAACATTTGATGATTTCTCAAATGCCTCCTGTACAGTAATCTCACCATATCCACCTGCCCTTACATCGGTGAAATTAGTGGTGCTGTAAGCCCATTTCCCGTTACCTGCATCAACTCTGGTGTCAAGATTTATGTAGCCGTCTTCCAGAAGTGCAACCAGTGTAGCAAGTTTAAAAGTAGAGCCCGGTTCGGTTGCATGCGCAACTGCGTAGTTGTAGGATTCGTCAAAAGAGTTACCGGAGCCCTTTTTCATATTGGCGATTGCACGGATTGCTCCCGTTTTTACCTCCATAACTATTGCAGTAGCACCTTCGAAAACATCAGACTTTGACAGCTGGTCTCTTAATGCACTTTCGGCAGCCTCCTGTATTTCTACATTTATAGTAGTCAGCACATCAAGGCCGTCATTGGGTTGGATTATCTCTTCTCCGGGCACAGGTACCCACTCTCCACCAAGCATTCTCTGAACTGTTTGTCTGCCCGGCGTTCCTTTCAGGTAATAGTCATAACTCTTTTCAATCCCAACACCTACGCCTTGATTATTGATAAATCCTATTGTTCTGTATGCAAGTCTTCCGTACGGGTTATTTCTTCTGTTTCTTTGCTCGGCAATAATGCCCCCACGATTTACGCCCTCCCGGAAAACAGGGAAATTTCTGATTTGAAGCATTTCGCTGTAATCTACCAGCCTGTTCCCAATGGTTTTATATCTTTTACCCTCTTTTCTGGCAGTAATTAGTTCTCTTTTATATTGTGCAGCACTTTTATCTTTATAAAAAAGTGACAACTCTCCTGAGAGCGCATCTATATTATTGTTAAAGAGTGTGTCAGAAGGGACAACACAATCCATTCTTATCTGAAAGTAGGGTACTGAGGCAGACAAAGGCCTTCCATCCATGGCAAGAATACTCCCTCTTGTAGCTTCAATCTCCTCTTGACGGAAAGAGATATCGGTATCACTAATTTTAATATCGGCAAAGTACTGTAAATAAATAATTTTCCATACTATTCTGATTGTAAGAATAATAAGGAAGATATAAATTACATATGCCCTTTTTACGAATGTGTTCATAAAAATTACTCTCCGATAATTACCCGTTTTGGTGGATTTACAGGCGCTTTAAGAGTCGAGTTGAGCTCTAACAGCCTCTTCTCTACCTCCAATCTTTTACTTTGATACTGCAATCTTGCTGATTTGCTTGTGTAGTCAGCCTTGAGATGTTTTAGTTCTCTCTGATTTCTCCTTTCAATCAGGAGACTTCTCTCCATTCCGAAGTTTATCGTTATGTATAAAATCACAAGAACAAACAGAAACAGCACAAAACGGACATGTTGCAGGATACCGCTGTGAAGGAGTATCTGACCTCCCAGTATCTCGTTCATCCAGTTTTTCTTAGCCATGTTCAGGTAGTTTTAAATCATACTCTCTCTGCTACTCTCAGTTTTGCACTTCGTGCTCTTGTGTTGGACGAAATCTCCTCTTCCGATGGGATTACCGCCTTTTTAGTTATTATATTGAATGGTGTTTCAAATCTCCCGTAAATATCCTTTTCTACTTTTCCCTCTGTGTTTCCTGTCTTCATAAAAACCTTAACCATTCTGTCTTCCAGAGAGTGATAGGTTATAACTACCAATCTCCCTCCCGGTTTCAGAATCTCTTTACTATCATTTAAAAAGCATTCTAAAGCCCTCATCTCTCCGTTTACCTCAATTCTGAGGGCCTGATATATCTTTGCCAGATATTTGTGTTCCGAGAATTTTGGTAGAACCGGGGCTAATGCCCTGTTCAGATCTGCAGTGGTCTTTACCATTGCTTTTTCTCTTTCGCGGCATATGAGAGATGCTACTCTCCTGCTGTTTTCAACTTCACCGTATTTACGGAGCATATCTGATAGCTCCTCCTGCTGATAACTATTTAAAATATCGGCTGCTGTCTGTTTAGCAAGCGTATTCATTCTCATATCCAGAAGAGAGTCAAATCTGAAGGAAAAGCCTCTCTGTTCTGTATCAAACTGATGAGAGGAGACCCCAAGATCTGCCAATATTCCGTCAAGTTTTTCAAATCCGTGATACCTTACATAATTTCTCAGAAATCTGAAGTTATTATGTACAAGTACCAACCTTTTGTCATCCGGTGCATTATTTAATGCATCGGTATCTCTGTCCATTGCAATCAATCTGCCTTTGCTGTCCAATCTTTTTAAGATCTCTCTGCTGTGTCCGCCACCTCCGAATGTTACATCGGCATAAATTCCCGCTTTGGATAAAACCAAAGCAGATACACTCTCATCAAGTAGTACAGGTGTGTGGTAAGTGCCCATAACCAACTCCTCCTATCCTAAGATTTTCTCTGCCAGTTCAGAATAATCATTTCCGGGGAGTCTCTCCTGGTTGTAGTTCTCTTTAGCCCAGATTTCGATTTTGTGGTCGTTGCCTGCAAAAATCACCTCCTTGTCGGCGCCTATCTCTGCAAGCAGCCTTTTAGGAATTGATATTCTGCCAAATTTTCCATCCGGTTCTACCAGGGCTCTGTCTCTCATGTACTCCCTCCAGAAGAGGGCGTGCTCTTTCTTGAAAAAATTGAGACGAGACTTGACCTCCTCTGACTGCCTAATCCACTCTTCGTATGTGTACATCTCCAGACAGTTGAAATAGAGATCTTTTTTAACCACAAAACGAAAGTCCTGAGACTCTAACAACATAGATTTCAGAGACGAAGGAAATACGACTCTTCCCTTGTCATCTATCTTTGAAGTATGTTCTCCTATGAACTTAATCATTACAACCTTGAATTGTGGTTTTGACCTAGGCAAATTTAAAGAATCTTTTCCACTTTATTACAAATTTTTACAATTTTTTCCACATATTTTTCAACAATTTGGGATTAAATGGCTATCTTCGAGCACCAAAATGGATAATTATGAAGAAGATTTTTCTGTATGCACTAATTTTTTCGCTCTTTTCATGTACATCGGATAATAGTGAGGTTAATGAAACACTGGAGACGGAAGTTTCACAAAATGAGTTGTTTGAATTTGGATTTCCCATGTCTGAATTTGAATCAAAAGAGGGTCAGATAAGACGAGGTGAATTTTTTACAAATCTGATGACATCTATGGGAGTTCCCCAGTCTGATATCTACTCCCTGACGCAGGCATCAAGGGGCATTTTTGATCTTAAAAAGATAAAAGTGGGGAATACATACAGAGCTTTTTTTACAAAAGAGGAAGAGCCCAGATTAGCTTACCTGGTTTATGAAGACACCAAAACAACTTATGTAACATTTGGCGTTCATGATTCAATTTTTGTGAAGGTTTCGGAGAGAGAAATAGAGAGCAGATTAAAAATGGCATCTGTTACCATAAATTCATCACTTTGGAACGATGTTCTTTATGCAGGTTATAATCCTCTGCTTGCGCTCAGATTATCTGATATATATGCATGGTCGATTGACTTCTTCGGATTAAGAAGGGGAGATTCATTTATTGCCTTGTACGAAGAGCTCTATGTTGGAGATAAGTTTTTTGATATAGGAACAATATATGGTGCATACTTCACCCATGCAGGAAGGGAGTATGACGCCTATCGGTTTGTTCAGGATGAGGTTGCTCAGTATTGGAACGAGAAGGGTGAAAATCTGAGAAAGGCCTTTCTTAAAGCTCCTCTTAGCTTTACAAGAATTTCATCCAAATTTACATATTCAAGAAGACACCCGGTGACAAGGATAGTCAGACCCCATACCGGTGTAGATTATGCTGCGCCAAGGGGTACTCCGGTTATGTCAATCGGAGACGGAGTGGTGGTTCAAAGAGGCTATGCCGGAGGAGGAGGCAACACTGTCAAAATCAAACATAATTCTATTTATACAACAGCATATCTGCATCTTAACAGCTACGCAAAAGGTCTTTCCGTAGGTAAAAGAGTAAGGCAGGGAGAGGTGATTGGATATGTCGGAAGTACAGGGCTCTCAACAGGACCTCATCTGGATTTTAGAGTGTGGAAAAACGGAAAACCTATAAATCCGCTTACAATGGAGGCTCCACCTGCCGATCCGGTTAAAAAGGCAAATACAGCATTGTTCAGTGAGGCGGTTTCTAAGGTGAAGACAATGCGTGATTCTCTAATATCTGTAAGTTATGTAGACACCCTGATTCTTAAATTGGGAAAGAGATAATATGGTATTATCTTTGCCGCGTAAATAAATAAAAAATGGCGGACGAAAAGATAATTTTTTCCATGAACGGAGTCGGTAAAATACTGCCGACCAATAATAAAGCAATTCTTAAAGACATTTACCTCTCCTTTTTCTACGGGGCAAAAATTGGTATTATAGGTCTTAACGGATCGGGAAAATCAACTTTGCTTAAAATCATTGCAGGGGTTGAAAAATCATATCAGGGTGAAGTAGTATGGGCACCCGGTTATAAAGTGGGGTATCTTGAGCAGGAACCACAGCTTGACGAAAGCAAAACTGTTCTTGATATTGTAAAAGAGGGCGCACACGAAGTTGTTGATCTTCTGAGGCAGTACGAAGAGGTGAACGCAAAGTTTGCAGAGCCGATGGACGATGACGAGATGGCAAAACTGATTGATCTTCAGGGAGAGTTAACCGATAAAATCGAGCACCTTAACGGATGGGATATCGATTCTAAACTTGAAAAGGCGATGGATGCCCTTCAGTGTCCCGATCCTGATGCCCTTGTCAAACATCTTAGCGGAGGTGAAAAACGAAGGATAGCACTCTGCAGACTTCTGTTGCAGGAGCCAGATGTTCTTCTCCTTGACGAGCCTACCAACCACCTTGATACAGAGAGTATTCAGTGGCTTGAGGCTCACCTTCAGCAATATAAGGGAACAGTTATTGCGGTTACTCACGACCGTTACTTCCTTGACAATGTTGCGGGATGGATTCTTGAACTTGACAGAGGTGAGGGAATTCCGTGGAAAGGAAACTACACTTCGTGGCTCGATCAGAAGTCCACTAGGCTTGCACAGGAAGAGAAGCAGGAGAGTAAGAGAAGGAAGACACTTGAGCGAGAACTGGAGTGGGTGAGGATGGCCCCTAAAGCTCGTCAGGCAAAATCAAAAGCACGTCTGTCGGCATATGAAAAACTCCTTAACGAGGATGGCAGATCCAAAGAGGAGAGGCTGGAAATCTTCATACCCAACGGACCAAGACTGGGTGATAAGGTTATTGAAGCTTCAGGAGTGGTGAAGGGTTTCGGAGACAGAATCCTGTTCGAAGATATGAACTTTAAGCTTCCTCCTGCAGGTATTGTTGGAGTGATAGGGCCAAACGGTGCAGGAAAGACAACTCTTTTCAGACTGATAATGGGGATGGAGAAGGCAGATGCCGGCACCTTTGCAGTTGGAGAGACTGTTAAGATTGCCTATGTTGACCAGCAGCACAGATCGATAGATCCTGACAAAAGTGTCTATGAGACAATTTCACAGAACTCAGAATTTGTAAAACTTGGAAACAAAGAGGTGAATGCCAGAGCCTATGTTTCACGATTCAACTTTTCCGGAGCCGATCAGGAGAAGATGTGCGGGATACTATCCGGCGGTGAGAGAAACAGGCTTCACCTTGCACTCACGCTAAAGGAGGAGGCCAATGTACTGCTACTTGACGAACCTACCAATGACGTTGATGTTAATACTATAAGGGCACTTGAAGAGGGTCTTGAGAACTTTGCGGGCTGCGCTGTAATTATCTCTCACGACAGATGGTTCCTGGATAGAATTGCAACCCATATTCTTGCCTTTGAAGGAGACTCCAAAACATACTTCTTTGAAGGAAGCTACTCAGAATATGAAGAGAATAAAAAGAGAAGATTGGGTGATATTACCCCAAAACGATTCAAATACAAAAAACTGACACGTTAATTGTTTCTCTCTGCAAGCTCGATCCATCTCTCACCGGCAATTTCAAGCTCTTTGAGGAGATCGGCAAATCTGGCAGAGGCCTTAATCAGTTCGTCAGAGGACATACTTCCTGAATTAAGAGCAGTCTCAAGGCTGCTCTTTTCGTTTTCCATCTGAGAGATCTGCTGCTCAAGACTTTCAAGCTCTCTCTTCTCCTTAAACGATAACTTAACCTTTCCACCCGGTTCGGGCAGATTTTTCTGAATCTCCCTCTGCGCACTCAAATTCTCCTCTTTGGCAACCCTCTCTTTTTGAGCTTCATGACGTTCCATTTCACGGATCATCTCTCTGTATTCAGAGTATTTGCCCACGTAATCCTTAATAATGCCGTTGCCCTCAAAAACAAACAGGTGCTGAGCAATTTTGTCAAGAAAATACCTGTCGTGAGTTACCACAATCACACACCCTTTGAAAGATTCAAGATACTCTTCAAGCACATTAAGACTCATAATGTCAAGGTCGTTGGTAGGTTCGTCCAGTATCAGAAAATTGGGATTTTTCATTAACACAGTAACAAGATAGAGTCTGCGTCTTTCACCCCCGCTGAGCGTTCCTATCTTATTGTAGTGCATATTGTGTGGAAAGAGGAAGCGATTCAGAAATGATGCTACAGGAATTGTATTACCGTCAGAGAGAGTAACAACCTCTGCAAACTTTCTTACAGCCTCAATAACAGTCTCTTCAGGGTCAAACTCAAGGCCGTTTTGTCTGTAATACCCAAATACTATTGTCTCACCCAAATCCCTCTCTCCGGAATCCTGTTTAATTGCTCCTGTTATTACCTCAAGAAATGTAGTTTTACCAACTCCGTTTGGTCCTACAAGACCTATTTTCTCACCTCTGGCAAAGTTGTATGTAAATCTGTCGATGGTTTTATAGTCACCATAGGAGTGTGATAAGTTTTTACAATGGATTATCTTTTTCCCAAGACGAGAAGTAGCGATATCTATACTTATGTTCTTCTCTCGTGTTCCCTTCTCTGCCCTCTCCTTTAGCTCATAAAATGCATTTATCCTGTATTTTGCCTTTGTGGCCCTTGCCTGGGGCATTCTTCGCATCCAGTCAAGCTCTCCCCTTAGAAGGTTTTTAGCCCTTTCAGTTTCGGTGTTAAAATTCTCAATCCGCTGCTCCCTCTTCTCCAGAAAATAGGAATAGTTTCCGTTATAGGTATAAAGTGCGCCGTTTTCCAACTCAATAATTTTGTTGCAAACCCTGTCAAGAAAATATCTGTCGTGAGTAACCATCAGAATTGTTGCTTTGCCTCTTTTGAGGTACTCTTCCAGATATTCTGTAATATCAAGGTCAAGATGGTTAGTAGGTTCATCAAGGAGAATAAGATCAGACTCAGCAATCATCATCTTGGCTAGAGCCACCCTCTTTCTCTGACCGCCCGAAAGTTCACCCATTTTATTGTTAAGCCCGTCTATCTTAAGCCCTGTTAGAATCTGTTTTATACGCAACTCATACTGCCACCCGTTTAGGTGATCCATTTCGTGAATTGCCTCCTGCAACTCTTTCTGATTTCCTGACAACAAGGCCTCTTCGTAGCGGGCAACAGCAGCAGATGTCTCGTCGGAAGAGGTATAAACCTCCTGAAAAATAGTTCTTTCCGGATTGAACTCAGGCTCTTGTTCCAACCATGCAACTCCCGTATTGGAAAAGAGTTTAACATTACCACCTTTTTCAGAGGTGTCTTTCCCTGCAAGAATCTTTAACAGAGAGCTTTTACCACTTCCGTTAGGGGCAATCAAAGCCACCTTTTCTCCCTCGTTAATATTAAGATACAGATTCTCAAAAAGAACCTTTGTTCCGTAACTTTTGGATAGTTTTTCTGCCTGTAGTACCGATGCCATGCTGCAAAGGTAAGCAGTGCCCCGCTCTGCGCCAAAACTAGCTCACCTAAATGTCTCGATTATTTTTAGAATTTGCCTTAAATAACTGTTAAATGAGTGGAATAATGCTAATAATTGGCTAGTTAAAAGATTTTTTCAGGAGGATATCTATTTTATTAAAATGTTTGGCCCTCGTTGTGTTTGCGCCCGTTTTGAGCAATTTAGAATAGTATAATTAAAGGTTAATCTTCATTTTGTGAGAACTTTAAGTGTAAATATCTTAAAAAAAGTATTATGTTTGATGTGATGGTTTTATTTTATTAACAATAATCATAGATATTATGAAAAAAACTCTCTTGTTAGTCTCATTGTTGATATTCACGGCTACTCTCTTTTCCCAGGAGTATTATACTGATAAATGGGAAAGATGTCATCCGTCAGTGGCAATGTATGCACTTTTCAGACCTGAGTCGGACACCAGTCAGCTCTATCCTGTAAAAATAATGGCAAAGGGTAAATTTACCGGAACAGAGGGGTTTTTTGCAACCAATGACAAGAGGAGCGGAAATCTTATAATTTTTGGCAAGGAAACCACTAAGATGTTATATAATGCCTTTTATGTTAACGGACTCAGACATGGCCCTACAAGATTATTCAGAGTGGATGGGACTGTTTTAGGAGTTCAGCAATATATCGCAGGAAAGAGACAAGGGTTAAGTGAGTATTTTTTCAGAAGTGGTAAGAGGTCAGCTGCAATTGAATATGATAATGATAAGATAATAAAAGAGAATTACTGGGACGAAGATGGCTCTGTTGTTACCGATAAGTCCAGAATCAAACAAGAACCATTATTCAAGGGTAAGCCTGTGGAGTCGAGTTTTGCGTACTGGGTTTCCCGCAGGCTCAGATATCCAGAAAATTGCAGAGATTCAAGAATAGAAGGAGTAGTTAAGCTAAGTTTTACAATAACAGAAGAGGGCCGTCTGATTGATATAAATGTCATCAGCAGCCCTCATCCTGATTTATCGGCGGAGGCGGTCTCAGTAGTGAGTAATTCCCCTCTATGGAACCCCGCCAGGATGTATAATCAGACAGCAAGTGTTGTGTATGTTTTTCCTATAACTTTCAAATTACGTGAATCATACAGAAGCATTTACTAGTCTAAATCTCAATTTTTACAGGTTTTACCATGTTTGCAGGGTCAAGAATTTTGTCCATCTGCTCCTTAGTTAAGACACCTTTTTCCAACACAAGTTTATAAACACTTTTACCTGACTGAAGGGCCTCTTTTGCAATCTCGGTGCTCTTTTCATAGCCTATAAATGGCTTAAGGGCAGTTACAATTCCTATTGAGTTCTCAACCATATTGCGGCAGTGCTCAGGATTGGCCTTAATGCCGTCTATGCACTCCACCCGTAGGGTGTTCAACGCTCTGATCATCCAGTCGCTTGACTCTACAATGCTTTGAACCATAACTGGTTCCATTACGTTAAGCTCGAGTTGAGCAGCTTCTGAAGCCATACAAACAGCTGTTTCATTTCCTATAATTTTGAAGCACACCTGATTAACAACTTCAGGAATTACCGGGTTTACTTTACCAGGCATAATTGATGATCCCGGCTGTTTTGGTGGAAGGCTTATCTCTGCAATTCCCGTTCTTGGTCCTGAAGAGAGTATTCTAAGGTCGTTACATATTTTCGATAAGCGTATTGCTATCATTTTCAGAGCAGAGGCGTATGAAACCATACATGAGGTGTCGTGAGTTGCCTCAATTAGATTACCCGCAAGTTTGATATCCCATCCTGTGATTTGTCTTATGTTTTTGATGCACTCTTCGGCATATCCTGGTTCTGCGGTAATCCCTGTGCCTATTGCAGTTGCTCCCATATTTATCTCAAGGAATTCATCAGCTGCTTTCTCAAGCCTTTCAAGTTCATGTTTCATGGCAGAGGCATATGCCCCAAAGCTTTGCCCCAATGTCATTGGAACAGCATCCTGAAGTTGAGTCCTTCCCATCTTTATTATTGAGGCAAACTCCCTCTCTTTGTTCTCAAAAGATTGAATCAGGCTCTCCATTGCCTCTCTCACATGAAAGTGGGTTAGGTAAAGTCCGATATGCATAGCGCTTGGGTAGGCATCATTTGTAGACTGAGCCATATTTACATGATCGTTAGGGCTGCAATACTGGTACTGCCCACGCTCTTTTCCCATTATCTCAAGTGCCCTGTTTGCAATTACCTCGTTTGCATTCATATTGACGCTTGTGCCGGCTCCCCCCTGTACCATATCTATCGGAAAGTGTTCAAGATGCTGCCCCTCCATAAGCTCTTTACAGGCAGCTACCACAGCATCTTTAATTTGATCACTCACAAGACCAAGTTTATGATTTGCCTGAATTGCCGCCATCTTGACAATTCCTAATGCCTTTGTAAATTCGGGATATTCCGAAAGGTAATCCCTGCTGATGTCAAAATTCTCTACGCATCTTAAAGTTTGAATTCCGAAAAGTGCCTCTGCCGGTACCTCTTTTTCACCCAGTAAATCATGTTCGGTGCGTGTCTTTCCGCTAACTTCAAATTGAAATCTTCCCATCTCTTGTGTATTTTAAAAATGTGCGGCAAAGGTAATAAATCGAAATGAGATAAGCTACTTTTGCTTACAAATTATAATAAGATAAATGGAAGAGTTTTATAAATATTTTACAGATGAGCTAATCAGGCGAAAAATTTATTCACCTTTTTAAGAGCAGAAGGTAAAGCAAATACAACAACACGGTCATAAGGCTTAATCTCTGTGTCTCCCAACGCAATAAAGCTGTTGTTTCCCCTTATTACACCTCCGATAATTGCATCTTTAGGAAAACCTAAATTTCTTACTTTATCTCTGGTTATTAGACTGTTAGGGTTGACAATGAATTCCAGAATTTCGGCATCAGATCCATTTAGACATTTAATAGACTGAACTTTATTAGAGAGAGTAAAGCGGAAAATCCGGCTTGCAGTTATGAGTTTCTTGTTGATTACTGCATCTACACCCATACCTTCGGCCAGTTTGATATAATCAATGTTCTCAACCTCTGCAATAGTTTTGGCAACACCCATCTTCTTTGCCATTACGCAGGATAAAATGTTTGTTTCTGAACTGCTTGTTACTGCTACGAATGCGTCAAAGTCATTCACATCCTCCTCTATGAGAAGATCTGTGTTTCTTGCATCACCGTTAATAACCAGTGTTTTTTTAAGGCGTTCATTTAAAACGTCACACCTTTCCCGCCTCTTTTCGATAAGCTTAATGTAATCGATGCTTCCTTCTAGTTTCTTGGCAACCATCTCTCCAATCCTTCCGCCTCCTACAATCATAAGCCTTTTTACATCGATGTTGTTCTTTCCGGAGTAACTCATAACCTCTTGTGCACCTGTCCTTTTAGAGATTACAAATACAAGGTCATGCATCTTGAATCTTGTAGAGCTTCTTGGGATAATTGTCTGACCTTCACGGGATATTGCAACAGCTCGGTATTGAAGTTCTCCTTCTGAAGTGTAATCAGCCAGAGTTTTGTCGATTAGTGGTGCACCATCATCCAGTCGGAATACAATAAGCTGAAGTTTACCTCCTGAAAAGTCCATAAACTCAGAGGTACCTGTCTGCTTCAGAAGGTCTGTGATTTCGTGAGAAGCAATTTTTTCGGGATAAAACAGCAAATCAATCCCCATCTCTGTAAAGAGGAGCTTGTTCTCATTCTGCAAATATTCGTCGTTATTGATCCTGGCTGTAACTTTAGAGCTGCCCATTTTTTTTGCCAGGAGTGCGCTTATGATATTCACATCCTGTTCCTGAGAAGGGCTTACGGCAATAAAGAGGTCCGCTTTGGCGGCCCCTGCGTAGGCAAGTGTCTTTATAGATGTAGGAGAGCCAAAAACTGTAATAACATCTGAGCTCTCAGCTACCCTGTTTAACCGCGACTCTTCATTGTCAATAATGGTAAGATCGTGGTACTCATTACTGAGCATTTTTGCCAGGTGACTGCCTACTTCGCCTGCTCCGGCAATAATTATTTTCATTTCAGACTATATTAATACTCCTCCTCATTAAAGAAGAAGTCCTCTTTGCTGGGGTAATCAGGCCAGATATCCTCAATGCTGTCATATACCTCTCCGTCATCTTCAAGATCTTCGAGATTTTCAATTACTTCCAAAGGTGCACCTGAACGGGTTGCATAATCAATCAACTCCTCTTTGGTAGCCGGCCATGGGGCATCTTCCAGTTTCGATGCCAGTTCTAATGTCCAATACATAGTGCAAAGAATTAATTATTAAGTACTTACAATTAAATACCAAAATAGTGTGCGAAGATAATGAATTATTTTTAATTAACAAGATTATTGATACCAGAAATCATCAGAATCTCCATTAACCATTGCCAGATATCTGGCGTATACATACAGATAATCAGAGAGTCTGTTGAGATATTTTATTGCGCTCTCTACTCTTGGTTCAGAAAAAAGTACAATTGATGATCTCTCTGCACGTCGGCATACTGTTCTGGCGATATGGCATTCTGCTGATACTCTTGGCTCGCCGGGAAGAATGAATGCATTCTGGGCGGGAAGTTCTGCTGTCATCAAGTCAATCTGTTCTTCAAGAAATTCTATCTCAGATATTTCCAGTGATTTGATTTTTTTTGATTGTTCAGAATCAGAAGCAAAGTGTGCTGCGACCAGCATAAGATTTGCCTGGATCCTGCGTAGGTTTTCGTGATAAGGAGCTCCCTTAGCATCTGCCCTTAGAAGAGCTATGTGAGAAATCAACTCATCTACATTGCCGTACGCATTTACCTTAGGATCATCTTTACTGACTCTTGTGCCGCCAACAAGTGATGTCTTCCCTTTATCGCCGGTTTTTGTATATACTTTCATCAACTAAATCTCTTTAACAGGATTTGCATTTACTTCATCAGACTCAACCAGCCCGTCACGAAGTCTTATTATTCGTCTGGCATGTTTGGCAATATCCTCTTCGTGAGTAACTACAATAATAGTGTTACCCATTTTGTAAATATTATCAAACAACTTCATAATATCTTTTGATGTTTTTGAATCGAGGTTTCCGGTTGGTTCGTCAGCAAGTATGATGGATGGTTTGTTTACCAGCGCCCTTGCAACCGCAACTCTTTGTCTTTGACCACCTGAAAGTTCGTTGGGTTTATGATGCATTCTGTCAGTGAGATCGACACTTTCCAGAGCCTCCTTAGCTCTGTTGTCTCTTTCAGCCTTGCCGGCTCCTGAGTATATCAGAGGTAATGCAACATTGTCCAGTGCAGTATATCTTGGTAAGAGATTAAAAGACTGGAAAACAAATCCAATCTCTTTGTTCCTGATCTCTGCGAGCTGACCGTCATCCATTTTGGATACATCAGTTCCATTGAGGATATAAGTGCCGTCTGTAGGACTATCAAGACAACCAAGTATATTCATCATTGTTGATTTTCCTGAGCCGGATGGACCCATGATGGCAACATATTCGTTCTGGTTTATAATTATGTCAACACCGTTAAGCGCCCTCACCTCTTGAGTGCCAACTTTGTAGAACTTCTTGATTCCCTGAATTCTGATGATTTCCTTGCTCATCTTGTTATGTTTTAGAATGCAAATCTATAAAATAAAGAGTTTCAAATCACATTTTGCAAATAAACCTTGTTCAACTCCTTTGTTATACATGTAATTGACTGCCTCCTGGCCCTTTGTTCCAACATCAATTGTATATTGATTTACAAAAAGGTCAATATGCTTTTGAATCACCTCATTATCAAGTTCCTGGGCGTAGCTGCATACATATTCTTTTGACATATTCGGGTTTTGTATCGCATACTCAATACTTCTTCTCAGAACTCGGTTTACACGGGCCGCCAAATCTTCTCCCAGATCTCTGCGGATAGCAATTCCTCCCAGAGGAATAGGCTGAGAGCTCATCTTTTCCCACATAGTTCCCAGGTCTGCAATCAGTTTAAGGCCTCTTTTATGATATGTGAATCTTCCTTCGTGAATTAGCACTCCTCCTGCAAACTCTCCGGATAATACCTTTTTCTCTATATCTGAGAAAATAACCGGGGTTGTATGTTTTACATGTGGAAATGCTACTCCAAGTAACATGGCGGCAGTAGTAAGCTTGCCGGGGATTGCGATTGGATTTTTTGATATTAGTTCATAATCGGGAGTGCCATCATATTTCAGAAGAGAATTTGATTCACTTGTTACAAATAGAGGACCGTTATTATGCCCGAGAGCACTTCCCGATCTTAGCATCACATACCTTTCTGCCATAAGGAAAAAGGCATGGTAGCTTAACTTACATATATCAAATTCTCCCTTTAATGCCCCCTGATTAAGATTCTCTACATCGGCAAGTGTCAGATCGAAATCAAGTCCTTCGCAATCGATCAGCGAGTTGACCATCGCGTGGAAAATGAATGTGTCATTAGGGCAGGGGGAGTATGCAAGTTTTAGTCTCATTGCAGCAGAGCCTCAAAAATAATTTTGCAGGCATCTCTTAGAGAGTCAAGAGCAAGAGGTATATTCCATTTGCTTCTGTCCCTCTCACCAACTTCGTTTGATACCGATCTTATCTCTAAAAATTTAACCTTTTCCAAGATGCAAACATAAAAAAAGGCAGCCCCCTCCATACTCTCAATCTGAGGTTTAAAGTCCTTAATCAGCTGTAAAGTTTTTTCTGGAAGTCCGCTTACTGTCTGAACAGTTACTGCTGTTGCCTTTTTATAAATTTTAAGAGCATTTTCAAGTGCAGGTTCCAGTTCCGGAGCATGAAGAGCACCCCCTTTATACGGGTGGGTATCAGCATCAAGTATCTTATAATCAAAAAGAGTCTGGAATCCGCCGAATGTCTCAAATCCCAGATCTCCAAAATGCTCTTTCTCAATTATTGCAACTGAGCCAATTGGGAAATCAGGGGTGAAACTACCTGCTATACCTATGTTTAGTACAAGATCGAACTTTTCAGATGCTGAGTTTAAAATCTTTGTAAGGCGGTAACTTGTTGAGGTTGTACCTATGCCTGTAAGCATATAAGTTACATCAAGTCCATAACTCTGTCTCTTTGATAATGAGTTAAATGCCTGTTTAGCCGTGATTATCTCCTCTTCCTCAGCTGCAGTAATCAAAATTCTCATTAGTATTTTTTTTGTAATATTGCACGAAATTAGATAATTATTATGGCATATACAAAGATAGAGCAGTACGACGAGGAGACAACTCAGGAACTGGCTAAAAACTATAAAAATGTTCTGGATCTGATTGGAGAAGATTCAGAGCGTGAAGGGCTTAAGCTAACACCCGTAAGAGTTGCCCGTTCAATTCAGTTTTTGACTCAGGGTTACCAGATGGACGGAAAGGCAATACTCAATTCTGCAAAATTCAAAGAGGAGTATCAACAGATAGTGCTTGTTAAGGATATTGAATTATATTCACTTTGTGAGCACCATATGTTACCATTCTATGGTAAAGCTCATGTTGCTTATATTCCGAATGGTTATATTACAGGATTGAGCAAGATTGCAAGAGTGGTTGAGGCCTACGCCCGGAGACTTCAGGTACAGGAGAGACTAACTGTGCAGATAAGAGATTGTATTCAGGATACACTTAATCCTCTTGGAGTGGCTGTTGTAATTGAGGCTTCTCATATGTGTATGCAGATTAGAGGAGTCCAGAAACTACATTCTATTACTACAACCTCTGCTTTTACAGGAGCGTTTCTTAAAGATATGAGAACAAGGGAGGAGTTTTTGCATCTGATTGGCGTCACGATGCATTGATTCTGAGAGAAAAATCAAATTGAAGACCTCCGTTATAACGGTTTTTGACTGTTATGTTCCCTTTGTGCAGCATAACTGCATTTTTCACAATAGAGAGACCTAGTCCGCTTCCTCCGCTCTTTCTGCTTCTACCCTCCTCAACGCGATAGAATCTCTCAAATATTCTTCCGATATGCTCCTCTTTAATCCCCTTTCCTGTGTCATAATACGTAAAACTCACCATATTATTGGCAATTCCTGATTGGAAGATATAAATTTCAACGCCCTTTCCGGCATGGTCTATTGAGTTGTCTATAAGGTTTTTAAAAAGAGAGTATATCAACAGATAATTGCCGTCAATTTCAAGTTCCCACTCAACATTTACAACAAACCGGATATTTTTCTCTTCCAGTTTATATGAGAGATCACTCTCAATCTCTTTAAGACACTTCCATATATTAATCTTCTCGTATTCAAATTTATCTGAAGCCTCTTCGATCTTATTCAGAACAGCTATGTCACTTATTATTGCATTCAGCCTTAGCGATTGAGCATATGCTCTTTCGAGAAAAAATCTTGATTGATCCTTTTCTATGTTTTCCTGATTTAGGAGTGTTTCCAGATATCCCATTATACCGGTTACCGGAGTTTTGAGTTCATGCGCCACATTATGTGTAAGCTCCTGTTTATATTTTTTAGATATCTCCTGCTGTCTGAATGCTGTGACAATTTTTTCAATAACTTCGCCCAGTTCGTCTTTTGGCAGCTCCACATGGTCGTAATCTTCATCACCATGCTGTACTCTCCCTATAAACTCTTTAAGTGCTGTGAAAGGTTTATTAATGGTTCTGATTATGTAAAGCAGTACGGCAAGTGAGAGAAGAAATACTGCAACTATATAGTAAAGATATGTCTTCTCCTCTTTTATGACAGGTAATACGGAGGCATTATAATCAAGAGCTGTCCTGAGAAATAAGCCATCAAACCTTTTTGCATAGTAGAGATACTCCTTGCCTAATGTGGCAGAATATCGGAATGACGTTCCGTACCCGTTCTCTTTTGCTTCGATAATTTCCGGTCTGTCAAGATGTTGCTCAAGGATAGAATCTTTTGTGGTAAAGTTATCGTATAAAACCCATGCGGCTGTATCAAGGAGGGTTATTCTTAGATCTGCCGGTAAAATATGATCAAGCGAATTGATAACAGTTGAGACATCAGCATACTTTTGATTCTTGATATGGCTGTATATAAGGTCTGTGTAGGGTTGCATGCGGTATGTTATCCGGTCAAGTTTTAGCTGCTTTTCCCTCTTTACCAGTATGTACGAAAACAACATCCCGGTCGTAACCAATACAACCAGAAAATATAGCAAGATCTTGTATTTATAACTTATTTTAAACTTGCTCATCGGAATCAGGTTCATATTGCAGATCGAAGCAATATCCGTAGCCGGAGCGATTGGCTATTACCGATCCATATGGTTCTATCTTTTTCCTTAATCTGGCAATATGCACATCAACAGTTCTTTCTAAAACATATGCCTCATCCTGCCATACTGTATCCAGAATTTCAGCTCGTGAAAAAATTTTATATGGCTCATTTGCAAGCATGTATAGTATTTCAAACTCCTTTTTAGTAAGTTTTACAGTTGAGCCTTCAATAGTAACCAGTTTGTTTGTTTTATTGATTTGTAATTTTTTAAAATCAATAATCTCATTTTTTAGCCTCTTATCCTTTAGTTCCCTCTCTTTAAAGCCTGAGCTTCTTGCGAGAACTGCATTAACACGCGCAATGACCTCCTTTACAGAAAATGGTTTTGAAATATAGTCATCTGCACCCAGGTTGAACCCCTTGAGTTTGTCGCTCTCCTGATCTTTAGCAGATATAAATATTATTGGGAGTTCCTTGCTGAAATCTTCTCTAACCAACTCTGCAAGTTTAAATCCTGAAATAGGACCCATCATTACATCTAAAAGAAGAATATCGTAATTATTCTTCAGTTTTGCATATGCCTCCTCAGCAGAGAAGGCTGTATCTGCTATAAATCCGGCACTCTTCAGATTAAAACTGAGGATTTCACATAAATCCTCCTCGTCGTCAACAATAAGTACTTTTTTCTTTTCCATGCAACAAAGGTAAATTAATGTAACAATATGTTAACAAAGAGGTCATTTTTGTAAAAATATCTTAATTTTTTTGTATTACTCACGTAACAACCTGTAGATACTTTTGCCATCGTAAATATAAAAATTATTGTGGTGAAATCATCTTTCAAGCTTACTGTAATATCAGCAGCAACTTTTTTCCTGACTACTTTCAGTTTATTTGCTCAGACCGCTCCTGCACTGGAGGGGGTAATTCTGGACAGCGAAACCGGAGAACCTGTTATCGGTGCCTCAGTTTTCTTCCCTGACCTTAAAAAAGGGGCAGTCACAGATATGGATGGAAATTATAAAATAGATAATCTTCCTTTGGGAAGGTATCGTGCAGAAATTGGTGCAATAAGCTATCAAAAAATAGTAGTAGAGGACCTTGAAATAATACCCGGAAAGAATACCTTTAATATAGTTCTTGATCAGGCTGCAAATCTGCTCTCAGAGGCTACTGTAACATCTGCCCGCAGGATGAATTCCGAAATAGCAGTAATTATGGCCGCCAGAACATCAGCTACGGTAATCAGTGGAATGTCAGGACGGGAGATAGGCAAATCTCAGGACCGAAATGCCGCTGAGGTGGTGAGAAGGATACCAGGTGTTTCGGTAATTGGAGACAGATATATTATTGTAAGAGGTCTCCCCAGCAGATACAACAATGTCTGGATTAACAACTCTTCTGTACCAAGCACAGAGGCAGACTCAAGATCTTTTTCATTTGATATGCTGCCCTCATCTCAACTTGAGAGCATTTTGATTGTAAAGTCCCAATCGGCTGATATTCCCTCTGATTTTTCAGGGGGATTCGTTAAGATTACTACAGGTAGTATGCCTGAAAAAAACGAACTGATTATCTCATACGGAACAGGCATTAATTCTGTAACTCATTTCAATGATCAGCTCAGAACCAAAACACTCACCTCTGATTATTTTGGAATAAGCGGAAAGGAAAGAGGTCTCAGGTCTGTTGTTCCGGTAAGACTTGATAATAATAATCAATCACTGGTTACTGATGTTACAAAAGGCGGATTCAGAGAGGATTGGTCTGTTACATCCGGCAAGGCTCTTCCGGATCAGAGGTTCTCTGTGATGTTAAACAGCGCAGCAAAAGTATTTAACGATACAAAAATCGGCATATCAACAGCCATTAACTACACGAGGAGTTCACAGAGTTACAAAGAGATGCTCAATGCACGGTTCGGTGTCTATAATGTTGTTTCGGACAATCCGGAATATATATATAATTACACCGATAATCAGTACTCTCTAGACACCAGATTAGGAGGTATGCTTAACATCTCTCTTTTGAAAGGAGAGAACAAAATTGAATTCAGAAATATTATCAATATCCTGGGCAAGAGCCGTTATACAGAGCGTGAAGGATGGCAGAATGTAAGTGCACGTTACAACCAGCAAAAGCAGGAATATCTCTATACAGGAAGACTTACATATACAGGACAAATTGCAGGGGATCATAAAGTGGGAAGGGGAGATGCTGACTGGAATGTAGCCTACTCATATGCCGGTATGGAACAACCCGACAGAAGAATAATTAACAGAGAAGAGAATATGATTTTCGGGGATGACAATTATGGTATGATGGCTATTGATCAGAATGAGATCACACGGGATTTTGTGAGTCTAAAGGAGCATATTGTTACACCTGCATTTAATATCAGATTTCCTGTAAACAGTTCAGGAACTTATCCCATTGAGATAAAAACCGGATTGTTTGGAGAGTACAAAACAAGAAATTATACTAACAGGCAGTTTTTTTATAGGTTTAACCGATATTCACTCCCATCTGACTTTGTTTATGGCAATGTTGTAGAAGATATTCTTAAACCAGAAAATTACTCTTCAGATAAACTCTATATCTACGAAGATACCGATAACAGGAACAGCTACAAGGGTGAAAATATTGTTGGTGCCGGATATCTTTCTTTAAAGGTTTCAAAAGAGAGATTTACCCTTCTTGCAGGCCTCAGGGCAGAAGCCGGAAGCATGATTCTTACAAGCTATGATAAGATTTACGATTTTTCCACTGTTAAGCGAAATTACGACTTCGTTGATCTCTTCCCCTCAATAAACGGATCTTTCAATATCAATAAAAAAGAGCTGATAAGATTAGCATACGGGAAATCTGTAAACAGACCCGAATTCAGAGAACTCTCTCCTTCGGTGTACTATGATTTCAATCTGTTTTCTGATGTAAAAGGCAATCCATCTCTTAAACAGGCTGTGATTCACAATTTAGATATCAGATATGAGAGATACCCGTCAACAAGTGAATATGTTACTCTTGCTCTCTTTTACAAACATTTCGTTAATCCTATTGAGTGGACATATCTTGATGCCGGTGGCTCATATACATATACTTTTGAGAATGCAAAAGCTGCAAACAACTGGGGAATTGAGGCTGATATAAAGAGATCTCTTGATTTTGCAGGGCTTAAAAACTTTAGTGCTGGGCTCAATGCTGCCTATATATTCAGTAAAGTAACATTTGACAAAGACAGATCCCTGGAAAGAGACAGAGCAATGCAGGGTCAATCTCCCTATATAATTAATGCGTCACTCTTTTATGATAACAGCAAAAAAGGGATTAGTGCTGCGATTCTTTACAATAGAATCGGAAAGCGAATTGTGGGTATAGGTAGGGCGGATACAGGTTCAGGCGCTTCGGTAAACAACGATGTACCTGATACATACGAGCTCTCAAGAGATATTATAGACCTGACTGTCTCAAAGAAAATAGGTAAAACATTTGAAATTAAGTTGGGTGCAAAAGATATTCTGAATCAAAAAATAGTTTTTGAACAGTATCCTAAATATCTGGACAATTCCGGTAATCTCCAGAAAAGAAATCAGGTATCAAAAAGCTTCAACCCGGGATCATCATACACATTGGCCGTTCAGTTTAAATTTTAAATAACCAAATCAATATTAATTCATTATGAAAACAATTAAGATTTTCTTTTCAGTTATCGTTTTCGCAATTGTTGCTGTATTAACAGCTTCTTGTCAGAAAGAGGAACCGGCACCTGATCCGTCAGAACAGGAGCAGATTATATTCGAAGGGAATGTTATCGGTAACGGATCGCAGGAGTTTGAGATAAAAGGTACCCATACCATTAAAAAGGGGAAATACATTCTAAAGGGATGGGTTTATGTAACTGACGGTGCAACTCTGACAATCGAACCCGGCACTGTTATTAAAGGAGATAAAGACACAAAAGCGGCTCTTATTGTAGAGACTGGTGGAAAAATTTATGCTGCCGGCACATCAAAAGAGCCTATTGTATTTACATCCAGCCAACCGGCAGGATCAAGAAAACCTGGTGACTGGGGTGGCATAATAATATGTGGAAAGGCCAGAAACAATAAAACAGAGATGATTATCGAAGGTGGACCTCGCTCTAAGCATGGAGGTAATGATGATAACGATAATTCAGGAGTCCTTTCTTATGTGAGAATTGAATTTGCAGGATACCCTTTTAAAACCGATCAGGAGATTAACGGTCTGACAATGGGTTCGGTAGGTAGCGGAACAAAAATAGAGTATATTCAGGTATCTTATTCCAATGATGACGCTTATGAGTGGTTTGGCGGAACTGTGAACTCAAAATATCTTATCTCCTATCACTCATGGGATGATGATTTTGACACGGATGCCGGTTTTAGAGGAAAGATTCAGTTTGGTCTTATAGTAAAGAATCCAAAGATTGCCGATGTATCCAGATCTAATGGATTTGAGTCTGATAACAATGCAGATGCACCTAATCAGCAACCAGTAACTGCACCTGTTTTCTCAAATATTACTTTAATCGGGCCCATAGGTCAGGATCCTGCATTTAATAATGTATCATCATATATCGACGGAGGTGTTTATTATCCGAATAACGGATCTAAACTTGGTCAGCATCAGGCTGCAGTTCAAATCAGAAGAGGGTCAAATTTGAGTCTCTATAATTCTATAGCAGTAGGATATCCGGTTGGTATAGCAATCTGCAATGACAAAGGATCTCAGACTCAGGAGGCAGCAACAGCAGGAAATGTTGTACTTAAAAATAATTTGTTTGCGTCGATGACAATATTGGGTTCAGATAAGGATGGTTCATTCAAGGATTCTCTCTCAACCGATGCTTCCACCTTTGTAAAAACTGCACCAGAGTCATTCTCTTCGACCTTCTTTAAGCAGCAATCAAATAGCAATCAATTGTTAACAAATATTGCACAGGTTTTGCTTAAACAGCCAAACTCACTTGCTTCAGGTGCATCATGGGCTCCGCTTGCAGGAAGTCCTGCACTAAACAGAAGTGGTCTCTTTACAGATACCAAAATTTCTGACAGCTTCTTTACCAACGTAAATTTTGTAGGTGCTTTCAGAAGTGATGCAGCAACAGATAACTGGACTTTGGAATGGAGTAACTTTGATCCGCAAAATACTGCCTATTAATAAAGCAGCTTTCATGTAATTAGTTTTTGTGTATGTTATCATTGAAAAGGCCCAGCTCTGCGGCCTTTTCTTCCATTAAAGCAGTTGCCTCTGTCAGGTTGTTTCCGATGATTCCGTCCAGAATGGCATTTTTAATAAATTCCTTTATTATACCAACCTCCCTCCCCGGCGGAATTCCATACTTTTCCATAATCATCTCTCCTGTAACCGGATTGACAAAATTTCTGACAGCATCTTTAGCCTCTACCTCTACCAATTTTTCGCGGACAGTTGCAAAATTATTTTTATGACGCTTAACTGTACTCTCATTTTTGGAAGTAATATCTGCTTCACAGAGTTTCATAAGATCGTCTATATCATCTCCGGCATCGAATAAAAGCCTTCTAACAGCAGAATCTCCGACTTCTTCCTGGACAAGAGCAATTGGTCTGAGGTGCAGAGCAACCATCTTCTGGACATACTTCATCTTGTCATTCAGAGGCATTTTAAGCTGTTTAAATATTTTTGCAACCATTTTTGCCCCCAGATGGTCATGACCATGAAATGTCCAACCTATACCCGGTTCGTACTTTTTGGTTGCAGGTTTGGCGATATCATGTAACAGAGCCGCCCATCTCAGCCATAAATTATCACTTGTATGTGCAAGATTGTCAAGAACCTGTAGCGTATGGGAAAAGTTATCCTTATGACCTTTGCCTTCGAGCATCTCAACTCCCTTCAGGTTGACCAATTGAGGCAGGATTAATTCTAGCAGACCGGTAGAGTCCATAAGATAAAATCCGGTAGATGGTTTTGGAGATAACAGGATTTTGTTAATCTCCTCTGTAATCCTCTCGTGCGAGAGTATCTCTATTCTTTTACTATTTCGTCTGATCGATTCAAGAGATTCAGGAACTATGGTGAACGAGAGTTGTGTTGCAAATCTTATTGCACGCAGCATCCTCAGGGGATCATCGCTGTAAGTTGTGTCGGGATCAAGTGGAGTTCTGATTATGCCGTTTTTCAAATCTTCAACTCCGTTAAAAGGGTCTGAAAGAGTTCCGTAATCCTCTTCCTGAAGGCTGAATGCCAGGGCATTTATTGTAAAATCTCTTCTTAACTGATCGTCTTCTATTGTTCCATCTTCTACTATTGGATTTCTTGAATTCGATCTGTATGATTCTTTTCTGGCGCCCACAAACTCAATCTCCATGTCTCTGTAACGGATCATTGCTGTGCCGAAACTTTTAAAAACGGTAACATTAACACCGAGTGTGTCTGCCACTCTCTTTGCAAGTTCAATTCCACTGCCCTCTACAACTATGTCGATATCTTTACTCTTTCTTTTAAGAAGGGTATCTCTCACATAACCACCTATCACAAAGGCTCTCAACCCGGACTCTTTTGCCCGGAGAGAGATAACCTGAAATATTTTTTTATTTAAGAAGCTCATCGTAAGTTGGTATCATTTCTAGGTAAACATACCGTGATTCCTGTTGGTTGAATTTAGCCAGATATGTCTCTTTACCGTTGGTAACAAGCAAATATTTCACCTGAAGAGACATATTATATCTGAGAATCTGCTCAAATGTCTCTTTTTTAATAGAGACATCGGGTGCTTTACACTCGGCAAGTAAGACAGGTTTTGACTGTTTGTCAAAAACCACAAGATCACTGCGGTATTTAAGTTTGTTAATTGTAAAGGAAAGTTCACAGCTCATTAAATTAAGGGGATATCCGTATTTTCCCGACAAAAGAGCTATTAATTGCTGTCTGACCCCCTCCTCGGGAGTGAGCGCAACCCTCTTCTTTCTGACGGGATCAAATATGGTATCCTTCATTCTGTTCCAATTACCCGGCAAAGATATAAAATTTGCTCTGTTTACCCTTTTTGCATAATTTAGCCGTCACTTAATTATGGGAAAACGAGAGATAGAGAGCAGTATAAAATGCTTCGAAGATATAATCGGCAGAATCAGGTCGGGTCTCTTCGAGCCCTTTTATGTTTTAATGGGTGAAGAGCCTTACTATTCAGACAGAATTATCAGCGAAATAGCCGAACATGCACTTACGCCCGATGAGAGGGGCTTTAATCAACTTTTACTATATGGTTCTGATGTAAATGCAGCATCTGTTGTGGAGGCCGCAAGAAGGTTTCCGATGCTTGCGTCAAGACAGGTAGTAATTGTTAAGGAGGCTCAGCTAATGGGTAAACCGGATGATCTGGAGCACTATTTTAAGGCACCTATGCCAACAACCCTGTTGGTTTTGTCGTTTACCAACAAATCACTGGATAAAAGGACATCGTTATATAAAAGTGCAGTTGCAAACGGATTTGTCTTTGAATCACTGCCTTTATATGAAGATATGGTCTATTCATGGATTGAAAGGTATCTCAAATCCAAAGGATTAACTATTACTCCCGAGGCCGGAATGATGATGGCAGATCACTGTGGGACGGAGCTTAGAAAATTGGTACTCGAGCTTGACAAACTGATAACAAACTTACCTGATGGGGTGTCAAAAATTGAGTCACTACATATAGAGGAGAATATTGGTATTAGCAGGGATTACAACGTCTTTGAGTTGACTAAGGCAATCTCCTTCAAGGATACAGGCAAGGCATTTAAAATAGTTAAACATTTGGGAGATGCTCCTAAACAATATCCCCTAATTCTGACTATGTCTGCCCTTTTTTTGCATTTTTCGCGCCTGCTGAAGTACCACTCGCTTAGTTCGCAGGGGGCAAAACCATCTAAGGGAGAGCTTGCGTCAACTTTGGGTATAAATCCTTACTTTTTACCCGAGTATGATACTGCGGTAAGAAATTACCCTTTGATTAAGTGTATGGAGGCCATATCTCTCATAAGAAAGTATGATGCTAAAAGCAAGAGCGGGCTAAGGGGAGAGGCAGAAGACGGAGAGCTGCTTTCAGAGCTTGTGTTTAAGCTTATGCATTAATCGTCAATAAATTTTGTTAATCTGTAATAACCCTTTCAACTCTTGAAGATACCGAGGTAAAAACCTCATAAGTTATAGTTTTCAGGGCGTTGGCAATAACTGACGGATGCGGATTATCCCCAAAAATTATAACCTCATCTCCCTCTTTTACATCTATACCGGTAACATCCAGCATTAAAGTGTCCATACATATATTACCTATAGTAGGTGCTGGTTGTCCGTTAACAATAAAGCTTACAGCACCTCTGCCCAGGTGCCTGTTTATGCCGTCGGCATATCCGGCAGGAATTGTTGCAATCGTTTTCCCGGATTCACCAACAACTCCATGTCTCCCGTATCCAACAGTACCCTCTTTCACCTGTTTCACCTGTATGACAGGTGCGGTAAAAGTTGCTGCAGGTCTTAGCTTACTGTCATCAACATAGCTTGTGCCATATATACCGATTCCCAGCCTCACCATATCCATTTGTGCATATGTAAAACGTTCAATTCCTGATGAATTGAGAATATGTCTCATAACGGGATATGGAAGCTCAGATATAATATCTTTTGACATCTCTTCGAATTTGCTGATCTGAGATTTTGTAAACTCATCGTGTTTAGCTTCGTCAGCAGCAGCAAGATGTGAAAAGATGGATTTTATATGTAATTCGGAGTTCTGATGTAAAAATGCAATCAGCTCTTTTAACACATCTTTTTCAAAACCTACCCTTTGCATTCCTGTATCAAGCTTGATATGAGCAGGATAGCTTTTGATGCCTCTCTGTTTTAACTCTGCAACCATCTCTTTTGCAGCACCCAGGTTTATAAGGCTGGGTTCAAGGCCGTTCTCAATGATTTCTCCAAAGTAACCGAATCCTGGAGTTAATACAATGATTGGTTTTCTTACACCCTCTTTTTTGAGTTTAATACCCTCAACAGGATGGGCCACCCCAAAATAATCAGCACCAAACTCCTCGCACAGCCTTGCAACCTGAGTATCACCCGTTCCGTATCCGTTTGCCTTTACCAGTACCAAAAGTTTAGTTTCCGGATTCAGTTTTGAACGAAAAAAGTTATAGTTATGTAATAATTTTGATCTGCTGATCTTAAGCTGTGCGTGTCTCATAGTTATGGTTTTATAGCGTAAAGTTATAAATTGTTTAAAAATTTGCTTTTTATATTGAAAAACTTTCTACATTAGCAGCCGTAAATCAGATGTTTTTTAAATTATAACAAAATGAAATTCAAATCATTATTAGCATTTTTCGCACTTGCTGCCACAGTGGTGTCATGTGGTACAAAAGAGGCATCACTTTCTAAAAAATTTGAAGGTAACTGGACAGGAACAAATAATCTGGAGATTACCATCACAGATTCTACAGGAAGCACTGTCTCTCAGGAGATCTCTTCCCCTATTGATTTTGAATATCTGGCAGATTCTACATTTACTGCAGTAATTCCTATTACTGAATCAATTATCTTTAAATTGGGAGGTGTTGCAGAGGTTACAGATTCGATTGTTAAAATTACAGGGACATTAACTGCCAACAGTGTATTGGAGATGACAGGAGAACTTACCTATAATGAAGATAAATCATTGGGAATTACTTTTACGGCTCAGAATCCCGATGCTAACATTATTCATAAAGGAAGAGCAACTGTAAATCCGAAGGTTCAGCAGTAGTCAGCAGCATCAGCTGTCATGAGAATTTTGCCCTTTAAGGGCATTAAAGCAATGGCGGCAAATTGGTTCGTAGCTATCTTTTTCACCAAGCACAACCAGTTTGTCGCTTTTTGTCAGCCTGTGTGAATGGTGTGCAAGGTTGCCGCATCTGACACAGATGGCGTGAACCTTGGTGACATATTCTGCCACAGCCATAAGTGATGGCATTGGTCCAAATGGCTTTCCAAGATAATCCATATCCAACCCTGCTACAATAACTCTGACTCCGGAAGCGGCTAGTTTCTGGCATACATCTACTATCCCCGGGTCAAAAAACTGGGCTTCGTCAACAGCTACAACATCAACATCGGATGCAAAAAGAAGAATGCTCGCAGATGAGTCAACAGGTGTAGATCTTATACTGTTGGAGTCGTGCGAAACCACCTCCTGAACGGAGTACCTTACATCAATCTGAGGTTTAAAAATTTCGACCCTCAGATTAGCAAATTTTGCCCTCTTTAATCTCCTGATAAGCTCTTCGGTTTTACCCGAAAACATTGAGCCGCATATGACCTCTATCCAACCGGCTTTTTTTGCGTTTTCCAGAAACATTTTAATTACTTTTGTAGTGCAAAGATAAAAAAGTTGAGATGCTTAACCCCAATAAAATTTCAGAAATTAAAATCATAATTGACCAGCTTCTAAAAGATATTGACTCTCTGACAGAGACAGAGCTGGTTTCTCCTTTAAAATGGGAAGAATTATTTATTGCTACCTCGCTCATAAAGGAGAAAATTTCTACGCTAAAGTCAGAGCAGGAGAGGATATACTATAAAAACCTTATTGAAGAGAGATACGTGACTCAAAATGATAACTCAGAAAGTACGCCATCGGATATCATTAAAGAGGCTGAAAAAGAAATGACTCCTGAAGCGAATGAGACTGCTTTTGCGTTAAGTCAGGTTGAGGTTGCCGGTATTTCCGAAGAGGATTCAGGTGAAAAATATATAATTGAGGCAGACGATACTATTAATGAAGATGATCCGGGTGAAATAGAGTTTGATTTCAGTGAAGATTTCAAACCTTTAAACGATGTCGTTAACCATACACTGCCCGGATGGATGAGAGATATTCCCGGCCCGGAGGTGGACGATCTTCATAAGGCAGTTACTCTAAACGACAAGCTCTATTTTATCAGAGAACTTTTTAAGGGTGATGAAGATCAGTACAGATTAAGTCTCCAGCGTTTAAACGAAATGGAAAACCTTACAGAGGCACTGGAATATACAAGAAATGCATTTGCATACTGGGATGAAGAGTCTAATGCAGTATACAGATTCTATATGCTGCTCAGAAGAAGATACAATGGCTAAACTTTTTATAGTACCCACTCCTGTAGGAAACCTTGAAGATATTACTCTCAGGGCGATAAGAGTTCTTAAAGAGGCAGATCTGATACTGGCAGAAGATACAAGAACCAGCAGTACACTCATGAAGAGGTACGACATTGCCGTTCATATGGAGTCACACCACAAGTACAACGAGCATAAAAGTGTAGAAAGAATAACAGAAAAGATTTTGTCAGGAATGAACATAGCACTTATAAGCGATGCAGGTACACCGGGTATATCCGATCCTGGCTTTCTTCTTGTAAGAGAGTGCCGTGAAAGGGGAATAGATGTGGAGACATTGCCCGGCCCTACTGCTTTTGTGCCGGCCCTGATAAACTCTGGCTATCCGGCTGACAGATTCTGCTTCGAAGGGTTTCTCCCCATGAAAAAGGGTCGTCAGACAAGGCTTAAAGAGCTTTCTGTCGAATTTAGAACCATAATCTTCTATGAATCACCATACAGGCTTGTAAAGACATTGACACAACTTGCCGAATATCTTGGTGCAGACAGAGAGGCGGCTGTATCCAGAGAGATATCTAAATATCACGAAGAGAACAGACGGGGAACACTCTCTGAACTTGCAGCCTGGTACACCGCAAATGAACCACGGGGAGAGATAGTGATAGTTGTATCTGCAATAAAATCTTAAAAAATCACAAAAAATGCAAAAGAGGAGGAGGATATGTTATGAAGAGATTTGCATCAAAAGAGTTATCAGGGGCACTGATACTCATATTCACAATTCTGTTTATCCAGACATTGGTTTTTCTTTTCAGCCCGGCAGAAAACCGGAGAGATAACTTTGAAGAGAGATCAGAATCTGCGAATGAAGAAACAGAGGCAAAGTACCGTACAAATGAGGTACTCAAAACGGATAGTGATAAATATCCGAAACGTCAGACCGCAAATGCATATACTGACACTAATCTTGCCGGGAAACAAGATAAAACAATAAATCTGCAAAACAGAAAAAAACCTGTATACGCACTCTTCGACCCCAATACCGTAACATTAGGAGAACTTACAGGCATGGGGATGTCACCCGGTCAGGCATCTCTGGTTATAAAATACAGAGAGAGGGGAGGAGTATTTAAAACGAAAGAGGATTTCAAAAAAATTTACTCTGTAAGTGATGAGTTTTATATGAGAGTAAAAAATTATATATCGATAGATTCATCACACAATAAAACGAACCTTCATACAGATGACAAATCAGGTTCAGCCTATTTAAAATCAGTTGAAGAATCCGAACCCGACTCAACCAGTCATATGTACGGCAGCCTGAGATATAATGATAAAAAGCCACAGTTTATATTGGAGCTAAACAGTGCCGATTCAGTTGATCTTTTAAAACTAAGAGGTATAGGGCCATATTATGCTTCAAAGATTATCAGGTACAGAGAAAATCTGGGAGGGTTTATCTCTGTAAATCAGCTGACCGAGATCTCCGGTATAGATTCAGCAAGATATTCGATGTTTTGTGAAAATCTGATTGTTGATTCATCAAAGGTGATCAAAAGAGATATCTCCTCTGCTTCATTTACTCAACTCGCTTCAAATCCATACATAGGATCATATCTGGCGCGGACGATAATAAGATACACAGAGGCAAACCAAGGAAGAAGTGTTACAACAACAGAACTTTTTCTGAAGAATATTATCCGAAGAGAGTTATACAATATTCTATGCTTATATTTCAGATAATTGGAGCATAATTGTATATTTGCTCTTTCAAATTTCAATAATAACATGGACATTATCACCTGCCAAAATGTTGTCAAGCGATTTAATAATTTTACTGCCCTTGATAACGTAAGTATCACTGTTCCGAAAGGAAAGATATTCGGACTGTTAGGTCCGAATGGTGCCGGTAAGACCACTCTTATCAGAATTATGAATCAGATAACACTTCCCGATTCAGGGGAGATATTCTTTAACGGTGCAAAGCTTAGCCAGAATGATATAGCCTACATTGGGTATCTGCCCGAGGAGAGAGGCCTTTATAAAAAGATGAAGGTTGGCGATCAGGCTCTTTATCTGGCAAGACTTAAGGGGCTTAGTAAAGAGGAGGCAACACGTGAACTTAAGCACTGGTTTGTTAAATTCGGAATACAGGCTTGGTGGAACAAAAAGGTAGAGGAGTTGTCAAAAGGTATGGCTCAAAAGGTTCAGTTTATATGCACCATTCTTCACAAACCGTCCCTTCTTATACTTGATGAACCTTTTAGCGGATTTGACCCTGTTAATGTACAGATAGTAAGAAATGAAATTCTTGCAATGAGAGATTCAGGTACCTCAGTAATACTCTCTACTCACAACATGGAATCTGTAGAGGAACTCTGTGATAATATTGCACTGATAAACAAATCGAAACTTATAATTACCGGTGAACTTGATCAGATTAGAAAAGATCATGGAAAGAATGAGATTGAGGTTATATACAGAGCTCCTGCTCCAAATATGTTCGCCGGAAATGGTTTAATTACACTTGTAGGTCAGGATGAAACAAAGAGAGGATACCGGGCTGTACTTGAGGTTAAAAAGGAAGCTTGTTCTGCCGAGATACTCAGAACTCTTGTAAATGAAGTTGATATCCTCTCGTACAGAGAGCTTATTCCAAGAATGAATGACATTTTTATTAAACTGGTTAGCTAAAGGAGGAGATTAGTTATGAAATCAAATAAATTATTTCTGATTATTTCACGTGAGTTTCAAATTCGCGTAAAGAAGAGGTCATTCATAATAATGACAATCCTTACACCTCTTTTATTTGCTGCCCTAATTGTAATGCCGTCTCTTATAATGACATTGTCTTCGGGAAATAAAGACCAGAAAGTAATGATTATTGATAAATCAGGACTTTGTCAGCCATTTTTTGAGAGTAACGATGAATTTACATATTTCTTTGATAATAAAGCAAATATGGAAGACATTAAAAAGAGTTTTCCCGAGAGTCTTTATGCAGTTGTCGAAATATCTGAACCAGACTCCATGCTCAATGTATCTGTTTCGACTATCTCAAAAAAACAGATGAATATTGATGCAAAGAAGCAAATTGAGAGGAATGTTCAAAAGGCTCTTGAAAAGAGCAAACTCGAAAAATACAATATAACCAATCTCGACTCAATCCTTAAAGATATAAGAACTGAGGTTGCGGTAAAAACTTATACAATAACCGATACCGGAGAAGAGAAAGAAGGCATGGTTGAGATATATATGGGAATTGCCTATCTGCTGAGTTTTATGATTTATATGTTCATCTTTATGTTCGGGTCTATGGTGATGAGGGGTGTTATTGAGGAGAAAACAACCAGAATTGTAGAGGTTATTGTCTCTTCTGTAAAACCGTTTCAGCTTATGCTTGGTAAGATACTCGGTGTGGGTTCAGTTGCACTTCTTCAGTTTCTTATCTGGATAGTACTCACTGGCGGTATAATATTTGGTGCCCAGGCCATAATGGGAGCAGACAAACTTGCTCAAAGCAATGAGATTGTTCAGCAGATGACAGCCGGTCAAACCACAGGTGGAGCTGTCGATGCAATAAACGTCGTCCAGAACGGGTCGACACCAATGGATGATGTAATGGCTGCACTTTCAAATGTGCCGGTTTTCAGAATATTAACAGCATTTGTGTTATATTTCCTTCTGGGATATCTGCTTTACGCGGCACTATTCTCTGCAGTTGGTTCTGCAGTAGACAATGAAGCAGATACCCAGCAACTAATACTTCCCGTTACACTTCCTTTGATTTTTGGTCTGTTCATTATGATACATACCTTCCAGTATCCGGACAGTGCATTGTCATTCTGGGGTTCTATGATACCGTTCACCTCACCTATGGTTATGATGGCAAGAGTTCCGTTTGGTGTGCCTGCATGGGAACTTGCGCTCTCCCTTGCTCTTTTAATCGGAACATTTATATTTATGACATTTGTCTCTGCCAAGATTTACAGGGTGGGGATACTGATGTACGGTAAAAAGGCTACATGGAAAGATCTTATTAAATGGCTCAAATATTAATTATTTGATTATTTTTAAAGAAAAAAATGAGGAAACATATACTAATTCTGACAACACTGCTTCTGTCACAAGCAGTGTTGCCTTTGTCTCTTAACGCTCAGGAGAGAGACTTTACCTTCAAAGCCAAGAGGGTTCTTATGGATTCTACCTGGGATATAAATAATGAACCTGTTGTTAAGAGTATAATCGATTTTTATAAGCCGGAGATGGACAGGATAATGCAGCAGGTAATTGGAGAATCTGAGGTTGAAATGCGCTCTTCCAGGCCAGAATCTCTGCTGTCAAATTTTGCAGCCGATCTCCTGCTGGATTATGGCAAAGAGAAGAGCTCCTCTGATGTTGATTTTTCGCTTACAAACTTTGGAGGTTTAAGAGCTGCTCTTCCAAAAGGTCCGGTCAGAAGATACGATATATTTTCAATTTTTCCGTTTGAAAATTACATAGTTATTCTGGATGTTCCGGGAACCTCTGTCAGAAAATTATTTGAATCTTTTGCAAGAAACAGAGTAGAGGCATTTTCTCATAATGTTCAGCTCGAAATTAAGGGTGGGTCATTAAAAGATGTACTGATTGACGGGCAGCAGATTGACGATAACAAAACCTACAGAGTTGTTACCATAGATTTTCTGATGAGCGGAGGAGACAATGTTTTAGCACTAAAGGATGCCACAGCCGTTGAGCAGACAGGAGCACTTATACGAGATGCGGTTATTGCAAAAATTGAGTCTCTGACAGCTAAAAAGAAGAGAATAACCTCTGCAATAACAGGGAGGGTTAAAATCGAAGAGTAGTAGTGACCATTTCTAAAACATGAAATAATGAGAATTAATAATATATTTCGTAAAACAGCCCTTGTTACCTTTTTTATTTCGGTAACAGTATTTACATTCGGTCAGGATCTTGTAATTCTTCACACAAATGATGTGCACAGCAACATTGAACCTCTTTCAAGCGGCAGAAATGCCGGGCTTGGAGGTTTTCAAAGGAGAGCAAACTATATTCAGGAGATAAAACAGATGCACCCTAATGTTTTATTGCTGGATGCCGGAGACTATAATCAGGGAACTCCATATTACACACTTTTTGGTGGAAAAATGGAGGTTATGCTTTATAATGCAATGGGCTACGAAGCTGTCTCTCTTGGTAATCATGAATTTGATGATGGTCAGGAGGCTTTGGCAAAGAGGTTGAAAGATGCAGATTATGTGACATTATGTGCAAATTACGATTTTTCGAAGAGTCCGTTAAAGGAGATAATCAAGCCCTATACTATTATTCATAAGGGAGGATATAAAATCGGTATTATAGGAGTTTTGCTCGATCTGAGAGGGTATGTAGCAGAAAAGGCAAGATCAGGTATAGTTTATAAAAATCCTACTCCTATAGTTAACAAACTGGCCAGACAGCTAAAGAAAAAAGATGGCTGTGATCTTGTTATTGTTCTAAGCCATCTGGGTTTTGACGGGGGATCAAAAGAGCGCCCTGCCGATGTGGATCTTGCCAGGAGCACAAAGAATGTTGATATAATTATTGGAGGTCACTCCCATACCTTTCTCGAAGAGCCTGTGATTGTCAAAGATAAAGCAGGGAAAAATGTAATTGTTAATCAAACCGGAGCTCACGGTGTTTACACTGGCAGAATTGACATTACCTTTATGAAATAATCTTATTTTAGTTTATATCGAATTGTATTTGATATAAAACAAAACAGACTTAAGAGGAATATTAACTCTTAAGTCTGTTTTTATATAGTGCTTAACTATTTGGTTTTATCGGTGTATTTATAGCGTTTTATTTTATGGGTGGCAGTCTTTTCAAATTGCTCAGGGTGATCTACAATCACATTGATTTTTGAAAATTTGTTAACGCGGGCGTTCACATAGTCGTAAACCTCTTTTTTCAGATGGTCAATCTTCTCGTGAAAAGCTTTAACAATCTCGTCCTTCTTTTCGTCGTAAGTATGCATCAGCTCCTCTTTTGTTTTTGAGAACTCCTCCTTCTTCTCCTCAAAAGCCTTTTTGAGCTCCTCTTTTTTCTCGTCATAGGTGTGCATCAGCTCCTCTTTGGTTTTGTAATAGGTAGCTATTGCCTCATCTTTTGCCTCCTTAAGAGCTTTGAGCTTATCGGGATTAAAATGAACGTGAGCCACTAGTTTCCCGTCATAAAGGGTAACTAACGACTCTGCAACCATTGAGTGGCCATTAATTATCGACTCAATCTCCTCGGGGTAAATGTTCTCTCCACTTGGACCGAGTATCATATTGTTAAGACGTCCTTTAATGAAGAGTCGCCCTTTTTTGTCAAAAGTACCAAGATCCTTTGTTCTGAACCATCCATCCTTGGTAAATGCCTGCTCTGTTGCCTCAGGATTCTTGTAGTAACCCATCATCACATTTGGACCTTTTGCAACTATCTCTCCCTCTCCTGTTTCAGGATTCGGGTCATTAATTTTTAGTGTTACGCCATAAACAGACGGGCCTGTAGATTGTAGCTTGGTCTTTCCTACAACAGCTCCCGCCAGTAATGGTGAGGTTTCAGTAAGTCCGTATCCGATAGCATATGGGAAATTAGCCTCATGTAAAAACCTTTCAACTTCGGGATCAAGTTTAGCTCCTCCAATACCAAAGAACCGGATTTTTCCTCCAAACGTTTTCATCAGTTTTTTACCAGCAACCTTATTTAGCAGTTTCCTCCCTAAAGTGGTCTTATACAATGTTCTTGTAATAGGACTGGCATTGAATTTCGGAAGGACCGAGTTTCGGTATATCTTCTCAATAATCATCGGAACACTCAGGATTGTTGTAGGTCTTGACTCTTTGAGTGCATTTAGAAGAATAGTCGGGGTAGGTGCCTTTTCGATATAGTACACTCTTGATCCGCTCATCATAGGCAGAAGGAGGCACAAACTGCTCTCAAGTGTGTGTGAAAGAGGGAGAAGAGAGAGCCATACGTCCCAATCATAACCTGGTCTTAACAAGTAAGCGGAGTATAGATGTTTGCACAAATTGCTGTGACTAAGCATAACTCCTTTAGAGTTTCCTGTTGTTCCTGAAGTGTAAATAATTACAGCAAGCTCCTCTTCCTGAGATACCTTAACCTCAGCTGCCTTTTCTGTAATCTCTCCTCTGATAGGGGTAAGTGAGTCGATCTCAATAACTACTTTAAATTTACTGAGTAATTCCTCAGGTGCTTTGTAAATAAGTCTCTTAGAGATAAATAGTGCAGTAGATTCAGAGTGCTCTATAATATTTTTTACCTCAAATTCAGAAAAGTCAGGTAAAAGCGGAACAGCCACTCTTCCAAAAGCAGTTGCTGCAAAATATGCAACAGGCCAGTTGGGCATGTTCTGGCTTAATATTGCAACCTTCTCATCCGGGTTAACTCCATATGATGCAAGAATTTGAGAAACTTCTGCTGTTTTTTCTGCAAATTCTCCATAAGTGTAAGATTGACCATTGATATAGGAGAATGCCGGGTTATTCTTATATGTGTCTGTACTGTAAGTGAATAAATCTCTTAATGTACCAAATTGCGGGATATTCATTTTTTGTTTTATAACTAGGTAGGTGTAATTATTGAAATAATCATTCCACGATTATTCTAGGTCGTTTCCTGTAATAAACATCCCTGGATGTTTACCCACAACACCTTTATCTTTATACCATTGTCTGATTTTCTTTAAATCGGCTTTTGGATCATCAGAGAGTTCAAATCTCTCTCCTCGTCCGACCTCTCTTTTTTTCCAGTCGAAATAACCCAGATAAACCGGAATATCTGCTGCTTTGGCTATTGTGTGAAAACCACTTTTCCAGTTAGCAGTTGGTTTTCTAGTCCCTTCAGGTGCAATAGCAAGATGAAATACATCTCTTTTCCTGAATTCGTCGATAACCTGAAGAGTAAGCTTGGCCCCTCTTGATCTGTCAACAGGGACCCCTCCCATAGCCCTGATAATGGGGCCCAGAGGACCCCAGAAAAGGCTTTTCTTGATCAGTACACTCGCTTTACCTCCAACAGAATTGTAGTAAAGATATGATATTATGAAATCCCAGCTGGAGGTATGTGGCACACCCAGGATTATACATTTAGGTTCAGGAGCCGGTGGTTCAATTGCTTTCCAGCCCAGCATTTTTAGGATAATTCCCGATAATTTTGCCATTTCTAAAATTTAAATAATCCGCAAATATAAGAAAAGGCGGACTAAATAAAGAGAGACATATTGGCCTCTTCACTCTTTTCGAGATATGTTGCCACGCCTGCAAAGTTGACACCATCCATAATCTCCTCCTCTTTCACACCCATTACGTCCATACTCATTTTGCATGCAATAAACTCCACACCAGATGCTTGTGCCTGTTCGATAAGAGATTCAAGAGTGTCAATATTTTTTTTGCGCATTATAAACCTCATCATCGATGATCCCAATCCCAGCATATTCATTTTCGAAAGCTTAAGCGATGATGTTCCTTTCGGCATCATCATTCCAAATATCTTTCCAAAAAGATCTTTTTTAACCTTACCCGGATTCTTTCTCTTAATAATGTTAAGCCCCCAGAATGTAAAGAACATAGTTACTTTTTTACCCATCGAAGAGGCTCCGTTTGCAATAATAAATGAGGCCAATGCCTTGTCAAGATCGTCGCTGAACACAACTATGGTTTTGTTGTCGGCAGTAACACCACCCTTAAATGTGCATCCTGATGGCGCCTCTCCCTTTTCTACTGTAGCAGAAATTACACCCATTCTGGTCTCTACAGAAATTAACCGGGCACCGGTAATTTTACACCACGAAGCCACATCTTTGCCAAAGGCCATATCTGTCGCCCTTATCTCCAGTCTCTCCCCGATACTTAGGGTATCGTAGCTCTTTTTCAGCTGCATAATCGGGCCGGGGCACTGAAGTCCTGTGGCATCAACAGACATAAACGTCTCTTTGTCCACATCGCTAAGGGTGTCGTCGGAGGTTATCTTTCCGGCGAAGAACTCAGTTGCATTTTGTTTTGCAGTTGCAATTGAATAGGTTTTATAACCTCCGGAAAGGTTGAAGACATTTTCAAAGCCGTTCTGATAAAGTATACGGCTTGCAACATATCCTCTCAATCCTACCGCACAATATACTATAATGCGTTTATCTGAAGGAATATCCGTCAACCTTCCTCTAAGTTCATCCAGAGGTATGTTTACAGAATTTTCGATATTTCCGAGAGCATACTCCTCTCTGGTCCTTACATCTAAAAGAAGGTCTTCTGAAGGATTTGATCTGGCAGCCTTCCTCCACGATACAATTTTTACTCTTCCTTTAAGAATGTTATCAGCCACAAAACCTGCCATATTCACAGGATCTTTTGCAGATGAAAACGGAGGAGCATAGGCATGCTCAATGTTCATGAGATCGTAAACGGTACCTTTTGATTTCAGAACCTGTGCAAATAATTCTATTCTTTTGTCTACTCCATCAAAACCAACTACCTGTGCTCCCAGTAATCTGCCATCTTCCGGTGAGAAGAGTATTTTAATTGATAGGGGCAGGGCATTCGGGTAATAACCGGCGTGTGATGAGGAGTGAGTAAATGATGATACATACTTGATTCCTGCGCTGTTCAATAGTTTGCCGTTTGCCCCTGTGGAGGCTACCGTTAAATCAAAAATCTTTGCAATACCTGTACCTATTGAGCCTTCATATTTTGATCTGTTTCCGTAAACAATGTTGTCAGCAACTATTCTTCCCTGTTTGTTTGCAGGCCCTGCTAGTGGTATCAGTGCCGGCTTACCGGTTACTTCATGAATAACCTCTGTAGCATCTCCAAGTGCATAAATGTTTTCGTCGGAGGTTTGCATAAATTCATTGACCTTTATTCCTCCGGTCTCACCAATCTCTATTCCGGCACTCTTTGCAAGTTTAACCTCGGGTTTAACTCCTATGCTCCAGATGACCATTTCTGCTTCGAGCTTTTTACCGCTTTGCAGCTCAACTATGATTCCGTTAGAAGTCTCTTCAAATCGTTTCACTGCATCGCTAAGGTGAAGATCTACACCCTTTGTTGCCAGTTCTGAATTGATTATTGATGCCATTGAAAAATCAAGATGTGCCATAACCTGAGGAGCCATCTCTACAAGAGAAATTTTAATACCCCATTCGTGCAGGTTTTCTGCCATCTCCAGCCCGATAAACCCGCCTCCGACTACAACTGCTTTTTCTACCTTTTTAACAGTAAGAAAGCGTTTAATTTTATCTGTATCCGGAACATTTCTCAGGGTGAAAATTCTTGAACTCTCAATTCCTTCAATTTTTGGTCTTAATGGTTCGGCTCCGGGAGAAAGAATCAGTTTATCGTATGACTCAAAATATCTCTTTCCTGTTTTGATGTCATATATTTCTACCGATTTAGCAGCAGCATCTACTCTTTCAACTTCTGAAAATGTACGTATATCGATGTTATAGCGTCCTTTGAAACCCTCTACTGTTTGGACAAAGAGGTTGTCTCTGTTGTTAATAACCTCCCCGATGTAATAAGGCAGTCCGCAGTTTGCATAGGAGACATATTCGCCCCTTTCAAACAGTATTATCTCTGCATTTTCATCATTTCTTCTAAGTCTGGCTGCTACTGTTGCACCCCCTGCAACTCCGCCTACAATTAAGTACTTCATTTTTTAAATCAGTTTTTTTTAATTTGCTGCAAAGGAAAGGAATATTCTACAACTTTCAAAATAATTTCCTATGGAAATTTGTTTGTTTAGAAATATTATATATTTTTGTGACGGATATTAATAAAAACGAATTCAGATGAAATTAATTAAAAAATTATTGCCTGTTTTACTTATTTTTGCAGCTGTAACGGCTTGTGGTGCACGTACGACAGGAGAGAACAGGGATTCTGATAAAAAAGAGAATACAGTAAAGAGATATACAGTAACATTAAATCAGGAGGAGTTTCTTAAAAAGGTTGTTGACTTTAAATCTGATTCTGATGAATGGAAATACCTTGGTGATAAGCCCGCAATTATTGATTTCTATGCTGACTGGTGCAGCTATTGTAAAAAACTTGCTCCTGTACTGGAAGAGCTTGCTAAGGAATTTGAAGGGCAGTTGGTTATCTATAAGGTTAATACCGATAACGAAAGAGAGATAGCATCAACTTTTGGAATAAGAGCTCTGCCTACTCTGCTTTTTATACCAATGGAGGGTCAGCCCGAGATAGCACAGGGGGCAATACCTAAAGAGGAACTTAAAAAATATATTGAATCATTTCTGTTGAAAAAAAATAATTAAAAGATGAAGAGATTATGTCTTATAAGGGATATCTGTCGTTCAATTTCCGAGTATGAACAGGAGTTTCAGAACAATCACGGCATATGTCTTAACGAGGGAATGGTAATCTGCTCTCTTAAAGATGGCAGACTCTCTTCCGGAGAAATTGCAAAAAAAATCAACCTTACCTGCTCTAATACCTCAAAGGTTATCCGTTCGATCGAAGAGAAGGGATTTATAGAAAGAGATATGGGTGTTGAGGATAAGAGACAGATGTACTTCTCCCTTACAAAAAAGGGTACAGCGATATTGTCAGAGATTGAGGAGGTGGATATTAAACTGACATATCCGCTTGATAAGCTGGTTTCTGATGATTTTAAAAAACAATGAAATGGTTAAATTTCTTTTTTTCAGTGCACCCCTGAAAGAGAATGAGAACTCATCTGCCTTGCTGTTACTGAGGCTGTTTATCGGAGTTCTGATGTTAACTCACGGTTGGGGTAAGCTATCCAATTTTGAGGCTTTGTCAGGAGTATTTCCTGATCCTGTGGGTTTAGGATCAAAATTATCACTGATTCTTGCCGTTGGTGCCGAATTTTTCGCTTCTATCTTTCTGATTCTTGGTCTTTTGACCAGACTTTCCGTGATCCCGCTTGCATTTACAATGGGTGTAGCCTTCTTTGTTGTGCATGCAGCTGATACATTCCAGGTTAAAGAGCTGGCGCTGTTATATCTGGGTATATATCTTTTTATTTTCCTTGCAGGTCCGGGAAAATACTCACTGGACGCAATTATTTTTAAAAAGAGAATGGAATAATCAGAAAAGTTAAATCGTAAAAAAACAGGATGGTCTTTTTTAGGCCATCCTGTTTTTTAAATTTATTTTCGTTATAACTAAACCCACTCTTCACTCAGAATCTCTCCCCTCAATGACATTGTCATTGATTTAATCGGAATATTTCTGGATGCTCTCTCTCTTGCAAGTTTTGCCATCTGTAATAATCCTCCGCAGCAAGGTACCTCCATCTTAAGTACTGTCAGGGTGTTTATCTTTGACTCATCAATCATAATTGTAAGTTTGTCAACATAACTCTGTGTGTTTGAATCCAATTTTGGACATGCTATTGCCAGAGACTTGTTTTTAAGGAAGGTTCCGTGAAAATCGCCATGTGAAAAAGCTGAGCAGTCTGATGCCAGCAAAAGATCGCTGTTCTTCAGAAATCCTGCTGCAGGATTAAGCAGATGTAACTGTACAGGCCACTGCTGAAGTTCCGATACACCCTGGAAACTTGCAGAAGGCACAGGAGCTGTTTTAACTGCCCTGAAATCTCTTTCAGCCGATCCGGGGCATCCGCATCCCTCTGATTTTCCACCTCCATGTGAATGTGATTGAGCATGAGAGTGGCTGTGAGCATGATCTGCATTTGGTGCGATTTTAGACAGATCTATTTCAATTCTGTTCTTTCTGCACCACTCAACTCCTTGTCTGAACCAATCCATTTCGTTGTGATCTCTGAGGTGTTTCAGGTGAGCAAGAATAACTTTTTCTCCCTTTGGAGAAATTCTCTCCATCACCTTTGCCTCGTCATATGGTTCGGTATCTTTCTCAATAAGTTCAATTGCACCAACAGGGCACTCTCCAATACAGGCACCCAGACCGTCGCAATACAAGTCGCTAATCATAACTGCTTTACCGTTGATAAGCTGAAGAGCTCCCTCATGACATCCTTCAACGCAATTACCGCATCCGTTGCATAGCTCCTCGTCAATCTTGATTACTGTCCTTTTCATAATATTATTTGTTAACCGGATTATTATTTGATTCGGGTGCAAAGGTATGACCTGAGAAATGTAAATAATGTAACAATTGATACATTCGAGAACATATTTTAGGGTTTTTTGTTTAAAATGTATAAATTTGAAATAGTGGCAACTGTCGTAAAACATTTTTTATGAAATTAATTTATCTGGCATTTATTATGCTTTTCACATCATCATGTTCAACTGCATTTCTGGCTCTCGATTCTGCCGATGATTTTGATATTAAGAAGTATATGGGTAAATGGTATGAAATAGAGAGGCTCCCCAATAAATTTGAGGAGGGTCTGGAAGAGATTACAGCATTTTATGAGTTGAGGGAGGATGGAAAAGTTAATGTAATAAACGAAGGTAGGCTTATTACCGATAAAAGCAGGATAAAGCAGGCAAAAGGCAGAGCATGGGTTCCTGATCCTGCACAACCTGCCAGACTAAAAGTGAGCTTTTTCTGGCCGTTTGCAGGAGATTACTGGGTTTTGAAAGTGGATAAAAATTATACATATGCTCTGGTGGGTGATCCATCAGGCAAATTTCTCTGGATTCTCGCGAGAGATCCAAAAATTGACCCTAAAATTGTTGCTGCTTTAAAGGAGTATGCCTTTACTTTAGGCTTCCCTGTCGAAAATATGATCGGCAGCTTCTCTGATTAAAGTATCATCTGCTATATTAGGGAGGGTAACCTTAAGCAGAGGTGTCCTCTCCATTTCTCTCTTAATTGCTGATATTGCCGGGCTGTTTCTGGCCCATGCTCTTCTGGATATTCCGTTATTTACATCCCAGTGGAGCATACTCTTTATTCTTCTGTCAGCATCTTCGCTCCCGTCTATTACCATACCGAACCCGCCATTTATAACCTCGCCCCAGCCAACACCTCCGCCGTTGTGGAGAGAAACCCACGTAGCTCCCCGGAATGAATCTCCGATTACATTCTGGACAGCCATATCGGCAGTAAACTGTGATCCGTCATATATATTTGATGTCTCTCTGTACGGAGAGTCAGTGCCCGATACATCGTGATGATCTCTCCCCAGCACAATTGGTGCACTGATCCGTCCCTCTCTGATTGCACGGTTCATCTCGAGGGCAATACAGGTTCTTCCTTCGGAATCGGCATAAAGAATCCTGGCCTGAGATCCGACAACAAGTTTGTTTGCAGCAGCCTCTTTAATCCAGTGAATATTATCTTCCATTTGTCCCTGAATCTCCTCAGGTGACTCCTTCATCAGCTTTTCAAGAACCTCTGCAGCAATTCTGTCAGTTTCTGCAAGATCTTCAGGCTTTGATGATGTGCAAACCCATCTGTAAGGGCCGAATCCGTAATCAAAAAAGAGAGGCCCCATTATATCCTGAACATAAGACGGGTATCTGAAAGTTCCATCTGAATTGACTACATCTGCACCGGCTCTTGAAGCCTCTAAAAGAAAAGCATTACCGTAATCAAAGAAATACATTCCTCTCTCAGCTAGTCGGTTAATTGCATCAGCATGCCTTCTTAATGTTTTCTGAACCTCCTCTTTGAATTTTTCAGGTTCTTCAGCCATCATTCTGTTTGACTCTTCCAGTGATAGCCCTGCAGGGTAGTAGCCGCCGGCCCAGGGGTTATGAAGTGAGGTTTGGTCGCTTCCGAGTTCAACTTCAACATTGCTGTCCAGCAACTTCTCCCACAGGTCAACTATATTGCCCTGGTATGCAAGGGATACAGCCTCTTTTTGCCTCTTGGCCTTTACTATTCTCTCTGTTAATTTATCGAGATCGGTATAGACCTCGTCTACCCATCCCTGAGAGTATCTTGTTTCAACTGCCTTGGGATTTACTTCGGCAACTACTCCGACTACACCGGCTATTACGGCAGCTTTTGGTTGTGCTCCGGACATTCCTCCCAATCCGGAACTAACAAATAGTTTGCCCCGTATCTCTTTGTTTTTACACTTCATCCTGGCAGCGTTCAGAACAGTAATGGTTGTTCCGTGTACGATTCCCTGAGGCCCGATGTACATAAAGGACCCCGCTGTCATCTGCCCGTATTGTGATACGCCCAGTGCATTGAATTTTTCCCAGTGATCTTTTGAAGAGTAATTTGGGATAACCATGCCGTTGGTTACAATAACCCGGGGGGCATCTTTGTGAGAAGGGAAGAGACCCATAGGATGGCCTGAGTATAGCACCAGAGTCTGTTCGTCTGTCATCTGTGCCAGATATTGCATAGTTATAAGGTACTGAGCCCAATTCTGAAATACCGCTCCATTACCTCCATATGTGATAAGTTCATGAGGATGTTGTGCCACAGCATAATCAAGATTATTGCTCAGCATTAACATTATTGCAGCTGCCTGTACTGATTTGTGTGGATATTCAAAAATGCTTCTTGCTTTGATTTGATAGTCAGGGCGAAAACGGTACATATAAATTCTGCCGTAATCTCTGAGCTCTTCTGCGAACTCTTTTGCAAGCTCTTTGTGAAATTTTTCGGGGAAATAACGTAATGCATTTTTAAGGGCAAGAATCTTCTCTTCTTTTGTAAGAATATCCTTTCTTTTGGGAGCATGGTTAATACCCGGCTCATATCTCTTTATAACAGGCAATTCACCGGGAATGCCCTGTAGTATCGTCTTGTGAAAATCAGTTAAGCTCATTTTGCGAAATCAATTGTAATCCGCGAATTTAGCAAAAAAATTGCCAGCCTATTGTCTGTTAAGAAAAATATAATTACTTTTGCAGCCCAAATAAAAGGAGGTGTAGAAGATATGATCATAGTACCAATCAAGGAAGGCGAAAACATCGAAAGGGCTCTTAAGAAGTTCAAACGTAAGTTCGAAAAGACAGGAACAATTCGTGAAATGAGAAGCAGAAAGACTTTTGTGAAGAAGTCAGTAAAGAGACGTGACGAGGTTAAGAAGGCCATCTATGTTCAGTCTCTCCGTCTAAACGAAGAGTAATCCGAAAGGAACAAGATATTGCTAAAAAATGACATTCTGCTCATAGCGGAATGTCGTTTTTTTTTATTAAATTAGATGCGAATATGGGACCTAAAGAGTTGTTCATAGATTACCTGAGGGTACAAAAGAGGTACTCACGCAGAACGCTGGAAATTTACAGTGAGAGTATCAATGAGCTATATAGTTTCATATCTCCGCAAGAGGGAGAGGAGGAGGAGAATTTTCTGGTGGTACAATCTATCAGGGGATTTATTGCCAACGGCCTTGACTCAGGCCTGAGTGCAAGAACAATGAATCTTAAGCTATCTGCAATAAGCAGTTACTGCTCTTATCTTGTAAAGCGAGGTTTTCTGAGCAGCAATCCCGTAAGAAAAATCATTCGTCCTAAAGAACCCTCAAAATTGCCTGATTTCTATACTGTTTCTTCAATGGAAAATTATTTTGAGAAGGATACAGATCCCGAGGATTTCTTTGCTTTGAGAGACAGGCTGATTGTTGAGGTGCTCTACTGTACAGGCATAAGGCGAGCAGAACTTGCAGGTATGAAAATTGGTGACTGGGACAGATCAAGAGCTCTTATCCGAGTCACAGGAAAAGGTGATAAAACACGAGAGGTCCCGGTTCCGGATTCCCTCTCTGTCAATCTTAATATTTATCTTAAACAGTTTCGGGAGTATTATACCGATAATCCCGGAAATCTTATCTTTTTAACCGATACAGGGCAACCAATGTATCTGTCGTTTGTTAATAAAGTAGTACGAAAGGAACTTGGAGGAGTTAAGGGTATAACAGGTAAAAAAAGTCCCCACATGTTAAGGCACTCATTTGCTACACATCTTCTTAATAATGGCGCCGATCTTAACAGTATAAAAGAGGTTCTTGGGCACTCTTCTCTGGCCGCAACTCAGGTTTACACTCATAACTCTTTCGAACAGCTAAAAAAAGTTTTTTTAACCGCTCATCCAAGAGCAAAAAAAGGAGGTTAATATGGACATCAGAATTCAATCACTCAAGTTTGATGCAGACTCAAAATTAATTGATTACATCGAAAAAAAGCTGAGTAAGCTGCCAAAATTTTACGATGAAATACTCAATGTTGAGGTCATACTAAGTCTGTTGCCGGACTACGAGAACAAGAATGTAAAGATGATGGTATTCATTCCGGGGAATGAATTGGTGGTAGAGAGGCATGCCGCAAAGTTCGAAGATGCCGCTCTTGAATGCATTGACGTTCTTAAGGACTTGCTGGTAAAGGTTAAAGAGAAGAAAAGGGATAAATAAAATATATTAATCAAACAAACTTAGAAACTCCTCTCCGCTTATATTCTGAAAATAATCGGAGAGGTTTATTTTTTTCATTCTCTCTTCGATCTTTCCCCGGATGTGTTCACAGCCCTTCAGAAGGGCTTCGATCTCTGAAGTCTCCTTTAAAAAGAAGTAGTTGCCGTAAAACTTTATTTCCTTTATTATTCCTCGTTCAACCTCCATATACAGTTCGAACAGCCCTGCAGGGAAACGTTTAACTCTTGAAAAACCGTAAACGGGTGATTGTCCGAAATTCCACTCATCTCTGCCATATCTCTCCATCTTAAGATTGGCAATAGCTGCAAGATCATCTGTTGTGTAGTTGTATCTCGTAAAGTTTCCACCTCCTCTCTCCGTTATAAATTTCTCCATAAATACAACAAACTCCTCTACACTCATATGTTTAGGCAGGTGTTCGCAAATATTTGTAACTCTTGCACGGTTTGATTTGACTGCCTTCCCGGTAAAATTTTCCTCTCTGTTAGCCAAAGCCTGGGAAAGATTTCCCATAGAGGCCGAGAATAGGAGTGTACCATGTTGAAGAATCCGGTTTTTATACACAGCCACTGCATTCCCTGAGAATTTTTTCCCCTCAATTACAAGATCATTTCTCCCCTCGAGTGATGCATTGATCCCCAGTTCTGCCATTGCGTCAAGAATAGGTTTGGTAAATCTTGCAAACATAGCAGATGTATCTTCTGCTGTGTCTCTGTTATCAATAAATGTAAAATTTACATTGCCAAGATCGTGAAATACAGCACCTCCGCCCGACAGCCTTCTTACAACCGGAATATTATTCTCTCTGACATAGTCGATATTTATCTCGGCATACGCATTCTGATGCAGTCCGATAATAATTGAGGCATCATTTCTCCAAAGCCTGAAAACAGGCTCTTTGAATTTTTTAAAAAGGTACTCCTCTGTAGCAAGGTTCCACTGTGGGTCTGTTGAATGGTCAATTATGTATATCATACTATTTTCTTCTCTTTTTTTTATTTTTTTTGAAAAGGAATCCCAAAATAAGGTATGCTAAATAAGCTGTCAGCATACCCAAAACAGCTCCGCAGATTACATCTGTCAGAAAGTGTCTTCCAACATATATTCTGCTGTAGGATACAAGTGTTGCCCATATAAAAATGGCCAACGAGTAACTTTTTTTAGCGAATATCAGAGATGTGATAGTTGCCAGACCAAAGACATTTGCTGCATGACTTGAAACAAAACCGTACATTCCCCCTTTACCGTCCAGAAGTCTCACTAAATGCGCAATATCAGGGTTATGTCCTGGTCTCAGCCTTTGTGTGAGATCTTTTATGAAGGAGCTTCCAATATCTGTGATGGCAAATGTTGCCACTATAGCAAATACAACAGAGATGGCAAACCATACTTTGCCCTCTTTAATTGCAAATCTGTAGATGATGTATCCCAGTATCAGAGCATACAGCGGGAGCCAGGGCATACGCGCCGTAAAAATAAGCATAACCTTATCCCAGAAAGGAGAGTTCCAGCCGTTTATCAGCAGCAGTATAGAATTATCCAGTTTCTGTATCTGCTCAAGCATACATTATAGCCCGTTTAGTTTATCCCACAAAAGATCCCGGATTTGAGTAAGATTTTTTCCGGTATAGGATGAGATGAACAGATGAGGTATCTTTCTGGGAAGCCCTTTCTTAATCATCTTTTCAAGTTCGTCATCAAGTAAATCTGATTTTGTAATGGCAAGTACACGCTCTTTATCAAGAAGTTCGGGGTTATACATTTTTAACTCTTTAAGCAGTACCTTGTACTCTGTTGCAATATCCTTTGCATCAGCAGGTATCATAAACAACAGCATGGAATTCCTCTCAATATGTCTCAGGAATCGCAAACCAAGACCTCTACCTTCATGAGCCCCCTCAATAATCCCGGGAATGTCAGCCATAACAAACGATTTATGGTCACGACACTCTACTATACCTAAATTTGGTTCAAGTGTTGTAAATGGATAATCGGCAATTTTTGGTTTAGCTGCAGATAATTTTGAAAGAAGAGTTGATTTCCCCGCATTTGGAAATCCAACCAGACCTACATCTGCAAGAATTTTCAGTTCAAAAATGAACCAATCTTCGTGCCCCTCTTCGCCGGGCTGTGAATATCTTGGAGTCTGATTGGTGGCACTTTTGAAAAATGCATTTCCCATTCCACCTCTTCCACCCTTAACCAGTATTTTCTCCTCTCCGTGTTCGGTTATCTCAAAAAGCACCTCTCCGGTTTCTGCAACTTTTACAACAGTTCCAAGCGGTACCTCAAGGTATATATCTCCGCCGTCTGCCCCGTGCCTTAACGCACCACTGCCGGATTCCCCGTGCTCTGCCCGTATATGTTTTCTGTACTTAAGGTGAATAAGTGTCCAGTATTGGGAGTTTCCCCTAAGTATCACGTGTCCGCCTCTTCCTCCGTCACCTCCGTCAGGACCCCCTTTGGGAATAAACTTCTCCCTTCTTAAATGCACAGAGCCCTTGCCACCGTTACCGGAGGCACAAAATATCCTTACGTAGTCGACGAAATTTGAATTTGAACTCATTTTTTAAAGCCTCTCGATTATTGAGCATATGTTTTTAAAGATCTCATCTACTGAGAGATCTCCCTTAATGTGATGGTATTTCCCCTTCTCTTTGTAGTAGGTTATAAGAGGCTCGGTTTTAGTGTGATAAGTCTTGATTCTGCGTATTATTGTATCTATCGAAGCATCATCTTTCCTCCCTTCAATTTCGGCACGCTTGGCAATTCTTTCGACAATGAGCCTGTCTTCCACCTCCAGAGACATAACAGCTGTAACACTACTTTTGTTGCATTGATAGAGCAATTTGTCAAGTGCCTCTGCCTGAGCTATAGTTCTTGGGAATCCGTCAAAAATTAAACCGTAAACAGATGGGTCACAATTGCATATCTGATCTTTAACTATATCAAGAACAATTTCATCATCAACAAATTGTCCTTTATCAATCAACTCTTTTGCAACCCTGCCAACCTGAGACCCTTTCTCTATCTCTTCTCTGAGAAGCTGGCCGGTTGATACATGTTTAAGCCCGTACTTCTCTATCAAAAGAGACGATTGTGTACCCTTGCCTGCACCGGGAGGCCCAAAAATTATAAAATATTTCATTTCTGATAACGATTAGCCGAGGACGTAAATATCCTTGTATTGTCTGCCTAGTTCATTGTAATCCAGACCGTAACCGACAATAAAATCATTAGGAATCTCCAGGGCCACATAATCAATCTTAATATCCTTATGGTACGCTTCAGGTTTAAGAAGCAGAGTGCAGATTTTAACATCTGCTGCTCCAGCTTCATCCAGCATTCGGTACAACTCCTCGATAGTGGCTCCTGTATCAACGATATCTTCTACAATAATTACGCTTCTGCCTTTAACAGGGGAGTTTAAACCCATAATCTCTTTTATTTCACCGGTTGACTCTGTTCCGCTGTACGAAGAGAGTTTAATAAAAGAGATTTCACATTGAAAATCGATTAATTTTATTAAATCAGAGGTGAACATGAAAGAGCCGTTAAGTACAGACAAAAAGAGTGGAGTCTCTCTCTCTTTATAGTCAATGTTAATCTTCGCAGCTACTTCACCAATACTCTTTAGGATCTTCTCGTGTGGGATGAAAATTTTAAACTCTTTATCGTGCAGTTTTATGCGCTCCATACTCAAATTGTTTGTGACCGCGAAATTAATGATTATTTTTGCCTAAACCAATTTTTGTAACAGACATGAATCCGTTAGTTAGTATAATTATGGGCAGCACTTCAGATCTGCCGGTTATGAAACAAGCCGCTGAATTTCTTAACGAGATGGAAATTCCGTTCGAAATCAATGCACTTTCTGCACACAGGGTCCCTGAGCAGGTGGCTGATTTTGCAAAAGAGGCTCATAAAAGAGGGGTTAAGGTAATAATTGCAGGGGCAGGAGGGGCCGCACATCTTCCCGGAGTAGTTGCAGCTTTTACACCGCTGCCTGTGATAGGAGTTCCTGTAAAATCTACAATATCTATGGATGGCTGGGATTCGGTGCTCTCTATTTTACAAATGCCTGCAGGAATTCCTGTTGCAACAGTTGCTCTTGATAACTCAAGAAATGCGGCAATACTGGCTTTCCAGATACTGGCAACAGCAGACCAAAAACTTATGGATAAAATGCTGAAATTCAAAGAGGAGCTTGCTTCGAAAATCACAAAGGCAAACAAAGATCTGCAGGAGGTAAAGTATCCGTTTAAGGTTAACTGATATCACAGATAAATTTTTTAGAATGAGGGGGAGATATGAGGGGAAAGATATTTTGTGCATTGCTGCATCTGTGCGGCATTGCTCTCTATTGTCAGGAGAGGGAGGTTAAAAAGATTAATCCTGATCAGGTAATTGAATATATTCTGGGAAGAGGAGATATTGATAACGGCTTAAATGAAGTCCTGATCGAAGAGCTTACCTCTGTTTGGAATTCATTGTCAGTTTCACCGTTGAACATAAACAGAGCGCGTAGGTCCGATCTGGAGCAGCTGAGAATTTTTAATGAATTTGAGATTAACTCTCTTTTAGATTACAGAATCAGGGAGGGAAATATTCTCTCATTTCTTGAATTTAGTCTGATACCAGGGATAGATCCTGATAAACTGGCTATGATTAAGCCGTTTATCTCTTTCAAAGAGGAGGATATGACAGTTGTCTCCTTTAAACCTGTCAGGTTTCAGGTTCTTTTCAGATCCTCTCTTATACCTCAAAAAAGAGAAGGATACACACCTGTTTCAAAAGCTGAGTACTTAAAAAATCCCAATATAAGATATCTTGGTTCTCCTCTCTTAATTTACTGCAACTCCTCAATAAAACTTGGCGACAAAGCTTCGTTATATATCTCTGCAGAAAAGGATCCGGGTGAGACAGGTATAGATAATATTATATGGAGTGCCTCTCTGGATAAGATTAAAGCAGCTAAAAGTATTGAAGTTGAAAAAGTTATTATAGGTTGTTATTATGCCAGATTCGGTCAAGGGTTGGTTTTATGGAATGGGTTTCACATTGATTCTTTCTGGGAGCCATCCGAGAGCAACAGAAGAGAGCAGAAGATATCAGTATATCGTTCATCAGATGAGAACAGTGCACTTAATGGGGTTGCAATGCTCGTAAATTCAGGGAATTATTCTACATCAATAATGCTGTCATTACGAGGGTATGACGCCAGACTTGCCAATGGAGGTTATACTTCTGTACTTAACACGGGATTACACAATACCCCTTTAACTCTGGAAAGAAAAAAAATGCTGAGTAATGCAATGGCAGCATTTAACTTCGGTTATTCAGGAAAACGGACAAAATTAGGTCTTACGATTTCCTGTGATAAAAACAGCCATTTATATACAGGTAGAGATTCTCTCCTGCTTGCCAAAGCATCAGTATATGGAAAGACTTATGCAAATTTTGGAGCAGATATAAGTGTCGTAAGCGGCAAAGTTCTTTTTTTCTCGGAGGCGGCGGTTGATATTTCCGGCTCTCCGGGTATGACAACCGGCATTTTTTACAGATTCTCTGATAAAACAGAGTTATCGGTAAAGGCAAATTACATAACCCCCGGTTATCTTGCCCGTCACTCTGTTATTGATTGTGACGGAGCAGAAGATAAGTCGGTTAGTATCTGGTTAAAACACATCCTTAGCAAGGAGTTGAAAATCAGAGTCAGAGCAGGACTCAATAAAGAGGTGGCAGAATATTCACTCAGAGCGGAGTATCGCCCTGCTCCCAAAATTATGTCTGAAATCAGAGCTTCTAAATCGGGGAAAAAGGCCTTTATCAGAGCAGATTTAAAATTGGGAGCCGGAGATTATACCGAGTTTCATACAAGGGCGGATTTCTCTGTTTCTCATAATCAGGCAGACTTTGCTAAGGGATTTCATTTTCATCAGGAGGTTATTTTTAAAGTGCCTTCAAACAATTTTGCGTTTTCTGCAAGGCTTGCCTGGTTTGATGTTGAGGAATGGAATAACAGAATATATTCATACGAAAGAGAGATGCTCTATCAGTTCAGGACTACTGCACTTTATGGAAAGGGAGTAAGATGGTATTTTAATTTTAAGGCACAAATCAGTAAATATGCAGAGTTGTGGTTCAGATACTCTTCATTTACTTATTCGGACAGAGATACAACAGGAGAGGGGCTTGAAATGATTCAAGGCCCCTCTAAAGGCGAAGCGAAGATTCAATTAAGAATCAGGCTGTAATCTCTGTCTCTTTATGCCGGTTTAATCCTGATTTTCCGGCCCGGCATTATTTTGGTGTTCTTCGTAAATCCGTTCAGTTTCATTATATCATTCAGGCTCACACCTTCGAACTTTCTTGAAATTTCCCAGAGGGTATCTCCCTTCCTGATAGTATACATCACATAGCCTCCCGACTTTGTAGTACTGACTGAAGAGGTGGATGCTGACGAACGGCTGGCCTGGGCAGGAGGATTTGAAGTATAAATTGTGAGTCTTTGCCCGGGTCTGATTATTGTTCTGACTCCGTTCCATGCCTGAATATCAGAGACTCTTACCCTATATCTTGTGGCAATGTGACTTAAAGTCTCTCCGCGTCTTACAGTGTGTGTAACAGAGCTTCTCTGCGAGGTTGCAGAATTCTTGGCATTGTTGTAGACAATAGGATTAAAGAAGATACTGTCTTTGTAACCGTAAATGATATTTTGATTATCAACAAATGCATTTGTGTATGTATATGGTAGTTTAAGTATATTACCTTTAGGATTTCCTGGGATTATCTCATTTATATACTGTGGATTGTAGTCGCTTAGCTCCTCTTTTGAAATGCCTATCAGTTCTGAAATCTGTCCAAAATGGAGAGGTTTGTTTACCACGAAAGTATCAAGATGTGCCGTCATTGTAACACTCCTTGGAGAAATTCTGTGATCTTTATAGTAGTTAAGTGTGTACATAGCAGCTACAAAAGATGGTACATAACCTCTGGTCTCCCTCGGAAGGTAAGGGTAAATTGTCCAGAAATCCCTGGATCCTCCTGCTCGTCTTATTGCTTTATTTACATTTCCCGGACCACAGTTATAAGACGCTATTGCCAGCAACCAGTCGCCAAAAATTGTATATGAGTCCCTCAGGTATTTTGCCGCTGCATGACCCGAGGCGATAGGGTCGAACCTTTCGTCAACATATGAATCTATTCTGAGGTTGTACTGTTGGGCTGTTCTGTACATAAACTGCCACATACCTTTTGCATTAACTCTTGAAACAGCTGTAGGATTAAGAGCTGACTCGATAATTGCCATAATTTTAAGCTCTTTAGGGAGATTATACTGGTCAAAAATCTCTTCGAACTGAGGCATATAGAAGTTAGATAATCCAAGTATTACATCAATTTTATTTGGTATCCTCTGAGTGTAGTATATAATATGGTTTTTAACAATATTGTTGTAAGGCAGAGGAATAAAGGAGTTAAGTGCTTTGAGTCTGGCAATATACACAGAATCAGGTGTGTCTGATGTTAAAACCTCATCTTCGAGATTTACAACTGAATTTTCATCAATTACCATGCTGCGTTGTACATACCACAAACTCAAAAGGCTGTCGGTAGAGACCTCTGGTTCGATAAAATCCTCACTGTCAAAGAAGCTTAGCCCTCCGGGGTTAATAGTGTCGGCAGTGGTCATAGTATCAATAATCGGAATTGCACTCAATTCTAGCTCTTGTTTAAGAGAGTCTATTGTCTTTTTCATCTTCTCAATTTCTGTAATCAGCGCACTTCTCGAAGGCTTTTTTGAAAATATCTGACTATGTGCTGTTTGCGGAAATATTATTGTGAAAATTGAAAGTAAAATAATAGAAACGGTCTTTCTCATGGTATATTAAAATGTTAATTTGAGATTAAGGCCAACTGACGGACCAATATTATAACTTAACCTTTGGTTAATAGGCATAATTACGCCTGGTACAAATGATGCAGACAAATCATCGCTGATGTCAAAATCCTGAAGATGGGCAAATACATTGGCATCAATGATATTCAATGCATAAATGGCAATTCCTGCCAGTATGGAGTAGTCTCTGTATCGTCTGTAAGTATCTTTATAGTATTTCATGGTTTGCGCATTGAATTTACCGTATAATGGTGATTCCGGATTGCTGGTTTCGTAGTACATATACTTATACCGTTTAAACTGCGAATTGTTCGAAGAGATAAAGTATCCTGCCGTAATAAAACCACCGTAAAAAATCGGTATTTTCCAGTAATCCCCGTTATAAATCTGCCCGAGCCCGGGCAGCATAGCAGAGTAAAGAGATGCTCTGGCCGGTAAAACATCTTTGTGATATCTGAAACTGGCAATGCCGTCCATGACTGACCCCCAGTATGATAATGCCGCACCCAGATAGAAGAGATCTCTTGCTGTTTTATATTTCTCCAGGCCGGTTTCGTGCCATAGCTGATTGTTCCGGTATCCTGCATATGCAAAGCCACCAATTGCCCCGTAGACAACAGGAATCTTCCAGTAATCTTTATTGTAGAGTTGAGCAGTTCCGGGTAAAATCACAGAACCCATCCACATTCTGGATATATTCATACTGTCTTTACCTGCAAGGCTGTTGAAGTATCTTTTAAATGTATAGGGGGGCTTTCGGTTATAAACGTAGTTGGTATCTGCGTTATTCTGTTGTTGATTGGCCGGTGCACCCGGAGGTCTCACCTGTTGCATCTGTCCCTGAACCTGAGCAAACGCCTGCAATGAGAATACAGTAAGCAGAAGCAGAATTAAGAGGCGTTGCTTCATTTTATTAAAGATTTGTTTTTTCTATTGCATTGATGAAATTAATAATCTCCTCATCTCCGCTGAATCTTATTGTAATGGAGCCTGCTCCCTGATTTCCCTCTTTTTTAAGGCTGATGTTATTGTTGAAATACCTGCCCAGGAAATCCAGAAGCCGGAAGTATGATTCATCCAGTTCATGAACAGGATCTTCTGTTGTCGGTTTTCCTGCTTTAGGCTCTGTAATTTTCCGTATTTTATCCTCTACCTGCCTGACCGACAGATCGTTCTCCATAATACTATTGCAAAGCTTCAGCTGTTTTTTTGGATTGTCAATTGCAAGAAGTGCTCTGGCATGACCCATTGTTATTCTTTTTGCCCTGATTGCCAGCTGTATCTCTGCAGGCAGTCTCAATAGTCTGAGATAATTTGTTACAGTTGCCCTTTTTTTGCCGACTCTGTCTGCCATCTGCTCCTGAGTCAGATTGCACTCTTCAATGAGTCTTTGGAAACTGATAGCCACCTCTATGGCATCCAGGTTTTCACGCTGGATGTTCTCTACTATGGCCATCTCGAGCATTCCCTGGTCATCTGCAGTTCTGATATAGGCCGGGATATTTACAAGGCCGGCAAGCAATGATGCCCGGTATCGTCTTTCTCCGCTTATTATCTGGTATTTTCCGTTTTCGAGGTGTCTTACTGTGATGGGTTGTATAAGACCCATAATCTTAATTGATTCTGAAAGCTCTTCCAGTGATTCTTCATCAAATGTACTTCTGGGCTGGAAGGGATTTGCTTCAATCTGATCAATGGGAATTTCAGAGATAGAAGAGAGAGTAGCCTCTCCGGGTGTAACCACCGGTTTGTTCAGACTCATATGGTCTATGTCTGATATAAGGGCACCCAGACCTCTGCCCAATGCAGATTTTTTCATATTCAGGAGTTCTTTTTAATTATCTCTTTAGCCAGATTGAGGTAGTTATTGGTGCCTGTAGAGAGTGCATCATGAAGAATAACAGGCTTGCCGTGAGAAGGAGCCTCAGTTAGCCTGACGTTTCTCTGGATTATGGTTTTAAACACCATGTCACCGAAATGAGTTCTTACCTCATCTACAACCAGATTTGAATGTCTTGTGCGACTATCGAACATTGTAAGAAGAAATCCCTCTATCTGCAGAGATGTGTTAAGTCTGTTCTGAACAAGCTTGATAGTGTTTAGCAGCTTTCCAAGACCTTCGAGTGCAAAATATTCACATTGAACAGGAATAAGTACTGAGTCTGCAGCAGAAAGTGAGTTTATTGTTATTATACCCAGAGATGGAGAACAGTCAATAATTATATAATCAAACTCCTCTTTTAGCGGAGTGAGAAATTTTTTCATTACAAGTTCTCTTTCAGGAATATTGAGCATTTCAATCTCAGCTCCGACAAGATTAATGTGCGAAGGTGCGATCTTAAGACCTGAAACCTCTGTGTCCAGAAGAATTTCGCTGATTTCAACCTTGCCAATGAGCGCCTCATAAAGTGTCTTTTTAGAGTTGGAGTCAGGATTGAAATTCAAGCCTGATGTAGAGTTGGCCTGAGGGTCAGCATCTACAAGTAAAACCCTTTTTTCCATCACCGACAAAGAGGCTGCCAGGTTTATGGCAGTGGTTGTCTTACCTACTCCCCCTTTCTGATTGGCTATTGCTATTATTTTTCCCATAAATCGTTTACGATATTATTCCGGTACATCACGCAAATTTACAAAACTTTTACAAAATCTAATACGGGTCAACATCAAACCACAGCTTTAAGCTGCCACCTTCTCTCTTAACCAATAGCAAGGTGTTGTCATATAGACTCCTCTTTATAGTTTTTAAATCTCCGCTTTTTTTAAACTTGATCATGAAGTTGATTATATACTCCCCCCTAACCAAATCTACCGGAGGGGCAAAGGGTCCGGTGAATTCGCCAAATTCTGAGTTTTTAAGAAACTCTTCGTATCTGGCTGCAAAATTATTAAGAGAAGATCTCTCTTTATGTTTTAAAATCACCTTTATTATTCGTGTAAACGGAGGATATCCAAATTCTTTTCTTTCAGATAATTCCTGTGAAAAGTCATCAGAATTAAAAAATTTAAAAACTCTGTTTTTTGGTTGGGCGGTCTGAATCAGTACAGTTGCCTTTTTATCTCTTCTTCCGCCCCTGCCTGCCAGCTGGGTAAGCATCTGGGAGGCTCTCTCACCGGCTCTGAAGTCTTCATTTGAGAGCATGCTGTCTGCCTGAAGCACAACTATAAGCGTTAATTTTTCAAAATCGAAACCTTTACTCAACATCTGTGTTCCGATCAGAATGTCTTTTTCTCCCTTTGCAAACTCCTTTATTATTCTCTTTTGTTCGGTTTTTTTTGATGCTGTCTCTGCGTCAAATCTGGCGACTCTGGCCTGAGGAAAAAGTTTTGTTATCTGCTCTTCTGCCATTTCGGTTCCGGAACCTCTCTCTTTAAGTCCCGGTTTGCCACATTCAGTACATATAACATTGAATTTTACTGAATAACCACACCAGTGACATGTAAGAGCCTCTCTGGATTTGTGATAACTTACAGAAACGTTGCAATGGCTGCATTTTGGTATGTGACCGCAATATGTACACTGAACAAATGGAGAGTATGATCTTCTGTTTCTGAAAATAAGGGCCTGTTCACCTGCCAAAAGAGTTCGCTCAATTTCACTGATGACTCTTTTAGAGAATATTCCCTCCATTTCACCCCTTTTACCTGCTCGGATTGTATCAAGAATTTCTATGTCAGGTGTATGGTCCGAGTGGTATTTTTCATTTAGTTCAACAAGTGCAAATCTTCCTGAATATGCATTATAGATGCTCTCCAGAGAGGGAGTAGCAGAGCCCATAACAATACCTGCACCATGTAACTTTGCCAGCATAATTGCAGTATCATGACCATTATACCTCGGAGATGGTTCATTTTGCTTATATGAATGATCATGCTCCTCATCAATAATAACAAGACCTAAAGATTTAAAGGGCAGAAAAACCGAAGACCTTAAACCAAGAACAAGATATGTATCATCACCCTTTGATATTTTTTCAAACACTGCCGTTTTATCGGATGAGGTCTGGCCGGAGTGATAGATAAGCATTTTTTCGCCAAACCTCTTCTCGAGCCTGTGGCTGAGTTGTCTGCTAACAGCTATCTCGGGCAACATAAAGAGTACATTCATCCCTTTACTTATTGCCTCTTCTGCGAGAGTAATATAAATTTCTGTTTTTCCCGAACCTGTAACACCCTTTAAAAGAACGGGGCTCCCTGCCGATAAATATTCTGCTATTTTGGTATATGCTTCTTTCTGAGCGCTGTTCAGGATCTGTTCTGAGCCATTTGATGTGGCAGCAGAAATGCTTTTTTTCTCTCTTCTTTTAATTCTGTTAAATACTCCGGAAGGGACTGCAGCCTTATATACCTCTCCTATAGTACACATATAATAGTCAGCAATCCACCTCCATAATTTTAATGAGACAGCAGAAACCGAAGGTCCTTCTATTAATGATTCAATCTCCATAAGGGTGCCGCTGTAATCCGGTGCTTTGTCAGACAGATGTTCAATTACGCAGATATATTCTTTACCGGAAAATTTAACCTTTGCAAAGCATCCCTCAACAACCTTTTCTGCAAGTGAGTCAGGTACTTTGTAAGATATATCCTTTTCAAAACGAAGAGGAAGAATTACTCTGGCAAACATTGATTTTGCAGTTGTCATTAAAACTCTCTGATTGCATTTGCGACCTCTTCAAGGAGCCACATCGGAGTTGATGTTGCTCCGCAAATTCCGACGTGATCGCCCTTTTTAAACCACTCTTTCATAATCTCATCTGCCTTCTCAACCTTATAACATCTTTCGTTTACGCTCTTACAGGTCTGAAAGAGAACCTTACCATTGGAACTCTCCTTACCGCTGACAAATATTATTACGGAGTGAGATGCAGAAAACTCTTTTAAATTCGGATGACGCGATGATACTTGTCTGCAAATGGTATTATGTGATTTGAAATCATTGAGATTGCCCCCTGCATTTACAATTCTCTCTTTAATTTCAGCGATAATACGAGAATATTCGGTTGGATCTTTGGTGGTCTGTGAAAAGATTGAAATGGGTTTACTAAAGTCAACTTTATCAAGATCATCTTGATTCTCAATAATAACAGCATCACCATTTACCTGACCTATCAGTCCGTTTACCTCAGCATGACCCCTGTTGCCAAAAATAAGAAGGGTCCCACAACTCTCCTTAAGTGTTTTATGGCTCTCTTTTATTCTTTGCTGAAGTTTAAGGACAACAGGACATGTACAGTCGATTACCGAAAGATTGTTTTCACGGGCAATCCGGTAGGTAGAAGGGGGTTCTCCGTGTGCTCTGATAAAGACTACAGAATCTTTAAGCCCATCCATATATTTATGGTCTATAACCTCCATCCCTTTGTCACCCAATCTTGATAACTCAGTATTGTTGTGAACTATTGCCCCAAGTGAATATAGTCTGCTATTTTTTTCGAGATAGCTTTCGGCCTGACGGATAGCCTTAACCACACCGTAACAGAAACCTGATTTATCATCAACGTCAACGGTCAGTTTTAGCTTTTTAACTGTTTCCCCCATCTCTCTTCTATTATCTGATCTATCCATTTTAACTGATCCTCTTCAGTCATATTGCTGTTATCAAGGAAAATTGCGTCTTCTGCTCTTCTAAGCGGGGCATTTTCTCGGTTTTCGTCCATATAATCCCTGTCGATCACATTCTTAAGAACATCATTAAGGTCTGCCTCTTCTCCTCTTGCAACCATCTCCCGGTACCTTCTCATTGCCCTTACTTTAGGGTCTGCTGTCATAAATATTTTAAGATCGGCATCCGGAAAAACTACAGTACCTATGTCCCGGCCATCCATGACAACCCCTTTTATTACTCCGTATTCCCTGAGGATTGAATCCACAAAATCTCTGACCGGTTTAAGAGCAGCAACAATGCTCACTTTACCGGCTACCTCAAGCCCTCTTATCTCCTTCTCAATATTCCTGCCATTAAGGTATAATTCACTCATCGTATTTCTTTTGTTTCTGATAAAAGTGAGTTTGATATCTTTAAGGCTTTCAATGAATGATTCTGGATCGGAAAGGCCGGAATCTCCAACATAACCTTTTCTGATAGCATGAAGTGTTACCCCACGGTAAAGTGCTCCCGTATCAACATAAATTAGTTTGTATCTTGCCGCTATTTGTCTGGCAAATGTGCTTTTACCTGTTGACGAATGCCCGTCAATCGCTATAATAATGTCTCTTTTTTCCATATCTGTTATGAGAACAAACATACGCAAAAAAGGATTATCTTTGTAAAAATAATTTTAATGAGAATTGCAGTTTTTGATCTGGGCACAAATGTTTTTAATCTTCTGATTGCCTGGGTTTCAAAAGATAAATGTGATATAAAAAGAGTAGTCAAGACAGGGGCGCACATTGGTAAAGGCGGCTTCATGAGCGGTCAGTTATCTCAGGAGGCAATTGACTCATCTATAGAGGCTATTGGCAAAATGATGGAGGTTATTGAAGAGGAGGGGGGTGCCGATATAATTAAAGCTTTTGCAACATCTGCTTTCAGAGATGCCTCTAACGGAGAGTGGTTTGCGACAAAGATAAGTGAGTTATATAATATAGATGTAGAGATTATATCCGGAGAGAGAGAGGCAGAGCTGATTTATAAAGGGGTCAGGGAGTCTGTAATTTTGTATGACGAAAAGGTCCTCATACTTGATATCGGAGGGGGCAGCAATGAGTTTATTATTGCAGACAGAGAAAAAATATACTGGAAAGAGAGTTTTCCGCTTGGTGTTGTGAGAATGAAAGAGATCATTAACCCGTCAGATCCTGTTACTCAGTATGAGATTAAAAAGTATAAAGAGATTCTGGATAATTCGCTTAAGTCTCTTTTTGAGCAGACAGAGCGTTACAAGCCCACCTTTATGATAGGATGTTCCGGCTCATTTGATACTTTAAGAGAGATTATATGGCCCGAAGATGATGGAACATTACCAGCACTGGAGCTCCCTGTCGATAAATTTCTATCATTAAATGAATATCTCGTGGCATCTGATTCCCAACAAAGAAGAAATTTAAAGGGAATGTCGCCAATGAGAGTAGATTATATGGTTTTAGGAAGTATTTTTGTAGAGTATATTATTGAAAAAGTCGGTATAAAAGAGATGTATCAATCATCATTCTCTCTTAAAGAGGGATATATGGCAGAGACAGCCTCATCTTTGTAAAGCAAAAAGGATAAATAATGAAAGTACTTATAATTGACGACGAAAAATCGATACGTAATACCTTAAAGGAGATTCTTGAATTTGAAGGTCATGAGATATCACTGGCTGCAGATGGAGCAGAGGGCCTGGCTATTGCTACATCCGATAGCTTTGATGTAATATTTTCAGATATCAAGATGCCTAATATGGATGGAATGGAGTTGCTGGATAAGCTTAATGAATCCAACGTTGAGTCTTCGGTAATTATGATATCGGGGCACGGCTCAATTGACTCTGCTGTTGAGTGTATAAAGAAAGGGGCCTTTGACTTCATACAAAAGCCTTTAGATCTCAACAGAATTCTCATTACTCTAAGAAATGCGACCGACAGGACCAATCTGGTTAAAGAGACAAAAATTCTTAAAAAGAGAGTCTCAAAAATTCCTGAAATTGTAGGAGTATCCCCTGCAATCACAAGGATAAAGGATATGATAGACAGAGTTGCTCCAACCGAAGCGAGAGTTCTTATAACAGGTTCTAATGGAACAGGTAAAGAATTGGTAGCAAGATGGCTGCATGAAAAAAGTGCCAGAAATACAATGCCTTTTGTAGAGGTTAATTGCGCTGCAATTCCGGGAGAATTAATTGAGAGTGAGCTTTTCGGGCACGAAAAGGGAGCGTTTACCTCTGCTGTAAAACAGCATAAAGGGAAGTTTGAACAGGCAGATGGAGGCACTCTATTCCTTGATGAAATCGGTGATATGAGCCTTGCTGCTCAGGCTAAAGTTCTGAGAGTTTTGCAGGAAAATAAAATTACAAGAGTAGGCAGTGATAAAGATATAAATGTAAGGGTAAGAGTGGTTGCAGCAACAAACAAGAATCTTACAGATGAGATAGAAAAGGGAACATTCAGAGAAGATCTTTATCACAGGCTAAGCGTTATTGTTATACATGTGCCCCCACTTGCAGAGAGAAGAGAGGATATTCCAATACTTACAAAATATTTTCTGGAGCAGATCTCATATGAAAGCGGAATGCCAAACAGAGAGATTGATAATGACGCAATTGAAGAACTTTCAACATATAAATGGACAGGTAATATCAGGGAGCTGAGAAATGTTGTTGAAAGGCTTATGATATTGAGCAACAATAAGATTACAAAAGAGGATGTTTTAGCTTTCGCTAAACCGGTATTCAGATAAATTACTCCTTTTCAATACGCATTTGCTGTATGAAATTACCGTCAGACTGAGTCTTGACAAAGAGAGTGACTCTGAATTTATTACCACCTGCGCTAAGGTTTCCTATTGCGTAAATCATTGGCGCTTTGCCCGAGCGATATGAAATAATGAAACTCTTGGGAGAGTATTCATTGAAAAACTCCTTTACTATCTGCTTAGCCTGTTGACGGCTGCATACATTGTTTGTTCCGAGAATATCAATTTCCAGACTTTGAGCAAACCATACAGACAATCTCTCCGCATCACCATTCTGGATATACTTGGCAATAGGGACGAACACATCCTGTTCTTTATTCTGACCAACAGACTGCTGCATTGTTAAACCCGTTAAGGAGAGCAGCAGAATAAAATTTTTAAGAACCTTCTTTATCATAAATCATTCCTCACTATGGAAGAAAAAGCAAAAATCAAGCCATAAGACCAAACCATAAAATTAATACAATTCCACAATAAATGTCAAATAAATAGTAATTTTGTAGGGATGAAGGCTGAATTATTGTTAGTTGGAAAGACAGAATCTGCATGGATAAAAGAGGCAGTAAACCTATATCTTGACCGTTTGCAGCACTATACCTCTTTGACTGTTAGGGTTATACCGGAACTCAAGAAAACTACAGGTTTGAATGTCGGGCAGATTAAGGATAGAGAGGGGGAGTTGATTTTGAGTAACATAAAAGATAGTGATCATGTTATACTTCTGGATGAGAATGGAGCCACCCTTAAATCGGAGGAGTTCGCGCAAAAAGTAGAAAAGCTGAACCTGAGAGGTATAAAGTGTACGATTTTTGTAATTGGAGGGGCATATGGCTTTTCAAAAGAGGTATATAGCAGGGCTAATGAGAAATTGTCACTCTCGGCAATGACATTTTCACACCAGATGGTCAGGGTTATATTTCTGGAACAGTTATACAGAGCATATACAATTATTAAGGGAGAACCATATCATCACAGATAGATGTTAAAGGAGAGAATAAAGGTGTTATTTAGAAAAAAGACTACAATTCTGTGGTTGTGTGCTCTGTTTTTCACCATTGCCTCCTTCATGGAATTTTCGACACCCGGGGCCATGGACAGAGAGGTGGCCAGGCTCGAGAGTGTTATACACAAAAGACAGCAGATTTTAGAAGATTTTGCTCTTAAGGCTCTAAATACTCCTGAAGATGAGTTTATCTCATTTGAAGATCTTCCCCGGGATATGGTTATATACCGTTACTTCGAAGATACGCTCCAATCCTGGGCAAACCAGCTGCCAATATCGAATGATGATATCTTTTTCTTTCCATTCGGTTACAGGATAAACCACCTTAACAGCAGGGTTGTTACAAATACCCCTCTGGCATATCTTGAATTGGCAGAACAATATGTAAACCTCGGTTCTGCGTGGTATATCGTGAATGTAGCTGTAAAGGAGAAACAGACAGTTGTATCTGCACTCCTGGTACAAACGGAGTATCCTACAGAAAACAGCGCACTAAACAATCGTATTAATCCTAACTTTTATCTGAGAAAGCAGCTCTCAATAGTTCCCGTAACATTTGATGAATCCTATATTGTTCACGGTAAAGATGGAGGTGTGCTGTTCTCGGTTCTTAAAACATTGCCCGGTAAGGGCTCAAGTACCGGAGTGGCTCTCAGATGGTTTGCGATATTAGCTGTTATTCTTGCCCTCTTCTCGAATCTTCAGGGGAAAAGGGGGATAAAGGATTTTTTCTCTCTTCTGGCAGGATTGATTGTTGTAAGATTTGTGGCAATATATCAGGCGAGGGAGCTTCAGGGTGAACTGGAAATTTTTTCTCCCAATCTGTATGCCGATTATGGTATATTCGGATCTCTTGCTGATTTACTCATAAACAATCTTCTTATATTCCTTATTGTTCTTGCTCTGTTTATGATAAGGAAGAGTCTGGCTCTTACTGCTCTAAAAGCTGGCAGGTTTAAAAAGAAAGCGCTCTCATTTGTATTCGCATTGATTCCTCTGTCCCTTTTGCCCTATATATTTTTCTCTATGAGATCCCTGATCCTCAATTCAAGTATAGTTATGGAGTTGTACAAGATTGATGAGATCACGGAATACACCTTTTTTGTATACATCTCCTACGGACTGCTTTTCCTCGGATTGCTATTTTCTTTGCAGCTTTTCAGACCGTTTCTTGAATCGGGCAAAAGGTTTTCATTTATGGAGAGAGTTCCTATGGCCTTATATATAACTGCAGTATCGGTTTTCACTCTTGCTACAGTAAGTTATTACGGGTATATTAAGGAGTTTAACAGGAGCAGGGTGTGGACCACAAAAATGTCTGTTGAAAGGGATCTTACACTGGAGCTGCAGTTAAAAAGTCTGGAAAAGTTTATAGAAAATGACCCTATTATTGGTCTTTGGGTCAGATTGGATCAGAGTGCCGAAACCATAAACAACAGACTTACCGAAGCTTATTTCTGGAGTATCCTGCAGAAGTATGATATGAGAATTACTACCTGTAAGCAAAATTCGATGCTTATAACCGAGATTTCAAATCAGGATGCTGCACCTGTTCACTGTGTCAGTTTTTATGATACAGAGATATCAAGGTATGGTATGAGGCTGGGTGATAACTCCTCGTTCTATTTTATGAATAACTATAACGGAAGAATCAGTTATCTTGGAGTCTTTCCCTTTATTGCATTCGGTGAGGAGATTATTCTCTATATTGAACTTGATAGTAAGTTCCTGAGAGAGTCGATTGGATATCCCGATCTGTTGCTGGATCATAAAAAACTGGATAATTACAATATTCCATCCGGTTATTCCTATGCTAAATATCTGAACGAGAAGCTTATCTCGTACGGTGGCAGATACAACTACTCTCTGATTTATGAAAATGATTATATAACAGGTTACAGAACAGAGAGAAAAAACGGATATCTGCACTTTATAAACAAGATCTCGGAAGAGAATATGATTATTATTTCGAGACCGGAAAGAAATGCTTTCCAGTACACAGTCTCATTCTCATACCTGATGCTCTTCTACTCACTTATGATTCTGGGTTTGATTAGAATAAGACACAGGGGTTTTATTTACAACCTTCCAAAAAACTCATTCAGGTGGAAGATAACGGTTTTGATTATCTCTTCTTTAGTATTTGCACTTTTTGCAATGGGCGCAGGTAGTGTCTGGTTCTCAATAAGATATTTCAACGAATCAAACAGAGAGGAGATGGAGGAGAAGATGAATACTGTCCAATCTACTCTCTCTTATTACAGTAAATATGCTCAGAAATACAACGATCAGCAATTCAATAATATGAGATTGCTAGAGGCGATGAACAGACTTTCTAACACTGCTCAGATAGATATTAATGTTTACGGTTCTGACGGGTTACTTCTCAGAACCACAAGGAGTGAAATATTTGACAGATACCTTCTTGGTACAAGAATGAATCCTGAAGCATACAGAGAGATCGTTAATAACAATAAAAAACAGGTGATAAACCGGGAGGATGTAGGAGTTCTCAGCTATTATTCACTTTATGCTCCTCTATTTAATGTTGATGGAAAACTTATTGCAATAGCAAATATTCCCTATTTTTCCCGACAGAGTGATTTCAGGAAAGATGCCTCTTCTATAATTGCAGCAATAATAAATATCTATCTTCTTTTACTGATAGGTGCAGTTTTTGGAGGAATTGCCCTCTCAAATTCTATTTCAAAACCTCTGGCAGAAATTAGTAAGAAGATGCAACTTCTTGATATTTCTGAGCAACCCGAACATATCAATTATACAAACAGAGATGAGCTCGGTATTCTTGTGGCTGCATATAATAAGATGGTGGATGATCTTAATGAGAGTACAATACGTTTAGCCCAGAGTGAAAGAGAGCAGGCATGGAGGGAGATGGCAAGACAGATTGCACATGAAATTAAAAATCCTTTAACACCTATGAGGCTCAGTATACAGCACCTTATGAGGTTAAAGGAACAGGGTGTGAAAGAGTGGCCGGAAAGGTTCGAAGCCCTTGCAAATTCTCTTATAGAACAGATAGATATACTTTCGGATGCTGCCGGGGAGTTCTCCAGTTTCTCCAGATTTTACTCCGAAGATATGACACGATTTGATCTTAATTCACTCATCAAGGAGCAGATTATTTTGTTTAACACCAGAGATAACATTGTGTTGAACCTTGAATCTGATCAACCGGATGCATTTGTTCATGCCCGAAAAACTCAGATAACAAGAGTTTTTGTTAACCTCTTATCTAATGCTTATCAAGCTGTTGAATTACAGGATAATGGCCAAATACTTGTGACTATTAACAGAGATGATATATTCTTTGAGGTTTCGGTTCATGATAACGGATCGGGTGTGCCGGATAACCTTACTCACAGACTCTTTAAACCTAATTTTACAACTAAGAGCGGTGGTACAGGATTGGGCCTTGCTATATGCAGGAGTATAATGGAGCAAAGTCAGGGATCTGTTAAGTACTCAACATCAGAAAGGCTGGGAGGTGCGTGCTTTACAGTTTACATCCCGGTATAGGGTAATCTCTATTTCTGCCTTAAAAATATCTGAATAGGTACTCCGGAAAAATCAAATTTTTCTCTTAGCCTGTTTTCAAGATATCTCTTATAATCCTCCCTCACATATTGAGGCAGATTACAGAAAAATGCAAACGAAGGAGAAGGTGTCGGGAGCTGAGTAACGTATTTAATCCTGATATATTTGCCTTTAACTGCAGGAGGAGGGTAATTTACAATCTCGGGCAGCATCTCCTCATTAAGCTTTGATGTTGAAATTCTCTTGCTCTTATTTTCGTATACCTTTGCGGCACTGTTAAGTACGTCTAGTATTCTTTGCTTGTTAATAACAGAGGTGAAAATTATCGGAATATCGTTAAAAGGTGCAATCTTATTCATTACGTTCTTTGTGAACTCCTTCATGGTGTTGGGCCCCTTATCCGGGATCAGATCCCATTTGTTAACCACAATCACACAACCTTTCCTGTTTTTAATAATAAGATTGAATATTGCCATATCCTGCTGTTCAACCCCCATTTGGGCATCTACCATAAGAATACATACATCGGAGTACTCAATAGCTCTGATCGATCTCATTACCGAATAGAATTCAAGATCCTCTTTTACTCGGGTCTTTTTTCTGAGTCCGGCAGTGTCGACAAGCATAAATTCGTGTCCGAATTTATTGTAGCGAGTAGATATTGAATCTCTTGTAGTTCCTGCAACAGGAGTTACAATATTACGCTCTTCGCCAAGCAAAGCATTTGTAAGCGATGATTTCCCAACATTGGGTTTCCCGATTATTGCAATATGTGGGATTCTCAACTCTTCCTCTTTAACCTCTTTTTCAGGGGGCAGTATTTCAAGGACCTTGTCAAGCAGGTCTCCTGTTCCGCTCCCGCTTGCAGAAGATATTGCCCAAGGCTCACCAAGTCCGAATGAATTAAAGACATAAGTATCAAACATTCTGTCACCTGTGTCAACCTTGTTTGCCACAACCAGCACAGGTTTACTTGATCTGCGGAGAATGTCGGCAATCACATTATCATAGTCTGTAATGCCGGTATGTACCTCACACATAAACAAAATTGCATCTGCCTCTTCAATTGCAAGCAATACCTGTTTACGGATCTCCTCTTCAAATATATCCTCGGAATTAACGGCATAACCTCCTGTATCTATTACAGAAAATTCTCTTCCATTCCATTCACAGCGTCCGTAATGGCGGTCACGGGTGACACCTGCCACCTCGTCAACAATAGCCTGTCTCATACCAACCAGGCGATTAAAAAGGGTAGATTTACCCACATTAGGGCGCCCTACAATAGCTAAAATACTCATAACGGGTGCAAAGGTAATTAATAATCGGAAACCTGCTAACTACTCTTCAGCAGAGCTACAGCAGCACGAAGAGCATGGTGAACCCTTTTTCCAAAGAATCTTCTCCTCTGTTTTGGCACATTTAAGGCCCATTTTTCTCATATCTTTGTTATGCCCTATCTCGGTTTCAGGAAATTTTCCATTCTTACGGAAAATTATATTAAAGGAGAGAAGCACAACGCAAAGTGCAACTAAAATTATCGAAAGAAACAGTACTGTCATTTTATTAGCAAATTATACATTTAAATGGAGGTTGTAACGGAGCATCTCCGATTTGCAACATTTGTGGGAGCTGATGTACTTTAAATGCCGAGTTTTGCATCAGCTTAATTATCCTGTCCACCAGAATTCTCTCTCTACCTGTCGCAATCAACTCTTCAGGAGTTTTGCCCTCCTCAATTAATGCATGCAAAATAGGGTCCAGAATTTTATATTCAGGTATAGTATCGCTGTCTTTCTGATCTATCTTCAATTCGGCAGACGGCTCTTTTGTGATTGTATTCAGAGGAATAACACTTTTTACTTTGTTAATATAACCGGCAAGTGAATAAACCTCGAGTTTATAAAGATCTGCAAGAATCATAAGAGCACCGCTTAAATCACCATAAAGAGTTCCGTAACCCATTGCTAGCTCACTCTTGTTTGATGTATTCAGCAACAGAGCTCCAGTCTGATTGGAATAGGCCATAAGTATATTGGCTCTTATTCGTGCCTGAAGATTTTCAAGAGTGATATCTTTGATCTCGTCACAGAAAAAGTCTTCGAGCTCTTTTGTGTATTTGTTGTATACAGCCTCAATCGGAACAATACTGTACTCCACTCCAAGATTGGAGGCCAGTTCAACAGCATCAGTTACTGAATGGAGGGTAGAGAATGGCGAAGGCATAAGTACTGCGTGGACATTCTCTTTACCAAGTGCTTCGGTAGCTATGCAGAGAACAACGGCAGAATCAATTCCGCCGGACAGACCTACAACGGCTCTCTCTTTTCCGTTCTCTCTGAAAAATGATGCAACACCTTTAACCAGTCTTGCATAAACCACGTCAGACTGAATCTCTTTCATAATTAAAAGATGAAACTTGTACTTATAGATTGATAGTTATATACTTTATCTATGACATCCGCAAATATTTCGGCAACAGACAAAACCTTGATTTTACTTCTGTTTGCATTTGGATTTACAGCCAGAGGAATGGTGTCGGAGATTATCACCTCCTGTAGCTGAGATGATGCTATCCTTTCATAAGCCGGCCCGCTCAGAACGGCATGTGTTGCAAGCGCACGAACACTAACTGCCCCTTTTTCCATCAACATATCAGCTGCTTTACTTATGGTGCCTGCAGTATCGATCATATCGTCAATAATAACGATGTTTCTCCCTTCAACATCACCTATTGCGGTCATAGATCCCACAACATTGGCTTTTTCTCTGGATTTATGACAAATTATCAGAGGACATCCAAGAATTCTTGAATATGCGTTTGCTCTCTTTGCTCCACCCATATCCGGAGCTGCAATCGACAGGTTATCAAGCTTAAGATCCCTTAAGTAAGGAAGGAATATTGAGCTGGCGTATATATGATCTACAGGAAAATCGAAGAAACCCTGAATCTGATCTGCATGCAGGTCAGCAGTCATAACTCTGTCACAACCGGCAGCCTGCAGAAGATTGGCCACCATCTTTGCTCCTATAGGAACCCTCGGCCTGTCTTTTCTGTCCTGCCTTGCCCAGCCGAAATAAGGGATAACGGCAATAACTTTATACGCAGAGGCTCTGCGTGCGGCATCGATCATAAGTAACAGTTCAAAAATGTTATCAACCGGAGGGAATGTAGATTGTACAATAAAAACGGTTGCACCCCTGACACTCTCTTCGAAAGCGGGTTGAAACTCACCGTCGCTGAATACCGTGACGGAAGATTTTCCAAGATCCAGTTTAAGTGCTGCAGCGATTTTTTCAGCAAGGTATCTGGAACTTCTGCACGAAAAAATCTTTATCTTATGTTGGTGGTCCATAGCTAGGTTTATTTTTTTATAAGAGTTTCAATGTAGTTGAGCACCTCATCTCTGCCCATGCCGGTTTCTGATGAGGTAACAAAATAGGGCGGTAATTCCTCCCAATATTCCAGCAGAAGTCTGTTATTCTTCTCAATCTGTTCTTTAAGGGTATTGGTCCCAAGTTTATCCCCTTTTGTATATATGAGAGAGAATGGTACTCCAGCCTCTCCGAGGCGGTTTATAAACTCAAGGTCTATTTTCTGAATATCGTGTCTGGAGTCAAGGAGAACGAAAAGAGTCATAAGTTCTGCAGACTGGTTTATATATCTGCTGATCATAGCGGCAAGTGACTCTCTCTCTTTTTTTGATACCTTTGCGAAACCGTATCCCGGAAGGTCAACCATATACCACAGCTGATTTATCATGAAGTGATTAATAAGACGGGTTTTTCCGGGTTTCGAGGATGTGTGGGCCAGTTTACCAACTCCGCAAAGCATATTGATGAGCGATGATTTTCCTACATTGGATCTGCCGATAAAGGCAAACTCCGGCAATCTGGAGAGAGGCCTCTCATCTACCTGAGTGCTGCTTCCGGAAAATATGGCTTGTGAAATTTTCATAACCGTTTTGACCCTGCAAAGGTATAACATTATTGCTTATATTTGTAAGGGAAGAGATAAAAATGGAGTAAAATGGCAAACAGAGAGGAGATTACACTTAGCGAACTACAGGAAAAAATTGGCAAATCCATAGAAAATGCTCTTCCCGGCAAGTATTGGGTCAGCGCAGAAACCGGTGAGGTTAAAATTCATTCAGCAGGTCACTGTTATATTGAACTAATCGACAGAAAGAGTTCTGCCGGAAATCTTGCTGCAAAAATTCAGGCTGTCATATGGAGTTCCAGTTTCAGGATACTCAAACCCTATTTTGAGACTGCAACCGGTAAGCCATTGGAGAGAGGCATAAGAATCCTGGTATGTGTACAGGTACAATACTCTTCTTTGTATGGATTGTCGCTTGTAATTTCTGATATTGACCCCTCATTCACCATTGGAGAACAGGAGCTTTTAAGGCAGAAAACTATTCAAAGACTTAAAGATGAGGGAATGTTTAATCTCAACTCCTCTCTGGAAATACCTGCACTTCCCAGAAATATTGCAGTAGTATCATCCTTTAATGCAGCCGGGTACAGAGATTTTATAAAACACACCACACAGAATGAGTACGGATTTAAAATAAATTTAACCACATTTGAGGCTCCGATGCAGGGCGAATCAGCACCCTCAGGCATAATTGCAGCACTTGATAAGATTGCCTCAGGGCCGCTTAAGTTTGATATTGTAGTGATAATCAGAGGAGGTGGGTCTGCTCAGGATCTGGTATGTTTTGATGACTATGAACTGGCATTAAATATCGCCCAGTTTCCAATCCCTGTTATAACAGGAATTGGCCATGACCACGACTTTCATATTGCAGACATGGTATCTCATACAAATGTGAAGACTCCGACAGCCGCTGCAGATTTTCTGATAGATATGTTTATGCAGGAGGAACAACATCTCAACTATCTGATAACCCGGGTTTCGTCATCACTTAAGGCAAAACTTTCGGCAGAAAGTGCAAATATTGAGATTATGTTCAGAAGAGCGGCAGAAGCTATCAGAAGACATCTCAGGGAAGAGGAGTACAAAATTGAGATGTTAGAGAAGAGGGCAACCCTTTCTTCTCCGCTACAGATTCTGGAAAGAGGGTATGCAATTGCTCTGAAAGATGGAAAAAAAATAACAAAAGCATCACAGGTTGAATCCGGAGATATTTTAACCTTGGTTGTTGCAAAAGGAATTATAGAGTGTACTGTAAATTCAAAAAGAGATGAATGATATTAAAAAACTCACATACAAAGATGCTCTTAAAGAGCTGGAGGATATTGTAAAGCGGATAGAGAGTCCGGAGGCTGATGTGACAAACCTTGCAGAGGATGTTAAGAGGGCTCTTGCTCTAGTTAAGCATTGCAGGGAACAGATCAAGGGATTTGGTGACCAGCTGGACAAGATTATTGAACAGTAGAAAATATGGATGAACTGAAACTTTGGGTTGACGACCCCTGGCTTGAACCGTATCAAAAAATTATCAGAGACAGGTACAGGAAAGTGGTTGTTAAGGGTTTGGAAATAAGCGGATATGGCAACAGCCTTAAATCTGCCGTAAATTCACACCTTTATTACGGGATTCATAAAGACGGCAAAGGAAACAGAGTTTTCAGAGAGTGGGCTCCGGGAGCCACTGCAGTTTATCTTATCTGCGACCTTAACGGGTGGAAGAAAGATGATAACTTTCGTTTTTCAAAAATTGGTGAAGGCAACTGGGAACTTATCCTTCCGCTTAACCTCCTTTCTCACGGGCAGCTATTTAAATGGCTGGTATGCTGGAACGGAGGGGAGGGTGAGAGATTGCCTGCCTTTGCAGTAAGAACTGTGCAGGATGCCGAAACAAAATTATTTTCAGCTCAGATATGGGATTCAGAACCATATAAATGGCGTCACAAACATGGCCCAAAAACAGAAAATCCGTTAATATACGAGGCTCATCCCGGCATGAGTTCAGAAGAGCCGGAAATTGCCACATTCAGCCATTTTACAGAAAAAATACTGCCAAGAATTGCCACATCAGGTTACAACACAATACAGTTGATGGCTGTTCAGGAACATCCTTACTACGGCTCATTCGGATATCAGGTTTCAGGATTTTTTGCCGTAAGTTCAAGGTTTGGAACACCAGAAGATCTCAAGAGGCTTATTGATAAGGCGCACTCGCTTGGACTGGCTGTTATCATGGATATTGTACATTCACATGCAGTCAGTAATATCCTTGAGGGAATATCAGAAATTGACGGAACTGAATACTCCTATTTTCACAAAGGGGAGAGAGGCCATCACCCTTCATGGGGGTCCAGATGTTTCGACTATGGTAAAAGTGAAACTCTTCACTTTTTACTGTCAAACTGTAAGTACTGGTTAGAAGAGTACAATTTTGACGGATTCAGATTTGACGGAATTACAAGTATGATCTATTTTGATCATGGTCTTGGTAAAGATTTTACAGATTATTCGCTCTATTTTGACGGAAATCAGGATGAAGATGCTTTGGTTTACCTGGCTCTGGCTAACAGGCTTGTAAAGGAGGTTAATCCAGATGCAATTACTATTGCAGAGGATATGAGTGGTATGCCGGGGCTGGCAGCTCCTCACGAACACGGGGGTTACGGATTTGACTTCAGAATGAGTATGGGGGTAGCAGATCACTGGATAAAGTGGATTAAGGAGTTAAGAGATGAGGAGTGGAATGTTGGTGATATCTATCACGAACTCTCGGCAAAAAGAGCCGATGAAAAGACAATTAGCTATGCTGAATGTCATGATCAGGCAATGGTAGGAGATAAGACCATTATATTCAGACTACTCGATAGTGAGATGTACTCGTCGATGGATAAAGAGACATCATCTCTGACACTTGAGAGAGGTATTGCACTTCACAAAATAATAAGACTGGCAACAATTTCACTTGCAGGAGACGGATACTTAAACTTTATGGGCAATGAATTCGGACATCCTGAATGGATAGACTTTCCCAGAGAGGGGAACGGATGGTCTTACCATTATGCAAGGAGGCAGTGGTCGCTAGCCGATAATAACTCACTTAAATACTCCTGGTTGCTTCGGTTTGACAGAGAGATGATAAATATTATAAAAGATTCAGGGATTTTTGCAAATTCTCCTGAGATTCTTTATCAGCATAACGAGAGGCAACTGCTGGTATTCATCAGGGGGAATTATCTTTTTGCATTTAATTTCAGCCCGTTGGAATCCTACCCCGAACTTACTTTTGCAGCCCCGCCGGGAGAGTATGTTCAGAAGTTGGATACCGATGATGATCGATTTGGAGGTTTTGACAGAAACAATCATTCAATCAGACATATAACGCGTTTTATAGATGGTCAGGAATCTCTCTCATTATACCTTCCAAGCAGATCAGGATCCATCTATTTACGAATCAAATCATAATAATTTTGTAACATTTATTTTTGTAACTTGCAGTAATTAATACTGAGAGAAAATGGCATATCTCGAATTCAACAAAAAGGAGCTGGTTAATCTTGAATACTCTCTGAAAAGAGAGTTTCTGTCTACTAACCATGCGGGAGGGTATCTGAATACAACCCTGTCCGGATGTAATACCAGAAAATACCACGGACTTCTTGTGTTACCTATTGAAAGATTCAACGGAGATAAGCATGTGCTACTCTCATCACTGGACGAAACTTTAATTCAGCACAATAAAGAGTTTAATCTGGGGATTCATTGCTATGGAGAGATTTATGAACCCAGAGGGCATAAATATATCATTAACGCCGAGGTTGACAAAGCGGTAGCAATAACATATGCAGTCGGGGGAATGGTTATCAGAAAGGTATTAATGTTATCAGAGAGAGAAGATCAGGTCTTTATCAAGTACACACTGCTTGAAGCACACTCTCCGACAACACTCAGACTTAAGCCATTTTTAGCATTCAGGCACATTCATGCACTCTCAAAGGCTAATATTGATGCAAACACAAAATCAAATGAGATTGACAAGGGCAGATCTTTTTGTCTGTATGAAGGGTTCCCGGATTTGAATCTTCAGCTTAATGTTAAGAGCGAATATATCTCAAATCCGGACTGGTATTACAATATTGAATATAAAGAAGAGAGCAGAAGAGCTTATGAATCCAGAGAGGATCTCTTTGTTCCGGGGTATTTCGAGATGCCATTCAAAAAAGGACAATCCATAATTTTTTCGGCATCACTTAAAGAGGAGAATCCAGGCAGATTTTCGGATAAATTCAAGAGAATTATGGAGTCAAAGCACCATAGAGACAGCTTTGAGAATTGCCTTAAAATTTCCGCAAAGCAATTCATAACTCACAGAGGGAAAGACACATCAATTTATGCCGGATATCCCTGGCTGGACAACAATATCAGAGAGGCTCTGATTTCTCTTCCGGGACTTACTTTAAGTTGCACCGGAGAGACAAAGACTTTCAGAATGATTCTGGATACACTTATCCGGCAGCATTCCGATATCCTTACCGGTAAGGGAGTTATGACAGATGTGCCATTATGGTTGATCTGGGCACTCCAGGAGTACTCATCATATACAGACGATAAGAGGGCATTATGGAGAAATTACGGCCATCTGATTGAAACGATGCTTAATTCATACAGATCAAATTTACGTGAGTATATCTCAATGCATGATAACGGATTGTTGTGGGGGGAGCATAAAGGTACAGCATTAACCTGGATGGATGTATATGCCTACGGGGAGCCGATTACAGAGAGAGCAGGATATCAGATTGAGATAAATGCCTTATGGTATAATGCAATATCATTCGCCTGTGAGCTTTCTTCCGCTGCCGGTAACAATGGCTTTGCTGCAGACTGGATGTCTCTGTTGAGTAAAATCAAGAAGAATTTTCTGAGAGCCTTCAAACTGGAAAACAGAGAATATCTTGCCGACTATGTTGGACCGGAAGGGCAAAACAGATTTATGCGCCCTAACCAGATTTTTGTATGTGCATTTAAATACTCACCTATTGACGATGAGACAAAAGCAATGGTGCTCAAGTCCGTCAGAAGTGAGCTGTTAACCACAAGAGGAATAAGAACTCTCTCTCCAAAAAATTCACTTTATAAAGGTGAATATGACGGGGATGAACTTAGCAGAAACCTCGCCTATCATCAGGGGACAACCAGAGTATGGCTTTTGAGCTTTTATATAGAGGCTATGCTTAAGCTATACGGAGACTCATTTATAACAACAGCTAAAGAGCTCGTCATGGCATTTGAAGAGGAGTTTACTGTGCATTGTATAGGTTCTGTCTCAGAGGTGTTTGACGGAGACCCCCCTCACCAGCCACACGGATGCACATCTTATTCAGGCTCTGTGTCTTCACTTTTGAGGTCGCTTTATTTAATAAAGAACTTTAAATAATCCGCTATGAAGGTTTTAATGTTTGGGTGGGAATTTCCGCCACACATATCAGGAGGTCTGGGGACTGCATGTTACGGGTTGACCAAAGGGTTGGTTAATAATCAGGTTGAGGTTCTTTTTGTTATGCCTTCGGCCACCGGGGACGAAGATCAGAGTGCTGTAAAAATAATTGATGCCAGTGATGTTGAGGTTACAGAGCGGTATCCCGATGTGAAAGATTTTCTGGAGAAAGTTCAGTTCATAAGAATTGGGTCAAATATGATTCCGTATGTTGACCCCAGAGAGTTTTCCGAGATGATGACACATCTGCAGGAGGGGCAGATACATGACTTTAAATTCGGATTATCCAAAAAATTTAAGTTTTCGGGCAAATACGGCACAAATCTCATGGAAGAGGTAGCCAGATATGCTCTTGTTGCCGCGGAGATTGCCGGCAGATATGACTACGATGTTATACATGCGCACGACTGGCTGACCTACCTTGCCGGAATTGCAGCCAAACGGATAAGCGGTAAACCCCTTGTGGTTCATATGCATGCTACCGAATTTGACAGAAGTGGTCAAAACATAAACACAGAGGTATATGATATAGAGAGGATAGGGATGAGAGAGGCAGATGCCGTAATCGCAGTCAGCCATCTCACCCGAAATATTGTGATAGGTAAATACGGAATTAACCCTGAAAAGGTTTTTACGGTTCATAATGCCGTAGACTTTCAGGGATTTAAAAATGTCCAGGTAGAGAGAGGAGTGCCCGAAAAGATTGTTACATTCCTTGGAAGAATTACATATCAGAAAGGTCCGGAATATTTTATAGAGGCTGCAAAAAAAGTGATCAAAAGTTATCCTGATGTTAGATTTGTTATGGCAGGAAACGGAGATCTGTTTAACAGATGTATAAGACATGTGGCCAAATTAAGGATGGCAGACAGATTCCATTTCACCGGATTTCTTAAAGGAACAGAGGTCAAGGAGATGTTTGCATATTCAGATGTATATGTTATGCCTTCTGTTTCAGAGCCATTTGGGATTTCTCCGCTCGAAGCGATGAGGTCAAATGTACCTGTCATAATTTCAAAACAGAGTGGTGTAGCTGAGGTACTAAGGCACGCCATTAAGGTAGATTTCTGGGATATTGATGCAATGGCAGATGCAATTTATGCACTTCTTTCATACCCTGCACTCTCAAAAGTGGCAATTGAAAATGGCCTTGAAGAGGTAAATTCCTTAAAATGGGATGCAGCAGCATACAGCGTTAAAGAGATATACGCCTCGGTTTTAAAAAACAAGAAAAAATAACCTCTATGGAAAAATCTATATGCCTCTATTTTCAAGTCCATCAGCCTCACAGGCTAAGACTTTACCGCTTCTTTGACATTGGCAAAAATTCATTCTATTACGATGACTTTTCAAACAAAACAATTTTAAGAAGAGTTGCAGAAAGGTGTTATCTGCCGGCCAACAGACTTATGGCAGAACTTATTGAAAAGCATAAAGGGGCCTTTAAAATAACATATTCCATAACAGGTTCTGTAATAGAACAGTTTGAGAAATTTGCCCCTGAAGTAATTGAAAGCTTTAAAGAGCTTGCCAAAACCGGCTGTGTTGAATTCCTGGCAGAGACTTACTCCCATTCACTTGCATCACTGATTTCTGAAAGTGAGTTCAGAGAGCAGATAGCTCTTCACGATAATAAAATATTTGACCTGTTTGGGGTTAAACCGCAAGTGTTCAGAAATACAGAACTTATATATTCAGATAAAATCGGATCAATTGTAGCAGAGATGGGATATTCCGCAATACTAACAGAAGGTGCCAGGCATGTGCTTGGGTGGAAGAGTCCCAATTATCTGTATACAAACGCCATAAAACCCAGATTGAAGTTGCTGTTAAAAAACTTTAATCTGAGTGATGATATTGCTTTCAGATTCTCCAACCAAAGCTGGAGTAACTGGCCCCTTACTGCTGAAAAATATGCGGTATGGCTGGCTCAAGCTCTGGAAAAGGACGATATTGTAAATCTTTTTATGGATTACGAGACATTTGGAGAGCACCAGAATGCTTCAACCGGAATATTTGACTTTATGAGACATCTCCCGGCAGAGGTTATGAGATATAAAAAGATAAAGTTTAATACTCCTCAGGAGATATGCATTAAACACCAACCTGTTGCTCCGCTTCACGTTCCGTTTCCAATATCGTGGGCGGATGAAGAGAGAGACACTAGTGCCTGGATTGGCAATGAGCTTCAGAATGAGGCCTTTGATAAACTGTACTCTGCAGGGGAGAGGGTAAAGGCTACCGGAGATAAAGATTTGCTTACCGATTTCAGAAGACTTCAGGAGAGCGACCATTTTTACTATATGTGTACAAAGTTCTTTTCAGACGGAGCAGTCCATAAATATTTCAATCCATACGACACTCCATATGAGGCATTCATAAATTACATGAATGTCCTGAGTGATTTCCTGCTAAGATGTGACAAAGCAGTCAGATCAAAAGCAGTAACAGATGGAACAATTATTGCTGATGATAATAGCCCGAAAAAGAAAAACCCGGTTAAAAAAATTAAATCATAATATTAAAAATGTCAGAAACTAGTTTTGTATCACCTGATTATCTGTTTGAGGTAAGTTGGGAAGTGTGTAATAAAGTAGGTGGGATACATACAGTTATTGCAACTAAAGCCTTAAATTTATCAAAAGAGTATAAAAATCATATACTGATCGGACCTGATGTGTGGAGGGAAACTGCTCAAAATCCCGAATTTTCAGAAGATAATCAACTTTTAAGGGCATGGAGGGCAAAGGCCTCACAGGAGGGATTAAGGATAAGAGTGGGTAGGTGGAATGTAGCAGGAACTCCTTTAGTGATACTTGTAGATTATAGCCAGTTCATCTCATCAAAAGATGAAATATTTGCCCGCTTATGGGAGAGCTATGGAGTAGATTCATTGTCAGGGCAGTGGGATTACACAGAAAGCACTCTCTTTGGATATGCCACAGGTAAAGTAATCGAAAGTTTTGTAAAATTTAATCTGGCTCCTCACCATAAAGCTGTGGCACAGTTTCATGAATGGATGACGGGTGCCGGAATCCTCTACCTTAAATACACAGGTCTGCCTGTCGCTACAGTGTTTACAACTCATGCCACAGTTACAGGAAGATCTGTTGCCGGAAATAATCTGCCACTGTACGATAAAATGGCATCTTATTCTCCTGATGATAAGGCAAGAGAGTTTAATATAATTTCTAAACATACACTGGAAAAGGCATCAGCCAACACTGCCGATGTATTTACCACCGTATCCGGAATAACAGCAAAAGAGTGTGGCCATTTTCTTGGCAGAGAGGTTGATGTAATCACCCCTAACGGTTTTGAAAATACATTCACACCAAAAGAGGGTGAATATAAAATATGTACAAAGACTGCCAGAAAAAAGTTGCTTGAGGTAGCTGCCCGTATGACCGGTATTCAGCCCTCTCAGGATTCACTTATGTTCGGAATAAGTGGGAGGTATGAATTTAAAAATAAAGGAATTGACATATTTCTTGATGCACTTGCCAGGCTGAATAACCTTAAGAATAACAAAAGGGAGATTCTGGCATGGGTTTTTGTTCCGGCATGGCATAACGGTCCCGATAAAAACCTTATCGGAGAGATAACAGACCAATCATACAAAACACATATCACTCATCTGTTAAATGACAGAGAAGGAGACCAGGTTCTGAGGCGCATAAATGAACTCTTTCTGCTAAATAAAAAGAGCGATAATGTTAAAGTTCTTTTTGTTCCATCTTATCTAAACGGTGATGATGGTGTTTTTAATCTCACTTATTACCAGCTTCTATGCGGTCTTGATCTTACTCTCTTCCCATCTTATTATGAACCTTGGGGTTATACGCCGCTCGAAAGTCTTGCTTTTGGAGTTCCGACTGTCACCACAACTCTTGCGGGTTTTGGCCTCTGGGTAAAGGAGCACTCACAGGATTTCGAGGATGCTATAGCTGTAATAGAAAGAGATGACAACAACTACACAGATGTTGTGGATAAAGTATTTGCCAGAATGGTGGATATTACAAATACCACAAACGAAGAGATGCTTACAAGAAGAGTAAAGGCTAAAGAGATATCAAAAATTGCTCTCTGGGATAATCAGATCCTTTACTACAAAAGGGCATATGCACTGGCGATAGAAAAAGTGGTACAGCAAAAGGGTGTGTTTCCTGCTATACTAGATCATAAAGAGCATTTCAGCTACAAACGGGATGCTTCTAACAAACCATTATGGAGCAGAATTCTTATTCAGAAGAGAGTTCCTGAAAGGCTCTCCAACCTCGAGACAATCTCAAGGAATTTATGGTGGTGCTGGAATCAGGATGCAACAGATCTGTTTGAAACAGTTGATAAGGAACTTTGGAGCGAATCTGATGGTAATCCTATACTGATGCTGGAAAAAATTTCTCTTCAAAGATATGCTCAACTGGAAAATAATAATGAATTTCTGGATAAACTTGACAAAGTTTACAAAAATTTCAGTGAATATATATCCGCTAAGGGAAGAGAGAATGGTCCAAAAATTGCCTATTTCAGTATGGAGTTCGGACTGGATAAATCTCTTAAAATTTACTCCGGAGGCTTGGGCGTACTTGCCGGAGATTACCTTAAAGAGGCCAGCGATATGATGGTCCCTATGACTGGCATAGGTTTGCTATACAGATACGGATATTTTACCCAAAAGTTATCTGCGCTTGGCGATCAGATAGCAAGTTACGAAGCTCAGGATTTTACTAAACTACCGGTCACACCTGTCAGAGACCAGGCGGGAGAGTGGCTTACGGTTGGGGTAGCACTACCCGGAAGAACACTCTATGCAAGACTCTGGAGGGCTGATGTAGGGAGAACAGAACTTATTCTGCTGGATACAGATTTTGAAGCAAATATTCCCGAAGACAGATCGGTAACTCATCACCTTTACGGAGGAGATTGGGAAAACAGACTAAAACAGGAGCTGTTACTTGGGATAGGCGGAATCAGAGCTCTAAGGGCTCTCAGGAGAGATGCAGATGTTTACCACCTTAACGAAGGTCATGCCGCATTTACCGGTCTGGAGAGGCTCAGAGAGTACGTTTCTGAATATAATTTAACTTTCGCCGAAGCGATGGAGGTTGTGAGGGCATCTTCGCTCTATACAACACATACCCCTGTACCTGCAGGCCATGATGAATTTCATGAAGATCTTCTCCGGGGCTATATTTCACACTACCCGTCGCGACTGAAAATAGACTGGGAGTTGTTGATGTCACTTGGAAAAATTGATCCCGGTGATCATAACGAAAAATTCTCAATGAGTAATCTTGCTGCAAATCTTTCTCAGGAGGTTAACGGAGTGAGTAAACTTCATGGCAAAGTAAGCCGTGAGATATTGTCTGACTTATGGCCGGGTTATCTTCCACAGGAATTGCACGTTGGCTATGTGACAAACGGGGTTCACTACCCCACATGGACAGCACCCGAGTGGAAGGAGCTACATAAAAAGTATTTCGGAGAGCAGTTTGCAACCCATCATTACGATAAAAGTTGTTTCGAAGGCATTCACAAAGCAGATGGTAAAACGATTTGGGATATCAGAAACAAATTGAGAAAAAGAGTTGTAGATCAGATAAAGAAGATGCTATCAACTCCTGCATCAACCGCTCACTATACTCCTCGTGAGGTTATACAGATAAAAGAGGCATTGAGAGATGATATCCTGACAATTGGTTTTGCAAGAAGATTCGCGACATATAAAAGAGCCCACCTTCTCTTTACAAATCTGGCAAAACTGGAGTCCATTGTGAATAATCCGGAATCTCCGGTTCAGTTCTTTTTTGCAGGTAAGGCTCACCCTGCAGATAAGGCAGGGCAGGATCTAATCAAGAGAATTGTCGAGGTCTCTCTGATGCCTCAGTTTATCGGTAAGATTCTCTTTATTCCCGGATATGATATGACTCTTGCAAAATATCTTGTTCAGGGTGTAGACATCTGGATGAACACTCCTACCAGACCTCTGGAAGCTTCCGGTACCAGCGGAGAAAAGGCTGTTATGAACGGAGTTATGCACTTCTCTGTTTTAGACGGATGGTGGGTTGAAGGTTACAAAGAGGGAGCCGGATGGGCACTTCCTATGGAAAACACATACGAAAACAATGATTTCCAGAATGAGTACGACGCAGCCTCGATTTATAACATTTTAGAAAATGAAATTGTACCTTTGTTCTATAATGACAGAGACAGCCGGGGCGTTCCGGAGCGTTGGACAGATACTGTAAAGAACACTATATCTCTTGTTGCATCAAATTTTACAACAAACAGGATGCTCACTGACTATATTGAGCAGTATTACAAAAAGCTGGCAAAGAGACATTTTGATATTATTAATAACGAATTTGCATTAGCCCGTGAACTTGCTCAATGGAAGAAAAGAGTTCGTAAAGAGTGGCCTCATATAGAGGTTCTCAACTATATAAAACCGGACAACAGCAAAGGAGATATTCTGGTTGGTGAAGAGTATTCTGCAGAGGTAGTCCTCTCAACAGGAGATCTCGATCCCGAAGATATCGGAGTTGAGATAATTGTAACTGAAAACGGAGTGCATGGCAGTCCGGAAATTATTAGAAGTATTGAATTTGAACTTAAAGAGTGTAAAAACGGAATTGCCAGATATGTATGTTCAATTATGGCAGATACCGCAGGTGCATTCAATCTGGCAGGAAGGGTTTATGCAAAAAACTCTAAACTTCCACACAGACAAGATTTTGATTTAGTAAAATGGTTGTAGCTTGTACAGGATTTTTTGATGGTGTTCACAGGGGACACAGAGCCGTACTGGATGAGGTGATTAGAATTGCTTCGAGCAAAGGGTGTAAATCGGCAGTAATAACTTTCTGGCCTCACCCGAGAGCAGTTCTCCAGCAGGACGCAGTCAGATTCAGGCTTTTAAACTCTTTGGAGGAAAAACAGAAACTTCTTCATTCTATCGGAATAGACGAAGTTCATATTCTTCCCTTTGACCGGGAATTTGCCAGGCAGACGACAGAAGAATTTTTCAGAAAATATCTTAAAGTAAAATTTGCTGTCAGAACACTTGTCGTCGGATATGATCACAGAGTAGGTAGTGACCTTAACCAGACACAGGAAGAGATGTTTGCAATTGCTAGAAACCTGGGAATTAACCCCGTAAGGATTGAGAAATTTGGTGAGGGTGATATTGAAGATTCAAATCTTAAAGGAACCCGGGATTTCAGAGCAGATAATCTTGTTATAGCTAAAGAGAAAATCAATATAAGTTCAACAAAAATAAGAGAGTGTCTGGAAAACGGAAAAATTGAGCATGCTAACTATATGCTTGGTTATAGATATCAGCTAGAAGGTGTTGTTGTAGAAGGACAAAGAATAGGCAGAACTTTGGGTTTCCCGACAGCTAACATAAAGCTTTACGAACCTCTTAAACTACTGCCCTCAGATGGTGTCTATGCTGTTTGGGTAGAGGCATTTGGAAAAACCTACCGTGGTATTACAAATATAGGAACACGACCTACAGTCTCTTTTGGCAATGAAAAGACGATTGAGACACACATATTGGATTTTGATGAAGATATTTACGGTCTCTCCCTTAAAATAGAGTTTGCCGGAAGATTGCGAAATGAACAAAAATTTGCATCTTTGGAAGAACTTAAACTTCAACTTTTCAAGGATAGAGAAAATTCTCTGGAATATCTGCCGGAAGATGGAATAAAACTCAGATAAAATGGAATCAACAATCATAACCATATTGATAGCTATAGCTATTATGGGTTTTCAAATCTACAACGAGAAAAAGAAGAAAGAGAACGCAAGGGCTCGTTCTGCCGGAATTACACCTCAATCAGAAGATCCTCTCGAAAAGCTAAGGAGAGAGCTGTCGTCGCTGTTCGCAGGCATTGTGCCTGAAGAGGAGACTGAATATGAACCCTACCTGCAACCTTTGGATACTGCTCCGGATTCAGTTGATGTAATTTCTCCGGAAGATCCGTTTGAATCTATTTCAAAGAAGCAAAATATTCCGCTCGATACTGTTCCTGCGAAAGAGGGTGAGTCATTAACCATGGGAACATTTAACCATAAAATTGCAAAGAGTGAGCAGGAAGATGTGACAGGAGATATATACGACAGCAAGGCGATATCTGCACACGAAATTGGTGAATCTCCCGAGAAAAAAGGCGGTATCACAGATAAAGATTTTAATCCAAGATTATTTATACTTTATTCAGAAATTGCCGCTCCAAAATTCCGCGAGTAGTTTTTTTATTGGATAAATTTTAATATCTTTGTGACAAAGAGTCCTGTTCTGCAGGATTCTTTTTAATTTTCTATATTATGTCAAAAATTCATTATTTAACCGCAGAAGGGTTAGAAAAACTAAAGGCAGAGCATCAGCATCTGGTATCAGTGGAGCGTCCTGCAATTTCAAAGCAGATAGCAGAAGCCCGTGATAAAGGTGATCTTTCAGAAAATGCCGAGTACGATGCAGCAAAAGAGGCTCAGGGTCTTCTTGAACTGAAAATTGCAAAACTGGAGGATATGATTGCAAATGCCAGGATTATTGATGAGTCAAGAATCAATACTACCCACATTCAGATTCTTAATAAGGTAAAGCTTAAAAATCTTACAAACAATACGACGGTAGAGTACACTCTTGTGGGTGAGACTGAGGCTAATCTGCGTGAGGGTAAACTTGCTGCAGCAACACCTATAGGGAAAGCACTTATTGGAAAAGAGAAAGGAGATGTTGTTGAGGTAAAAGTGCCATCCGGAATCCTTAAATTCGAAATTCTTGAAATTTCAAAATAATATGCCATCAATTTTTTCAAAAATTGTCGCGGGAGATATTCCTTCATATAAAGTGGCTGAAGATGAAAGATTTTTTGCCTTTCTTGATATAAATCCACTGGCCGAAGGACACACTCTTGTTATCCCCAAAAGGGAAACAGACTATATCTTTGATATTGAAAGTGAAGAGTATATCGCACTCTTTGCCTTTGCCCGAAAAATTGCACTGGCCATCAGAGAGGCTATCCCTTGCAAGAGGGTGGGGATGGCCGTACTGGGTATGGAGGTGCCTCATGCACACATACATCTGGTGCCCCTGCAAAGCGAACGCGACCTTGATTTCAGAAAAGACAAACTAAAACCCGAACATGGCAGAATGGTGGATATTGCCAATGCCATCGCATCAAAAATCAAACCTTGAATAAAATGAGAAAATCATTTATCGCAGCACTTCTCCTGATCACTGCCATATCATGCAGCAAGCAGAATTCTAAGGCCGTAATTGAGGGGACGATAACCGGTATAAACGAGGGTGCAATTGTCCTCTCTATGCTGGATATTAACACCCAGAAGAGTATAGACACTATTCCGATAAAAGATGGAGGCCATTTTAAATACCGGATAAAATTAAATTCTGATTCACCTGAGTTCTACTATCTCTATCATAAAGACACTCGAATTGCCTCAATGATAATAAAACCCGATGATAAAATTGATATCACTACAGATACTCTCGGGCTATCACCTGTTATTGATGGATCAGAAGAGAGTAAGCTTCTTATTATGCTGGAACAGGAAATAGGTAAAAGCCAGAAAAAATTTGACTCTCTCTATACTCTTATGTCTGACTTAAAATTGAGCGGAGATATCAAAAGATCAGAGGAGATTAATCTTAAGCTTGGATCGCTATATGTTAAGCAAAAGCAGTCGGCAATAAAATTCATATATACATATCCTAAGTCTATAACATCTGTGATGCTGCTTTATCACAAATTCTCACCGGAAGTTCCACTGTTTGCAGACGTAAGGGATGTTCTTATTTTTAGAAGGGTTTATGACTCGTTACAAACTGTCTATCCTGGTTCAGTATACCTCTCAAGATTATTGGACGAGATTGGTTACAGGGAGCAGACAGAGGAGTTTAATGCTAAAATTCTTGATGCATCAGAAAGAGGTTTCCCTGAAATTTCATTACCTGACAGAGAGGCAAAAATGAGATCGCTTTCAGATATTCAGGGGAAAGTTATGGTATTATCATTCTGGAGCATAACAGATGTCAATCAGAGAATGATGAATCAGGATCTTCTTGATTTATACCGTAAATATGCAGATAAAGGTCTTGAAATATATCAGGTTTCAGTAGATAACGATAAAACAGCATGGGCAAGAGCAGTCTCAGAGCAGGACCTTCCGTGGATCAGCGTTTGTGATGGTCTTGGCTCGGCATCACCTGCTGTTACAACATACAACATTCAGAAAGTGCCTACAATATATGTAATAGATAAAAGCGGCACTATAGCTGCAAAAGATATATTCGATACAGAACTGGAAAATAAGATAAAATCACTGCTCAGGTAGAGTGATTTCAGAGGAGACTCTTTTTTGAAACACCTGCTATAAAATCTTTCAGATAGAAGGGTTCAAAATAGGCTACATCAGCAAAATCAGAGTTATGAAATTTTTCAAGTGCCGGAGTCAGCATACCTCCGGCACTTGCATTTATATCACTAAAAACTGCATTCTGATGTACAATCACATTGCTGACTTTGTTCGCACCGTTACCGCAGAAAAGCACTTTCCCACCCTTAAGTATACCATTGAAACTATCAGGTTCAACAACTAAAGCCTCAACTTCACTCTCTCTCTTGCCGTCAGAGTTAAACGTGGCTGTGTAAACCTCCATTCTTCTGGCATCAATCATTGGAACGATTTTAAAGACCCCGCTGATTTTGTTGCGTGTTCCGGCTGCTATACCCGCAATAATATCAAGTGTACCTACAGATATAAGTGGTTTGCCTGCACCATAGCACAACCCTTTGGCCATTGATACACCAACTCTGAGTCCTGTATACGAACCTGGACCTTCACTCACGGCAACAGCATCTATTGACGAAATTGTCAAAGATGTCTGTTTTAAAATTTTTTCAATTATTGGTGAGATAATCTTTGCATGGGCCTTCGGCTCATTCACAATAATCTCTCCGGCAATATACGCCCCCTTTGAAACTGCAACCGAACAGACTTCGGTACTCGTCTCTATATATAAAATTACCGGATAGTCCGACATTAATCTAATAATTACTTCTTCTTAATATTTTCTTTATCAGGAGTCTCTACGCTTACGGCTGTGCCTTTTTTAAGAGTTTTGCTAATTGCCGAGAATGGCCCGATAACAATTGATTCTCCCTCCTGTAATCCTGTCAGAACCTCAATGCTGGACAGATCCTGTATTCCGGTAGTAATGGTTCTTACCTCAACAGTATTATCCTCTTTAACAATAAATACCTGTTCTAATATATCACTAATGCTCATGTTTTTCTTGATACTGTCGGCAATCAGGTCTGTTCTGGTAGTTATTGCCTGCAAAGGTATGGTAAGAATGCTGTCTTTTCGTGCAGTCTGAATTGATACAGATGCCGACATTCCGGGACGGAAAGGATTTTTACCTGATTCAGCAAGATCTGCATAGGATTCAGCTAAAATATAAACTTTAACTTCAAAGTTTGTAACCTGCTCAATGGCCGAACCGATGTTTTTGGCAGAATTGGCAATCTGAGTAACAAGACCGGTAAATTTTCTGTTAGGATATGCATCTACCTCAATAGTGGCGGTATCTCCCTGATTAATTCTTATGATGTCATTTTCATTAACATCAACCAGAACCTCCATATCTTCGAAATTTGCAATCCTGAGCATCTCTGTACCTGCCATCTGGCTGGTTCCGACAACTCTCTCTCCCTTCTCGACGCTCATCTTTGATATTATACCATCCATTGGAGCATAAATAACGGTTTTAATCAGATTCTCTTCTGCCTCTTTAAGTGCAGCGCTAGCACTTTTAACATTAAACTCTGCAGATTTAATCTGCTCTTTTGCCATTCTGTACTGAGATTGAGAACTCTCATATTCAGCCTCCGACAAAGCTTTTTGTTCGTATAAAGTTTTGGTCCGGTTGTAAGCCTGCTCAATCTGGACAAACTGAGCCTGAAGCTGGGTTAATTGTGCCTTTACTGAATTGAGAGAGGCCTCAGCTCTGTCCCTCATTGAGATGTACACATCCTGCTTGATCTTTATTATAAGATCTCCCCTTTTAATGTGATCTCCCTCCTTGAAATTAAGTTCTACAATCTCTCCAGAAACATCGGGGCTGATTTTAACCTCCACCACAGGTTTTATTTTACCGTTTGCCGGAATTGTCTCCACTATGGTTTTTCTGGTAATTTTTTCAGCAGTAACCGTAGTTACATTTTTCTTTTTACTGTTACCGTAGAAAGCCAGAACTACTATCAATACAAATGCAATTGCAATAATCCATTTGATGTTTTTCTTTTTCATTTTTTTAAATTTTAGAGAGATAATGGTTTCCCTTTATAAAAATCAAGGATTTTAAGTTGAAATACATACTGGTATTTAGACTGGAAGTATTCAGACTGAGCTTTAAACAGATTTGCCTTTGCAACGGAATAATCGGTTGCATTTAATGCTCCTACATCAAACTTCTGCTGAACATATCTGAAAGACTCCTGCATTGCAGTAACATTCCTTTCAGATGCCAGATATCTTTCGTAAAATGCCAGTGCATCATTATTGGCCTGCTGGATCTCTTTAAACAACATCTGTTGCCTGCTTTTAACCTCAATCTGAGAACTCCTTACACCAAGTTTAGCATTTTTTATGGCGGTCCTTGTCTGATAATTATTGAAGATAGGGATACTCAAACCAAATCCCATTGAAGGATTCCTGTTTTCATTAAATTGGTCCATAAATGGCTGTTCACGACTGTCGCTGTAATATGTGCCATATCCCGCAGAGAATGAGACCACTGGAAGCGCCCTCCCTTTTGCCAGAGCAAGCTGAATATCTGAGTTCTTTAACTGAAGTTCGGCACTCTTTATCTGAGGCAATCCCTGAGATATCTGATAAAGATCCTCAACTGATTCTCCGTTGAATGAACGTATCATAAAGTTCACATCAACATCCTGAATGTCAAAATCTTTGCTGTTTTCGAGATCCAGAAGCTGTACCAACCCCAGAATTGCACTTTTTAGCTGATTATGAGAATTTACTACCTGTACCCTTTCTGCAGCGAGCTGTGCCTCCATCTCTAAAAGTGAACTGTATGCAAGGCTCCCTGCATCCACCATTTTTCTGGTACGTTCAACCTGTTCCTCTACACTCAAAATGCTTTGTTCAGCTGTCTTTAAAATCTCTTTTGAAAGGAGAACCTGCAGATAAAGACGGGCAATTTCAACAGAAATGTCGTTCTTAAGTTTGTCAACCTCCTGAATTGAAATCTCTTTCTGAAGTGTTTTGCTTTTAACCTCATTACCTTTTGTAAATCCCTCAAACAGATTTATCCCGGCTCTTGCATTCATGCTTGTGCTTTGGGTCAATTTGTTTTCAATAATTTCAAGATTCTGAAGGTTCACAGATCTACCCCAGTTCATTGAATGACTTATAGATGCATTTAATGTGGGTACATAATTCATCTTCGCCTGTTCCAGATTGTTTTCACTCTGTTCAACAGCAAGTGTCTGCTGTTGTAACTGAAGATTGTTATCCCAGGCGTACCTGATGCACTCCTCAAGACTCCATCTCTTCTGACCGCTAAGCAGGGATGGGATTGTCAGGAGCAATATTAATGGGAGTTTGTAATAAAATTTCATAATCCACAAAGTTAATTTTTTTCTATTACAAAACTCCCAAAACTGATAAAATATAAGATTGGTATTACTTGTAAATCACCTGAGTCGTTGCCTGCATATCGTATAGATTATTACTCAGAAATCTGAATAGCCGGCATATCTTTCTCACACCATATCCCACACCTCTTCCGATTGCATTTGCGACATCATAATCCCAGCCATCGGAACCTCCTGTTACTCTGCAGCTTTCTTCTAAAGAAAGTCTTCTGAGTGATCTGATTTCAAATAAATTTGTATCCATTATGCTGCCTCCCAACCTGCCTGAAATCCCTCCTTAAATGCCGGCCAGTATTTCTCTGCCTTTTTTATGGCATCACCCAGCATGTTCAACAGCAACCAAACTTCGCGAAGTGACATTCCTCCGCATGTTTGCATCTCATTTTCGTCAAGAGTCCTCAAACCCTGCACATCTTTCAAATGCTCTTTCATGACTTAATATTTTAATTTTGTCCGCAGAACTGGCGCGCGGACCTCCGCCGGAAGTGTGCACCCTCCCTAATTATATGCATTTTTTTCAACTATTCAGTGATATTACTTTATCGGCTATTGATAAAGTTTTGTTATTGTGGGTAATAAGAATTATAGCAACACCCTTTTCTCTGAGTTTTAATGTGTAGTTACAGATGAACTCCTGAGATTTTTCATCCAGAGAGGAGGTGGCTTCGTCAAGAATAAGAATCTGAGGCTCTCTTATTGCAGCTCTTGCAAATGCTATCCTCTGCTGCTGACCTCTGGAAAGGGTTACGCCACCTTCACCTGTCCATGAGGAGAGTCCGTTAGGCAAAGACTCTGCTATCCTGTCAATCTCTAAAGATGTAATTATGTCGTTAATAAGGGAAGGATTTTTATCTTTCAGATTATCCTCTCCGCATAATATGCAATTCAACAGTGTGCTGCCATAGAGGGAGGGATTCTGAGGGACGATTGATATAATCTCTCTCCACTCTTTAAGTTTAAAATGGTTAATGTCAGTTCCATTATATGTAATTCTTCCGGTATCAGGCTGAATATGCCGCATAAGTAACGATGCAACCGTGCTCTTTCCGCTACCACTTCTCCCTGTAATAGCGACTATTTCTCCGGATTTTAAAGAAAATGAAAGATTGTCGAAGACTATCCCTCTGCCTGGGTATGAAAAGGAAATATTTTCTGCTGCAAGTTTCGCTTTAACACAGCCAGCTTTAAGTTCGGCAATGCTTAATCCATCCAGATTCTCTTTTTTACTGTCTTCAATATCAAATATGCGTTCAGCAGCAATCACCCCCTCCCTGAATGTAGAGACAGACGATGCAAGTTGGAGTAGCGGTGTTGAAAAAAGAGATGTTACTGCATAAAATGATACCAACTCTCCGACAGTAATATGCCCCGAAACAGAAGCAACTCCTCCCACAACGAGTACAGCCACGGTCAGCATTCCGGATGAAAGTTCGGATGCAGAGAAGGCTGCGGCAGAGATATTGCCAGTTTTCGAAATGTTAATAGTAAGAGGGTCTAATTTTTTGAGAATATTATTAACTGACAATGACTCAATTGCCATATTTTTAATTGTTTCAGCAGATTTAACTGATTCAATAACACTACTTTGGAATTTTGACGCACTCTCAACCAGTTTCTTTGAAACGGGCTTGCTGTATGTGTCATGAATCAGGAAAATTGAGATATACAAAGGAATAAAGCATAAACATATAAATGCCAGCCCCGGCTCAATGTAAAAGAGTACAGCAATTGCAAAGAGCATTGTTAGCACAGCTGTTAACCCACCAGTAAGTGTCTCATTAATAAAGTTTCTTATTCTATAAATATCATTAATTCTTGATATAAATTCACCAGTACCCATTGAGCGGAAGTAACCTAGCGGAAGCAAGTGGATCTGTGATATATAATCTGTAATGAGTCTTTTATCGGTCTTTACTGTTACTTTAATTAGTAATCTTTGCTTAATGAGAGAAGTAATGGCTATAATAACAATTATTGAAGATGCAGTAAATGCATATACTGAAAGGTTGACAATTTCTTTACCCGCAATTATATTGTCAAGTAAATATTTAATGAATAATGATATTGCAAGTGAGGCACAGATGTGAACGACAGAAAGAGCAAAAATCATCAGATAAATTCTGAAATTTGCAGAAGCTATGTTGAATAACCTCTTAATAAGTGAGAGTTTTATCCCCGAATCTTTTGCTATTTTGTCAGGAGTAACAACAACCAGAATACCACTCCACTCCTTTACAAGACTCTCTTTGTTCACAATATGAAATCTGCCGTCAGCCGGATCCATAATTTTGTACCCCTTTTTAAGTACCTCATAAAGGACTGAGAAATGAAGGAATCCGTCATCTTTAACAAAATGCAGAATGGCAGGCAGCGGAATTTGATTTAGAGATGAGATGTCTCCTCTGTATCCTCCGGAAATGAATCCGAAATGCTTTGCAGCGTCAGATAATCCCTTTATTGTGCAACCGGAAGAGTCAGCACCGCTTTTAACTCTGATTTCGGGAATAGGAATTTTCATACCCCAATGTGCAGCCACTGATGCCAGAGATGCCGGCCCGCAATCGCTTCTGTCCTGTTGCCTTACTCTTTTCGAACTCCCCATATCCTGCCCCCCACATCAAATAAGAAATACTTGAACAACTATTTAAATAGGAACTGCGCCCCAAACCAACCTCACTTTTCCTCCTCACGAAAATTCTCACGCACAAGGGAACGCAGTTCCAAGAGCGAAGCTAATGGAATAATAAATATTTATGGGGACAAAAAGTATAAACAGCAGATAATTGATTTTATCTGCATATTTATCTGATTTTAAAAGAATAAATGGTGAAAATTTTAAAGTTGTGTGATTTTATTCAGGATATTACCGATCACTCCGCTGTTCTCCTGAAGCCCCTGCAGATATGGAAAAACTGCCGGTGCTAAAGATGATATAAATTCGTAAAGTTTAGATTCAGCCAATACCTCTTTTGGCATAAAATTATACAGTTTGTCAAGTGAATTCAGAAGATAGATCAGAATGCTAAGAACAAAACTGTATTTGACCACTGCAAAAATAACTCCGAGTAATCTGTCCAACCATCCCAGCAAAACGAGTTTAACAACTCCTGCAACAGCTCTGCCAATCAGGTTTACGAAAAACAAAACTGCTATAAATATGATTGTAAATGATAGAATATCAATTAAATTACTCTCCGAATCAAACAGAGGCTTTATCCATCCCGATAATAGAGAAGAAAAGTGCCAGCCTGCCCAGATCCCCAGTATCAGTGCACCCAAAGCCGCTACCTGTCTTATAAACCCCTTTCTTATGCCCCCTATGAAAGCAGGAATTAAAATCAGCAGAATTATTATATCAGCAGGGTTGAAATTATATCCCATTGCATTTTTTTTCAAAAGTAGTGAATAATCGTATCTTTGCAAATTCACAAAAAATTCAGAGATGAAGTTTGCCGAGTACAAAAATTTAGATCTGGCGGAGATAAACCGCACAGTATTGGAGAAATGGACAAAAGATAAGTGTTTTGCCAGGACCCTTGAATCAAGGGAAGGTGCACCTGAGTTTGTATTTCATGAGGGCCCGCCATCGGCAAACGGCATGCCGGGTATTCACCACGTTATGGCAAGGGCAATCAAGGATGTATTCTGCAGGTATAAGACACAACAGGGATACCTTGTACGGAGAAAGGCTGGTTGGGACACCCACGGCCTTCCTGTAGAACTTGGTGTGGAAAAGATGCTTGGTATCACCAAAGAGGATATCGGAACAAAAATATCTGTGGATGAATATAATTCTGCCTGCAGAAAAGAGGTGATGAAATATACAAAAGAGTGGGAGAGTCTCACCAGTCAGATGGGATACTGGGTTGATATGAACGACCCTTATATTACCTATGATAATCGCTACATTGAGACACTGTGGTATTTGCTTAAGGAGATATATAATAAAGGATTGCTCTATAAAGGTTATTCAATTCAACCGTTCTCTCCTGCAGCCGGTACAGGGCTAAGCACTCACGAACTAAATCAACCCGGTTGTTACAGAGATGTAAAGGATACAACCTGCGTTGCACAATTTGAGGTCGTTAATAACAGCACCTCTCAAAATCTCTTTTCAATTGTTGAGCAGTATACTGGCAAAAACCTACCGCTTTATATACTTGCATGGACAACAACTCCGTGGACACTTCCTTCAAATACAGCACTTTGTGTAGGCCCCAATATCACCTACAGGATGGTCCGTTCATTTAATCCTTACAGCGGCGCTGAGACAGTTTATATTCTGGCTTCTGAGCTTATTTCACAACACTTTAATCCAAAAGGAGCAGAGATATCACTGAGCGAATACAAACACGGCGATAAAGTTATTCCATTTGAAATCTTCGGAGAGTTTACAGGAGAGGAGTTATGCGATGTTGAATACAAGCAACTTATACCATGGGTTAATCCGGGGGACTCTGCATTCAGGGTTATTAAGGGAGATTTTGTAACCACCTCTGACGGTACCGGAATTGTACATATAGCACCTACTTTTGGTGCTGATGACCAAAGAGTAGCCAAGCAAAACGGAGTTCCTGCCCTGATGGTTAAGGATAAAGATGGCCTTATGCAGGCACTTGTTGACAGGACCGGCAAGTTTTACAGAATGGAGGACATTGATGCCAGTTTTCTTGCCTCAAATGTGAATGCTGAGTTGTATTCAGAGTATGCCGGACGTTTTGTTAAAAATTCTTACGATCCTTCTCTTACCGAAAATGATCCTACGCTTGATGTAGATCTGGCCGTAATGCTGAAGCAACAAGGTCTTGCATTTAAAATCGAGAAACATGTTCACTCATATCCTCACTGCTGGAGAACTGATAAACCTGTACTCTACTATCCTCTGGATTCCTGGTTTATAAAAACTACTGCGGTTCAGGACAGGATGATTGAACTCAACAATACAATCAACTGGAAACCTGAATCTACGGGTAGCGGCCGTTTTGGAAAATGGCTTGAAAACCTTCAGGACTGGAACCTTTCGAGAAGCCGATACTGGGGAACACCCCTGCCGGTATGGAGAACAGAAGACTCTTCTGAGGAGGTATGTATCGGCTCTGCATCAGAGTTGTACCAAATGATAGAAGACTCTGTCAAGGCAGGGTTTATGAGTTCAAATCCACTCAGTGAAAAGGGATTTATTCCTGGTGACTTTTCTAAAGAGAACTACGAAAAAATAGACTTACATCGTCCATATGTTGACGATATAATTCTGGTCTCAAAATCCGGAAAACCGATGAGAAGAGAGCTTGATCTTATAGATGTCTGGTTTGATTCGGGTGCTATGCCTTTTGCGCAGGAGAGCCTTAAAAAACTTGGTAATCCGGCATTTGGCCGTATAGCTGATTTTATTGCTGAGGGGGTTGATCAGACCAGGGGATGGTTCTTCACTCTTCATGCAATTGCAACTATGGTTAAAGATGATGTTGCATTCAGGACAGTTATTTCAAATGGTCTTGTACTTGATAAAGAGGGAAATAAGATGAGTAAGAGGCTTGGTAATGCGGTTGACCCATTTACCACTCTTGCAAAATACGGTGCCGACCCACTCCGCTGGTATATGCTCACAAATGCACAGCCATGGGATAACCTTAAATTTGACGAAAACGGAGTAGATGAAGTCAGGAGAAAATTCTTTGGTACTCTCTACAATACATATTCCTTCTTTGCGCTTTATGCTAATGTCGATAAATTTACGAACAGTCAGCCTCAGCTGCCTATAGAGAGCCGGCCTGAAATTGACAGATGGATAATATCTCTTTTAAACACATTAATTAAAGAGGTTACTGAGTGTTACGAGAATTATGATGTAACTGCTGCAGGAAGAAAAATTCAGGATTTTGTTAACGATAATCTCAGCAACTGGTATGTAAGACTGAACCGAAAGAGATTCTGGGGAGGAGAAGCTGATGACGATAAATTATCTGCATACCAGACTCTATGCCTATGCCTCGAAAGCATTACGGTTTTATCTGCTCCTATAGCACCATTCTTTATGGAGAGGCTCTTTTTGGATCTCAATAAAGTTACCGGGAGGTTCAGTGAGAGTTCGGTTCATATGGTGATAATGCCTAGATATGATGCTTCGAAAATTGACAAGGAGCTTGAAGCCAGAATGGAACTTGCTCAGCGCTCATCTTCTATGCTGCTTGCTCTGAGGCGCAAGGTCAATATTAAGGTAAGACAACCGCTTGCCAAGGTATTGATTCCTGTTTTGGACGATAAGTTAAAGGAGCAATTTGAACTTATCAGACAACTGGTACTAAGCGAAGTAAATGTTAAGGAGGTTGAGTATATTCATGATACAACAGGTTTAATTACCAAAAAGATAAAACCCAATTTTAAAACTCTGGGCAAACGTTACGGAAAGCAGATGAAAGAGATTTCAAATGCCTTTGCCGCATTCACTCAGGAGCAGATTAATTTGATTGAATCATCCGGAAACTACCTGCTTAATCTGGAAACCGGAGATGTTGAACTTACGCCTCAGGATTATGAAATAGCATCTGAAGATATGCCGGGATGGCTGGTTGCAACTGAGGGTAAACTTACTCTGGCTCTGGATATCACAATAACAGACTCTCTTAAGAGAGAGGGTGTTGCAAGAGAGCTTGTTAACAGAATTCAGAATCTCAGGAAAGAGTCTGGTTTTGAGGTGACGGACAAGATTGTAGTTCAGATTGAACCTGTGGATGAAATTGCTGACGCCCTGAAGGAATTTAAACAATATATTTGTAATCAAACTCTTGCCAAGGAGATTAATCTTGCCGGTAATATTGATAATTATACCGAGATCGAGTGGGAGGAGGGTGTTTTAAAAATTAAGGTTGAGAGAGTTTAATTAATCTCTTAAAAATTAGTTCGAAGATATGGATCCAAAGTTTAGATATTTAAAACAAGCTATTGACCTGGCTAAAGAAAATGCATCTGCAACCGGTGGCGGCCCTTTTGGAGCTGTTATCGAAAAGGATGGAAAAATTATAAGTGCCTGTTCAAACTCGGTGACACCCGACAATGACCCAACAGCACACGCAGAGGTGAATGCTATAAGGGCCGCCTGCCGTGAGCTCGGCACTTTCGATCTCACAGGTTGTACACTGTATTCATCCTGCGAACCATGCCCGATGTGCCTCTCGGCGGCATACTGGGCCAGGGTAGGCAAGATAGTGTACGCTGCTGACAGAACAGATGCCGCCAATGCAGGATTCAATGACTCTTTCATTTACGAAGAGTTGGCAAAAAATCCCGAAAGTCGCTCAATACCAATTGAGAGACTGATGCGAAAAGAGGGAGCGGAACCTTTCGATCTTTGGAACGAGAACGAAAAAAAGATCCGTTATTAATCTTTATTTTTTATCAATTATTTATTATTATCTTTACGCTTTCTTAAAAAAAAGAGATATGACAAAGAAAGGGAAAACAACAGACGAAGTATTGGAGAAAGTTCGCTACAGCGATGAAGAACTTCTGATGTTTAAAGAACTTATACTCCAGAAGCTGGAGACTGCAAAGATAGAATATCAGCAACTTAAGTCTGCTGTAACACATAGCTCCAGCAATGACACAGAAGATACCTCGCCAACATTCAAAGTGCTGGAAGAGGGTGCATCGGCACTTTCAAAAGAGGAGGCCGGACAGTTGGCCCAAAGGCAATATAAGTTCATTCAATCTCTTGAAGCTGCTCTTATCAGAATTGAGAATAAAAGTTACGGTATCTGCCGTGAAACAGGCAAACTGATACCTAAAGAGAGACTTCTGCTGGTACCTCACGCCACCCTTTCGGTAGAGGCCAAAAATAAAAGAGATTAACAGGCAAACAGTATCCTGATGAAATTTTCCAACGGGAAAAAGATTACACTCCTGGTATTTTCGTTACTGATAATTGACCAGATTGTTAAAATTTGGATTAAGACCAATATGACAATTGGTCAGAGCATACCGGTCTTTGGTGACTGGTTTCAGATTTACTTTATCGAAAACAACGGAATGGCATTCGGTATGCAGTTCGGAGGCGAGTTGGGTAAGCTGGCTCTGAGTCTGTTTAGGATTGTTCTGATTGGATTTATAATCTGGTATCTGAGAAAGCTAATAAAATCAAATACCCCTGCAGGAGTGCTTTACGGAGTGGCTCTAATTCTGGTTGGTGCTGTAGGAAATGTAATAGACAGTATGTTCTACGGACTTATCTTTAATGAGTCGTCATTTACACAGGTTGCTCAGCTATTCCCTCCAGGTGGTGGATATTCAACGTTCCTGCATGGTAAAGTAGTGGATATGCTCTATTTCCCTTTGATTGACACAACTCTGCCTGACTGGATTCCTATCTGGGGCGGAGAACAGTTCGTTTTCTTCAGACCAATATTTAATATTGCCGATTCATGCATAACTATCGGAGTAGCATACCTTTTAATTTTTAAAAGGGGATATTTCTCCAAAGAGGCATCCACTCAAACCAAATAGAGTAAATAAATCTATAACAAATAACTAGTTATATTTTAAGTCAGTTTATAAGTGCCGGCTATTTTGCTGTTTGTAAGTTTTGCAAATAATAAAATCAGCAATTGATCTTTTGATAATCTGATAGCCAGCGACATATACAAGAACTGAAATTTTTGAATAAAAAAACGAGTCAAATTTCATAAAAAATTTGACTCGTTTTTATCTTGTATATATTTTGATAATTGTCACAAAGCGACACGTAGTTTATTTAAGTTTCTCCATTAGCTTCTGCCTTGAAAAGTGAATTCTGCTCTTAACAGTACCCAGGTGTAAACCAAGTTCATCGGCTATCTCTTGATATTTAAAGCCATTATCGTGCATTTGAAACGGAACTCTGAATTCAGGCTCCAATGAGTTTACCACCTTGGTCAGTTCACGGAATCCGAAATCAGCTTCCGGCCCGTTATCAGAAGGCTTGTTATTTATTACAAACTCATGAACATCTTCGTTAAACAATGTCTGCCTTTTTGTTCGTCTGCGGTAATCATTAATAAAGGTATTCTTCATAATGGTATAAACCCACGCCTTAATATTGGTATGCTCATTGAATTTTTCCTGATTATTAAAGGCTTTAAAGAATGTCTCCTGTACCAGATCTTTGGCATCATCTCTGTTTGATGTAAGGCTATATGCGTATCTGGAGAGGTTAGTTTCCAGCTCCAGTATCTCTTTCTCGAAAGTATTACTTTTCATACGGTTAGGTTTTATATGGTATATGATCAGTCGTTAGTTTGGTTATCTCTTTGCTAATGAAAATAATTTCCATAGACAAATATAAATAAATTCTACAATATTTATGCCATAATTACACTCTAATTTACAAAAAAATATTTTTGCTTGTATAGAAAAAATAGATATCTTTGCAGCCCAATCACAAGGAGAGATGGCAGAGTGGTCGATTGCGGCGGTCTTGAAAACCGTTGAACTGAGAGGTTCCGGGGGTTCGAATCCCTCTCTCTCCGCCAAAGAAAAAAGCAGGCCACTAAGTGGCTAAACAAAAAAGTAATTACCGCCCAAGCTAGCTTGAAGGCGGTAATTTTTTTTGATTATACTGCTAAGGCAGTACCTGCTTTTTTCTTTGAAGCCTCCCCATCAGGGAACGCCGAGCAAAGCGAGGCAATCCCTGATAGGTGAGAGGCAATCCCTGACCTACCGCCCAAGCTTGCTTGGAAGCGGGAAGGAGAAGTAAAAAATCTTTTGCAGAGCAAAAAGCTTTTACTTTCTTTGAAGCACCCCCCACAGGGAACGCCGAACAAAGCGAGGCAATCACTGGGGGGAATAATCAACTGCTCAGCAGTACCTGCTTTTTCTTTGAAGCACCCCCCATCATGGAACGCCGAGCAAAGCGAGGCAATCCTAAGCCAAAGTGTAAGTTAGTAAAATAAAAAAATAGCCTCAGTAGTTTAAACTAATGGGGCTATTATTAGGCATAAGGCCATTATTAAGTTAATAATCAATCCTTAATACATCTCACACTCTGTCCAGCTCTTTTATCATGATAGTTATCTGTTGTTTGAAATGTAATTCCATCATCTCCCAAGAAAACGCTCCAAGGGAAAGTAGTATTATATTCAGTTGATGTCCACCACCAAGCACTATGCTTAACAGAATTATAAAAGAACCCATTATCTCCTCTAAAGCTACCAGCTAAAGCGGTAAATCCGGTAGTATTGCTCCCGCGAGCCAAATTCCAGTGAGCTGTTCCCTGTTCTTTTAGTTTGATACCGGCATTTAATCCACCACCTAAGAAATTAAAAAGAGTATTCCATTCCTCTTTAGTGGGCACATGCCATCCTGTTGGACAAAGTTTTCTGTTGTCCGCAATAGCATAGTAATTGTATAATTTCCCATATATATTGCCGTTGGCAGTATTATTATCAAAATTGCAAAATGCCCCTGAAGTCAGATTTCTCCAAGCAATATTATCTGTGACCTCCTGTATGGAATTCCCGTTTCTGTATTTAGTAACCTTCAAATTTTCACCCATCCATACCTGTGTGCCGATTTTTTTAGAGCTATATTGATTCCCATCTACATCATATACAGTAGGACCGGGAACATTCAGATATATTATGAAACTAAGTTCATTACCATAACTAATCCCTTTAGTATTCATTGCATATGCTCTTAAATAGTATGTTGTGTTAACATTAAGGCTGCTAATACCACTTATATTGCTTGTAAATACACCATTGCCGTTTCCATCATTTGTTCGTTTATCATTGATAGTTGGTTGTGAATTCACACTCCAACATACACCTCTTTGAGTAACCGGATAACCACCATCACTTGATATGTTACCCCCTGTTATCACTAGTGTTTCAGAAGATATCTCAACTTGTGAAGTTGTTAATGTTGGTGTTACTTTTATAGTTTTTGCAGAAATTTGTTGACCGTAACTTACTCCCATGCTGTTTATTGCATATGCCCTTATATAGTAAGTAACATCTGAAGTAAGACCAGTGATATTGCTGGTAAAGCTGCTGGCCCCACTACCATCATTTGTCTTATTATCGTTTATAGTAGGACTTTGACTGGTGTTCCAGCAAACTCCTCTAGAAGTTATCTCAGCACCACCATCATTCGTGATTGATCCACCACTTAACATAGATGATTCTGTGATATTTGATATTTGTGTTGTAGTTATTGTAGGAGGAACAGCTTGTGTTGTAATAATAACTTGATTCCCATACCCACTACCTGCACTATTAGTAGCATAAGCTCTTAAATAATATGTTTTCCCTGGATTTAATCCGGAAATAGTACTTGTAAAGCTGCCCAAACCGGTTCCGTCGCTTGTCTTATTATCTGCAATAGTTGGATTTTGTGTAATATTCCAACACATTCCTCTCGCTGTAACTGGTGCCCCTCCATCACTTTGTACATTACCACCACCAATTGCCCCTGAAGAAGTTATTGAATAAACTGAAGATGTTGATACAACAGGTAGTGAAGCAGACGACAACGTCAATATTACTTGATTGCCATAGGCAGTTCCTTTACTGTTAGTCGCGTAAGCTCTAAAATAGTACGTTGATCCGGTTGTAAGTCCTGTAATTGAACTTGTAAAGGATCCTGTTCCGGTTCCGTCAATAGTTCTGCTGTCAGATATTAATGGATTCTGATTCTTACTCCAACATAATCCCTTGGCAGTAACGGCTAATCCTCCATCATTTGATACATTCCCCCCCCCTGTTGCAGAGGTCTCTGAGATAGAGGTTACATTGCTGGTAGTTACAGTAGCTAATTCTCCATTTGGATTTTGATTAGTAGGAGGATTAGGATTTGGTTGTTCAATAATTATAACATCTTTTTTACATCCTGAAATTAATAATAGGATTAAACTAAGAATAATTAAACTGGAATTTCGTTTAAAAGTTTCCATAAATAATAAAAAGTTAGGTTTGGCAAAGAGTTGATAGTTGTATGGAAATACATACACAGAACATATACGTATAAAGGTATGATATTAAAACTATTCTGACAAATTATTTAAAATATTAAATTATTTCGTAAACCATGCAACGAAATTCCGTTTTCTGCATCTATATACTATAAGGCACCCTTGGTTATACCGTTTAAAGTTCTTTGAAACGCTTACATTTTCTATGTTTGGTGTTGTTTTTCTGATAAAAGTTATATATTTGTGTTTGATAATTACGGAAATATTAACGCTAAACAAGGAGGTGTTGCATTGATTTAGGACTGAGTACTTTTAATACCCTGCTACGTTCCAACTAAAAGTATATCAGTTATTTAAACATTTAATCCGGGGTCATAAAGAATTTAAGCAAGACCCCTTTGACCCGCGCAAATGTTAATGAATAAACAAATTGTTATTAAATAAATACATGATTTGCAATGTGAATATGAAAATATTATCTATATTTGCGAGAACGTATTTTAATATTAACCCTTTAAAATTTACTACATTTGTATTAATGGATTAAATTCTTGTACATTAAAACTTAATACCTAAATATTTGCCAATCAATTTTGTTTAACCTAAAGTATTTTTAACTAAAAAATTAAAATGAAAAGAAAATTCACATTCTTCGGTATTTGTGTGCTTATCTGCACGCTGATGATCTCACTGGGATCGTGCCAAAAGGATTACTCTGAGGACATCGCAGACCTTCAGGCACAAATCACAGCTAATCAGAACGCGATTACTGCACTTAACTCTGCTATCGCTTCAGGTAAGCTGATTAAAACAGTTACAACCACTTCAACCGGTTACACTGTTACTTTCTCGGACAATACTACCATCACTTTGAACCACGGTACTAACGGTACTCCTGGTGCAACAGGTCCTGCAGGTCCTGCCGGTGCAACTGGTTTTACTCCGATTATCGGTATTGATGCTGACGGTTACTGGACAGTAGTTACTACTCAAGGTGGTACTCCTGCACGTATTCTTGTTGGTGGACAGCCGGTTTACGCTAAATTTACTACTGACCAGTTTGGTGCAAACAACGATGGTTTCATCACTATCAACGGTGCAGCTACCAGCGTTTATGTTCCAATCATTGCTTATAACGATGTAACTAAGAAGATTCAAATTACCATCAAGAATACTGACGGTACTTTCACTACTTACAACGTAGCAGTTGATGAGGATACATTCCTTAAGAGTGACCTAGTAAGCGTTGTTTCACCTATCGGTGTTACTAAAGTTAAGATCAACTACGGTTTTGTTCCTTCACTTGCTGCATACACTGCAACTCCAACATTGATTATTCCTGCCGGTTCAGGCGGAACTGTTGCTGCTGCTCTTGCATTTGCTGGTAAAACTTATGACGATCTTCTTCGTTCAGAAGGTAAACTTCCTGTAATTATTAACCCAGCTCAGGCAGTTCTGGCCGGTTATACTTTTGAAATTATCAAGAGTGACGGTTCACTGTTCAAAATTCAGCCGGGTGCAATTACAGACGGTTACACAGGTGCTTTCAGCCAATTCGCTGCTGCTCCTTCAAATGGTCTTTACACTCTTCCTTTCAACCCATCAAGAGCTCTTGCTGCTGACGTTGAAAATGACCCTGCGTATCCTGTAGGATATCCTGGAGCAGTTGCCGGTGAGGCATATGAACTTGCAGTTCGTGCTACAAAAGGTGGTCGTGAAGTTATTTCAGGTTTCCAGTATGCAATTAAAGTTGCTGCTGACGTTAACACTTTCTATGAGTACAAAACTACTTTGACTGCTACAGTTCCTGGAACTGACCCAGCTATCTATCCTTGGAAAGTTTATGTTGCTCTTGGAACAACTAAGAACCTTCTTTCATACTATGACAAAACTAATGCTTGGGGTGGTGCTATCGTTTCTGCAACAGTTGCAAACGCTGACTTCTTCAAGAGCCAAGTTTCTATAGTACCTACTCCTGGTAACACAGACGTTGAAAACTTCATCTCTGTTTCAGGTACATCTGTAACTACATCTACAACTGCTGCTACAGTTAGCAACCTTAATAACAAAACTGTTCCTTTCAAACTTGAAACATTTGACTGGATGGGTATGTACAGACCTGACAAAGGTATTGAGGTAGTATTCTACTCAGCACTTAACAATGCAGTTTCTAATATCGCTATTGGAACTCACGTTCTTACAGATGCTGCTTCTCCAGCTGACCAGAAAGTTGTAATGCTTACTCCAATGTTCACAGAACTTGACGCTCTTGGTAAAACTGAGCTTTGGAGAAATCAGGCAACTAACGTACAGGTTAAATTCTACCTTGCAAACGGAACAACTGCTAACGGTACTCCTGGTGTTACTTATCAGTTCAAAGATGCTAACGACTTTAACGTAGGTGGAGCTAATGCTATTCTTACAGCTCTTGCTGATGTTCAAAACATTCGTAAGATTGTCTTCACATTCGACGAAACTGTTGCCGTACCAGGTAACTTTATAGCAAAACTTGAATTCACTGACAGAAGAGCATATGCTACTGAAACTCCATTCAAACTTACTATGCCTTACGCTGTAGCTAATCCGGATATTACAACTATCCTGAACTACATGAAAGAGCACAAAGCAAACTTGTTTGAAGGTTCAACACTAACAGTATTTGGTACAGTTAACCCACTTGTTACTCCACTGCTTGTTCAACTTGCTAATCCTGATTTCTATAACCTTACTGAGGCTTATGTAAATCTTATGGATGCAACTAAAGTTCCTATGACAGGTGGTCTTCGCAGATGGGCATTCGTTAGAACTGCTCCAACACCTACAGCTTCTATTCTTAATCCAATAACACCTCTTGCACCGGTTAACGGAACTCAGAAGTTTGATATATCTACTACATCTGCAACTGTTGGTACAATGTACAACACTTATACAGTAGCTCTTAAGTACTACCACTTTGGTAATACTAACAACTCTGTTGATGTTGAGGATATATATGTAATTGCTAAGAGTGCAATCAGAGAAGGTAACACAGTTACTCTTACTCCAGCTGCATCTACAGGTCTTCCTGCAACTCTTCAGGTTGTTAACGGTGACGTAGCTACTGTAAGAAATATCTCTGACTATCTAAGAGCTAACGATTATCTAGGAAATAACCTTAATGCATTCAAAGCAACTGCTCCAGCAGTAGTTGATCCTAGAATTGCAATTTTAGGAGGTCGTCCAGATGTTAAAGTTCTTAACCAGGCACTTGACGGATCTACAACTTACGCTCACCTTGTAAGCGTAGTTAGAGCTGCGACTACAGATACTAATCCACATGATTGGTACATTACAGCTACTACTAATGTATCTACAATTACTCAGGACACTGAAGTTCCTTTGACAATTGAGATTACTGACCTGTTCTTCCAGAAACTGAGAAAAGAGATTAAAGTTATTGTTAAAAAGAATAGCTAATCTTAATCAGATATAATTACTAAAGAGGCACAGCAATGTGCCTCTTTTTTTTTATATTTATTCCTGAATCTGCTATTAATAAACTTAGCAAGCCATTAATTGTTCCTTATATAGATTAATCATAATATCATGAATAAAGAGATAACACACAACAGAGAAACACGAAGATTTGAGATTACAATTGAGGGAGTTACCGGCTATGTTGAATACGAAACATACACCGGAGGAATAGATATTACCCATACAATAGTCCCAAAGCAAATAGGGGGTAGAGGCATTGCTGCGGAATTGGTTACCGAGGCTTTGGAATATGCCAAAGAGAATGGACTTAAAGTAACCCCAACCTGTTCGTATGTAAGAGTATTCTTTGAAAGATATAGTACGAAGTACGGCTCTCTTGAAGATAAAAGGGAGTCAAAATTCCCATCTCTGGAAGGTACTTCAGGTCATTCATGCGGCATAAACAAACCAAAATCGTAATCTTTCTAACCTGAACCAAATCTATGGACTTCAATAATACACAGATTGCCTTTTCTATGAAAAGTGCAAATGATTTGCGTAATGCCAAGTTTCTGTTTAAAACCATAAGCAGTCCGCTTCTGGTTAAAATATTAAAGTCATTAACAATAGCTGCTCTTAAGCTTAAACTACCAATCTCCTGGATCGTTAAACCAACTCTTTACCGTCAATTTGTTGGCGGAGAAACCTTACAAGAGTGTTCAAGAAATGTAAAACTTCTTTCAAGCTATAATATTAAATGTGTCCTTGATTACTCTTCCGAGGGCGGATCAACACCTCAGGAGGTTAATCAAACATATGAAGAGACATTACGATCTATAGAATATGCCAAAGGTAATTCATCTATTGCTTTTACTGTCTTTAAACCAACAGGTATGGCAGTCGGACCCCTGGATACATGTTCTGCAGAAGAGATGATTAGTTTTCGTGAAAGATTTTTCTCTCTTTGCAATAAGGCATATGATAATGATGTGAGAATTCTAATTGATGCAGAACATTTTGCAACTCAGCATATAATTGACGCCATTACAGAGGAGGCTATGGAAATTTTTAATAAAAAGAGGGCAATTGTGTTCCAGACTTTGCAAATGTATAGAACAGACAGGCTCGATTACCTTAAGAAAATTCATAAGGATTCTAAAGAGAGAGGCTATATTGCAGGTATCAAGTTTGTGAGAGGTGCATATATGGAGGAGGAGAGGATTCTGGCAAATCAGAGAGGCTACCCCGATCCTATTAACCCTAATAAAGAGAGTACAGATAGAATGTTTGATGCAGGTCTTATGTATGTGATGGATAATATTGATTCAATGGAGCTCTTTAACGGTACTCACAACTATCAAAGCAATCTTCTTCTGGCAGATTTGATTGATAAAAAAGGGTTAAAGCGAAATGACGAACGAATTTGGTTCTCACAACTATACGGTATGAGTGACAATATTTCGTTTAATCTGGCAGAGGCAGGGTACAATGTATGTAAATATGTACCATATGCTCCCGTAAAAGATGTTTTACCCTATCTTCTGAGAAGAGCTGAGGAGAATACAGCAATGGCAGGTCAGACAGGGAGGGAGCTTCAGTTGATTAATACAGAGATCTCCCGCAGGAGGAGAAACGGTATTAAGTTAAGTTGAATGAATAATTCATTGAGGGTTTCACATATTACTGATTTTTGGCCCCAGATTTTGTTTAATCCAAAGAAACTCTGGTTCTGTAGCTGTTGTTTTAGCATATATTTCCTGAGCTTTTTTCTTGTTGCCCATTTGGTAATATGCATTAGTTATGCTGGTTAATAGTGAAAGATATTGCCAGTTATTTAAGTTATTGCCGTTTTTTTCAAGTAAAATAACTGCATTCTCGTAATTTTTAAGGCCTTTAACCTTATCACCACCTGCAAATGAGGGGCTGTAATAGAGAACATTGCCCATTTCTATAAGTGCACGAACATTATCAGGGTCAAGAGAATATGCTTTTTTAGCAAGATTAAGACTTTGCATTCCAAGATATATGGCCTTAAAATTACTTACCCCTATTCTAAATCCCTTGAAAGCTGCTTTATATGCCAAAAATGTTGCATTGTCAGGTTCTTTGTCAAGTATATTTTCTATAAGCTTTTCCCCCTTTTGTATATACTCCATTACAAGTTTGTTCTCTCTCTGAGATATCAGCCAACCAGAAACACCGTAATAATAATTGATGAGAGAAACTCTTAAAGGTGATTTGTAGGTAAACTGCCCGGCTTTCTCCATTGCTAAATCCTTTTCTGCAAGCTTTATAATCTTCTTCCATCCCTCCATATCCCCCTTAACATAACAGTCGTAAATGGATTTGTCATATTTACTTTGCGCATTGATTAGAGCCCCGAAAAGCATCATTATCACAATTGTCAGTATATATTTCGTCCTTTCCATATTTCAATTCTCTTTTTTCGGTTAATCGCTGCTTTAGTAACAATTTGCAGAAAGACAATTTGTTGATGAAGCAGATATAACAAGTTTTCCATAACACACTGTCTGCTGGTTAGCGATACAAACAGACGCATCAGAATAATCATTGCGATTGAAACCAATCCTGCTATTGCTCCGTTAAATAAAAATAACCACAATGGCGTAAGTGTAGTCAGGATTGCAAAAGTAATTGTAATTAAGGGAGAATTACCAAAGAAATAGAAGACATTCTTGGAAAAGCCGTTGATTGCGTCATTTAGATTGTTGTACATGAAACACCTTATAGAAGAATCTCCGGCAAGAGTTGCAATTCGTTTTCGTTCTCTTTTATAATAGCGACTTATTTCGATATCTTCAGCACGACTCATTCTGAATTTTTCGTGAGGTACCAGTTTCTTATAATCATCAGTTTTAAAGAGCATAAACTGACCGTTGGCAGCAGAGAATGATTTCCAACTACATTTTTTGACTAATGGCAGAGGCAGCAGAGATAGCAATATCCAGTTCATAATTGGTGTGGAGATTTTAGCAGCTTTGTTTACCAATATCTGTTGCGGGAATATCGAGAGAAGAGAGAGCTCGTTTGCTATTGCGTAATTAATATATTTAGTAGCAAGATCTTTATCTATTCTCACATCAGCATCAAGAAACATCAAATAGTCTCCTTTTGCTTCCATAGCAAGTTTGTGGCATCCGTTATTTTTACCAAGCCAGCCATCGGGGAGTTCACCATCAATGATTCTAAGGCCTGGAATCCTCTGTTTAAATTCAAGAATAATCTCTCTTGTTCTGTCAGTTGAATTATCGTCATATATAATCACTTCAAGAGGTTTGTCTCTAAGAGTCAGTATATCCTCCAGAAGGTTTCCTATTGAATTCTCTTCATTACGGGCAGGTATTAAAATTGACCAGGAGGGGAGATATGATTTTTCCCCGGTACTAATAAAATCAGAAGTACATTCTGAGGAATATCCACTCTCTGCAGCATCTTTATTTTTTGTCCTGATCTTTTGATTTAAGCAGTACTTCTTTAACTCACTTCTAACCAAATATATCCAGATAAAATTGACAAATGAGACAATCAGGCGGATTGTCAGGAAAAGGGTTAGAATCCAACCGATAATCATCAATATCCGGTCAAAATTTATCATATAATTTCTACTCCTGTCTCTTTTGGCCTTTCACTATTAAAACACTCCAGAGCAAACAGATTGTACTCCTGCTGAAGATTGGCAATCGTCTCACTTGTCTGAGGGGTGTACTCTTTAAGATACATTGTTAATGTAGGTTTCCTGTCAGAAAAGAAGTTTATTAGATTGATGTTGAAAAGTATCTGAATATCGGGGGAGTTCCTGACAATAAACTCCAACCCCCTTTCAAAGGTGAAATTTCTTGTATAAAGAGATTGTATTTCACCCTGTGGGAACATCAAGAGCATGTTATTCTTATCTTTCAATAATTCTACTGAGTGTCTGAGTCCTTCAATAACCCCTCTGTTTCCCTTATCAATCGAGAAAGCTCCGGTATAACGTAAAAATTTCCGCTTTGAAAGTTGTTCGTGGAGCATCATAATATTTACCTTTCGCTTGAATGTGCGTCTATTTAACATTATGTGAATAAACCCGTCCCAAAATGAAAAGTGGTTGGATATCAGAAGTACAGGTTTATCTTTACCGGATATAAAGAGCTCTTCTCCCGGAGTTTTAGGCACAATATATCTTACACTTTTATATATTTTTCTCATATGCCAAAGGGCATACTGTTCAAAAAACCAGCCGGTGAATGGTGTATACTTCCCTTTTATCATCATAATGCAAACATTGCTGATTGTGTTATAAAAATTCCGATTTTAAATAAGCCCTGTTGCCGTAAAGAGTGAAATCACAAGAAAGAAGGCTATCTGGGATGCAAATAGAGCAATTGCCGGTTTCCCGACAGGTTTTATTTTTAAAGTAGAAAAGAGGATATGATAGATGATGGCCATAACAAACCACATAACAAAATTTCTGGCAGGCGGGTACCCCTGACTAAATTCCCACATGCCCATTCCCGGAGCCACCATCTCAACCACAATGTCGTAAGTAACCATCAACAAAGCACCACCTATTATCTTAATCGCAATATCTACCGTACCCGCCGACCGTCTTCGTATATACTCCATTATGGCAGCACTGCAATATGTTAACATTAGCCAGTTTAATCCAATGACAAGAGGGGTATCCAGCAATTTTGGGCCAAGTGTATTAAGGTATTGGTATTCACCGAAAAGAATGCCACCTCTAACCCCTTCAGCCTCAATGAAAAATGAAGAAATTGTTACAGCAAAAATAATGAGAACAAATCTTAAGTTCCAATGACGGTGATGATATAAAAGAGCCACATTTACAAGTAAAAGTGATAGTGGAGTCATTGCTTTAAAGAGATCCCGGGTTACCGGAATCAGAAACAGCAGAAGGCCTACTGAGTAGAAAATCAGAAAAGTTTTGGGTAACTCCTGGTAGGTAACTACTTTAAAAATCTTATTTATAAGTTGGTTCTTCATTTTTTTGTTTTAACTCCGCTACTCTTACGTATTAAATATTTTATCAACTTTTCAATCTTTGAAATGTAAAGAGAGAAATCCGGGCAGATTAATCATTATAAATAGTTTTCTCGGCAATTGTTGCACTGGCAATACAAAGAGGAATTCCTCCTCCGGGGTGGGTGCTGCCACCTGTAAAGCAAAGATTCTTTATTTGCCTCAAAGTATTTGGATGTCTTAAAAAGGCTGAAAACATCGAATTGGAAGAGCTGCCGTAAAGTGCCCCATTACTGCTGAGTGTGTTTTTTTCGATTGTTACAGGTGATGCAATATGCTCTACTTTAATTAATTCGTCTAAATTCTTAATTCCAAGACTATGTTCAATTTTCTCCAATATGTTAACTCTAGCCTTTGTAATAACATCCTGCCAGTTTTGACCATTATTATATGGTGCATTAACCATAACAAACCAGTTTTCGCAGCCATCAGGTGCATCACCGGGAACAACTTTTTTGCTTATAAAAATATAGACGGTAGGATCACTGTAGAGTTCACGTTTTTTAAACAGATATTCAAACTCCTCTTTATAATCTGAGGTAAAGAGTATATTGTGTACATCAAGTTGTTTAAATTCACCTTTTATACCCCAGTAAAATATCAGAGCAGAAGATGATGGTTCTAGTCTTGATAATCTCTTCTTAAGAGGATGTTGGTAACTTCCGCTGAACATGTTTTTGGCTGCATAGCTTACATCTGTATCACAAACAATGTAATCGAAATATTTGGCTACTCCATTCACCTTAACTCCTACGGCACGCTTACCTCTGAGTTTTTTTGATGATTTTTTATCATGATTTATGGGGTTTAAACCATCTGTTTTTGAGTTGTGTTTTTCAATAATTATCTCATTAACAAGTGAATTAAATTCGAATTGTACCCCCAGCTCCAATCCTTTCTTATAAAGTGAATCTGCTATAGAGTAGATGCCGTTTTCAGGGAAGAAAGCCCCTATGTTGTGCTCAAGGTGTGAAATCATATTAAGTGTAGCAGGAGCCCTGTAAGGTGAAGAACCATTATAGGTGGCATACCTGTCAAACAACTGAACTATTCTTTTATCCCTGAAAAGCGACTTGTTGGCTGAATGCATTGTTCTATGAAAACCAAGCTTATGAAGATGTAAAGGAATTGATCTGTTCTCCTCTTTCAAAAAGTTGGAAATCCGATGGAATGAGTTGAATATAAACAGATCGGACGTGAGATTGTAGATGAATTCCGACTGTTTAAGTCGCTTAAGGATATTGTTAAAATCTTCAGAGGTATTGTTATCGATCTCCTCTTTGAGCTTTTGTGTATCCTGAAAGAAGTCGAAAACAGTCCCGTCAGGGTAAAAATATCTGCAGCTGTTCTCTAAGCGGAAATATTTGAAAGAATTTTCTCCTGTTAAACTGGTTTGTGAATTTGTATTCTCAGTTATTACATCTGTATTTAACTTTAATGACAAGAGTTCGTCAACCAATTCCGGAAGTGTAAAGAGTGAGGGGCCAGTATCAAATCTATACCCTTTGTCTCTTATTTGTGATATCTTTCCACCCGGTGTCGCATTTTTCTCAAATAAGGTAACAGAATCGCCTCTTGCAGCAACTCTTATTGCAGCAGCAAGACCGGCTACTCCGGAACCGATGATGGCTACTTTCATTTTACATAAATTTTTTGCCCATAAATGATCTGATGTTGGCTATGCAGAAAAGAATAACCTTTTCTGTATCAGAGAGTCGTATTCTCTTTTTAAAAAGTTTCTCCGGCGGAGTTCTGCTTATCTTTGAGGTTAGGTTAAGATAATAGAGATAGGCAAGATATATACCGGTTCTGTCTCTTCTTGGGAGCTCTTTAATTCCTGCAAGTGCATCTCTGAAGTCTTTACGTATATCTTTAAGAATAACGTCAAGAGTCACATTATTAAATGGTTTGTCGTTAAGAATCGGAAAGTAATTCCGGGATAAATTCTCGGTGTCATTTTTTATGTCCCTGAGAAAGTTAATTTTCTGAAATGCTGATGAGAGACTCATTGCACTATCTTTGAGTCTATCGTAATCATTGGGATTATCACGAGTCATTACCTTTAGACACATCAATCCCACAACATCTGCCGAACCGTAAATATATTTTTTTATTCCTGAATCACTAAAGTTTGTATTGTCAAGATCGCTCTTCATGCTAAACAGAAAGGCACTCACCAGATCATCCGGAATGTTATACATTTTTACAATAAGTGCAAATGAGTTGATAATAAGGTTAAGGCTAATTCCCCTCTCCATACACCTGTAATATTCGCCCTCAAATTCAGCTATAAGGCTCTTTTTGTCATATTCATGAAAAGTATCAACTATCTCATCTGCCTGACGGAGAAAGCCATAGATAGCAAAAATAGCACTGCGACTCTCCCTGTTCATACACATCAGGCCGGCAGAAAAAGAGGTGCTATAGAGGGTTGTTGTAAGCTCAGATGTTCTGAGTGATAACTCTTTGTATAAACTATCCATTTCTAAGTTTTTTCTTTGCCAAACCAGCTGCTATTTTACCTGATATAAGAGCAGGTGGAACACCAGGCCCCGGAACTGTAAGCTGACCTGTATATAGTAGGTTGGATAAATGTCTGTTCTGCATTTTTGGTTTAAGGAAAGCAGTCTGTGTAAGTATATTTGACAGACCGTAAGCGTTTCCTTTATAAGCATGGTAATCTTCTGTAAAATCCCTCACAGAATAGGACTCTTTAAAAATTACAGAATCTGATACATTTATCCCCGTATTCTGTTCTATACGTTCAAGAATTTGGAGAAAGTAGTTTTCACGAAGTTCGGGTGTGTCCTTTAAACCGGCAGCAACAGGTATGAGGAATATCGCACACTCTTTACCTTCAGGTGCAAAAGAGGGGTCAGAAACAGACGGAAAACTACCGTAAAAGAGTGGCTTGTTTGGCCACCTGGGGATATCGTAAATTGTTTCTGAATGCTCAGTAAAATCAGAATCAAAAAAGAGTGTGTGATGCGACAACCCTTCAAGTTTTTTATCAAAACCAACATAATAGAGCATTGCAGAGGGGGCAAAAACCCTTTTTGACCAATACTTTTCTGAATAATTACGTTTTGATGGTTCCAGAAGTGTCTCTGAAAAATGGTAGTCGGCAGAGGAGATTACAAAATCAGCTTCGTCGGAGAAGGAGTTGTGTTCACCCTTGGTATCTGTGGTATTACTCCACATAACTCCTGCAACTTCAGACCCGTCAGTAATTATTTTATTAACATGAGCATTTGTTAAAATTTTAACATTGTAGCTCTCTGCTATTTTTACCATTGCATCAACGAGCCCATACATTCCCCCTTTAATATGCCAAGTACCAAGTACCATATCGGCATAGTTCATAAAGCAGTAAAAAAGAGGAGTTTTTGAAGGCTTTGCTCCAAGAAAAAGAACCGGAAATTCAAGAATCTGCCTTAGTCTGTTATCTTTTAAATTCTTTCTTATATGGTTGCTTATAGATTCAGTAAATTGTGGTACTCTTGCTATAGTTTCTGGCATAATGAGTTCAAAGATAGATTTTCCCGGCTTTTCCACCACTTTATCTATTGCCACTCTGTAGTTAAACTCAGCAGATTTAAGGAATTTTCTCAGAAACTCTCCGCTCCCCGGCTCGATATTCTCAAAAGTTTGAATAGTCTCCTGAACATCTGCAGATACTTTTACTGAATTATCCGGGCCAAAATAGATCTCATATCCGGGATCAAGCCTGACCATTTTATAAAAATCTTCAGAACTTTTGCCAAAGTCATTAAAGAATTTTTCGAATATATCCGGCATCCAGTAGAAAGTTGGCCCCATGTCAAATCTGAATCCATCCTTTTCAAGAACTCTTGCCCTTCCACCCGGTGAACTGTTTTTTTCATAAACGGTTACATCATAACCAGCCTTCCCTAGATAACAGGCGGCAGATAAACCTGAAAATCCCCCTCCAATAACTGCAACTCTCTTCATTCTACAATTTTTTATAAATATAATCAATTTTCCGGCAGAGAGTCATGCTATTGGCTAAACAAAAAGCTATATTTTTTGTTGTAACTTCATACTCTCAATAAGCAAATTTAATTTATTAAAATACATATTATGAGCGAATACATCAACAACTCCAGCCAGAGAAAAGCACTACTGAAACACATGATTCAGGAACTTCACAGTGGAGAGGCTCCCGAAATGGTTAAAAACAGAGTAAAAGAGCTCCTCAAAAACATCCCTTATAACGAGGTGGTAGAGGTTGAACAGGAGCTGATATCAGAAGGACTTCCAGAAGAAGAGGTGCTAAAATTCTGTGATATACACAGTTCTGTGCTTGAAGGGAGCATTACTTCGCATCAGCCACAGTTCCCTACTGGACATCCGGTGGATACAATAAAGAAAGAGAACATTGAGGTTGCGAATGTTACCAAAAAGGTAAAAGATTTATTTGATTCTATACCAAATATTGAGAGCGGGGCAGATGATCAGGTTTCAGCAGTGATTCTCAAACTTAAAGCATTGTTTAATAGTTTGTACGACCTGGATAAACATTATAAACGCAAAGAGTACCTGCTCTTTCCATTTCTTGAAAAGGCTGCAATTACAGGCCCTCCAAAGGTAATGTGGGGTAAGCACGATGAGATTCGCGAACAGTTAAAGGCATCAATTGAAGCACTCACTCCTGGTAGCATAACTACAAAAGAGGAGCTTATGTCTGTGGTTGTACTTCTGCTTGGCCCGGCAATAGAGGCGGTTGACAGTATGATTATGAAGGAGGAGGAGATTCTTCTTCCAATGTGTATGGAGAAGTTTTCAGAAGAGAACTGGTATCAGATATATCTGGAGACTCCGGTTTATGGTTATTGTCTGTACGATCCGAGAGAAGAGTGGAAGCCGGAACTGAGTGTTGTAGAGAATCTTAAAAAGAGTCAACTGGAGGAGGGTAGCCCGGCAGCTTCGGGAGTAACTTATACTGACGGTGCACCTGTAAGATTGAGTTCCGGTAGTTTTGATTTAAAAGAGCTGGAGGCACTTTTTGTTACTATTCCGATAGACATCACTTATGTTGATGCTGATGACAAGGTTAAATTTTTCTCTCACAGTCCAAACAGAGTATTTGAGAGAAACCGCTCAATAATTGGCAGAGATGTAAGGTTGTGCCACCCTCCGGGGAGTGTAAACATTGTTGAGCAGATACTTGAGGATTTTAAAAGTGGCAAAGAGAATCAGGCAAAATTCTGGCTCTCTAACTTCATGGGTAGATTTGTCTATATCGAATATACAGCATTAAGAGGAAAAGAGAACGAATATCTTGGAGTGATAGAGGTAACTCAGGATATTACTGAATTCAGAAAACTAGAAGGGGATCAGAGACTCCTTTCATATACTAAGAGATGAAACCAATAACATTCCAGACAAAAATTTACGAATTACTCGAAGACTATCCGCAGCTCGAAGATCTGTTGGTTGAAATATCTCCTGCATTTGCAAAACTTAAAAATCCTGTATTAAGAAGAACGATTGCAAGAGTAACAACAATTCAGCAGGCAGCGGCAATAGCCGGGATTGAGGCCGGGGAGGTTGTCAGCAGATTAAGAAAAGCTGCCGGTATTTCTGATGTCGTAGGAGCCTCCGGAGAATTATCCGGGGAAGATGATAATTCAGAAAAGTACGGAGGTGGTCAGCCTGACTGGTTTTCACCTGACAAAATCACTGTCAGGTATGATGCTGTGAAGACACTTGAAGCTGGAGATGTACCAATGGCTGAGATTTTAAAGTTAAGTAACTCCCTGCAAAACGGAGAGATCTTTGAATTCACCTCTCCCTTTATGCCAACCCCTGTCCTGGACATGCTGGTATCTAAAGGGTTTAAAGTTTGGAGTATAAGAGAAGGTAATGTTTGTTTTAACAGAATAATTAAAAGCAGCTAAGAATATGGTAAAGAAAAATTATCCGGTAAGCGGTATGAGCTGTGCAGCATGTGCAGCCGGAGTAGAGAAGGGGTTAAATTCGCAGCCCGGAGTAAAAAAGGCAGTTGTTAATTTTGCTGACAATAGTGTAACTCTTGAATTTGATGAGAGCATTACAGATTCCAAAAAGCTCAAACAGAGCGTTCAGCAACTGGGATATGATATGATAACAGAGGAGGGGGAGAATGCTTCCAGAATTAAGGAGGAACAGCAAGAGAGCAACTACAGAAAGCTAAAGAGAAGAACAATACTAGCTTGGTTATTCTCGATGCCCGTCATGGTTGTCTCAATGTTTTTCATGCACCATCACTATCTGAACATACCGTTAATGATTCTCTCCCTGCCGGTTCTGGTAATTTTTGGAAGGAGCTTTTACATTAATGGATTCAAGGCAGTATTGAGGGGAAGTGCTAACATGGATACTCTGGTTGCTTTGAGTACTGCTATAGCATTTCTGTTTAGTGTTTTTAACACATTTTTCCCTCAGTATTGGATTGACAGAGGTATAGAACCTATGGTTTATTACGAAGCGGCAACAATGATAATTGCATTTGTGCTGCTTGGTAAATTCTTGGAAGAGAGGGCAAAAGGCAATACATCAGCAGCAATAAAGAAACTTATGGGTCTTCAGCCAAAATCGGCTATGGTTTTGAGAGACGGAGAGGCGATTGAGGTTCCGATTTCCCAGATTGTGCCAGGAGAGATAATTGTGGTTAAGCCTGGTGAAAAAATTCCGGTTGACGGAATTGTTAAAAGCGGGGATTCATATGTAAATGAGAGTATGATTACCGGAGAACCAATAGCAGCACATAAAAGGGTGGGAGACACAGTTCTTGCAGGAACAATTAACCAGAGAGGATCTTTTGCATTCGAGGCTATAAAAGTTGGAGGCGATACCCTGCTTGCCCAGATAATTAAAACTGTAAAAGAGGCTCAGGGAAGTAAAGCTCCGGTACAAAGAATTGCAGATAAGATAGCTGCTGTTTTTGTCCCTGTAGTCATTTCTATTGCACTTGTGACATTTATTGTGTGGATACTTGCCGGAGGCGAACAATTATTTGCTAAAGCGCTACTATCTGCAATTTCTGTACTTGTGATTGCATGCCCTTGTGCGTTAGGGCTTGCAACCCCTACGGCCTTGATGGTTGGCATAGGGAAAGGGGCACAGCAGCAGATACTTATTAAAGATGCCTCTGCACTTGAACAGATGGTAAAGGTAGATGCAGTCGTTCTGGATAAAACCGGCACTATTACAGAAGGCAAACCGATAGTTACAGACTGGAAATGGCTTACAGAAAATCCTGAAGATATTGAAAAATATCTTCCGGCGCTTTACGCAATGGAGGAGGTCTCAGAGCATCCTCTTGCATCTGCTATAACAGATTACATTAAGAAGGAGTTTGAACTACCTAAGCAAAGAGCAGTTATTAATAACTTCACTGCAATATCAGGTCTTGGAGCTGAGGCAGATTTCGAAGATGAAAAACTATGGCTGGGTAGCATAAGATTAATGGACTCTGCTGTTGCCGCCAATGCGTCTGATATTGCAAAAAGGGCTACAGCCACTGCAGAGAAACTATCTGCAGAGGGTAAAAGTATAGTTGTTTTCGGGAAAGGTTATGTTCCTTTACTGATTGTTGCTGTAGCAGACAAAATTAAAGAGACCTCTGCTATTGCAATAACTAAGTTGAAAGATATGGGAATTGAAGTTCATATGCTTACAGGTGATAATCAGAAAAACGCCTCTTATGTTGCATCAAAGGTAGGAATCACTCATTTTAAGGCAGGTGCTTTACCCGGAGACAAAGATAAATACATTACTGAGCTACAGTCTCAGGGTAGGGTAGTTGCTATGGCAGGTGACGGTATAAATGACTCTCAGGCTCTTAGCAGGGCAAACGTGAGTATAGCTATGGGAAAGGGAACAGATATTGCAATGGATGTTGCGATGATGACACTTATCACATCAGATATAGCACTACTCCCAAAAGCGTTTAATTTATCTAAAAAGACGGTAAGGCTTATCAGACAAAACTTGTTCTGGGCATTTATATACAATATAATAGGAATCCCGGTAGCTGCAGGAATACTCTACCCTTTTACAGGAGTGTTATTAAGCCCTATGATAGCTGCCGCTGCAATGGCGTTCAGTTCGGTATCGGTAGTTCTTAACAGTTTGCGACTCAGTAGGTAATTAATGCCGAAAATCAACTTACCAGCCAAATGGATGCTGAGATAGCTCTTTGGCTGCGTAGGGGTGGTAATCTCCTTTAAGCCCGACAGGAGCAGAGTTTCTGATATCGTAAACAATCTGAATAGATTTCCTGGCTTCAGTGATACCAAAACCATTTCCTTTTAGAATCTCTTTGTAAGATTCTGTATGGAGGTCTGCAAAACCATCAGTAAATTCAATTTCCTGACCATCAAGGTTGAATGACCTGTATATTCGCTGACCTTTTGATGAAATCTCAACAGGAAGCGTATCAGGATTTATACTCAGAAAATATCTGACCCTTGCTCTTTCGAATTCTATGTATCCGGCAACTCTGTCGTGACTTTTGACATTTACAACACTCTTCTTGACATCTCCGAATATCCAGTTTAACATATCATAAAAGTGAATGCCAATGTTGGTTGCAATACCACCGCTCTTACGGACATCTCCTTTCCAGCTTGTAAAGAACCAGCTTCCTCTTGAGGTGATGTATGTAAGATCCATATTGTAAACCTTATCTTTAGGCCCGTTATCTACCAGCTTCTTAAGATCTATGATTGATTGGTGATAGCGGAGTTGCAGAATTGTAAATACCCTTTTGCCGCTCTCCTCTTCTGCCCTTTCCAATGCATCCAGATTCCATGGATTCAGGACAAGTGGTTTCTCAGAAATCACGTTACATCCAATTTTAAGACCATATCTGATATGTGCATCATGAAGATAATCAGGTGAACAGACAGACAAAAAATCAGTAGCGGCACCTTCGCTCTTTAGCTTTGAAAGATGTCTGTCAAATAGTTCAAACTCTTTAAAGAAAGAGCAATTTGGGAAGTAGCTGTCCATTATCCCGACGCTGTCAAAAGGGTCAACAGCAGCTACAAGGTTATTACCGGTCTCTTTTATTGCCTTGAGATGTCTGGGGGCAATGTAACCAGCTGCTCCCATAAGGGCAAATTGTTTAACTTTTTCCAATTCAATCAATTTTTATCTGTTTTACCATCCGAAAGGGTGTTTTGTACACTCCTGTGCTGCAAATGGGTGATAATCACCTTTTAATCCAATGGGCGTTGCATATCTTATATCATGAACAATCTCAATGGATCCTCTTGCCTCTTCAAGCCCAAATCCTTTCCCATCAATAACATTCTGGTAAGAATTGGTATGAAGTTCAGTAAATCCATCGGAAAACTCAACCTCTGAACCCTCCATAACAAGTGAACGATAGGTTCTTTTGCCAGCTGCTTTGGCCTCTGGTGGTAGTGTATCATAATTAATGCTAAGGAAATACCTGACTCTTGCCTTTTCAAGTTCCAGATAACCTGAAACTCTGTCATGGCTTGCAATATGTACAATATTCCTTTTAACCTTACCAAATACCCATGTGAGCATATCATAAAAATGGACACCAATATTAGTGGCTACACCACCGCTTTTTCTTTCATCCCCTTTCCAGCTTGTATAGTACCAATTTCCCCGCGATGTTATATATGTTAGGTCTACATCATATATTTTATCAGTCGGGCCATTCATAACTTTGTCTTTCAGTGCAATAATAGCATCATGAAGCCTTAGCTGAAGTATGTTGTAAACTCTTTTTCCTGTCTCTTTTTCTATCTTGGTTAAAGCATCTATATTCCAGGGATTTAGTACCAACGGCTTTTCACAAATAACATCGGCACCTGCCCTCAATCCAAACCGGATATGAGCATCGTGAAGATAATTCGGTGTACACACTCCCACATAGTCAAGAGAGCTCTTCATCTTGTTAAGATGTCTTTCCAGCAGTTCAAACTGTGTAAAGAAAGAACATTCAGGAAAATAGGAATCTATTATGCCAACAGAATCAAAAACATCATAGGCCGCACAAAGATTATTGTCGGTATCCTTTATGGCTTTCATATGTCTAGGGGCGATGTATCCGGCGGCTCCGATAAGTGCAAAATTCTTCACAGACGTTTGGGTTTATAAATATCTGGCAAATATACACAAAATGTGCCACGGTGGTGTATCAAAATACGATTTCTAATGATTAAGGATGTCTTGAGGTAAAACCGGAACATATGGGCCCTCTTTTGCTTCAAATATTACTGTATTTCGGTCAATTACTTCTAAATTGTGATAAACCCCTGCCGGAATTTCAATGCCATATTTCCCTTCACAAGGGTCAAGAATGTGTTCTGATTTAACAGAACCGTCACTTTCGTATATGTATACCTTGAGCGATCCTCTGAGAACAATATATGTCTCTGCTGTGTGATTGTGTCTGTGGGGAGGGACAACCGACCCCGGCTCAATGGCATTTAAAAGTCTCTGAGCTTTGGCATCGAGGGATTCATGAAAATTAAAATTCATTCTGAGTCTCGAAGATGCTCTTGCCTCTTTACTTAATTTGTCAAGAAATTCATCATCTATCAGTTTCATTGCCGTACATCTCCTTATAATATTTCTGATATTCACCGCTTGTAACCCTCTCCATCCACTCTCTGTTTTCCAGATACCATTTAACTGTTTTCTCTATGCCCTCTTCAAACTGTAATGAGGGAGTCCAACCGAGTTGTTTGTGAAGTTTTGACGAATCAATCGCATATCTCAGATCATGACCAGCACGGTCAGTTACAAATGTTATCAGCTTGTTGCTGCTCCCCTCTTCTCTCCCTAGCAATCTGTCTACGGTTTTGATCATCACTTTAATAAGATCGATATTTTTCCATTCATTAAACCCGCCGATATTATATGTTTCACCTATCTGACCTTTATGAAAAATCAGATCAATGGCAGCGGCATGATCCTCTACGTAGAGCCAGTCTCTTACATTTTCTCCCTTGCCGTATACAGGCAGAGGTTTGTTATTAACAATATTATTTATAAAAAGAGGAATCAGTTTTTCAGGAAACTGATAACTGCCGTAGTTATTTGAACAATTTGAGATTACGATTGGAAGCCCATAGGTATCGTGATATGCTCTTACAAAATGATCACTTGAAGCTTTCGATGCGGAGTATGGTGAATGAGGATCGTATTTTGTATCCTCTGTAAAGAAAGTGCCATCATCTTCAAGAGATCCGTACACTTCGTCTGTAGAGACATGGTAAAAAAGATTCTTTTTATAACCGGGTTCATCATCTTTCCAGAGATTCTTTGCCGCCTGTAACAGAGTAAGCGTTCCCATAACATTTGTTCTTGCAAACGAGAAGGGATCTTTAATGGATCTGTCTACGTGAGATTCTGCTGCCAGATGTATAATAGAATCAATCCGATGATCTTTGATTATTTTACAAACCAGATCATAATCACAAATATCACCCTTAATAAACCGGTAATTAGATTTATTCTCGACATCTCTCAGATTTTCAAGGTTCCCGGCATAAGTTAAAAGATCAAGGTTTACAATTTTATACTCAGGATACTTGTTTACCATCAATCTTACCAGATGAGACCCTATGAATCCGGCGCCTCCTGTAATTAAGATATTTCTCATAAAATTAACATTTTTGCCGGTTAAATTATTCATTATCATTAATTTTAAGAAAGAACTCCTTCAGAGAGTCTCTCCAGTGAGGAATCTCAATTCCCATTAATGTTTTGATTTTTTCCTTGTCAAGTACAGAAAATCTTGGGCGGTGAGCCTTAGAGGGAAATTTATCTGATGTTACAGGCACAATCTTACAATCTGTTTTTCCCATCCTTATTATTGCAAGTGCAAAATCATACCAGCTGCACACCCCTTCGTTTGAATAGTGGTATATTCCACAAGTGAGAATGTTTCCGGAAGGTTCGAAATTTCTTTTTAGCATTTCGATAATAATCTTTGCCAGATCAGTCGCATAAGTTGGTGTACCGATCTGGTCATATACTACATTCAGTAGTTCTCTCTCCGATGAGAGTGTGAGAATCGTTTTTGGGAAATTATTGCCAAATATTGAATATAGCCATGAAGTTCTGATAATTATATATTCACATCCGGAAGATTTAATGGCGATCTCTCCGGCTAGCTTACTTCTCCCGTATATACTCCGGGGAGATACAGCAGAATCTTCTCTGTGGGGCACCGGGGTGTTCCCGTCAAAAACATAATCTGACGAAATATGAATCAGAAGAGCATTATTTTCTGCAGCAATGTCTGCAAGAATTCCCGGAGCAACTCCGTTTATGAGATTGCACAACTGTGGTTCATCTTCGGCTTTATCCACTGCAGTGTATGCAGCACAGTTGATAATTGCATCTACATTATTTGAAGTGACAAACGATTTTACAGCCTGCTTGTTGGTGATATCAAGTTGCGCTATATCTGTAAAGAGGTAATTGTGAGTTTTTTCTGCAATCAGTAACTCCCTTAGTTCGCTCCCAAGCTGACCTTTTGAACCGGTTATCAGGACATTTGCCATAAATAATAGTTTTCAGAAAATTAAAAGTTAATACAACTTTTGGTTGTATTCAAAAAGCCTGGCACTCATAAGAGGTGGACTAATCTTATCTTTTTCGCTCAGTATAATATCTTCTGCAGGAATTTGCCAGTCAATAGCGATATGGGAGTCGTTCCATATTACAGAAGCCTCACTGGAAGGATTATAGTAGTTATCGCACTTGTAGTTGAATATACATTCAGGGCTTAAAACTAGGAATCCGTGTGCAAATCCTCTTGGAATAAACATCATTGTTTTGTTATCTGCGCTTAAAATAGCAGATACATACTGTCCGAATGTCGGAGAACCCTTCCTGATATCCACTGCAATATCAAGAATTGTCCCTGAAACAACCCTTACCAGTTTGCTCTGGGAAAAAGGGGGCAGCTGATAATGCAAACCCCTGAGGACTCCGTAGGAAGACTTGGATTCATTATCCTGAACAAATCGGGTATTACAAACCTCCTCCTCAAACTTTCCGGCAGAAAATGATTCAAAAAAATATCCCCTGCTGTCATAAAACACTTTTGGTTCAATCAATACTACTCCCTCGAGGTGAGTCTTTATTATATTCATCTTACAGTAAGTTCTTTCAAATATTGTCCGTATTGATTTTTTGCCATTGAGTCTGCCAATTTAAGCAGCCTCTCTTTTGATATCCAGCCCTGATTGTAGGCAATCTCCTCAAGACAGGCAATCTTAAGCCCCTGTCTCTTTTCGATTACCTCCACAAAGCCTGATGCTTCAGACAATGAGTCGTGTGTCCCGGTATCAAGCCATGCAAAACCCCTCCCCAGAGTTTGCACTTTAAGCATTCCTTCTCTGAGAAACTCCTGATTTACTGTTGTGATTTCCAGCTCTCCGCGGGCAGAAGGTTTAATCCTCTCTGCTACCTCAACCACCTTGTTGGGGTAAAAATAGAGACCAACAACAGCATAGTTACTCTTTGGGTTTTTAGGCTTCTCTTCTATGCTCAATACTTTACCTGATTTATCAAATTCAGCTACACCATATCTTTGGGGATCATTGACATAATAACCGAATACCGTAGCAGTTTCTCTCTCCTCAGCATTTTTGACAGCCTCTTTTAACATAGAGGTGAAATTCTGCCCATAAAAAATATTATCACCCAGTACAAGGCATGCCGCCTGATCTCCTATGAACTCTTTGCCAATAATAAATGCCTGAGCAAGTCCGTCAGGTGAAGGTTGAGGAGCATATTCAAATTGAACTCCATAATCGCTTCCGTCGCCCAATAACCGTTTAAAGCCGGGTAAATCATCCGGGGTTGAAATAATCAGAATCTCCTTTATACCTGCCAGCATCAGGACAGAAATGGGGTAATAAACCATTGGTTTATCATATATCGGTAATAGTTGCTTTGAAACACCCTTTGTTATGGGGTATAGTCTGGTGCCCGAACCGCCGGCAAGAACAATGCCTTTCATAAGAAGCTGTTTTAGATTGCGAATTTAATCATTTTCGGCCATTTTATCAGAAAGTGTTTTGCATATTGAATCAAAGAGCGATGTGTTATGATCAATATAGTGTTGTGCAGCAGATTGAAGCTTTAGTATGTTGCTTCGCGAGGCTTTGTCTATTCTGATATCTGCTGTAAGAAGAGGGGGCTCAATTCTGATGTAATTTTGAGGTATACCGTTAATGTCAAAGATTTGCCTTGCCTGGTAGTCAACGGTTTCAGCAACAGATGACATTAAAATATCGAGAATCGGGTTTAGCCAGTGGATATAACCAAAATGGCGGGTATGTCTGTAGTGATATGGCTTTATAACCTTACCCGTTCCGGCAGAAATCATAAAATATTCACTGCCCGGTAAGTTTGGCCAAAGTTTCTTTGCTTCTACCAATGTGCACATAGCCGGATTATTTGCATAAACACCGCCATCTACGAGATGCCTTGGAGATGAATCTTTTGCAAAAATCTGAGTAGGAATAAAATAGCTTGGAGCAGCAGATGTGGAACAGACAATATCGCAGAGTTTATAATCGGCCATATCGCCATACTTGGTTGTTGCATGCCTGCTGAACAGTAACGCCTTTCTGCTGCTTAAATCGTATGCTGTTACCAGACATTCTTTTAAAACTCCTGAAATATAAGAGTCTCCTACAATTTTCTTTGAAAAATCATATAATGCCTGCTCATTATATCTGCTTCGGAACAGACCAAATCCCGATTTCAAAAGGTAAGCCGGTGATCTTCTGAACAGTAAAGGACCCAATTCTGTATAAAAGTCCAGAATCTCCTGTGCTGAGTACTTAGGGCGATTATTCAATCTACCATCAACCGGGGTAAGATAGAGGCAGGTTAAAATTCCACCAGCAGAGGTTCCCGACAGAAGGTCAAAAAAATCTGCTATCCTCAATTGAGAATTTTTACACTCTGCCTGCATTCTCTTTTCCAGATGGGCAATAACAGCTGCAGGCAATACACCTCTTATTCCTCCGCCATCAATTGAAAGTATTGTTTTCAAAATATTATTGTTTTATTTAAGTTGTTAAAATACAATATCTTCTGTTATTACGAATTTAGTAATTAATTTTCTATTATAAAATTATTTATTAAGTAAAAATTATATACACTCAAAATTAAAAAAATTGACTATTTTTATGGAGGCTTTTAATGACAGGTTGCCGGACATATGGATAAATCAATGATAATCGGGTTACTTCAGAATGTTGCCATTTTAGTGGCATTTACCCTGATTTATGATATCATCTGGGAAAGCGAAAGGACATTCAGAAGAAGATCAAACCGGATTATTGCCGGATTCATTATAGGTGCCATAGGTGTACTTCTGATGAACACGCCATGGACACTTTCTCCAGGTCTTGTATTTGATACAAGAACCGTTCTTCTTGTGAATTCAGGTCTCTTCTTAGGACCTTTAGCTACATTTATTTCTGTTGCAATTATTGGCGTATACCGTCTCTTTATGGGAGGAACCGGAGTCTGGATGGGGCTTTCGGCCATTATCACATCTGCTGCTGTAGGTGTTCTTTGGAAGATGTACAGGCCGGCCTGGAGAAAGAGCAATTATATGATAGATCTCGCTATAGTCAGTTTCCTTGCACACCTTTGCATGTTTCTCTCGATTTTTCTTGTTGTTGGTGAGGATAACAGAGCTGATGCTTTCAAAACTATGACCTTCCCGATTCTGGTAATCTATCCACTGTTTGCAATCTTGGTTGGGCGGTTGATGATAAACAGAATGAACAACCATAAAGTAAAGCAAGAGCTGGAAAGGAATGAATCCAGATATACCTCCTTTATAAACCAAAACAGCGACATGATGTTTATGAAAGATGAAAATCGCAGGTATGTTGTTGTAAATGATATGTTCTGCAAAATGGCAAGGAAGAAAAGGGAGGAGATTATAGGAAAGAAGGATGAGGAGCTATATGATAAAAAACACTACAAAAGGTATACTGATTCAGATAGTGAAGTGCTTGAAAGTGGCCATATAATTGTATATGAAGAGCTATTTAACGGTAAATATACAGAGACAACAAAATTTCCTATTAATCTTGGAAAAGATAAAACAGGTATTGGAGCCATAATCAGAGATGTGACTGCCAAACATAAGAAAAAAGAGCTACAGGAGGTTCTGTTATATCTCTCAAGAATGTCGTTAATTGATCAGGAGCTTAAGTTATTTATGGAGAAGATCCATTTCCATATGAAAAAGCTGATTAAGGCCGAAAATTTCTACATAGCTCTATATGACAAGAATACAGATAAATATACATTTCCCTATTATGTTGATGAGTATGACACAGTAGAAGATGCACAAGCACATTCACTGCACAACTCTCTTACAGATTATGTAAGGGTTATGGGAAAGGGGATGCTCATTAACGGCCAGACAGAAAAGGAGATTGCCGAACATTTTCCTCTTGAATCGGTGGGAGAGTACTCACCTGTATGGCTTGGAGCTCCTTTAATGGATTCGGCGCTGAAAGAGGTTATTGGTGTGGCTGCAGTTCAGGATTATCACGACGAAAATGCATATAATGAAGATGATCTTATGCTATTTGAGATATTTGCCAACACTATCGGGATATTTATAGAGAGGATCCGGAATATGAAGAGCATTCAGGAGGCAAAGGATAGGGCAGAGCAGGGGGATAAACTTAAGACTGCATTTCTTGCAAATATGAGTCACGAAATCAGAACTCCTCTGAACGGTATTATCGGTTTTTCGGAAATGCTCACAGAAGAGCTGACCCAATCAGATCAGAAGGAGTATGCCCAAATAATAAATTCAAGTGCTCACCGGCTTCTTTCCACAATAAATGATATCATGGATATAGCCAAGATAGAGTCAGGGCAGATTACTGTAACAAAAGATAATTTTAATTTACTTCTTACTATAAGAGAGACCTATTTCTTTTTCAAGAAACAAAACCTTAAGGTAGACCTTAAACTGGTTCTTCCCAAGACAAAATATCTGGAGGTTTTTTCAGATAAAATCAAAATTCAGCAAATAATTACGAACCTGGTTAACAACGCAATTAAATTTACACCCGAGGGGTATATTGAGATAGGTTGTATTGATGAAGGCGAGACAACTCATATGTATGTAAAAGATACCGGAATAGGAATTTCTGATGAAGATAAAGAGAGAATATTTGAGAGGTTTACTCAGGTTGAGTCAGGGGGAAAGAGAGTATTTGGCGGAACCGGTCTTGGTTTATCTATCGTAAGAGAGTATGTTGGAATTCTCGGCGGTGAGTTATGGCTGGATTCTGAACCAGGCAAAGGCTCTCAGTTTAATATTCGTTTGAGAAAAACTGACAATTAGTCCTGACAGGGCTATCTGGCAGATTTTTTGTAACTTTATCATTAAACAAATTACTAACAATAAACATCAAGATTATGAGATTCAATAAAAATGTTCAAGAGATACTAAACAAACAGGTTAATGCCGAATTCTGGAGTGCTTACCTGTATCTTTCAATGTCTTCATACCTGGCTCAAAAGGGATTGCCGGGTTTTGCAAACTGGATGAGAATTCAATATCAGGAAGAGATGTCACACGCTCTTAAAATATTTGATTATATAATAAGCCGAGGAGGCGAAGCCAAGCTGGAACCAATTGCACCTGTTGAAACAGACTGGAAAGGCATTAAGGAGATTTTCGACAGCACATACGAACATGAATGCAAAGTTACAGACATGATATATAACTGCTATGAAGTTGCTCTTAAAGAGAAGGATCATGCAACAGCTAACATGCTTCAATGGTTTATAGATGAACAGGCTGAGGAGGAGGAGAGTGCATTGGCAATTATTGATCAGCTGAAACTTGTGGGAGAGAACAGTGCTGCACTATATATGCTGGATAAAGAGATGGCAACCCGTGTGTTTGTAGATTCTACACAAACTGCATAAATATAAATCATATTAAAATTGATTCATTAATTAACCTCCGGTTTCCCGGAGGTTTTTTATTTCAACCATATTATATTACACAATTCTATACTTTTATCATTGTTCTTATGCAACGATATTACACATTTTTGCATCTATAGTATATGAATGAGTACCACCCAATACTCAATGTGTAACTGCTCCGATAAAATAATATAAAATGAAAATCAGTTACCAAAAAGTCAGTGCATGGCTGATAACAACATCTCTATCAATTTTAGGATTCACCTCTTGTGAACCATGGGATGCTCCATTAGAGTATGGAACACCAAACGCAAATTATTCAGTAAAGGGAAGGGTAACCGACCAGGCAAACAATCCTATTCCAAACATTCAGGTAACTATCGGAAAACCGGGATTACCCCACGATAGTTATCTCGATCTCAAGACTCTTAAAACAGATGCAAACGGACAGTTTGTTAAAAGTTATATAGGAGAGTTTCCGCGTGACATAACCTTCCAACTAAGTTTCGAAGATGTTGACGGCCCGCTTAACGGTGAGTTTTCACCAAAGGGGACTACAGTTGAGATTAAAACCACAGATCTTAAAGATGGTGATAAGAGATGGTATTTAGGTAGTGCTGAAAAAGAGATCACAGTTAAACTGGATAATAAATAATCTTTTTTTAAAGAATTTAACTTTAGTTCCAAACACAATACTTAATTCACATTTATTTACACGATGTCCGTTTCCAAAAGGATCACTCTCAGGAAAAGAGCAGGGTTGGAGTTATTTCGCCGGCAATATAAGAGGCTGGTTAAAGATCACCCTCTCCGCACACTTTTCTGGGAGTGTACCTTAAGGTGTAATCTTAATTGCCGCCATTGCGGGAGTGACTGCAAACACAATTCGGCAGTAAGTGATATGCCGGCAGAAGATTTCCTGAGAGTAATAGATGAGATAACCCCTTCAGTTAATCCTAACAAGCTTTTAATAATTTTCACGGGAGGTGAGGCTCTTCTTAGAGAAGATCTTGAATATTGCGGTTTGGAGTTATACCGCAGAGGTTTTCCCTAGGGTGTTGTTACCAACGGACTAAATTTAACGCGGGAAAGACTTGACTCTCTTACAGCAGCAGGTCTCCATACAATTACTGTTAGTCTCGACGGATTTGAGAAGGAGCATAACTGGATGAGAAACCATCCAAAAAGTTTCCTGAACGCCTCCGAAGCCATAAAAATGCTGGTTAATGAAAAGGAGATTATATGGGACGTTGTAACATGTGTAAATCCTTCAAACTACGATACTATTCAACAATTTCGTGACTATCTGATTTCACTTGGTGTTAAAAGATGGAGGCTGTTTTCTGTATTCCCTGCAGGAAGAGCCGCTCATGATAATTTATTGACATTGAGCGATAATCAGTTTAAGGGGTTGATGGAATTTATTGCACAGACAAGAAAAGAGGGGCTGATAAAAGCATCATACGGCTGTGAAGGTTTTCTGGGGGGATATGAGGCAGAGGTGAGAGACAGTTTCTATTTTTGTCAGGCAGGTATCTCTGCGGCCTCTGTACTGGCTGACGGCTCAATATCCGGATGCCCGAGTATAAGGTCAAATTTCTATCAGGGAAATATTTACAAAGATTCATTAGCAGATGTATGGGAGAACAGATTTGAGAAATATCGTGACCGTAGCTGGGCCCAAACAGGTATCTGCGAAAACTGTAAACAGTTTCGTTACTGTCTGGGTAACGGGATGCATTTACGTGATGAAAAAGACAATCTGATGTTCTGCCACTATCAAAAAATATCTTCAACACATTAGTATAAAAGAGATTATCTCCCGAGCAGCTCCGGGATTTGTGCAGGTTCTGATGCTACGGGTACACCTGCTCTGGTAAATGCGTCACTCTTCTCCTTAGCAGTTCCTGTACCACTTGATATTATCGCACCTGCATGTCCCATTCGTTTGCCCGGGGGAGCTGTCACTCCGGCAATAAAGGCTGCAACAGGTTTTGTTATATTATCTTTAATATATTGAGCAGCCTGCTCTTCGGCATCACCACCAATCTCTCCTATCAGGACAATAGAATCTGTGTCAGGATCTTCCTGGAACATCTTAAGCAACTCCAGATAGTATAGCCCTACAACAGGATCTCCTCCTACACCAACAGCTGTTGACTGACCTATGCCGCTCCGGGTAAGGTTATAGACAACCTCATAAGTGAGCGTACCGCTTCTTGAAATAACACCTGTTCTGCCCTCTCTGAATATATTCCCGGGCATAATCCCTACAAGTGACTTGCCTGGTGAGATAAGGCCGGGGCAATTGGGACCAATTAACGATGAACCCTTCATATCTGCATACCTTTTTGCAGCAATTACATCAAGAGTGGGAACCCCTTCTGTTATGCATACGATAAGGGAGATTCCGGCTTCGGCAGCCTCCATTATTGCATCCCTGACAAAAGCAGCAGGTACAAAAATTACAGATGCGTTGGCACCTTCGTTCTTCACTGCCTCTGCAACGCCGTTGAAAACTGGGACTCCCAGTGCATGCTGGCCACCTTTGCCAGGTGAAGTTCCTGCTACTACTTTGGTGCCATATTCAGCCATTTTAGCTGCATGAAATCCCCCATCTCTGCCGGTAATGCCCTGCACCACCAGTCTTGTATCTTTATTAATCAGTATACTCATTTCTAACTACTTTACTTTTAATTTATTTAAGCCTGAAAGGTATGATTACTCTTTTGTTTTACTCAGCTCTACAGCCTTACTGATTGCCATACTCATTGTGTCGGCACTGTGGAAAGCGGTTCCCTTTAGTAACTCTCTCCCCTCAGACTCGTTTGTTCCTGTAAGTCGAATAACAACAGGAATGCTGGTTTTAAGGTGTTTAAATGCTTCGATAAGCCCCCGTGCAACATCATCGCAGCGGGTAATTCCTCCAAATATATTGATAAGTACGACGTTGACTTCAGGATCACTTGTGAGAAGCTTCATTGCCTCTATTACTTTATTTGGGTTAGAACTCCCACCAATATCAAGAAAATTGGCCGGTTCCCCTCCATATAACTTAATCATATCCATTGTGGCCATTGCAAGCCCCGCACCATTAACCATACATCCTATTTTACCCTTGAGATGAACATAGCTGAACCCTTTTGATTTGGCCTCCTGTTCTCTCATCTCCTCCTCGTCAGGTTCAAAAAGAGCCTCAACGGCAGACTGACGATAAAGAGCATTGTCATCGAAATTCATCTTTCCGTCTATAGCCAATAACTTTCCTTCTTTTGTAACTACCAGAGGATTTATCTCTGCAAGAGAGGCATCAGTCTCTGTGAATAGTTTGTATAGGTTTTTAATTAACGGAACAGCTTGTTTAACAATCTCATAGTTGTCGAATAACATGAATGAAGCATTACGGGCAATAAAATCTGTTACTCCTATAAGCGGATCAATAGCGATTTTGAATATTTTATCGGGAGTCTTTGCCGCAACCTCCTCAATATCCATTCCTCCTTCACGGCTCATTATCAGTACTACAGATCTTGCATTCCTATCAATTACATAACTCATGTAATATTCAGACTGAATGTTAACACCCTGTGCTACCATTACCCTGTCAACTTTGAATCCTTTAATATCCATTCCAAGAATGGCTTCGGCATGTTGTTTTACCTCCTGTGGCGATCGTGCAAGCTTGACCCCGCCTGCCTTTCCTCTGCCACCGGTGTGAACCTGAGCTTTAATTACAACAACCTCTGAAAAGAGATTCCGGTAAGCCTCAAGACAGGAATCAACATCCCTGCATACTATACCATCGGCAACGGGAATACCGTAATGAGAAAAGAGATCTTTGGCCTGATATTCGTGTATTTTCATATAGTTAGATTTATTTTTTATATAACCGTTTGAGGGGATAAAAGGTTCGTCAGATAATAAAGTTAAACATTTTCAGAGAACATTTACACGGCTAATTTGCTATCGCAGTATTGAATTTTGGTATATTTGTAAAAATAGTGATGCTATGACGGGTAAAGAGTTGATATTTAGCACATTGAAGCTAAATAAATGTAAGAGAGCACCATGGGTTCCGTTTGTTGGAGTACACGGCGCATTTCTTACAGGATATAATTCAGAAAGCTACTTAAAATCCAAAGAGCTTATAGTAAAAGGGGTGAGTGCGGCAATACAAGAATATAAGCCTGACGGAATACCTGTGGTCTTTGATTTGCAGCTTGAGGCAGAAGCGTTAGGTTGTGGAGTTATATGGGCTAATGAGAATCCCCCTTCTGTTATCGGGCATCCTTTGGCAGATGGAATCTCATTATCGGACTTAACTATTCCCGGATCCCGAGATGGAAGAATAGGCCTTGTGATGGATGCTGTAAAAGAACTTAGAGATAAATATCCCGACATTGCACTTTACGGCCTTGTAACAGGTCCATTTACACTCGGGCTCCATCTTCTTGGAACAGAGATTTTTATGCAGATGTTCACTGATGAGTATGCTGTTCATAATCTGATGAGATTCTGTACAGATACTGCCAAAGCTATGAGCAGATATTACTCAGAGGCAGGTTGCGATATTATTGCAATTGTGGACCCTATGACAAGTCAGATTGGTACAGAACAATTTGAATCTTTTGTCTCTGAGTATATGAAAGAGATTTTTGATTATGTCCGCCGGTTAAATAAATACTCCTCATTTTTTGTCTGCGGTGATGCTCAACACAACATAGAAGCAATGTGTAACTGTCTGCCCGACAATGTCTCTATTGACGAAAATATTCCACTTGATTATGTAAGGGATGTATGTCTGTCAAAGGGGATAAGCTTTGGAGGTAACCTAAAGCTCACTTCAACTCTTTTACTCGGCAACATTGATGATTCTATCGGTGATGCACTAGATTGCCTGGAAAAGGGTGGTGAAAAAGGATTTATTTTAGCACCCGGCTGCGATTTACCTTATAGAACAGTTGTTGAAAATTTAAAAGCTGTTTCAGATATAGCGGTTGACAGTTATAAGAGAGAGGTTGCAAGGATCTTGCATTCAGGGAGCACTATTAAGGATTCCGAATCAAGAGAGGGTGAAAATTTTAAACCGGATGAGCCCAAAAAGGCAGATAATAATAAAGATCAATTATCAGACAAAGGAAAACTAACCCCTGAGAGATATAAGAATTCGTCAAAAGTAAAGATAGATGTAATTACTCTTGACTCTGCCTCCTGTGCTCCTTGTCAATATATGATGAGTGCCGTTTCCAGGGCATCTGAACAGTTCGGAGAGAGGGTAGAGGTAGAAGAGTTCAAAATTAAGGAGAGTAAAGGACTCGAGATGATGAGCCTTCTGAATGTTAAAAAAATTCCGACTATCTGTATCGATGGTGAGGTTTGTTTCTCCTCAAACATTCCACCGGTTGATGTTCTGAAAAACGAAATTGAAAGCAGATTAAGCAATAAAGAAACTAAATAATTTGATATTTTAGTTTTTAGTAAAATCATTTTACTGCAATAGAACTGAACTTTAATTTTTTGTATTAAATCTTTGTTCGCTCAATTAATTATTTATATTTTAGAAATATAAATATTTAAGTGTATGTCTAAAGTAGTTGTATTAACAGGATTTTTAGGTAGTGGAAAGACGACACTTTTAAAAGAGATACTGTCGCACTTTTCAAATAATTACAAAATCGGAATAATTCAAAATGAGTATTCAGATGCATCTACAGATGCACAGGATCTGAGACTCACTAAGTGGAAATTCAATCTTATTGAACTTAATAAAGGTTCAATCTTCTGTATCTGCCTTTATGCTGACTTCAGAAAAGAGTTGGAACGGCTTGTTAGGGACTCCAAACCCGATGTAATTTTTATTGAGGCATCCGGATTGGCTGATCCGATTTCGATAGGATCACTGTTGGATGACAGTAATGATTTTTATCTCTCCAATGTGGTCACATTGGTAGATGCAGTCACTTTTCTTACTATGTATAAGTACGTCAGAAGCATTACAAATCAGGTAAGAGTTGCCGATATCGTTCTTGTCAATAAATATGATAAGATTTCACCTGAACAGGCTGAATTGATAAGAGAGGTAATTTCAGAAATAAATTGTAATGCCGAGGTTTATTTCACATGTTTTGGAAGAGGAGAGTTTAATCCGGAGAAATTGTTGGCTGATGATTTACCGGCAAGAAATATAACTGATGATCTGAAGGCCACTCCGCAAATTTCTGATGACATGAAGATAAATTATGATGACAAAGGGCTTACACTTGCTCCACTTGCCGATATCACATCAAAAGTTTATAAAACAACAGCAAAAACAGATTTCAACAAACTGATGGAATTCTCTGCAAGAGTTCCAAAACAGATTATCAGGCTCAAAGGATTTATAAATTGCTCAGACGGAAAAAGTTATATAATACAATATGTCAAAGGAGACTCTGCGGCAATATTGACGGAGTGCGCAAATCTGACAAGGACAGAAGTAATAGCAATCGGATCAGAAATGGCTGAACTAGACATTTTTAAATAAATCAGGTAAAAAATTTTCCGCAACAAACTAACAGATTACAACGGAGCAATATTTAAAATTGCCGATACCGGGAGGTGATCAGATGAGTCAAACCCTTTGATAACTCTGTGATTGCTGAACTCCATTTTTAGGGGATCATGGTTTTTATCTCTTATCTTTTTGTTTTTATGCAGAAACAGGAAATCTATATGTTCAGTTGGTTTTGTATTTGGGAAGGTTGGGTTATAACCAATTTCAGATGAAATAAAGTTTTTGAACAGCGGTTTCATCTCTTTGCTTTGTGGTTTTGCGTTAAAATCGCCCCCAAGTATAACAGGTAAGCTTTGTTTTCCAAGAAATCTGACAATATACTTAATCTGAAGTTTTCTGTACTTTATGTTAAGGTCGAGGTGCGTTGTTGCAACCATAATTTTACCCGCATAAGGATGATCTATAACCGCTGTCCCCATTATCCGCTGCTCTTCTCCCTCTTTAACAGGCAATTTGTGAAGCTGTTCCTCTGTCAGCGGAAATCTTGAAACGATTGCTCCACCGTACTCTCCACCGGAAAAATCGATAGCTTTAAAAAATTTAAAATAACCCAGGCCACTCCTCTTTGCTATCTGCTCAGCCTGATTCCCCATTCCTGAACGAGATGTATTTACATCAACCTCCTGCAGAAAGACAACATCTGCACCGCTGGCGGCGATAACCCTTGCAATGGCATTTACGTCAATAACACCCTTTTGGGCAGGTGGATTGCAATGGTGGATATTATAAGTCATAACTTTAAATTCGGAACCCTTTCCGCTTAATAATTGCAATGTGAGCAGGGCTGCCAGGAGGAGGATTAATTTCTTAGCCATTTTTTATTGTAAAGATAGAAAAGGCTCTTCTCTTTTTTGTACATTTGAGACAGATCAAAGATTAAAAATTATTCAGACACTAAATATTAATGCCATATGAAAAACAAAACCAATCTGTTAAAAGCCTGCGTAATCCTGATTATTTTTGGGTTCACCTTTACATCTCTTGCGGCTCAGACAATATCTGTTCAATGGGAGGAGTTTACATCTGAAAATTTTAAAGCAGCAGTTGAAAAATCGGAGGGCGTATGTATTATTCCTATGGGTGTCATAGAGAAACACGGGCAGCAACTGCCATTGGGTACAGATGTCTATACATCACGAGAGATAAGTATCAGAGCCGCAATTGAAGAGTTTGCAATTGTGTTCCCCTTCTATTTTGCAGGACAGATTTTTGAAGCTAAACAGCAACCGGGTACCATTGCTTACAGTAATGATCTGCTTTTTAAGCTACTGGATGAAACATGCAGAGAGATCTCCAGGAACGGTATAAAGAAGATAATAATTGTAAATGGCCATGGCGGCAACAATAATTTTGTAAAGTATTTTGGACAGATTCAGCTCGAATCACCAAGAGATTACGCGGTTTATCTCTACACCCCTGAGCCGGATGCAGAATCTCAGAGAAAAATTGCAGCATTAAGGAAGAGCAAAACAGGAGGTCATGCAGATGAGGTTGAAACCAGCGTTATGCTTGCTGTAAGGCCAGATCTCGTTAAAATGGACAGAGTTAATGCTGAGTCGGGAGATGATCTTAACAGGCTTAATGTAAAGAATGCATATACAGGCATCTGGTGGTATGGGAAATATCCCAACCATTATGCAGGAGAGGCATCGGGTGCAAAAAGGGAGATAGGCGAAATTTCGCTCACCAACAGCGTAAATCAGCTTAAGGCAATGATAAAGGCTGTTAAAGAGGATAATCAGACTTTAATGCTTCAAAATCAATTTTTTAAAGAATCAAAAGAACCGATTAAGACTAAAGCATATTAATACATCATAATTAGAGATTAACATTATTGACAATTTAGTGATGACCTTTTACGAAATGGGTGTCAAAAGGGGTATTTTGAGAATAATTTTGGAGTACAATAGATTGTTTTATTTGGCAATGCCCCTGGCTGACCCTTACATTGTGTTTGCAGGCAACACATCAAATTGAAACTATGACCAGGGATGACGGAGATGAACGGCAGGTATCGGTCATCTCCGTTTCTTTTTAATTATTGCTACATTTGTCTAAGAACATTATTCAATACTCACTTGTTAATTAATTATGTTTAGTCAAAAGGCAATCATATTAAAATTTTACACAGTTATCATTATTTTCTTGGCAGTAACTGTGTTTGGCGGTTGTCAGAAAGAGCCTGCTTTATCGGTGGGTATTGTAAATTCTTCTTTTACCGAGGCCGGCGGACAAACAACAATTTCGATTCAATCAAATACTGTCTGGACGGTTAGTCTCCCGGAATCCTGGTGTACTGCAACACCTTTATCGGGGAAAGGAGATGCAATGTTAACAGTTACAGTATCATCCAATAACGGATATTCACCCAGAAGTGCCATTGTAACGGTAAGAGCAGAAACATTAACATCAACAGTTACCATTAATCAAAGCCAGAAAGATGCACTTATACTGACAAATAAAATTATAAATGTTTCGTCAGCAGGAACAACAGCAGAGGTTGAGCTCAGGTCAAACATTACTTACGATGTCGTTTTACCTTCTGATGCCCCCTGGATTCTACACGGAGGTACAAAAGCGTTAAGCACCTATACTCATCTCGTAACAATTGCTCCAAATAATGATTATGATGCCAGAACGGCAAAAATTATCTTCAAAGACAGAAATAGTTTGCTATCTGATACATTGACAATAAATCAATTGCAAAAAGATGCCGTTTTTGTTGATCCTGAAAGCATTAATCTGGAAGATGTTGGTGGAAGTTTTAACATAGAGACATCTTCTAATGTTCCGTTTGATATTCTCATACCATCTGATAAAACCTGGGTAAGTCACCTGGAAAGCAAAGGACTTGTTTCAGGTAATCATACATTTTCTGTAAGTGCTAACGATAATTATGATTCAAGAAGCAGTACTATTATTTTCAGACAAAAAGGGGGGACACAGGCAGATACTGTAATCGTTTCACAAAAACCTAAAACTCTGATCGAAACAGACAAACAGAACCTTTATGTACAGAAGGGAGGTGGAATTAAAATATTGAATATTACCTCTAATGCAGATTATGAAATAATTTTAGAGGGAGGAAGTGGCTGGATTTCACAATCATCAGGTGCACCAAGATCGGAGTCCGCAGGAAATGATACCAATCAGCTGGTATTTAATATATCACAAAACAATTCAGGTGTTGAGAGGAGTGCAAAAATTATTGCAAAATATTCTCAGACAGCCGATACTGTTATTGTCAGACAATATATTTATCCCGGATATCTTGTAAGAGCTGTTGCAGGAGAGAATCTCGATGAAATGATTCCGACCGATGAGAGGGGTGCCATAAAAGATCTCAGGATAGAGGGGGCATTGACTACAGATGATTTTAGAACTTACCGAGAGAGTTTGAGGGGAGTTGAAAAACTAGATATTACACTTTCTTCACTGCCCAATAATGCTATTCCGGCAGGGGCATTTAAAGTGTCCGATGCTCCGGCAATTTCTCTACAAGAGATAATTTTACCTCAAAATCTCGGGAGTATAGGCACTTCTGCATTTGACGGCTGCAATTCAATAAATGACATATTATTACCTGAAAACCTTACCGAGATTGGTGCTGAGGCTTTTAAAGGATGTACTTCGTTACCATCTGTAACTATACCGGCTTCAGTAAATGTTATCGGTAATGGTGCTTTTGCGGGATGTTCATCACTTTATCAGGTTACATCAAAGATAACCTCACCATTCGCTATCACCAATGTCTTTACAGGTTTACCCACAGGATCGACCTTGATTGTTCCGGTTGGAAAACTGACACAATACACATCTTTAACAGGATGGGGATATAGTTTTTTCACAACAATTTATGAAGAGGGATCGGCACCAGCAGATGTTCTTTCTCTCTCGGAGTCCTCTCTTTTATCTACAGGTTCTGGTGAAACATTTACAGCTACTGTAACTGCATCAGGCAGCTGGAACATCGACTCCAAACCTGAGTGGATAAATGTGACACCATCAACCGGAACCGGAACAAGAGTTGTAACTATATCTTTTGCTCCGTACTCATCGACACCTGTAACCAGACAGGGAGATGTAATCTTTAAACTTAACGGGAAAACTCTCACTGCCTCTTTATCGGCAAGCCAATATAATTTTCCGTATAAAGACGGAGATTATGTTAAGGTTCAAAGCTCTACTTCGGGGAACGGAATTGACCTTGTATTCCTTGGTGATGGTTACACAATAGAGGATATTGGATCGGGTAAATTCAGTACTGATCTTAATAATGCAGTAAGCCACTTTTTTGCAATTGAACCATACAAGAGTTACAGAAGTTACTTTGATGTCTATATTGTTTATGCATTCTCTCAGGAGAGTGGAATCAGCGACCATTTGGTAACCAAAAACACAAAATTTTCAACCAGATATAACAACCCGCCCCCATCTACATCAATGTCAACCAACGATTATTTATGTTTCCAGTATGCAGCTAAAGCTCCGTTAACTTCTTCACTAACTGAGACACTTGTTACTGTAATCGCTAACAGTTCGAGGTATGCAGGTACAGCTTTTCTCTATTCAGATGGTAAAGCTGTTGCAATTGCACCTGTATCCGACAGGCCGTATCCTTATGATTTTAGAGGGGTATTGCAACATGAAGCTGGAGGGCATGGATTCGGGAAGCTTGCAGATGAATATGTTACAAATTCATCATCAATACCTTTAAGCGAGCAAAACAGTCTCAGAAGTTGGCAAAACTTTGGCCATTTTTTAAATGTTGATTTGACCAGTAACTTTTCAACAATTTTATGGAAACACTTTATAGGTGATTCTCAATACTCGTATGTGGGCGCATACGAAGGTGGTTACTATTACGCTTTTGGAGTGTGGAGACCTGAGTCCGGCAGCCTAATGATCAATAACATAACCTATATTAATGCTCCCGGCAGAGAGTTGATTGTTAAACGGATAAAACAACTTGCGGGAGAGAGCTATTCATTTACAGATTTTAAATCGAGAGATGTAAGAGAGACTGGTGTTTTGACAAAGTCTGCCGGATTACCTGTTGAAAAGGATATGCTTTTACCACCTCCGGTACTGATAAGAGTAGATTAAAGAGGAGTAAATTTATTCCTGAGTTTTATGTCGATAATCTTCTGATTAATTTCTTGATTGTCTTTTTTAATAGTCTTTCTAATAGTTATTTAAACTATTTTTAATCATCTGCTTTATACCCTCGATACTCAACTCTCCGATATTTCCCGAGTTGAGCTCTTTGGCTTGAGATAGTTTTTTTGACTCCGCAACTGAATCCCTGATTACATCAGGAATTCTTAAATAGATTGAGTTACAAATTTGCTCTGCTTTTAGCATCTCCTGCTCACTTGCCATAATCTCGTAAAGCCTCTCTCCGGGTCTGGCACCTGTGACAATTATCCCGGTTGAGTTGTCTGAATCAGAAATGCTGCCGTTTGATGTGTCACCTCCATAAAGCTCTATTACAGCTTTTGCCAGATTGCCGATTGATAGAGCAGGGGAGTTGCGGATAATTATATCTCCGTTTTTACCGTTTTCAAGAGCAAAAAGTGCATACTCTGCAGCCTGATTCAATGTCATCATAAACCGGGTCATTTGAGGGTTTGTTACAGTCAGCTTTTTCCCCTCCTTTACCTGTTGAATAAACAGAGGGACTACAGTGCCCGAAGAGCCTATTAAATTTCCAAAGCGAATGATTATCAGTGATGTTGAAGAGGCATCTGCTTTTGTTTTTGTCTTTGATAAAACAAGTCTCTCCATCATAGCCTTTGTAATTCCCATTGTACCCGCAGGGGCAACTGCTTTATCGGTGCTCACAACTACAACCTTTTTGACTTTGTTTCTTACGGCACTCTCTATGATGTTATTAGTTCCGTAAACATTAACCTGCAGGGCCTCAAGCGGATGCTGTTCACAATAGGTTACATCTTTGAGGGCTGCTGCATGAATGAGATAGTCACATCCGGCAACGGCACTCTCTACCAAATATCTGTCAGTTACATCACCACAGAAAAATTTTAACAAAGGGGCTGGGTAACCACCTCCTCTTTTTAACTCAACCTCCTCTTTAAACTTCTCTTGCTTTAACTTATCCCTGGAGAGAACTCGTATCTCACCAATTTTATATGTGGCATTCAGGTTAATAAGGAGTTTTATCAACTCACTTCCAAATGAGCCTGTTCCCCCTGTAATCAGTATTTTTGAGTTGTGAAACATATCTTATCTGTTGGGATTAGTTGCAGGTTTGTTCAGGTGCATCAGAGAGGGAACAAAGAAGGAGATTACTCCAATCAGGATGATCACAGCTCCGGAGATTACAAATGCATTTGTTATACCGATATGATCAGCTATATAGCCAGTAAGCAAAAGCCCAACCATTGCCGGCAACATTGTAAATGTGTCGAAGATAGAGAATGCCCTCCCCATAACTGCCGGATTTAGAGATGTCTGCATTACTACAGTAAATGAACCATGAAAAATTGCTGCAGCAATACCTCCAATTGTAGTAAGAATGGCAAAAAACACAAACCCCTGTGCAGAGAGAAAACCGGAAAAGAAGAATGTTATCCCGAGTATTATATACATAATATTAATCAGCACAATTTTATTGAAATTAAAACGTGGAAGGCTCATTATACCCCCTCCTGCAAGCATACCCACTCCCCAAACAATCTCTATCAGACTCATCTGATATGTAGTACCGTTAAAATGGTCGAGGGTCATCAGAGGAAATATTGTTGCTACAGGAACTATGAAGAATGTTGCAAGCACAATAAATATGAATAGCCATTTCAATCCCGGCATATGGAGCAGAGCATTGAACCCCTCTTTTAACTCTCTTATCATTGTCCCGGTATTTTCGCTTTCAGGGACCTTTTCAGGATTTGGAATTTTTACCATTAAAAGTGAGATAGTTGCTAATATGGCACCCAGCACATCAAACAAAAGAGCATGTGTCATTGACAGAGTGTTTACGAAGAGCGCTGCAATTGCCGGACCTGCAATCGTGCTAACAGAAAAAATTGACTGATTCACTCCTGCTACCCTCATCAACTGAGATTCAGGGGCAATAAGCGGAGTTGAGGCTTGCATAGCAGGTACATGAAATGCACTTCCTACAGAGCGTAAGGCCAGGAGAAGGTATATGTACCCAATATCAGTTTTACCAATCCAGAACAAAAGTGCCATTATACCGGAACATAGGGCTATAAAAAGGTCTGCAATAATCATAGTTTTACGTCTGTCCCATCTGTCAACCAGAACCCCCGTAAAGAGCCCCAATACAAGCTGGGGGAGGAGAGTAGCTATTGTAGATACGGCAAGCACCTCGGCAGATCCTGTTTTAATGCTAAGCCAGAATATGACAGCATATCCTACAACTGTACTGCTAAGGGTTGAGAAAAGCTGCCCTGCCCATATTATTGCAAATGTCTTTTTCCAGTTACTTGTCAAAGTTTTGTAGATTAGTTATAATACTGCATAAAAGCCGGACTTTTTCTAAACAATATTTTATCCTGAAAGTTGAGTAAGAATATGAATTTTAAGCACAAAAGATAAATATTGTGTTGATTTGAATTATTTGTTAAGTAATTTCTTAATGTTTTGAGCCTCTTTTTTATTGCAAATAAGAATATTATCCGGAGTGTCAACGATGATTGAATTCTCAATTCCAAGCAGAGAAATCTTTTTACCGGTTGTGCTGAAAATAATATTACCAGAAGAATCTATCTCAGTAACAGTGACTCCGTTAACAACACTGGAATTTTCATTTAACGGGAAAAATTCTGTCAGGGCCGTATAACTCCCTATGTCGCTCCAACCGAAATCAGAGGAGACAACCTTAATGTCAGGGAATCTCTCCATTATTCCGTAATCTATTGATATCTTGGTAAAGCGACTGAAAATTGCTGAAAGGTTATCAATCCCCTCTTTATTTGAAATATCTTCAATTTTTTCAATCTCCTTAAAGAGAGTGTAATGATCAGGCATCAAATTTTTGAACGCCTCCATAATCACAGATATTCTAAAGATAAACATACCGCTGTTCCACAGATAGTTCCCGGAATTAACATACTCTGTGGCTTTTTCAAGAGAGGGTTTTTCACAAAACCTCAATACCCTAAGAGTTTCTCCACCGCCGGATCCTCTGTCATAATCTTGATTACTAATTCCATCTTGATTATTAACATCGTCTTTATTATCAACTTCTTTTTTATTCTCGATCTGAAGATAACCGTATCCGGTCTCGGGAGTAGCAGGTTTAATGCCAAGAGTTACAATGCTGTCCTCACTCTGAGCACACTTAATTGCTGTCAAAATATTGCTTCTGAACTCATCTTCATCTTTTATAATATGGTCAGATGCGAGCACAATCATAGTTGAACCCTGAAACTTTTTCTCTGTGATTACTGCTCCGAACCCTATTGCGGCGGCAGTATCTTTGAACGCAGGTTCAATCAGTATATTCTCTTCCGGCAAATCGGGCAACTCTTCTTTAACTGCCTCTGCCTGAACTGCATTTGTCCCAATAAATATTCTCTCGGCAGTAGTTAGCGGAAGAACTCTGTCGACTGTCATTCTTATCAGTGACCTTTCTCTGTCAATTAGCTTAAGAAGCTGCTTAGGGCGTTCACGGGTAGATAGTGGCCAGAACCTCTCTCCCGAACCTCCGGCCATTATAAGAACAACAAGGTTATTGCAATATGTCTGTTTTTCTGTATTGTATCTTTCCATATGAAAATATATAATAGAATCAGGAGATAAAGATATTCAATATAAAAGGAGTTAACAAGCAAGGTTGTATAAAGGTTTTGTATAAATCTCTTGCATATTTAATAAATTGAACTTACCATCATTTGATTGATAATATAATCCGATTGTAAAATATTTACAATATGGTATAAAGAGGCAAGTAAAAAATTATCTTTTTAGCTCATTATTTGTTAACTTCATTATGGATATTATTACACTTTTCCTAATTGCTCCGGCACTATACACCTCTCATTTCTTTTTTTGCTGTTAACTTTTTTATACCTGAGGATATAGGCCGGATTATATGGATTTCTTAAAGTGGATATTATCCTTCACTAAAATAGATGCCTTTATGGATACATCAACCAGGGCTGATCTTAAGATGTTTCCCGAGCAAAAGGGATTTTGTTACGGGAGCTTTCAGAAGGGTACTTCGATGAATATCGGGTGCAAATCAGGAGATATGATTGTTTTTGTTCTCTCCGGCAGGGTCCGGATAATGGCAGAAATTTACAAGGAGTACTATTATGCCGAAAACTCCTGTTTTATTCTTAAACAGTCAAATTACAAACTTGAGGCAATTACAGACACCAGGCTCATAAGGGTTTGTTTGAGTGAGGATTGGCTTAGGTTTTATATGGATGTTAAAAGATATAAAGGCAAGAGAGATGTTAAATTTTTATATAAAATGCCTTCTCTGCCTACTCATCCTCATATTGAGTCCTTTTTATACGATTTAAAACAAAGATTCTCGCATAATAAAGAGTTATCTCAGGCGGTACAGGACAAGCTGCAGAGAGAGCTTATAATGCTCTTTAAAAAGAGCTACAGTAAAAAAGTACTCTTTGGGTTTCTTGTTGCTTTGGACAAAGAAGTTATTTATTTTCATAAGTTTATCATGAGCAAAAGAAGGAGCAAAGGAATGGCAGAGATAATTGCCGCTTCGGGATTATCTGTCAGCACTTTTAACAGAAAGTTTCTTCAAATATTTGAAGTATCTCCATATCAGTGGATTATAGCTAAAAGGGCGGAAGATATTCATAAACATCTCACCAAGACCAACAGAACAGTTGCAGAGATAATGAGAAGATTCCACTTTACAGATTATTCGCATTTTAATCGCTTCTGCAAAATTAACTTAGGAGCTTCTCCTACAGAAATCAGACAGGGTACAGCCAGAGCCTGGGCGTAACAGAGAGTATTTTCTCTAAGAGCGCCCTATAGCATAGGTTTTAAAACCGAGATTCCTTAAACTTACATGGTTTAACAAATTTCTGCCATCAAAAATAAATGCCGGCTTTTTCATTTTGTCGTATACCATTTTCCAGTCATATCCCTTAAATTCATCCCATTCTGTTATCACTGCCACAGCATGGGCATTTTCCATTGCAGAATAGGGATTGTTGTGAACATAAACGGTCCCGATGCCGGGGCAATTACATTTGAAAATGCCGGATATAAAATCACTTTCACATTTGCCGGATGCGCTCTGGTCTTTGTCAGCGTGAATTTTACTACCATCAGTCGGGTTGATGCTTAAGCCTTGGTTGATGCTTACGCCCGAAAAATCGCTTTTACCGCATACAAATGCCCCGCCAGAAACGCTCTTAAGGTCACTGAAAATCTGTTCGGGAGTAACCTTTGGATCATAAATATGAACCTCGGCCTGGTCCTGAAGAAGTTCCCAGGCAACATAAATTGCAGCACTTTCACGGGTATCGTTGGTCTCCTTTTTAAATGCCCATCCTAAAAATGCTATTTTTTTGTCTGACACTGTATTGAACAGTGTAGAGATTATGTTTTGAGCAAAACGACTCTTCTGATAATCGTTGATTTTAAGAACCTGTTCCCAGTAATCGGCAACCTCCTTTAGCCCGAGAGTTCTGCTGATATATACAAGATTGAGAATATCCTTCTGGAAGCACGAACCTCCAAAACCAACAGATGCTTTAAGAAACTTGGAGCCTATTCTGCTGTCCATTCCGATCGCTTTGGAGACCTCTTCTACATCTGCGCCTGTCTTTTCACAAAGTGCCGATATTGCATTTATAGACGATATTCTCTGAGCCAGAAATGCATTTGCAGTAAGTTTGGAAAGTTCACTACTCCAAACATTTGTACGAAGAATTCTCTCCTGTGGAATCCACCTTGCATAAATAGATGCCAGAGCCTCTATTGCCTTTTCGCCCTCTTCACTCTCCTCTCCACCAATAAGAACCCTGTCGGGATTCAGAAGGTCTTTTACTGCTGTACCCTCTGCAAGGAATTCAGGATTAGAGAGGATGCTGAATTTTACATTGCTGCTGGTGTTGTCGAGGATATTCTTGAGGGTTTGCGCTGTGCGGACCGGTATTGTTGACTTTTCTACAACAATTTTATCGTCGGTTGATACTGCTGCTATTTGTCTTGCACAGAGTTCGATATATTTCAGGTCCGCCGCCATTCCTTTGCCCTGACCGTATGTTTTTGTAGGGGTATTTACAGATATAAATATCATCTGGGCCTCTTTGATGGCAGATTCAATATCATCAGAAAAGAAGAGGTTTTTACCTCTTACCTCTTTAACTATCTCCTTCAGACCAACTTCATATACAGGAAGATTGTCCAGGTCATCTCCATTCCAGCGGGCAATTTTCTGACTGTTGACATCCACGATTGTTACCTTTATGTCAGGGCATTTCTGTGCAATAACAGTCATAGTAGGGCCGCCTACATATCCGGCTCCTATGCAGCAAATATTTTTGATAGGGGTTGAAGTCATTCTGTTTCTGGTTTGAGTGGTGAATTTGTGCGTTTAAATATTAATCTACTACTTGAATTTCGCTGGTTTTACTGTGTAAATTACTGCGTGAATTTACGAAAAAACTTTAATCTCTGTGCCAACCAGTAAAGTCTATTTTTGAATAGTCACATATAGAAATACATACACCAAACTGGCGCGGAGATTTACCCGGCAAGTGCATTTAGCTCTTCGAGAAGGGCGCGGTATTTCTTGTTACTCAGGTTGAGTGAATCAAGAACAGATGTTTCACGAAGAATCTGGCGGCAAATAACTATGCCCTTATCCATAAGTATTTGTTTATGCGCATTTGTAAGCGAAGTGAGAGAGGTGATGGGAAAGATTTTCTCCCTGTCGATAATCTCTCTCAGGCTATTCCCCTGCGGATAATCCCAGCTTAGCAGATGCAAGCCGCTACATTCACCGTAGGCCTCGGCATCGGTAGTAAATCGTGTGTTTGTAACGACTCCACCTGAAAATGTAAAGTCCTCAAACTCTGCTCGGCTCTTTCTCATGCGGATAATATCGTCAACCCTGGAACGGATGTAAAGAGGAACCTGGACATTTGCATTTTTACCGGTGCTCTGGTAATATTTACACTCAATAAAGCGCTGATGATTCTCTTTGGTTGCAACAACATCAACCTCGTGAGTCACACAGTGCCCGTCAAGTATTTCAGAGACCTTAACCTGGTATCCCATAGTGCGATATATTTCTCCAACAAAATGCTCAAATGGGTGTCCTGTAGGGCCCAACTCCATCATTGCAGTTTTTAATTTATACCGTGCTGCATTTGCAGTAGTAAGCTTTTTAAGCATAGTAAAGGCTTTGGAATAGATCTGTTTACTCGGTATAACCTCCTGACCATCCAACCAGGATTCAATCTCTTTTACTATTTGATTAATGACCTCCTGACCTGCTCCTGAACGAACGAGCGATTCCTTAAGTTTGGCCGAGGAGAAGGGTACAATCTCTCCGGATGCCTTTTTGATAAGTGTTTTCATTTATACAGCTTTTTCTCCGTTTTACTTTAGTTTATATGGCAGATTATTAATGCGTAAATGTACAAAAAAAGCCGTCTCAAGGATTTTCTCCGCGCCAGTTTGGTGCAACTAATAGGTAAACAGGATAATACAAAACAGACTTTAGTGAGATTCATGTGAAGCTCTCTAAAGTCTGTTATTTAACGCGCACATATTAAGCAATATACCCAAAAGTGGCGCGGAGATTTTTCTTTTGATCTTTACTTTTTTACTTTAATTGTGCAGCCTACAGCTACGGTTGTTTTAACCTCTACCTCTTTACCTGCGAGCAGCGCATCAACGGCAGCCTCTACATATTTGTTTGATATGTCATTTACGTCTTTATAATTATCGTCAATTGCACCTATGTATTTGACAATGTTCTTGTTGTTCTCTTTTTTAAGAACAAAAACATGAGGAGTTCTTGTTGCTCCGTACTGAGGATAGATTTTTTGGCCTTCGTCAAAGAGATAAGGGTATGGGAAGTTTTTCTCTTTGGCACGTACCTGCATCAGTTCAAAACTATCTTCAGGTTGTGCAGCGGGATCGTTAGGGTTGATAGCAATCACGGGATACCCCAGAGGTGCATATTTTTTTGCCAGAGCTATCTTTCTGTCTTCGTATGCCTTAGAGTATGGGCAGTGGTTGCATGTGAAAATTACAATGAAGCCCTTGGCATCTTTAAAGTCTGCCAGAGAGACCATTTTATTGTCAACATTTTTCAATTTAAAGTCTGTCGCCTCGTCTCCGATTTTGTAACCTCCCTGAGCACTAAGAGTGCCAAAAGAGAAAAGAGTTATCATAAGTAACCCTGTTATTTTTGATATTGTTTTCATGAGATTTTTTTGGTTTTAATTTTGAGTTTGTTGATGTTTTATGTTTGATTTTTTACCTGATTTTTTACCTGATTTTTTGTACTTGATATTGTACTTGATATTGTACTTGATATTGTACTTGATATTGTACTTGATATTTTACCTGATTATTTAATTGATTTCGCACTCAGTTATGTTCTGAATACTACTTTACAGTAGTTGGCAGTGATTCCCGTTTAATCACTGTAGGTGTTTTGTGATGCGTTCCAGAAGCTCCTCTTTTGAGAGCTCTTTAGCGTCAAAGCTGAGGGTTTGTCCGTTCTTGATTACCAGTGTGGCTGGTATCGCACCTGACCAGTCCGGATTGACGGCCGGAATCCACTCATTCATCTTTTTAATATCGTCCAGCAGGTAGAGCTCTCCCTTTAGGTTCATCCTCTCTATAAAGCTTTTAACCGACGTTTCAAGATTATCGGAGTCGTCCAGTGAGACCAGAACCATTCTGAATTTTTTATTTGATTTATATTGATCGTAAACCGCCATGAAGTGAGGCAACTCCTTGACGCATGGCCCGCACCAGGTTGCCCAGAAGTTTACCACATATAGTACATCGTCATTTTTTGTGAAAACTGGTTCCAGTTTCTCAAAATTGACAATTTTAATTTCGTTATTTATTTCAGATTTGCAGCCGTGAGAGAGGGCGAGAATGCCAAAGACTGCTGTGATTAAGACTATATTTTTGATTCGCATATATCATTTGTTTATGGTTAAACAAATGAATTTGTAAAAGGTTGAAATTTCTCCGCGCCAGTTTGGTGCAACATATTAGTTACAAGCATATTGCAAAACAGACTTTAGTGAGATTCATGTGAAGCTCTCCAAAGTCTGTTTTTTAACACGCACATTTACAGAAACATACGCAAAGTGGCGCAGAGATTATCTCTTAACAATGTTTATGCAAAACATACAGTTTTCAGTTATCTTCTCCCAATCTTTGGCTTTTATAATCTCTTCGGGAAAAAGATTAGATCCCATTCCTACACATGTAACACCTGATTTGAACCAAGAGGTAAGGTTTGACTCTGTAGGCTCTACACCTCCTGTTACCATTAACATACTCCATGGCATTGGCGCAATCACTGATTTTATAAATGAGGGACCTCCTACAGTGCCTGCAGGAAAAACCTTACACAAGTCACAACCAGCTTCCTGTGCATTGCCAATTTCTGTAACTGTCGCACATCCAGGAGAGTAGGGGATGAGTCTCCTATTGCATACTTTTGCAATTTCTGCATTGAAAAGAGGTCCAACAATAAAATTTGCACCTGACTGGATATACAATGCAGCTGTTGGTGCATCAACTATTGACCCTGCCCCAAGAATCATCTCCGGACAATATTTTTTTGCATACTTAGCAAGGTCTGTAAAAACTTCGTGAGCAAATTCACCCCTGTTTGTAAATTCAAATGCTCTGATGCCACCTTTATAGCAGGCATTCAAAACATTACAGGCTATATCAATATCACTATTGTAAAATACAGGAACTATTCCTGTATTTTTTATTGTTGACAAAGTCTCAATTTTAGAAAATTTAGCCATAACAAATGATAAATATTTTTTTTAATTATCTAACAACCCTTCCTGATCCATCACCTCCCATTAGTGATTCAACTTCCTGAACTTTAATATGATTAAAGTCACCATATATTGTATGCTTAAGGCATGAAGCTGCTACGGCAAATTCCAAAGCTTTACTATCATTATTTTTATAGGTTAAGAGACCATAAATAAGTCCCCCCATAAAGGAGTCTCCTCCTCCAACTCTGTCTACTATATGGGTAATATCATAGGTTTTTGATTCATAGAGATTATTACCGTCAAACAGAACTCCTGACCAAGTATTATGATTAGCATTCACTGAGCCTCTGAGTGTTATGATTACTTTTTTAGCTTGTGGAAATTTTTCCATTAACTGTTCGCAAACAGACCGGAATGCGGTTGAATCAATATGACCTCCTGTTTGGTGAGCATCAAAGTCTTTTGGTTTAATCCCAAAAACTTTTTCGGCATCTTCTTCATTACCAAGAATAACATCGCAATATTCAACTAGCCCGGACATGACCTCTCCGGCATTTTTCCCATATTTCCACAGGTTTTTCCGATAATTTAAGTCACATGATACTGTAATGCCTTTTCTTTTTGCTATCTGAAGTGCCTTTAAACATGTTTTGGCGGCATTGTCAGAGATTGCAGGTGTAATACCTGTCCAGTGGAACCAAGTTGCATCATTAAATATTGAATCCCAGTCGATTGAATTAGGATCTATAGAGCTAATTGAAGAATTTGCCCGATCATATATTACTTTAGAGGGTCTGGCAACTGCTCCTGTTTCCAGAAAGTAAATACCGATTCTATCACCACCTCTGATAATTCTGTGTGTATGAACTCCGAATTTTCTGAGCTCAGAAATACACCTGTCAGCTATATCATTTTCAGGGAGTCTGGTAACAAATTCACTTGCTATACCAAAATTGGCTAAAGATACAGCTACGTTTGCCTCACCTCCACCGAAGGATGCAACAAATGAGGAAGACTGAGAGAATCTTTCGTATCCGGGCGTTGCCAGACGGAGCATAATCTCTCCAAATGTAACTACTTTATTCATATAGTTTAAACTTAGAATTATACAATAGAATTATTTTTTTTCGTCCAAGTCTATATTTTGTATTTTACCTCCTAAAACTAGCACAAAAAATAGGGATACAGGGAATAAAAGTCCACCCATGACAAAGAAAGGAACCCAGGATACTTTTGTTATAAAAGGTACAGTATACATAGCAATGATTGTTCCCAAAACTGCTGCCGCTCCACCTAAGCCTGCGAGAGATCCAACTGTCTTTCCATAGTGGAAATCAGCAGCTAAAGTTTGGATATTGGAACAATAAAATTGGTAGCCACATAGTATTACAGCCATCATCGTAACAGCTGATAATGCACTGGAAGACATTGTAGCACCTATAATTCCAGGAATAGCAATTGCTGCTCCAACAACCATAGCTGTTTTTCTGGCAAAGTTTAGAGAGTGCCCTCTTTTTTGCAAATAACCTGAAAACCATCCTCCACTAAATGCTCCTATAGCAGCTCCGACATATGGTACCCAAGCACTAAAAGCTACCTCTTTAATATCAAGATTGAATTGTTCAATCAAATATATAGGTATGAAGGTAACAAACATCCACCACACAGGATCAATAAAGAAACGACCAATTATTAACGCGTAATTTTTTCTTTTACGAAGTAACTCTCCCCAGGTTTTACCTTTTATAGGACTAGTGACTTGTGATTCTGGTTGTCCGGAAAGTATGTACTCTTTCTCTTCATCTGTAATCCATGGATGGTCTTTAGGCCCTTTTTTATTAATTATTAACCATGGGAATACCCAAATGATAGCCAATGAGCCAATTATAACAAATGTGAGTTTCCACCCTACCAGAAGATATAGAAATCCAATAACTATCGGAGCTAATATTGCACCGACTGAAGTTGAGGCATTAAACAGACCTTGTCCAAATGCTCTCTCTTTTGTTGGAAACCACTCAGCATTGGATTTCGTAGTTCCAGGCCAAGGACCTGCCTCTCCCAACCCCAGTAGAAAACGGAAACCGATTAAAGACTTTAAACCCGAAGCCAAAAAAGTAAATGCATCGGCAGCCCCCCAAAGAATAGCAGAAAACGCAAATCCTTTTCGTGTACCAACTCTGTCATATAGTTTACCTGAAAATAATTGACTTAATCCGTAAGCTATCATAAAAAATATCGTAATTCCAGCTAATATCTTTTTAGTCTGTACTTTAAATTCTGCTTCCGGTAGATTTGAGTCTACAATCCCAAGCTCTGTTGCTATTCCTCCTATTCTTGTATATTCATAATCTCCGGAATCCAATAGTTTTACTCTATCGAATGGAGCTAAGAACACACCTCCGTCTTCATTAGTAATTGAACAGGTAAACGAAGAAGAATCAGGAACGACTTTACAGGCTGAATATATTACTTTCTGATTGGCAACCCACATATAACTCAATGTGCCCCTATCAAGATAATTTATTACTGATACAAGCATTATCATGCTTAGTACAACCCACCTCAAACCTTTTACTTTCATAATTTTGTTTATAGTTGATATATTTTTTTATTTTAGGTTACTTCTTATAAAGTTAAATGATTCAAAGAACAATTTTTCCTTTAAATCAGACTTTTTTGACCCGATATTGTGGTCATAAAACGGATATATGTCAATCTTCAGGTTCTTAATACCCCTATTTTTAAGTGCAATTGCAAATTTTTCTGTCTGGCTACTTTCAACAACAATATCTGCTGTACCATGAATCAGATAACAAGAGGGGATATCAGTTGCAGGAATTAAATTAAGAGGTGAAGATTTATCCAGAGTTTCTCTATCTTTATTATTAAAGTATCTTATTCTTTGTAAATCAGTTGCATTAAAACTAATTGAAGCTGAATTCAAGTCGTAAATACCGGATACTCCAATCAATACCTTTGTGCCAGGAATTGACATAGCTGCAACAGCAGACAAATGGGCACCTGCAGAGCTACCCATAAAACCGAAGACAGATGGATTAATATTAAGATCTTTGTAATTATTCCTAATCCATTGTACTGCATCTATAACATCTTGTATTGTAATAAGAATATTTGCACCCGGTTTATCGGCAAGTGTATAATTTATTCTTACTCCTGTAATTCCAGCGTATAAAGCACAATACTTTGAGATATCTGAGTTTGAGTTATAATCACCTCTAGCCCATCCCCCTCCATGTATATATACCATAAAAGGAGTTGGTTTATCACCAGGGGCAAAGTCAACTATTAGTTTAAGATCATATTCCGGATATGATTTATAAACATACTCCCTGGATGATACTTTGCTGTAATCTGACGATTTTACCCTAATATCAGTATGAAAATATGGTATAAGTAAATCTGTGACAGAATCAAGGTTAACGATTGTATTGTACTTTTCTCTGTTTATAAGTTTAAAACTCCCATCAGATTCCTTTTGAAGTTTCATTGAATATCTGTTTGTAAATTCATCCTGGCCGAATGTTGAAAATGACATTCCACATAAAAGAAGTACAAGAAGTGAAAATTTAACCATAATTAGATTATTAATTGGTCAACCAAAATTATTTTTACAAACATAGTATTTTTTTTCATAAATTGCGCAATTATTAAAAATTAATGCCCATGTTAAGTACTTTTAGCCACAAGGAAAATTCGACAGTTAAGGTTTTAAGATATATATATGACCTTATTAACGAAGGAAAACTAAAGCCAGGAAGCAAGCTCCCGGCAGAAAGAAAGTTGGCAGAAGAACTTGAAGTCGGACGAACTCATATACGAAATGCTTATGCAGAGCTTGAGTTTTATGGGATTGTAAAAACTTATCCACAAAGTGGTTCGATGGTCGCAGCAATTCATCATAATGCACTTCAGGGACTCATTTCAGATATTATGTCGATTGAAAATTATGACTTTCTTTCGCTTGTTGAGACGAGGCTTATTCTTGAGATGGAAGCTGCCCGTTTAGCTTGTGAAAGAGCTGATGATAAGGATATTGAGGCTTTAAAGCATGCTCATCAGGATTATATAGATAATTTTCAGACTCCGCATAGAGTTGAAAAAGACATGATATTTCATCGTGTAATAGCTCAAGCATCAAGAAATGACGTGATTAAATCAATGCTTTTAATAATCACTCCTGATATTTTATCGCACTATGTACGTAAAGACTTCTGCTCAACACCACTTCCAACAGATAAGCATGAACATCAGATTATTATAGATGCAATTGAATCAAGGAGTTCTTCTAAAGCTGTAGCAGCAATGCGATTGCACCTTGACAGGCTCTATACTTTTGCAAAAAACAAAAAAGAAGAAAAATTCCAATAAAGATTTTTATTTTTTCTTGTTTTTATTGATATAATTCTTAAATTGCGTTCAAATTGGTTGACCAATTCATGTGATTTAAGGTCTGAAAAATGAAAACAAGTATCTGGATTATTGCAATATTGATGTTTCTTGCAACCAATAGTGGAGCAAAAAACTATCGTGTAGTTCCATCACAAATATCAAATCTTACTAATATTTTGCCGGGAGATTCAATATTTATAATACCCGGAATATACACTGATGTAGAGATTAATTTTACAGCATTCGGATCCGAATCATTGCCGGTTATTCTAACCACTGATTTACCAGGAAAGGTTATTTTCAATGGAAAATCCTATTTGCACCTTAATGGTAAATATTTAATTGCAGAAAATATTTACTTTAAAGATCCGGTTCCTATTCAGTCTGTTTCGCCAGTTCAACTAAAAACTGAATACTCTGTTTTGAGAAATTGTATAATTTCCGGATTCAATACATCAGAGGATGATACGACTGACAATAAATGGATTTCAGTATACGGAAAATGTAATACAGTAGAAAAATGCTCGTTTTATGACAAAAGAAATATTGGCTGCCTGCTTGTTATTTGGCTCGAGGAGGGGATTGTTCCAAATCATAAAATTCTCAATAATTATTTTTACAGACCCACAATTTTAAAAGATGAAAATGGTGGGAAAAAAAACGGACAGGAGTGCCTCAGAATTGGTACAAGTCACTTTTCAATGCAAGATGCTGCATGCCTTGTTTCCGGCAATACCTTTTACAGATGCGACTCAGAAATTGAAGTAATATCAAATAAATCCTGCAATAATATCTATACAGGAAATCTTTTTCTTGAAACTCAGGGTGCTTTGACTCTAAGACATGGAAATGGTACTCTTGTTAAAGGGAATTTCTTTATTGGTAACAACAGGGTAGGTACAGCCGGAATAAGAGTGATTGGAGAAAACCATACAATTGTATGTAATTACTTCGAAAATACAACCGGAATAAATTATCAATCAGCTATATGTCTTATTCAAGGCGTAGAAAATTCTCCTCTTAACAGATATTTTCAGGTTAAAAATGTTAAAATTTCAGGTAACATAATCAATAACTGTAGTTCTGGATTTATGATCAGTTATGGTGAGGCTGAAGACCAGTCTCTTCCGGTAATTTTGACCTCAATAACTGATAATATCATTATAAATAGCAATAATAAAGGTACAGCTATAACTTGGGTGGATAAACCCTATTCTCCGGAAATAACATTTAATAACAATCATGTCTTTGGGGCGGATTTTTGGAATTTCGATAACTTAAAAGTTACAATTTCAAGTGAGAAACCGAAGTTTGCAGATGTCCAAAATACATGGAAGAATATATTGAAATATAGTGGTTCACAGTGGGACGACAGTAAGTTAAAATAAAATTAAAATTTAAAATGGTATGAGTACAAATTGTGAAGTGAGATATGCATCACATCCAGACGATGTCAAGATGTATGACACGAGTGAGTTAAGAGAGCATTTTATCGTCGATAAGCTATTTGAACAAGGAAAGATAATGATGGTATACAGTATGGTTGACAGAATGGTTGCAGGTGGTGCTATGCCGGTTGGTAAAGGGTTAGAACTAACTCCCGCAAATATTTTCAAATCAGAATTTTTTACTTCAAGAAGAGAGGTGGGGATTGTTAACATAGGTGGGGACGGTAAGGTTTCAGTTGATCAAAAAGAGTACTCTCTCAAATACAAAGAGGCTCTCTACATTGGGAAGGGAGACAAAAAGATAATTTTTAAAAGTTCAGATCCTGCATCTCCTGCAAAATTCTACTTTAACTCTGTACCTGCTCATATGGCATACCCTGATAAGCTCATAACAAAAAAAGATGCTATTGTTATTGAACTAGGTAAGCAGGAAGAGTGTAATAGGAGGATTCTCAATAAATTAATTGTTAGCGAAACAGTTCAAACCTGTCAACTTCAGCTTGGTATGACAGAACTTCTCCCGGGAAGCGTTTGGAATACAATGCCGGCCCACACTCACGAAAGGAGAATGGAGGTCTACTTTTATTTTGAAGTTCCTAACGAACATGCAGTTTGTCATTTTATGGGACAGCCTGAAGAGACAAGACACCTTTGGCTTTCCAATGAACAAGCGGTAATATCACCTGTATGGAGTATTCATAGCGCTTGTGCAACAAGCAATTACACTTTTATTTGGGGTATGGGAGGAGAAAATTCAGACTATACAGATATGAATCCTGCAACAACCTCAGAATTAAGATAATAATTATGAAAAATATATTTTCACTTAAAAATAAAATCGCACTTGTAACCGGAGCATCCTATGGAATCGGATTTTCAATTGCAACAGCACTTGCAGAAGCAGGAGCTACTATTGTTTTTAATGACATTAATCAGGATCTGGTAAACAATGGCAAAGCTGAGTACAAGAAATTAGGAATTGAGGCTCACGGTTATGTATTTGATGTTACTGATGAAGAGTCTGTTATAAAACATGTAAGTCTAATTACAAAGGAGGTAGGTGAAATAGATATTCTCGTAAATAATGCAGGAATTATCAAAAGAGTCCCTATGCATGAAATGTCAGCCTCAGAGTTCAGGCAGGTAATAGATATTGATCTCAACGGCCCTTTTATATTAGCTAAAGCTGTGATTCCGTTAATGATAAAAAAGGGTGGAGGCAAGATTATAAATATATGTTCAATGATGAGCGAATTAGGAAGAGAGACAGTGAGTGCTTATGCTGCAGCAAAAGGGGGATTAAAAATGTTAACCAAAAACATAGCTTCTGAATATGGGGCGTTTAATATTCAATGCAATGGTTTGGGCCCTGGATATATAGCAACTCCTCAAACAGCACCCTTGAGGGAAGCGGGACATCCCTTTAATTCCTTTATTATAGCCAAAACTCCTGCAGCCAGATGGGGAACGCCTGAAGATCTCAGAGGCCCTGCTGTTTTTCTGGCGTCACCTGCTTCTGATTTTGTTAACGGGCATATTCTCTATGTTGACGGAGGTATACTAGCATATATTGGAAAACAACCATGAGAAGAGTTACTATACTAATTGCCTTTTTTATTTGCGGATTTTTGACAAATATCCATTCGGCCAACTATAAAATTTCACTTATAAACCTGAATGAAAGATCAAAAACAGCAAAACCCGGAGATACCATTTCTATACTTTCGGGGCATTATTCAGATATTATTCTGGAAATCAAGGCCAACGGAATAAAAGAAAAGCCAATAGTAATAATGGCATCAACACCTGGAGAAGTAATAATTTCAGGTAAATCGTCCCTGAGATTTGCAGGAGAATGGATTGAATTTAACGGATTTTATTTTAAAAATGGCACGCCTCCAACCGGGGGGTCGGTAGTGGAATTCAGATTAAATGGAGAGGTAGCAAATAATTGCAGATTTACAAATTCAGCAATAGATTCTTATAACCCACTTACACGAGAAGTCCAATACAGTTACCTACTTCTCTATGGACGTCATAACAGGGTAGATCATAACTCGTTTCTCAACAAACTCAATATAGGTGTGACTCTTATTGTGATGCTTGATCAGGAACGAGACCAACAAAATTATCACAGAATAGATTATAACTATTTTGGCCCTAAACCCGTTTTCGGATCAAACGGAGCGGAAACCATTAGGGTAGGTACTGCCACTCAGGCACTGAAGTCCTCAAATACAATAATTGAGAAAAACTTTTTTGAGAGGTGTAACGGTGAGGTTGAAATTATCTCAATTAAGTCTTGTGATAATGTTATACGTGATAATACATTCTTTGAAAGCCAGGGAGTTTTGGCCTTAAGACACGGAGACAGAAATACTGCATCAAACAATTACTTTGACGGGAACAATGTCAGAAACACCGGAGGGATAAGAATAGTCAACGCAGAACACAGAGTATCTAATAACTTTTTCTATCGCCTTAAGGGTGAGAGATTTTTCTCTGCTCTGGCTGTAATGAATGCAGTTCCGAACTCACTACCAAACAGGTATTGTCATGTTAAAAATGTTGATATTGAAAAAAATATATTTATTGACTGTGACCATATTCAGTTTGGTGTAGGAAGTGATCAAGAGAGAACACTTGAACCTACCGACATAAAGTTTAATGATAACCTGATTATTAACAGAGCAATTAAAGAACCGTTTGAAGAAAAAGCCTCCACGAAAGGATTTACTTTTAGTGGCAACAGAGTTTTACTAGCAACAGGCTCAAAGCTACCTAAAGGTTTTAATACCGATAAAAATTTAAAACTGACCGAAATATTAAATGTGCAACATACAAAAAAAGATGAGTGTGGTCAGAGCTGGAATCTCCCTCTAAGCGAGCAATCAGCAAAATCCAATAAAATTATCACCGTGAAATCAGGGCAGGACAATCTGCTTATTGCCCTTGATAAAGCATTTCCGGGAGATACCGTTGAACTGATTGAAGAGGGAGATTATCCTGTTTCAGAAGATATTTTAATTGATAAACAAATCACCATAAGGGCAAAAGAAGACCTTATACAGAGACCGGTAATAAGGTATAACGGAAAAAGCAAAGGCAATATCATTACATTATGTAATGGTGCAGATCTGATTGTTAAGGGATTGGCATTTAGTGGTATGGGAGAGCCGGGCAGGTCTAATCCAGCATCAGGAATATCAACAATGGCAGGATTAATTAGACCATATCTTTTAGTTATAGATGATTGTGAATTTTTTGATTTCCCTGAAGGAAGTACTGTTCCTGTAAGAGGATTAAAAAACACTTTTTCACAAAAGATTGAGATCAGGAACTCTCTATTCAGAGCAATTTCTGCTGATGCAATAAACTTTGCAGGTGAAAGAGATGATGCGGGACTTTACAATGTAGAGGAGCTCATAATTGAAAATTGTTCCTTCAACAGGATACTAGGCGTTGGCATTAATGTATACAGAGGAGGAAGCGATGAAAGTACTGCCGGACCAAAGGTTGAGATTACAAATTGCACTTTTGAGGATGTCTGTAACAAAGAGAGGGGATCTGTCCTAAGGCTTATTGGAGCACAGATTCTGGATGTGGCAAACTGTAACTTCTCAAATAGTGGCAGAGGTGGTGTTTCAATCAGGCTCGATGAGACAACATTTGAAAAAGTTACAATAACCAATTGTAATTTCTGGAATTCGGGAAGAGTGCTTTCAATGACAGGCAATGTTTTTAAGGGTAAAATGCACAATATTAAACCCGATTATATAAATGCAGAAAAATTTGATTACAGACCGATTCGAGCTAGTAGGTTGGAAGAAAAAAACATAGGTGTGAGGTAATATGAAAAAAATCATTCTTTTTATAATAACAGTATTAATATCCAGTGGATTGTATGCTAAAGAATATCCCTCTTTGATGTTAACAAAAAGAGGGGTAATGCAGATTCGTGAAAATAGCGGTAAAAATCTGCTTTTTGACAAAACAATTCTTGATACAAAAGAAAAAGCTGATAAAGCTATTGCCTCTCCTATTTCAGTCCCTGTACCAAAAGATGGTGGGGGTGGTTTAACTCATGAGAAGCATAAGGACAATTATTATTCAATGTATTATTGTGGGATAATGTATCAAATTTCAGGAGAGGAAAAGTATGCTGCTTTCGTACAAAAGATGCTTAATGAATACTTAAACCTCTATCCCACACTTGGGTATCATCCGGTCAAAATGTCTTCAACACCCGGCAAGCTATTCTGGCAAACACTAAACGACTTTGTTTGGCTTGTTCACACTTCAATTGCATACGATTGTGTTTATGAATACATTCCTGAACAAAACCGCAATGAACTGAATGAAAAGTTATTTAAACCTATGGCAGAATTCCTAATGAATGGGAATGAAGCTAATAATAAAACTTTCAATAAAATGCATAACCATGGGACATGGGCTTGTGCTGCTGTTGGAATGATAGGGTATGTGATGCAGGACAATGATCTGATTGAAATGGCATTAAAAGGTAGTGATAAATCAGGTAAAAACGGAGGGTATCTTAAACAACTTGATGAACTCTATTCTCCTGATGGATATTTTACAGAAGGTGCATATTATCAGAGATATGCAATATGGCCATTTATGATTTTTGCACAAGCAATAAACAATAATGATCCTAAGATAAAAATATTTGAATACAGGAATGGAATAATTAAAAAGGCCGTCAATACACTAATTCAAATGACCTATAACGGTATTTTTTTAAAACTTAATGATGCTCTCACTAAAGGACTGGATGCTCAAGAGCTTGTTTTTGCAGTTAATATATCATATGCTGCCGATAACTCACAAAAAGAACTTCTTTCAATTGCACATCAATATCAAAGCTTTTTGTTGCCAACCGATGCAGGATATGCTGTTGCCAGAGATATTTCTTTGAATCAGACTGTTCCTTTTAAATTTAAAAGTATGCTACTAAGAGATGGAAAACATGGAAACGATGGCGGAATAGCTATTTATCGTAGCGAGTCTCAAACTGAAAATTCAGTTTTTCTTATGAAAGCTACTTCCCACGGATTAAGTCACGGACACTACGATAAACTCACTATCTCTTACTATGATGATAACAATCCAATACTTACAGACTATGGCTCATCAAGGTTTCTGAACATAGTGGTAAAATATAATGGAGGTTATACCCCTTTAAACGATAATTATTCAATGAGTACTATTGCTCATAATACAGTTTCAGTTGATTCCCAAAATCATTACAGTGGAGACATAAAAATATCCTCACAGTTTTCACCTCAAATCTACTGTTACGACATTTCAGATCCAGAAGTAAAAGTAATATCAGCAGTTGATTCTAATGCAACCCCGGGTGTTAAAATGCAAAGAACCAATGTAATTATTGAGAACATAGAAGGAGTTAGGTTGATTCTTGATATTTTTAAACTAACCTCGCAGGAAAGGCACACTTATGATTTGCCGTTTTATTACAACGGAGAGATGATTAGCCTAAGTATACCATATAAAAAGGCAACAAATCAATTGTCAGTTTTTGGATCTCAGAACGGGTACAAATATCTATGGGAGGAGGCTCACGCTAAAACAACTGACCCATCTGTCTGCTTTACATGGTTAAAAGGGAGGAGATTTTACAGTCTTACTACGGTTACTGATAAAAATTCAGACCTGTTCTTTGTAAGAAGCGGTGCAAATGATCCGGATTATTACCTTAGAAACGAACCAGCTTTCCTGATCAGACAAAACGGAGCAGGGAATCACACGTTTCTTTCTGCTATTGAGACCCATGGTAAATATGATCTTGTAGTTGAAAAAACTGAGAATGCTGTTTCATCGGTCAAAGAGATAAAAATTGTTGAGGATAATAACAACTATACAGTAGCAGAAGTAAATGTCAATAATACAATTGTCAATTTTAGAATAGATTACAATATTTCAAATAAAAAGCAAAAATGGACTTATAAAACAATAAACAATAAATTATGAAGACAAAAAGTGAAGGATTTGTACTTGACAAAAACATTCAGTGGGAAACGGTCGGAGAGGGTTTAACTCGTAAAGTACTGGCTTATGATGGTCAGATAATGCTTGTCAGAGTTAATTTTAAGAAAGGTGCAATAGGTACACAGCACACCCATTATCACTCTCAGACATCTTATGTTGTAAGCGGTAAATTCGAAGTTACACTTGGCAATGAGAATACAGTTCTTGTTGCAGGTGACAGTTTTTATGTAGAACCTGACCTTATTCATGGTGCTGTATGCCTTGAAGAGGGAGAACTTATTGATGTCTTCTCACCTCACAGAGCAGACTTTATAAAACAGAATTAAATATCAAATTATGAGATTAAAAGACAAAGTTGCAGTCGTTACGGGTGGTGCAAGAGATCTTGGAAGAGCCATATCCGTTAAACTTGCAGAAGAGGGTGCCAAAGTTGTATTAAACTATTTTGACAATAAAGCCGATGCTGATCTTACACTGGAAATGATTAAAAGTAAGGGAGGTAAGGCAATTGCCGTACAAGGAGATATGACTAAAGCCGAAGATGTTAAAAAGTTGTTTCAGGAAACAGTGTCAGCATATGGAAATCAAGTTAACATACTTGTTAACGTTGTTGGCGGGCTTGTCGGACGAAAAACTATCGTGGAGCAAGATGAAGCCTGGTATGACTTTCTTATGAATGTAAACATGAGAAGTGTATTTCTTTGCACTAAAGAGGTTGTTCCGTTAATGCCAAAGGGCAGTTCAATTATTAACTTCTCATCTCAAGCCGCTAAAGACGGAGGTGGACCTGGAGCATCAATGTATGCAACAGCTAAAGCTGCTGTAATGTGTCACACACGTGCCATGGCCAAAGAGCTTGGTCCGCAGGGTATTAGAGTAAATGCCCTTGCACCGGGAATGATAGCAACATCATTCCACGACAGGTTTACAAGTCCTGCAGCACGCGAAAATCTGGAAAAAACAGTCCCCCTGCGTCGTCAGGGAGAAGCCGGAGATATTGCCGACCTTGTATGCTATCTGGCCGGAGATGAATCGGCCTATATTACAGGAACCAATATAGATATTAACGGAGGCTCCTATTTCTCCTGATAGAATTAACCTATTCATTTACAAAAATATATGAAAAACAAAAAACTTATTAAAGTAATGACTGTAATGATAGGCACACTGTTGCTTTTCATACAAAGTCTGTTCGCCCAAAATATAGGAGTGACCGGAACAGTTAAGGCTGAGAATGGTGAACCTGTTGTTGGGGTTTCAATTTTGGTAAAAGGAACTTCAAACGGAGCTGTATCTGACCTAGATGGCCGATTTACTCTGCGAAATGTCCCTTCCAACGGAACGCTCGTATTTTCCTGCATCGGATTTTCGGCTGCAGAGATACCTGTTAATTCAAGACAGCAAATAGATGTTATCTTAAGGGAAGACCAACTTATTTTAGAAGAGCTGGTTGTTATCGGATATGGAGTACAAAAAAAATCACACCTTACAGGTTCAATAGCAAAAGTAAATACAGCAGGTATTGAAGATGTTCCGGTATCGAGGCTTGACCAGGCGCTCCAAGGGAAGGTTGCCGGTCTTAATATTCAGAATACAAGCTCAGAAGCCGGTATGGCCCCTACAATAAGAGTAAGAGGTATGGGGTCAATAAGCGCGAGTGCTTCGCCACTGATTGTAGTTGACGGATTTCCGATTTCAGGAGGTCTCGAACTTGTTAATTCTTCAGATGTAGAATCAATTGAAATATTAAAAGATGCAGCATCAGCAGCCATTTACGGATCAAGAGCAGCAGGAGGAGTAATCTTGATAACAACTAAAAGTGGCTCAGAAGCAAAACCATCCTACAATTTAAAATTGAGCACCGGTATTAAAGATGTTTACAAGCGAGTTGACCGATACACAAATCAAGAGTATATTGACTTGAGAAAATGGCAAAAAAGTGCCTATGATGCTTACATGGAGTCAATTGGGAGCTCGTCAAGACTCAATATTAATACTGATTTAGCCGGGTATGCTGTTGGAGAAATGTTTGGTTTTAGAAACTGGCAGGATTTAGGACTTCAAACTGCTCAGATTACAAATATTCAAGCAAGTGTATCAGATGGTAATGAAAAAATTAAATACTATCTGTCCGGAAATTATGACTTTGATCAGGGAATTATGATCAAGAGCCAGTATAACAAATTTAACATGAGGTCAAAAATTGACGCTAAATTGTCAAAATATGTTCAGGTTGGCCTCTCTATCAGTACGAATTATTCCAGAAGACAACGACCTTCGAATTCATCCGGGGGATGGTATAATAACCTTATCAGAACCGGGGATTGGATGCCGGTATATCATACTCAAGAGAGTATTGATTTTATAAAAGCGCAAAGACCAACTTTTGCAAAAAATGTTGGAGACTATGTAATGGGTGCTGACTTTTCGAATCTTCGTTACGAACTTAAGGATGGAACAATTATCAGCAAAGCCAGTCCGTGGAATACATCTGACAACAGCCCAATTAATATCGCCGACAAAACAAGATATGTTGAACAAAGCTACAGTCTGAATTCAAATTCCTATATTAATATTAATATAACAAAAGATTTGATATTCAGAACTTCCAATGGGTTCTTTGTTAGGTACGATACAGAAGATTACTTTATCAAATCAGATGGTCTTAAACCAGGAAATCTGGCTAACGGAACTTATGAAAATGATATGTTACTTGATTTCTTATCCGAAAACACACTAACCTATATGAAGACATTCGGCAAACACAGCATTAATGCACTTGCTGGTTATACCGCAAATCTTACAAAACACAGAAATGCAGCAATAGCTGGTACATTTGGTAATGACTATGTATCAACCTTTAATGCTGCAACGGCGATTACTCAGTTTGATTCTAACGGTAACGTAACTACATACACCGATCAGGAGACCATAGCAATGGAATCTTACCTAGCTCGTCTTACTTACAGCTTTGATGATAAATATCTCTTATCAGCCAGTTGGAGAGCTGACGGAAGTTCTAAATTCGGACCAAATAACAGATACGGCTATTTCCCTTCTGTTTCTGCAGGATGGAGAGTTTCTCAGGAGGAGTTTATGAGTAAAGCAGATTGGGTAAACAGCTTAAAATTAAGAGCCAGTTATGGTGTTTCCGGTAATAATAATATCACAAATTATGCTGCCTACAACATTTTAAATCTTGTTAATTATCCTTTGGGGTCAGGTACCGGTTCAGTGGCAGCAGGTTATATAAATACCAGCACAACGCTAGGTAACAGATCACTAACATGGGAGCAAACAAACGAGTTTAATGCTGGTGTTGACTTTTCTCTATTTAAGAACAGACTTAACGGTTCGGTAGATTTTTATAACTCAGAGACAAAATCCTTACTACTTCAACAAGATATTCCGGCCATTACAGGATATCTTAATTATTGGAATAACATAGGTAAAATAAGAAACCGAGGATTGGAAATTGAACTTGAAACCTATAATATTAGAAGAGATAAATTCACTTGGAAAACTAACATTAATTTTGCCGCAAACCGCAATAAACTCCTCAGCCTAGGAGGTGACCAGACATTTAATCTGCAACTAGGTGAGAGAAATGAAGGTTATGCAGCCATTGTCGGTCAACCGGCCATTCAATTCTACCAGTTTAAGGTATTGGGAATTTACAAAACTGTTGCAGAAGCGCAGGAGTCAGGAATATCTGGTGCTGCAGGTGGAACTTTAAAAGTTTGGGATGATGGAAATAAAATACTCGATGAAAATGACAGAAAAGTAGTCGGTTCACCATTCCCTGATTTTACATGGGGTTTTACTAATACATTCAATATTCACGATTTTGATTTGTCAATTCATATTCAAGGTTCGCAAGGAGGAGAAATTATTAACGGAGATATAAATTATTCAGAAAGTCGCCGTTATGTAAAGCCTAATAATTATGCTAACTCATGGTTATGTGATGGAGTTCAGGGTGATGGCAAAACACCAATAAACAGTGGAGGTATAAACTGGATGTGGACAGACTATGTTCTTGAAGATGCTTCATATGGAGCTTTAAGGGAAGTGACTGTTGGTTATACCCTTAAACCGGCTCTTGCCAGGAAAATTGGAATGAAATCTCTTAGAGCTTATGTGTCGGGTCAGAACCTGTTTTTCCTTACACCTAAAGGTTTCAGACTTGTTAATCCTGAAGCACGAACAACTCCTACTTCGGCATACAACTCTCCATTAGTAGATGGATACTCAAGAGGAGGATTTCCTCTTCAGACAACTGTCTCGTTCGGACTTAATTTATCATTATAAACTATTGCATTGAATTATGAAAAAAATAATACTTAAAACCATTGTTTATAGTTGTCTTGGAATGCTGATGACAGCCTGTAATCTGGATTATTTTCCTGAATCGGCAATAGGCGAAGACATTTACTATAAAAACACAAATGAGGTTACAACAGGGCTCATTGCCTGCTACAACGGTTTAATGCAGGTAAAAAAAGAAGAGTGGCGGTTTACAGAACTTAGATCAGATAACAGTCACTTAGAGTCAACAACATCCGGGGATGCAAATAATGAGGAGCTTAGAAGACTCGACCATATGACTACTACTTCTCAGGATAAATTTGTTTACGATATGTGCTGGGTTCCAATATACCGTGTAATATCAAGGTGTAATACTGTACTTGCAAATATTGACAATGTAGCCGACCCCACAACTAAAGCGAAAATTAAATCTGAGGCTTTATTCATCCGCTCAATGATGTACTTTGATCTCGTAAGGCTTTTTGGTGAAGTGTGGCTTGTTACTGAGCCGATTACCGGACAAGAGGCACTTGAAATGACTAAAAGTTCTGTAGATGCAATTTATACGCAGATTATAGCTGATCTGGAAATTGCAGCTTCTACTGACGGGAAATTGCCTCATCCTACATTTACAACAGTTTCAGGCGCTGTTAAACAGCCAACATCTGAAATTGGAAGAGCAACAATATATGCTGCAAAGGCTCTGCTTGCTAAAGTATATCTTACAAGAAAGAATTACGCTGCTGTAAAAACCACTTTACAGCCAATTGTTCAGGATTATGGAACCAGCGGACTTGTTGCATACAACCAAATATTCTCTACAGGAAATGAGATGAATAAAGAGACAATTTTTGCCGTAAGATTCAAAGCAGGTGGCTTAGGAATCGGAGCTCCTTTTGTAAACTATTTTGCTGCACGAAATTCCGGAACTTCTATTGTTGTAGGTAATGGTATGGGTTATAATACTCCATCGGACGGACTAACAGAAAAGCTTGGGAATATTACTACATGGAGTTACACTTCCGGGGGTTCACCTGATGACCCTATCTCTGCTACCAGGGATTATACAGACAAAAGGAATGCTGTAACAGTTTCATTTTTTAATAACTATGTTTGGTGGACAGCTAAATATTGGGAATCACCGACTGCTGTTGCTGTTTTAAATGACGCTGAGACTGACTGGCCGGTTATTCGTTATGCAGATGTATTGCTAATGTATGCTGAAGCTATTAACGACGGACCTGATAATGATCAGAACACAGCCCGCACTTATGTTAATGCTGTGAGAACCCGTGCAGGTCTTCCTATCCTAACAGCTACAACAACCGGGACTAAAGCTACAATGCATACAGCAATTCTCGAAGAGCGCCGTCTTGAATTGGCGTTTGAAAATCAAAGATATTACGATATGCTTAGAGAGGGTAGCCAATTTACCGTAAATACTCTTAATTCACAATTTGCAAATGAAAATTTCTATAAGAGTTATACTCAAGGCAGAGGACCGGTACCAATTACCGAAGCCAATCTGATGTTGCCTATTCCACTTAACATGGAAAAACTATACTAGATAATGATTAACTTAAGACATTTTGCCGCCACAGCTTTATTGATGTTATCATTGGCGCTGATTGCAGCATTGACAAGTAGCTGCACAAAGAACGAGCATGTAATTTCATTACTATATGACGATTTTCTGTTAAAGGAAGCAAAACAGGCAGTAGAGATGCAAGATTCTCTAATTATGCACAAGTGGACACAGTTGAAAAACTATGTTGATTCTGTTTGTATTCCAATGGAGCCTCTAAGTGTTGTTAAGGATAAGAAACGCGTGGCTCCCAGCAGGGATCCACGCGACTATATCACACTCTCACCTTATTGGTGGCCCGATCCGGATGTTTCTGGTGGTGTGCCATATATTAGGAGAGATGGTGAGCGTAACCCGGAGGTGTATGAGTATTTAGAAAGGGTTAACAGTACTATATTTTCTGAGACAGTCCAATTACTCGCTGTAACATACTATATCAGTGACGATGAAAAGTATGCACACAAGGCTGCAGAAATGCTTAAGGTATGGTTTCTGGATTCCAACACAGGGATGAATCCAAATATGACATATGCCCAAAGTGTTCCCGGAATGGAGGAGATCAGAGGTACCGGAATAATAGATGCCAGAAGAATTGCAAGTGCTCTAAATGCTGCTAAAATTATTGAAAAGTCATCTTCATGGACAGAAGAGGATAAAGCACAACTTCATGACTGGGCTGATGCTTTTTTATATTGGATTGAACACAGTGCCAATGGTCTTAAAGAAGAGGCAGCACCAAATAATCATGGTCTTTGGTATGAAGTTACACGCCAGGCATTAATCATGTATCTCGGTGATTATGAATATTTGCGAGATGTGATCTCAAACAAGTTATATCCCAGAATTGATGAACAGATGGAATCCAACGGGTCTTTTCCTCATGAATTGGCAAGGACTCTTGGACTACACTATTCTACATTTGTGATGGAAGCGTTGTGTATATCTGATATAATGGCTCAGAAAGTCGGGCTTAATATATGGGATTATAAAACAGATTCCGGGCTAAGTCTGGTTAATGCAGTTGAATTCCTAAAACCTTACTGGCTTAATCCGGAAAAATGGCCACACATGCAAATAAAACCATTTGAAACAGAGAGAGGATCATTGATGCTTTACCATGCGGGGAATAGAATAAAAAATTCTGAATACCTTGACCTTGCAACTGAAATTGGGTTTTACCCTGATATAAATCAGAAAGAAAATTCAAACGCCGTACCAAGGATAAATTCTCTATTATACTACAAAATTAACAATAGAGGTAACTAACTAGTTAGTTTTTAGTTATAATGATATATTCTTAAAATACTAGTGTAAATAAAATGTATTAAGATTAATCAACAATGTCAATCCGAACGAATTTATAATTAAGTGAATTAAATTGGTTGTGAATAGTTAACGATTAACCATATAGACCTGGAAGCATAATTGCTCTGTTTTAAAAATAATTGGAAATCAGCACTAGGTTATTTTATCTTCGTTCGGTTTGATATTTTCTCCGCGCCAGTTTGGTGCAACATATTAGTTACAAGCATATTGCAAAACAGACTTTAGTGAGATTCATGTGAAGCTCTCTAAAGTCTGTTTTTTAACGCGCACATTTACAGAAACATACGCAAAGTGGCGCGGAGATATATGTAGTTTCAAAAATGATATTTATATTTGTATCAATCAGTAATTTAACAATAATTCATGATAAGTAGTAAAAGCAAGATAGCATGCCTTACAATAGTAACGCTGCTTATATGTGTATTATCATCGTGTGTTAAATTTCCAGACAGAAGAAGGGGTACAGAGGGAAAAGAGGGGTATCCGGCGATATTTAAATACCCTTTCAAAGATGAAGTAAAAGATATAAAAGCCGAAATTATTATTGAGACAGATGGAACTGCTAATCTGAATCTCACAACAACTGATATTCCTCCTCTTAAATACAACAAAAGTTGGTTGCTGATGCTTACGCAGGACGATTGCAGACAGGATGCCTTTAGTTCGACTTGGGCTGCAATTAACGGTAAGCCAATGTCGTATAGGTATTTCTACGATATTGCGCATCTTCTGGCAAACGATTTGCCTCCTGATTTGGTTAAAACGGGGAAGACTCTGGGCAGTACAGACGGTACCGGAAAAGAGGTGAGATTTACCTTTACAACAACTCTTGCTCCTCAGTGGTCGTGGATGGATGCAAAAAGTGAGGTTAACAAAATTGAGACCACTAACCTATACAGGTTCTTTATGAAAACCGGACTGGTATGGAGCAATGTCATCGAAATGTTAAATTACGGCATATCTGTGGCTTTTCATGATGTTAACACAAAAGCTGTTGACAACCGTGACTCTGTTGTTCATCACTTAAACATTTCTCAAAATATTATCATCGAGAGACTGTCCGGGAGAGGTTGTAAAGTCCTTGCTGAACCTAATGGAAATAAGACCTATCTTGCTGCTGGAAATGACTTTTCACCAATTAAAATAATGACTGCTCAGACCGGTGCAGAGGCCATTTACCCTTTTAAAGTTAATAATGACCTCTACAAAAAAGTGGTAAACAGAGTTTTTTACAATCAAAACTCCCTTAAAAGTGAAATAGACAGAGTATTACGACTCTCAAAAACTGATCGGCCAATAGTTCACGCAGGTGTACATGTAACGGGAATGGATTGGGCGTCATTCCTTTTATGGTTGAACAATACTCACGGGAAAGATGGGAGTGACAGCCTCTGGATGACAAGCCTTGAAGAGTATTATGAGTACAACTATTACAGGTTGAACGGTAATATAAGTAAGTCCGTTTCTGGCAACAGTGTGCGGCTGACTATCGATATACCTATGGAGCAGTATTTTTATTACCCGTCTCTTACCATCAATGTAAAAGGCTTAACAAAAAATCAGGTTATTTCTCTAACCTCATCTGAACAGATAACAGGTATATCATACGGAGATTATGCTGAAGGTCTGATGATAAATATCGATTGCAGGCAGTTTTTAACACAACTTGCCACCCACTACGTTGAGAGATATGAAAAGGGTAAGAGTGAATTTACTCTTCTTGACGCAAGATATTTTGTAGAGATGCTAAAAGAGTCAGCCGGCAAGCAGGCACTTCTTAGCAGGCTTAAATAATCTCCGCGCCACTTTTGTTCAAGTAGTTCATATTGTGTGTAATGCAAAACAGACTTTAGTGAGATTCATGTAAAGCTCTCTAAAGTCTGTTTTTTAACGCGCACATTTACAAAAACGTACGCAAAAGTGGCGCGGAGATTATTTTGCGTTCCTTGAAGTCAATTTTGTATGTATTAGTAAATTAAGTGGTTGAGCAAAAGTGGCGCGGAGATTTTTGCCGGAGCGCTGGTTTTGCTAGTACCTGTAGTGGTCGGGTTTGTACGGGCCGTCGGGTGAGACGCCTATATATTGGGCTTGCTCTGGGGTAAGGCGGGTGAGTTTCGCACCAATCTGGCCGAGGTGTAGGCGCGCAACCTCTTCGTCAAGGTGTTTAGGGAGGCGGTAAACGCCTAGTTCGTAGTTGTTTTGCCATAGTTCTATCTGTGCAATCACTTGATTTGTAAAGGAGTTGCTCATTACAAATGATGGGTGACCTGTTGCGCAGCCGAGGTTAACGAGACGGCCCTGGGCGAGAAGGATTATTGAATGACCATCGGGGTAGGTGTACATATCTACCTGCGGCTTAATGTTGGTTCTTTTAATGCCCGGCCACTTTTCAAGTTGGGCTACCTGAATTTCGTCATCAAAGTGGCCGATGTTGCAGACAATCGACTGGTCTTTCATGGCGGCCATATGTACTGCTGTAATAATATCGCGATTCCCGGTTGCGGTAACGAAAATGTTTCCCTCTTTAACGGCATCATCCATTGTTACAACCTCGAACCCCTCCATGGCCGCCTGAAGCGCACAAATTGGGTCAATCTCGGTAATTAAAACTCTTGCACCGTAACTGTGCATAGACCTTGCGCATCCCTTGCCAACATCGCCGTAGCCTGCTACGACAACCACCTTGCCGGCAATCATAACATCAGTGGCACGCTTAATTCCGTCGGCAAGCGACTCACGGCACCCGTAAAGATTGTCGAACTTAGATTTTGTAACCGAGTCGTTAACATTAAATGCCGGAAAGAGGAGCTTGCCCTGCTCCAGCATCTGGTAGAGGCGGTGAACGCCGGTTGTGGTCTCTTCGGAGACACCTTTAACCTCTGAAGTTGCCTTATGCCATCGACCTTTGTCGTCTGCCAGAATTTTCTTTAGAATTTTGTTCAGTTCCAATTCGTCCTGAGTATCGGCATGAGCATCAAGAACCGCAGGCTTGCTCTCTGCCTCGTATCCCCGGTGTAACATTATCGTGGCGTCACCGCCGTCGTCAACAATAAGTGTAGGACCCTTGCCGGCGCCAAAATCGAGAGCCCTTTCTGTGCACCACCAGTACTCCTCCAGAGTCTCTCCCTTCCATGCGAAAACAGGCACTCCAGCAGCAGCAATAGCCGCAGCAGCATGATCCTGAGTTGAATAGATATTGCAACTGCACCAACGAACCTCTGCACCAAGCTCTTTGAGCGTCTCTATTAGTACAGCAGTCTGAATTGTCATGTGTAGCGAGCCCATCACTCGGGCTCCGGCCAGTGGTTTAGAAGTGCCGTATTTTTTGCGCAGAGCCATCAGCCCCGGCATCTCCTTTTCGGCAATCTCAATTTCTTTTCTTCCGAAATCTGCCAACGTTATGTCGGCTACCCTGTAGTCTTTCATGATGTATGTTTTAATCTCCGCGCCAGTTTGGTGTATATTATTGTATATAAGGATATTGAAAAAAATACTTTAGCGAAGTTTGATGTTTTTTTGGGAAAGTTGTTTTTATATGCGTCTGTAAATTAAATGGTTGCACCAAAGTGGCGCGGAGATTAAAAGCTGCCGCGTACAATTTTGGCAACGTTGTCGGAGCGGCCAAGTGTATAGTAGTGGATGCCGGGAACTCCGGCCTTTAGTAGTTCGCGGGATTGAGTGGTAGCCCACTCGACACCAACCTCGCGGGCAGCAGCATCATCGCGGCAGGCAGCCACCGCTTTGTACAGCTCATTCGGCACATCTATGTGGAATGTCTGAGGCAGCAGACGAATGTCGTTCAAGGCCGAAATCGGCTTCAGACCCGCAATAATCGGAACCCCGATACCGGCGGCCCTACACTCCTCTACAAACCTGAAAAACTTAGTATTATCGAAAAACATCTGAGTAACAATATAGTGTGCGCCGGCATCAACCTTCTCTTTAAGCCGGGCAATATCAGCCTCCAAATTGGGAGCCTCAAAATGCTTCTCCGGATAGCCTGCGACACCAATACAAAACGAAGTGGAAGCAGCGTGCTCCATAGCCTCGTCAAGATAGCGACCCCGGTTGAGATTCGAAATCTGAGTCACAAGGCCGGCGGCATTCGAATGCCCCTCCTTTTCGGGAATGAACGAGCGGCTGCCACGCACAGGATCACCGCGAAGTGCCAGAACATCGTGAATTCCAAGAAAATTCATCTCAATTAAAGCATTCTCGGTCTCCTCACGGGTAAAACCTCCACACAGAACATGAGGCACAACAGTGATATCGTACTTATACTTGACCGCCGCCGCCAGCGCAATAGTGCCCGGCCTGATTCGTGCTACACGCTTTTCAAGCGTTCCATCCGGCCGCTCACGGTAAGTAGTTTCATTGCGGTGCGAGGTAAAATTGATATAAGCCGGCTCAAACTCCAACAGCCCTTCTATTGTGCTGTAAACCTTGTCAATGCTGTGTCCTTTTAACGGAGGGAGGAGCTCAAATGTGAAGAGCGGATTTTTTGCTGTTTGAATTTTTTCGAGTACTGTCATATTGGGGGTGTTTAGGGAAATTCTCCGCGCCACTTTTGTTCAAAGTGTTGTTATTTAGATGTTTGCAAATGAGACTTCAGCAAGATTAAAGGTATTTTCGTTAAAGTCTATTTTATATGTGGTTGTAAATTAAGTGGTTGAACAAAAGTGGCGCGGAGATTATTTTTAAGTGGTTGAGCAAAAGTGGCGCGGAGATTATTTCAGGGGTTATGTGCGGAGGAGTTTGGCGGCCTCCTCCGTGGTTAGGTTTTTGCGGCGGGCGTAGTCTTCCAGCTGGTCGGGGGCTACGGGGCCTACGTTAAAGTAGGTGGAGGCGGGGTGGTCGATGACATAGCCACAGACGGAGGCGGGCGGGTTCATTGTGTAGTTTTCTGTTAGCGAGACGCCAATGGTTTGTGTGGCGTTGAGGATTTCGAAGAGTGTCTGCTTCTCGGAGTGGTCCGGGCAGGCAGGGTAGCCGGGTGCGGGGCGAATACCCTGGAACTTGTTGCAAAAGAGCTCCTGCGGGGTTAGGTTTTCGTCGGGTGCATATGCCCAGTACTCTTTTCGTATTCTTTCGTGGAGCCATTCAGCTGTTGCTTCGGCCAGACGGTCGCTCAAAATTCTGATCATAATGGTTGCGTAGTCGTCGTTTTGGTAGGCGGCAAATTTTTGGTTGTCGATTTTGGCGGTTACCACAAACAGGCCGAGGTGAGATGAAGTGTTTAACTCATCTGGTGTATGTTCTTGAATAGCAGATGTTAAGGGAGAAATGGTTTTGGATGTGATGTTTAACTCATCCCGTGTATGTTCTTGAATAGCAGATGTTAAGG